>CAZMFP010000004.1:0-138253 GCA_964565605.1 uncultured Desulfocapsaceae bacterium | reverse complement strand
AATTAACTGTTTCTCCACAACTTTTATTGTGGAGTCAACTATGAGACACCACTGAGTAGAGAAATACAATATTCCAATAATTAAAATTACCTCCGGCCATCGTTTAGCTTTGGTTGGCATGAAAGGAAATGATGTTAATGCCATTTGGGAAGACTTAGAGATGGACATGGGAAAAGCTACTGAACTTTGTCTCCACTATGTTCAGGCTTGTCCCGGCAACGCTGTTTGTAAATTCGGCATAAAGGACTCCCTTGGACTCGGAATTGAAATCGAAGATTTCTTTTTGGGCATGAAACTTCCAGCTAAAGTAAAAATTGGAGTTTCAGGTTGTCCCTTATGTTGTGGTGAAAGCATGGTAAGAGATATCGGTGTATTTGCAAAAAAGAAAGGCTGGACAGTCGTCTTAGGCGGTAATTCTGCACGTAGACCAAGAGTTGGTGACATAATCGCCGAAAATATCACCAAAGAAGAAGTCCTTTCTTTAACTAAGCGCTGTTTAAAATATTATGCAACACATGGCAGAAAGAAGGAACGAACCGCTCGCTTTGTCAACAGAGTCGGTATTGATGAAATCAAAAGCGCAGTACTATAAATTCGACTCTTTTTCCACCAGGTTAACAATCTGATGAGAGAGGCAAAACAGGACACTACTTTCAGGCGAATGAGGCCGCTCTCTTTCTCAGAGTTACGCAATAGCCCCGATGGAAGAAGAGATAATATACAGAGTCTCTTGAAGGAGAAGCTTTTTAGTAAATGATCGATAAATTTAAAAATATTGCAGAAGCCATAAAGATCCTCCGAGTTCCATCTATTGTTGCTGGGATAATTGGACTTGTGTCAATCGTTGTTATTATCTTCAGCTCAAGTCCTCATGAGGATGATGTATACCTTGTTCCAAGTATTGTTATTGTGCTCTGGTCTATGAGTTCATATATATTTATTGCGACTTTTTGCTCAATTCCTGAAAAACCAAATAAATCGTATAGAATTTTAGCCAAACTGAAGCACCATATTTACAGAGGATGGTATTGGCTCATAGGTTTACTATTTATTGGAACGACGTTAGCTACCTTGGTTTTATCCTATCGAATAGTTTCAATCTGGTTTAAGGATTATTATGGCTGACTGGAAATCGAATGAGCTTTTCAAGCTTGCTCCCCCGACTCTGCTGGCTCGGATGGTTGAGCATCCGATATAGTATAGACCTGAATCCGTAGCGAGAAACCACCCATAAAGCGAATAACTGGTTATTATTTTAATTTCTGATGACCAGTGATTTTCAGCGGAACACGAGGCTTGATCACAAGTGAAACGAAGCAATTTCGACTGGTTAGCTGAGATCGGAGTCTACGCTTACCTGCCGCGGCCAGCGGCCTCGCAACGACTTCTACTCATACATACTAAAAAACCAAGTTTCTTACCCATGCTGAAAATTAGGGATAATAAGATATTTTATTATTTGTTATGTACAAATCTCGATAAACATTCACCCTGTGTCGCCCTTCTGGGCCCTCACTGATTCAGAATAAAATTAAAAGGAAAATTTATCATGTGGGATCAACGATATGACGAAGAAGGCTTTGCCTATGGAACTGAGCCGAATGATTTTTTGAAATCCGAATATTCTCGAATTCCAAAGGGAGGCAGTGTTCTTTGCCTGGCAGAAGGTGAAGGTAGAAATGGTGTGTTTTTAGCTCGACAAGGGTATTTAGTCACGGCAATCGACCAGTCTTCCGTAGGCCTTAAAAAGGCAAAAAACCTAGCTGCTGAAAACGGAGTAGAAATGTTAACAACAGTAGCGGATCTTGCTGATTATGACCTTGGCAGCGAGAGGTGGGATGGTATCGTTTCGATCGCAGCCCATGTCCCGCCTGAGTTACGGAAAAAACTACATAGTCAGGTTGCCAATGCTTTGAAAGAAGGTGGTGTATTTATTTTAGAGGCATACACTGAACGTCACATCGAAATGGACGGAATCGGTGGACCACCACCCAGTAAGAAAATGTTTATGTCTCTAAATGATCTTCAATCTGAGCTGGCAGGACTACATTTCGAAATTGGTGTAGAGCTGGAACGAAACATGTCAGAAGGAAAATATCATCAAGGAGAAAGTGCGGTTGTTCAGGTTGTCGCACGTAAAACTACCTGAAGATCAGGCTATTGCAGGAACCAAAACCTCTTCTGATGAGAAACCTTGTAAGTAGGGACGTTCTTAAAGGTGTGACACCTTGAGTAAGCCGGGCAGTGGCCAGAAGAAAAAACTGGAATTCAAAATTTAACCTGAATCCGTGAGCATTCGATAGTGCTGTAGCTTTATTTGATTTAACTGATCGATAATAGTGAACTATATCGGTCAGTTAAATCAAACAAAGATGCAGTGCTAGCGGATGCCCCGAAGAGCGAACTTCTTTTTTGGGTTAAAATGGTATGATCCAATAAAATAATATTATATCAAGGAATTATCAGCTTAAACAACAAACTTCGTCACGGATTCAGGTTTAAGTCAATAAAAGTCGAGCGAGCTTTAATAGCTCGCTCGACTCTGCTAGTTCTATGCTGTTGCTTTTGCCTCCTTTATCGGGCTCATCTTTTTAGCTGGTGACTTTTCCGGGAACATAAGCGATACAAACACCAGGGTTAAAAAGGCCAGCGGAATGGAAATAATAGCCGGCTGTCCCAGGGTGATGGGGGCTGGTGTATCCAGACCGTAGCGCTCCCACATGGATGGGGAGAGCAGGATAATAGTCAAGGCTGTGACCATACCCACCATAATGGAGCTTGCCACACCTTTAGCAGTGGTCTTTTTCCAGAAAAGAACCATGATGATGGCCGGCAGGTTGGCAGAGGCTGCCACGGCAAATGCAAGACCCACCAGGAACGAAACGTTCATACCTTTGAACAGGATACCTAGGACAATGGCAATAACGCCAACGACGATGGAAGCCATCTTTCCGGCACGAACCTGACTTCTGTCATTCATATCAATACCGGCAAAGTTTTTCATCAAATCACGGGCCACTGCACCGGCAGCGGCAACAATCAGGCCGCTGACTGTTCCCAGCACCGTAGCAAACGCTATTGCGGAAATAATGGCAAATATGCCGATACCGAAGAATTTAGCCAAAAGAGGCGCTGACATATTACTGCTTTGCAGGTCAAGCACACCGTGTGTCATGGCGCCAAGTCCCATGAACAGGGTCAGGATATAAAAGAAACCAATGGAACCGATGGCAACAATGGTGGATTTTCGGGCGTCTTTCGGACTGGGCACCGTATAGTAGCGAATCAGGATATGCGGCAGTGCACTGGTACCGAAAAACAGGGCAATCATTAAAGAGACAAAATTAAGTTTATTCATGAAGGTTGAGCCTTCATCAACTTTGAACTTGGCACCCGGTCGCATAAGTTTTTTACCCGGTGTCAGATTCTGTGACCAGATGGTGACACTGTTTTTACCATCCTCTATTTTTGTTTTTGTAAACCTGATAACCTCACTTTTTTCAACGGTTTCCAGGAATTTCAGGGGGCCAACTGGGCCAGTCTGGTCAACTTCCTTGCCATCTACGATGATCTTACTCAAGGCGCCTACCTGGAAGAACTTTCTGTGTTCCTGGGGTTCACCGTTGTACAGCTCGGAGCCATCAGCCACGACTGTATGAGACAAGGCTTCCATCAGATGGGTTTTGTCTTTTGACAGGGTCCACCATCTGCTTACACCATCCCGGCTTAGTTTAACAAAACCGTTCTGCTGTCCTGCTACCGTGTAATTTGAATCCGACACGCCGGCAACAACGTCACCATCCATGGTCACGGGCATAGAGATAAGCTGATGGTAGTCTTCACCAGGGGTGAGTTTAAAACCGTTGACAAAGAGGTAGACTGTCAGAACCGTCGAAAAGATAATCAACAGCCCGCCTTTTACAAATTGAACATAGGTTGTGGAGGCCATACCTGCTGTTGCCACAATCACAATGACAATGGAGCCCACGAGGATAACACCCACCCAGTGGGGCATACCCAAAAGAGGGGTGACAAGGGCGCCTGCTCCAACCATCTGGGGGATTAAGTAGCAGAGAGAGACCACAAGGGTACTGAGTGCTGCGGTCAGCTGAATGGCTTTAGAATTGAACCGGTTGTCCAGTGCGTCTGTAAATGTGTATTTACCGGCTTTTTTCAATGGTTCTGCCACAACAAAAAGAGCCACAACCCAACCGGCGAGATAACCGATGGAATATAAAAATCCATCATAGCCGTAATAGGCGATCATTCCACAGATTCCTAAAAATGAAGCAGCAGAGAGGTAGTCTCCGGCAAAGGCGATGCCATTTACCCCCCAGTGGATGGTGCCGCCGGCGGCAAAGTAGCCTGATGATGAAGTTGTTCTTGATGCAAAGTATTTGGAGATTCCCAGAACAAAGACGATAAACAGAACAAACAGGACAATCGCAAAAATGGAAGCTTCGTAAATCATAGCTGCCCTCCCATTTCATCGATCCGGTTCATTTTGTCTTCCGCTGCCGTACACAGGGCATTGTAAATAACCCCCATAATGATGGCGAGAATAATCAGGCCGAATCCATATACACACGCAAGATTGAGCCCTGAGAAAATGATAATACCCATAAGTTTGGGGTTAACAGTATTGATCAATACAAATCCTGCATATACCAGGGAGTATACGACAAACAGCTGAAGCCCGAGACGAGCTTTGTATCCTGCTGCTTTGTCTTCTCCCCAGTCTGCTGCTGGTCCGTGTCCTGCCATTGGATTTCCCTCCTTTACATAATTCATTTGGTTTCAATTTGGTTCATGCCAACTGTTCTTTATTGAAGCAGAACACCTGCACTAGTGTACTCTGATAGCAAACTCCATGCCGACAATCAACAGTTGCAACCCATTGATTTTATGATTTATTTTGAGAATAGCGCTTTCTGGAACCTACAACAAAAGTTGTAGGAATGGTAAGATAAGTGTGGCAGGGAATTGAAGAACCTGGAAGAGCGAACCGCTACTGGAAGTCTTACAATTTTTGTTGTGGATACAACTTTTGTTGTGGGTTAATGAGTGCCCGTCCAGAAACGGCCCTTTTCTCCTAACTTTTCGTTATAAAAAAAATTTATCCTCGGAGGTAAGCGCAGACTCCAATATCACTTATATGGTTGTGGTAAATTTTTCTCTACGCCTCGATAGAAGAAACAATCTCGTTTCTGGAAGGACACTAACTATTTAATTCTTCTCTGATTTTTTTCAGGCGTTTACTCAGGGCCTGTTGAGATATGCCTAAAATTACAGCTGCTGCGGACTGGTTACCACCTGTCTGCTCCATGGCCTGTTCGACAAGTTGTTTAGATGCCTCTTTTAAAGTTGGCAGGTCTTTTCCAGTGGGATCGGCGTTTTTGATATTTAACGGTAATGTATCTACATTTTGAAAAAGGTCGATAGTAAAAGTACTGTCTGTATGCCTTGATACTGCGTCATAAACCATCGATTTAAGTTCTCTGATGTTACCCTTAAACGGATATTTTTCCATCTGTTCGATCACTGTTTTCGGAATATCCGGAACTGGTTTATCAAGCTCATCTGCTGCCTGGCACACGAACCGATCTATCAGCAATGGCAAATCAACGATTCGATCTCTTAAGG
Organism: uncultured Desulfocapsaceae bacterium; assembly: GCA_964565605.1. Classification (GTDB taxonomy): domain Bacteria; phylum Desulfobacterota; class Desulfobulbia; order Desulfobulbales; family Desulfocapsaceae; genus CAZLGM01. The sequence goes on along the minus strand of CAZMFP010000004.1, from coordinate 132,610 downwards.
GAGGTAATGTGATAATGTGGGTAGACAATCGATAAATCAGGTCCTTTCTGAAAAGGCGCTTTTTTTCAAGTGCCCAGAGATCATGATTGGTTGAGGCAATAATCCTGGCATCTGAAAACCGTATTTTATCGGAGCCCAATGGCAGATACTCTCTTTCCTGAAGGAGTCTCAACAGCTTAACCTGCGATGTCAGAGTAAGATCACCGATCTCATCCAGAAACAGTGTCCCGCCGGCTGCTTGTTCAATCAACCCCTGCCTCGGTTTGTCAGCGCCTGTAAATGCACCGACAACATGACCGAACAAAGTATCTGAAAAAACATTATCATCCAGACCGGCCACATTGACCACAATGAGATTGCCTTTTCTCCTGCTGAGCTGGTGAAGTGGTTGGACGATCAGTTCTTTTCCCACACCGGTTTCTCCCAGGACAAGCACCGGTTGAGTAGAAGGCGCCACTGCTTCAATATAATGGAAAATTGAATGCATTTTTTTGTCCTGGGTAATGATGTGCTCAAACGCTGTTGGATTTTTAATCTGAGTATGCAATTCACTGGCCCTGGAATTCTTTATTTCAGAATCAAAGTCAAAATTCGGACACTCAAGAGCCTGTTTAACAGCGGCTACCAGACGATCTTCTTTCACAGGTTTAACCAGGTAGTCTAAGGCGCCTCTTTTCATGCATTTCACTGCAATCTCCACATCGATTGCACCGGTTAAAATAATGACAGGTATTCCGGGAGAGGTTTTTTTTATTATTTTAAGCAACCGTTCTCCATTAATGTGCGGCATATTCAGATCCAGGATGATCAGTCGGGGAAGCTGGCGTTCCACCTGGCGCATGACTTCTCTTGGATCACTAATGGTAATGATGTTGTCCAGTCCGCTCATCCGAAGAGTTGTATCAATTGCCAGAAGAATCTGACGCTCATCGTCAACAACTAGAATCGGACGCTCTCTTGTTTTTTTGCTGGTCATTATCCTTATCCCGGGACCGTTTCCCGCACTTTCGTTAAAAATGGAAGGAAGATTTTTACAGTAAGTCCGCTGCCTGGTTCAGATGAAAACTCCATCATACCATTGTGATCATATATAATTTTCTCTGATATCGAAAGCCCAAGCCCGGTTCCGCCGTCATCTCTTTTGGTTGTAAAAAAAGGGTCTTTTAATTTTTTTAAGTTATCAGGAGGAACACCCGGGCCGGTATCAATGACTTCTATAAGAATAAACCCGGTGCTTATATCTTTTGAGGTTTTAATAAGGATGCTCTGCGTCCTGTCTTCAAGGGCCTGGCTGGCATTTACAATCAGATTTACCATGACCTGCTGAAGCTTCTGAGCATTTCCTAAGATTATCGGTAGATCGTCATCCGGTTCAAAGATGATATTTTCCGTAACTTTTTTAGTAATGGAATGGGTCAGATCCAATGATCTTTGAATGACATCATTGATATCGACTTCCTCTTCCGATTCTGCGGTTGTCGGTCTTGAAAAATCTTTTAATTCAGTGATGATAGCTTTTATTCGAATTGCACTGTCCTCTATTCCGTCCAGCATCAGTTCTATCCGCTGGCTGAGCTGCTCATACTCCATATTGCAGATTAGATCCTCCTTCCGCCTGGAAAAGTGTTCGTCCATGATCGGTGTAAACTCTTTCCAGACTTTTTTAAGATTAGGACCATTCAGCATCAATGTAGTCGCTGGATTATTCACTTCATGGGCAACACCTGCCACGAGAATGCCAAGAGACGTCATTTTATCGGCCTGAATAAGCTGCTTTTCCCTCAAACGAGACTGCTCAATAGCTTTTTTACGCTCTTTTTCCGCCTTTGCCCCCTGCCAGATGATATATCCCGACAGGATTAAAAACAGCAGCATAATTCCCGAACATGCCTGGATCATTTTCTTGGTAATATTATGAATCTCCAGCTCAACATCATTGACATAAATACCTGTCCCGATAACCCATCCCCATGGTTTAAATTCTTTGACATAGGAGATTTTAGGCACAATCTTCTCAGGATTTCCTTTCCATTGCCATAAATAATCTACATATCCGGATCCATTTTTTTTAACTGTCCGGACAATCTCAAGGAACATTTTTTTCCCTGCTGAATCTTGGAAACCGGAGATATCGCTTCCTTCAAGGTCTGTTCGATATGGATGCATAACCATGTTGGGCACCATATCATTTATCCAAAAATAATCTTCCTGTTCCAGTCCGTATCTCACTCTTTTAAAATGGGAAACCGCCATTTTCTGAGCCTCATCTTCTGAGAGTTCTTTATTTTGATACTTCTCATAGAACAGATTCAAAGTACTCCAGGCACTTTCTGTCAGGTGCTTGATTCCTTCACGCTTGACCTCCATCATATTTTTTTCGACAAATGGAATAACCACCATAAAAATGGTCAGTATAAATAAAGCAAACGTCAAGGCGACGGGGATAATGACTTTTTTAGGAATCGTGTTTAAAATCATAGAATGGTATTCAATAAAGTGAGATTTTATCGTATCTATAAGGTAGCAGGCGTTAAAGATAATAAAAAGATTTTTTATGTTAAAAAGGGTTAAGACTGGCCTTTAATAAGAGGATTGAAGATCGCCGCGCTTCGCTGGCGATGACGCATAGTGACTTCTTGGAAACCAATTAGCTTTGAGATGGAAAATTTCAGGATCCCTGAAAAATTTGCATTCTCAGAGTCTACGTTTACTGGTTGAAAATTGAGGCGTGAGATAAAACTTACCACAACCATATAGTTGATATCGGAGTCTGCGCTTACCTCCGATGATGAAATCTCTCTCACAACGAAGAGTTTGGGCGAGGTAAGCGTTGACTCCGAAAGGCAATTTTTCAAAGTGGCCTTTATTTCAACAAGTACACTCACGGACAAGCCGCAGATGTTCAGGTTAGATCACCATAGACCATGCCAATCATCAGGGAGAATGGGATGTCATCTCGAAGCTGCAAACTGCTTCATGGAGTTAGGACTCTTGAAGTAAACGGTTATCAAATGGCTTATCTTGAGCGAGGTCAAGGTGAACCGTTAGTGTTGGTGCACGGCTCATTATCCGATTGCCGGGCCTGGGAACACCAGATGGACCCCTTCAGTGCCAGCTATCATACTTTTGCTGTGAGTTTACGACACTGTTTTCCAGAGTATTGGAATGGTGAAGGTGATAAATTCTCGGTTCGCCAACACACAGAAGATCTATCTGCATTTATAAAAAAACTTAATGTTGGCCCGGTTCACATAGTTTCACATTCGCGCGGAGGAGATGTTGCTTTAATCCTTGCGGCAAAATATCCCAAACTCATACGCAGCATGGTGCTGGCTGACCCTGCACCGCTAAATAAAATGCTTCCAGCAACACCTGAAGTTAATGAGGAGATTAACAAGCGCAAAGAATTTGTGAATAGAGCAATGGAGCGACTAAAATCAGGTGATATAGATAGTGGGCTTGAAGTGTTCACTGACGCAGTCAGTGCTCCTGGCAAATGGAAAAAGCTCCCTGAATCTATCAAACAGACCCGCCGGGACAATGTATGGTCTTTAAAAAGTCTCATTACTGATGCGCAGGAGGAATTTTATTGTGATGACGCCAGGGAAATAGGAGTGCCGGTACTGCTCGTAACAGGTGATCAAAGCCCAAGAGTGTATGAGATGATGCATGCAGCGCTTGAGCGGTGCTTAAAAAAACATCAAAAAACGATAATTAAAAATGCATCGCATAGAATGTTCAGAGAAAACCCGGAGGCGTTTAATAGCGCTGTGATTGATTTTCTTACGAAGAACATGGATACAAAGAAAAAACCCTCTGATGAACTCAATATACAATATGCTGCTGTTTGCGGCCTCTACTGCAGGGCATGCTCCTGGTTTATAGCAACAACTGAAGAGCCCGAAAGACTTAAACGTCTGGCCACAGAATTGAATTACTCAGAAGAGGAGGGTAAGTGCTATGGATGTCGCTCTGGAAAAAGGCTGCCTTATTGTAAATCCTGCAAAATGTTTGACTGTGCAGCCAGGCGAGGAATCAACTTTTGCAGTGAATGTGAAGAATACCCATGTGCTGAGCTAAAACAATTTCAATCTGCAATGCCACACCGGATAGAGTTGTGGAAGAACCTTGAGCGCATAAAATCACATGGATACAAAAAATGGCTCAGCGAAGTTATTGAACGATATATTTGCCCGCAGTGTGAAACAATCAACTCAACCTATGACCAACACTGCCGGAAATGTGGTAACGAGCCAAGCTGTCAATACGTAGCAAAACACAATCAGGTAATCGAAGAATACTTCAATAAAAAAAGTTAAAATAGTCAGAAAAATGCGTAAACAAATTCCTATTATTATAAGCTTGATGTTTTTAGCTGGTTGTTCCGGGAATAAACCTGAACTGGGGGTCAATAATGGTGTACTGGCACCATGCCCAAAAACTGCAAACTGTGTAAACAGTCAGACAACAGATGAGAAACACCATATTCAACCTCTCCGCTTCACAGGAACACAACAGAAGGCCAAAATCCGTTTATTGCAGATAATAACGTCGGACAAGAGATCAAAGATACTCATAGAACAGGATACCTATATTCGGTTGGAGTTCACCTCAGCCTTGTTTGGATTTATTGATGACGTTGAGTTTTATTTTCCTGAGCAGAAAGGAAACGGAACAATCATTCATGTCCGATCAGCTTCACGTGTCGGTTATTCCGATCTTGGCGTAAATCGAAAACGAATCGAGCAAATTCGAAATAAATTTTCAGCAGATTACAAAAAGTAATCTTATTAGTCCTAATTCTCGGTAAAATAGATAGGGAGTCAACTTATCAACAGAAATCAAGTACGGTCATTGCTATTGCACTGGCACTCATGGCTCTATTTGGCTGTGCACTTTTCTAGTCAGTCGTGAAAATACCGAGACATAACATAGCGCTGCCCTTTGGTAAAAGATATCAAGCTCTTCAGCCAAACACCGAAATTTTGTATGTACATCTGCCCTGTTTATCACAATAGCTTGAGTACACCACTTGAGATGCCCATAATTTTCCGCTCAACTCCAAACTCTCTTTCACAGAAAAAATAGCTCATGCCACTGACTACTCATATCCCAAAAATTCTGCAAAGCCCTTTTTACATCGCTCATAGGGAGTTACTGCTGAGCAGCTTTCGAAAGCTTTTAGGAAGTGAATTAATAGCGGCAGCAAATACTACAGATATCTCAATAGCGGAGCTGTGGGATGCCCCATTTGTTGTCGTTTCCCATGGGATTGAAGATGATCCTATTTTCAATTTCGGTAACAGGGTCGCGCTTGAGTTATTTGAGTTAGATTTTAATAATTTCATCCGATTGCCTTCACGTAAATCAGCTGAGCCAATCAATCGCAGCAAAAGAGAACAACTTTTATCAGAAGTCTCGAAAAATGGTTTTGTGAAGAATTATTCCGGAGTGCGTATCTCGTCTTCGGGTAAACGATTTGCTATTGATGATGCCATCATCTGGAACCTGATAAATGATGCTGGTGATTATTGCGGACAGGCCGCCACATTCAGCAAATGGAAATCCCTGCAAAATGGCCATGATAACGATTTAACAAAAATTTAGGAGCACCTGAACAGATGACATCTTCCTCTCCCTTTCCTGACTGGCTTAGCCAATGGATGGCAGATAACGCCATAGCCCTGTGGGGTGCTGCCGATTTACACAATTTCGACACCCCTGTGGATGAAAGGAAAACACCATTTCGCTATGCTATCTCATTTGTTTTTCCAATGAATCCAGATATCATGGGCTCCATCCAGAATGGCCCGAACCAAGACTATGCCCAAGAGTATAAGCGGGTAAACGATAAAATTAATGCAGTCTCTTCAGCTTTAGCCAAAGAACTTGAAAAGAGATCATATACAGCCAGCCCGCTCGCTGCTTCCGTTAGAACCGATACCGTCAACATTAAGGGAGACTTTCCCCACAAGACAGCGGCAACCCGGGCCGGTCTTGGCTGGATTGGCCGCAACTGCCAACTTATCACCCGACCTTTCGGTTCCTGGGTTCGCCTGGGGACCGTCTTCACCCACATGGAGCTTGCCTGCGGACCGCCTCTTAATAAAAGCTATTGTGGCCGTTGCACAATTTGTGTTGAGGCCTGCCCGGCTAACGCTCTTACAGGCAACTCCTGGTATCCGGGGTTGGAACGACATGAAATTATTAATGTGCGAAGATGTGATCGTTGGAAAAAAGAAAACTATTTCCAATTTCATAAAGGGCATAACTGTGGTATCTGTTCGGCAGTTTGCCCCCATGGCTTGAAACTGATTAAAAAAACTGATGTTTAAACATTCACCACCATTACGTCTTTTGCCTGGTTTGACTTTACGATAAAGCCTCTACGACCATCATGGAATTCAACCAAACAAAGCGACAACACGATTGACTGTCCCCAACTCAGTAATTAAAAAGAAGAACCGACTTCCGTTTTTTTTTAGAAAAGGCCTTTTTTAATGAACACATCGCCAAGAATCCTTACGCTGCTTGCAATGATAATCTGGTATCTCGGCGTTGTCTTTCTCTCCATTAAAAGCACAAAACTGTTCATTGCCTCAAAAGATCTCGGAGCAAGCACGGGAGCAGTCAGTCTTGCCGCAGCAGTTGCAATCATTATAGGCTGGCTCAAGGGAAAGACCTTGTTTACAGCAATGTGGTTGAAGAATCTTCAGCGGATCAACAACCTGGAAAATCCAAAAATCCACCAGTTTTACCGACCTCGCTTCTTTCTTTTTTTAGCCCTGATGATCAGCATGGGAGCAATCCTTGGCCGGACAGCTCAGGGCAATGTATATTTTCTTGTTGGGCTGGCAACCCTCGAACTCTCTGTGGGCACCGCCCTTTTTATCAGTAGTTTTGCTTTCTATAAAAGATAAATTGAGATATCACGTTCAACCTGTAGCCTAAGCGACATCATCATCCCCGAGATTTCACATGGAAAATTTTGTTATTACCCTCACATTTCTTCTTATTGGGATTCTTCTCAAACGGCTACCTATTTTCCCCGAAGAAAGCGGAACTGTCCTGAACCTGTTCGTTATTTATATTTCTCTACCGGCTCTTATTCTTCTTAAAGTACCAGAACTGCTTTTTTCAAAAGATATTCTTGTTCCAGCGCTCATGCCATGGGCAATGCTTCTTTTTTCCTTTGGTCTGGTCACTCTTTTCTCAAAGATATTTCGATGGGATCGCCCAACAACCGGCTGTCTTCTACTCGTTATTCCATTGGGAAATACGTCTTTTCTGGGCGTTCCCATGGTGAAAAGTTTTTTTGGTGAAGAGGCCATCATCTATGCCCTGCTCTACGACCAACTCGGTTCTTTCCTGGCTCTGGCAACATATGGCTCGCTCATAGTCGCGCTCTATGGTGATGAGGAAAACAAACCGACAACCGTAAGTGTCATCCGTAAAGTGATCAGCTTTCCACCGTTTATTGCGCTGATCTGTGCTTTCTTACTCAGAGCTTTCTCCTATCCGGTGGTTATTGGGAATATTTTAACAACACTTTCCGCCACACTTGTTCCGGTGGTCATGATTGCAGTAGGATTTCAACTCAAATTTCAGTTTGGTAAAGAAGTCACTTCCCCGTTAACCCTCGGGCTTTTTATAAAGCTTATCATAGCGCCAGTAACAGCGCTTCTTATCTGCCGACTGTCAGGACTTGAGGGAATAACGTCTGACGTGTCTGTTTTTGAGGCAGGAATGCCACCGATGGTCTCTGCCGGAGCATTGGCAATCATGGCAAACCTATCCCCTACCCTCACTGCAGCGCTGGTTGGTATCGGCATTATTGTAAGTTTTGCCACCCTGCCGCTCCTGCACCAGCTCTTGTTATTCGTCTAAAAAAAGAGTAAATCAATTTTCAGTCATTCTGTTAACCGTTGGAAGAAAAACTTATTGGGATGAAGAGATAACCATGGCAAGTGGAATTTTTGCAATTCTTGACGATGTGGCCCTGCTGCTCGATGATGTGTCGGTAATGAGTAAAGTCGCCGCCAAAAAGACGGCGGGACTATTGGGTGATGACCTGGCTGTCAATGCCGAAAAAGCTACCGGTTTTCATGCCTCCCGGGAACTGCCCGTTATCTGGGCAATCACCAAAGGTTCAACACTCAACAAGGTCATCATCCTCCCTGTTGCCTTTCTGTTAAGCGCCTTTGTTCCCTGGCTTATTGTTCCCATCCTGCTGATTGGCGGCGCTTATCTCAGCTATGAGGGAGTAGAAAAGATCTTTGAATGGTTTGTCGACCACGAAAAAAAAGTTGTTGCCGCCAAAGAATCTGCCGACCCTCAGGAGATTGTCAAACGTGAAGCCTCGAAAATAAAATCGGCTATACGTACCGATTTTATTCTTTCAATAGAAATCATTGTCATTGCTCTTGGCACTGTGATGGATCAGTCCCTGATCATCCAAATTCTAGTTGTCGGCTTTATCGCTTTTCTCGCGACAGTTGGCGTTTATGGCTTTGTGGCCTTACTGGTGCGGATGGATGATACCGGGTATGCTTTAATCGAACGGGCTGCTGCTAATAAAAGCTCAAAGGGGCAACTGATGAAAGGTGTTGGAGAACTCCTTGTCGCTTCACTGCCGAAAGTGATACGATTACTTGGTATAATCGGCACAATCGCCATGCTTTTAGTTGGCGGCGGTATGTATGTACACAACATTCATTTTGTTCACCACACCCTGGAGATTTTACCATCCCTGTTAGCCGATTTTGTTGCCGGCATATTCGTCGGGGCAATAGTACTGATTGTTATTTTTTTAGCAAAACAGGCAAAAGCTGCTGTTTCAAAATAGCCATACCCAACTCGGGCCTTAACAATCCAAACCTTACACCTGTTAGAAGCGTGAGACCATAAACCTTCATACAAATACCGTTTGACCTTGTTCTGTTTTCTACACGTTGCTCGACATCTCATATATAAGAGACCAGACAAGCTGAGGTGTCTCTTTTATTGAATGGTGACACAAAGCCTTTATCAATAACCATGCAAGTGTTGTCCCCTGTCCCGGAAAACCTTCCGGGACTCGAAAAAACCCTTCACCCTATCACTATTATTCAGTCTTTTGAAAGTTTACTTTTCAACTCCGTCATGATACTATTCTCTGTCAAAATTGATGGACGGATCTGTTAGGAGGTGTAATAAAATCGATCGTAAACCACTCAGGGTACCCTTAATAACAACAGGACAATTAACCAGGGAGGTTGCCAATGAACTCTGAAGAACCTAAACCAGTCTTTGACTATCGTGCCTTGCGACTGCTTATGGGCCTTATTGCTATCTCTATTCCTATCGTTGTCAGCATACTTGCTGTGGACCAGCTCCCATCCATCAGCGCCTCTTACTATTCAGAAGCCAGGGATGTTTTTGTCGGTATGCTCTGCATTGTCGGTTCTTTCTGGTTTGCCTACAATGGCCATATGAGAAGGGAAAAAGTTGCCTCGAAGTTTGCCGCTGCCTTTATCATTATGGTCGCCCTGTTCCCAACTGCCTGCTTAACCTGTGGAAAAAATACCGCCTCATTTATTCATTCTGGTGCAACCGCATTGTATTTTGGGATTCTGATCTACTTCTGCTTCAGCCCTTTTAGAAAAAAGACAAAGGGACAGCCCGGCACGAGAGGTCGGCGTGGTAAGGTCTATTTGACCTGCGGCTGGATCATGGTTCTGTGTATGGTGACCCTGGCCCTTTCAAATTTTCCTTCCATCATCGATAAAGAAACTGTCTTGGAGTTAAGAATCAAATACTGGGTTGAAACTATTGCCCTGATTGCCTTTGGAATTGCCTGGATTGTTGCAGGAAAAGTCAGGGTTGTCGGCTATTTTGTGAATGAAAAAGATGCCCTGCAACTGTTTTAACCATACCTGACGAAAGGTTAACTCGATCTCTTTCCAGCTATTTTTCAGACTTGTCCATTCCACCTGTAATAGAGTAGGATTCAATGAGATACAAACTACTCTAACAATGCGGAGTGCGAACCCGAAATTCAATTGATCCAACAACCTCTGCATGACAGATGACTACGGGTAGACTGGAATACGGAGATAAACAATGGACCATGATGAATTGCTTGAAAAATATGAACAGTTAAAGAAAAGCGAATTGCATTACCGGGTGTTACTTGATGAGTCCATGGATCCTACTTTTTCCTTTTTTAGCGACGGAACCTATCGCTATGTCAACAAAGCCTTTGCCGATGGAGTCGGTAAAACTAAGTTTGAAATAATCGGCAAAACAATCTGGGATATATTTAAAAAGGAAGAAGCGGATAAACGGTTCCGTATCGTGGAAAAGGTGTTCAACGAAGGAAAAACCCTGGAGATAGAAGTCTGTGTACCGATCCCTACAGGAGATACCTATTATCTCACAACAGCTAAACCGATATTTGACAGTTCCGGTTTGGTTGAAACCGTCATCTGCACTTCTAAAAATATTACAGAAAGGAAAAAAGCGGAAATTGCCCTGAAGAAAGAACATGATCAACTGCTAAAAGCGCTCAACGAAATAAAAGTACTTTCCGGTTTTTTGCCTATTTGTGCCGCCTGCAAAAAAATCCGTGATGATTCTGGGTATTGGAATCAGATCGAAGAGTACATCGAAAAACACACCGACACTCAGTTCAGCCACAGTATCTGTCCGGACTGTACGAAAGAGATGTATCCGGAAATTGATATTGACTGAGGTGAGAATCAACCGAAAACTCCTGCTATTGCTTATTATACGATGATGAATTACCGGGTCGCCTTCCTATAATCAGGAGAACCTTGAGCTTTATGAACAAAATTGCCGCACAATTCAAGCCATGGATATTCTACCTGCTTTTCATAGGGTTGATCCTTTTTCCTGCTTCCTTCTGTAGTGCCACACAAAAAAATGTTGCTCTTGAACCAGCCGGTTCCCTTGTTATTGTCACCTCGTTTCCGGAAACACTCTTTAAACGGTTTAAAGAACAATTTGAAAAGAAATATCCTGAGATAACCCTTTTTGTAAGGAGTAAGAAAACATCAGCCGCTATCTCCTATATCAAGGAACGACGTAACGAACCCGCTGACATTTTCTGGGCCTCAGCCCCTGACGCCTTTGAGATTTTAAAACAATCCGGCAATCTCCTGCCTCTTTTTTCTAAAAACAGCTCTGCTCCTGTTCAGATAGGCAATTATCCCCTCCATGACCTTGATGGATATTACAAGGGGTTTGCCATTTCCGGATACGGTATCTGCTGGAATAAACCTTATTTAAGCAAATATGGTCTTCCCATTCCAGCCCAGTGGAGCGATCTGAAATCGCCTGCCTATTTCCAGCATATCGGTATTTCTTCCCCTTCCCGTTCCGGCACAACCCATCTCATCGTTGAGATTATCCTGCAGCAGGAGGGTTGGCAAAGGGGATGGGCCCTGCTCAGTGAAATCGGTGGTAATCTGGTTACTGTGACTGCCAGGAGTTTTGGTGTCATTGACGGGGTCATCTCCGGACGATTCGGCATAGGTCCCGTAATTGATTTCTTTGGGCTGTCGGCAAAAAACCTCGGTCACTCCGTCGATTTCATATATCCTCAAACAACCGTTTTACTGCCGGCAAATATTGGTATCGTTACCAGAACAACGAATAAAAGCGGCGCAAAGGCCTTTGCCGATTTTGTTCTTTCCAAGGAAGGTCAACAACTCCTTTTCGAACCAGCTATCAGTCGTTTACCGGTTCAATCCGCCTTATACACATTTGCTCCCCCGGGCTATCCCAATCCATTTGAAGAAGAGCTGACTGAAAAAGCAACTCCATTCAATACCGAACTTTCCAGGAAACGATATCACGTGGTCAACAGTCTATTTGATATTTTAATCACCTACCGACTCAAACAGCTTCGTCGTACCTGGAAGGTCATTCATCAAGCTGAAAAGGCCTTGTCCGAGATGGCAGGACAATCCGATCCGCACCTTCGACAACAACTGATTCAGGCAAGACAACTTGCCTCATCCATTCCACTGACAGAACATGACGCCCAGGATGAACTACTTTCTGCCGCTTTCAGCCATCACAAGCCCGGGCTCCCTGTTTCCCCGAAACAGCTCCGACTGGAAGAAACATGGCGAAAAGCAATTAATAACAATGCTGCATCCGCTCTCCAACTGGCTCAAAATGTCCTTGAAAAAATGAGTTCAACAAAAACTGATTAGAAGAAGACAGACTGTGGAAAATGTACGGATCGGCATACGCGGCAGGTTGTTTTGGGCAATCTCAATTATCATCGGAATCATTGTCCCAGCGGTCAGTATCGGCTGGGTCTCGTTTACCAGGTTGGGAGCGGACATTGAAACAATCACCAACAATAATATTCCTGCTGTAGCCTTTGTAGCCCGTCTGGCCGAAACCGGGGCAACCATCACCGGCACGGCATCCACCCTGGCTGCTGCCGGAAATGAAGTGGAAAGAGAAAGGACCTTTGGTTTTCTCACTGAAAAACTGTCCCAAATGAGCTCTCTCACCAGCGGAACAGACAATCGCCTCATCGGTAAAGAGGCAAAAGAGCAGCTTTCCGCTCTTGTAAATCGTCTTAGCGCCAATATACGGGAGCTGGATGAAAATGTCAGAAGAACACTCTGGTACTCCAATCAGAAAGAGACCTTGACTGAGAGATTGCGCTGGTCTCTTGCCGACTTTCTCGATGAAGTGGAGCCGATGACCGATGATATTCGCTTCAACATCGACCTTCTGACTGTACCGAAACAGCGTGCTTTGCAGACCCTGAACAGGCAATTACACACAGAAAGGACCAAGGAGCGGGCTCTTTTTCATATTAATGCCGGCGGCAGTCTTCTCGCCGGCTTAATTGGCCGGGCAGCCTATCTTCCGGATGAAGACTCATTAAATGGAACAGAAATCTACGTCCGAGAAGTCGAGGCCCGGTTAAATGACGATCTTCAGACTATTGCTCAGATTCCGGGGGCGCTTACACTACGCCAGTCGCTTGAAGACATCTTGGATTTTGCCGGTGGTACTAAAAGCCTTTTTCAACTCCGCCGTGATGAACTGCAAGCCGTCAACGCCGGCAAGGTTCTCCTGCAGAAAAATCTCAAACTGGTGACCGAACTTCAAAACCTGATCGGTAAACAGGTTGAGGCAGGAAACAGCAGTGTGATCGAGGCAGCCAGGACTTCACGACTCTCGATCAAACGCTCAAAAATCCTGCTGCTGGCGGCCACCCTTATAAGCCTTTTGGCCGCCATTGTCATTGTCTGGATCTATGTTGGACGTCATATTGTCAGGAGGCTGATTACACTCGATAAAAACATGAGAACAATCGCGCAGGGCAACCTGGAAACAGACATTGCTGTACGAGGTTCCGATGAGATCGGCGCCATGGCAAAATCGTTGCGCACATTTCGAGATACATTGACCCAGACTCAGCAAGACCTGATCCAGGCCGGTAAGCTGGCTCTTCTAGGTCAACTGAGCGCAGGTATCGCCCATGAGATTAATCAGCCGCTTACCGCCATCCGTCATTATGCCCGTAATGGCATCCTGTTTCTCGACAACAATCAGGAAGAAGAGTGTCGGGAAAATTTAAACAAGATATCCGGATTAACCCAAAGGGCCGATCAAATAATGAACAGGTTGAGACTGATGGCCAGAGCACCTGTCAAAGAGCTGAGCCCGGTCGATCTTCAAAAGAGTGTTGAAAATGTTCTTTCAATGACAAAACAGCGAATTTCATCCATGGGGGTCACAGTCATCCTCGATATCGATGAAGACAATCGTATGGTTGCGGCAGGACAGGTACGGCTTGAGCAGGTTATCCTCAATATCATCAACAACGGTCTTGATGCCATGCAGGATAAAACGATAAAAGAGCTGAACATCTCTTGTTGCAGCAACTCCGGACAGGTTGAACTGACAATCAGCGATACCGGCCATGGCATTGACGGGGAACATCTCAGCAACATTTTTGACCCCTTTTTCACCACGAAGGATGTCGGTGACGGTATCGGGATCGGACTGTCTATTTCTTACAATATAATCAAGGATTTTGGCGGAACTCTCTATTGTGAGTCCGTTCCAGGAGAAAAAACAACCTTCAAAATTCTACTCAACCGGCTGGAAGCGAAATGATCATGAATAAAACCGCCAATTGTACTGGTGATATCCTGCTTATCGACGATGAACCCGAGGTGCTCGAGTCAACATCTCAGACACTCTCTCTGGCTGGATTTCGGGTGAGCAAATTCTCATCTGCCGAATCGGCACTTAAAGAAATTTCTCCGGAACTACCCGGAATCATCATCACAGATGTGAAAATGCCCAAAATGGATGGTCTTGCTTTTCTTGGCCATATCATAGCCATCGATGGAGATATCCCTGTTGTTCTTTTCAGTGGTCATGGCGATATTCCCATGGCACTTGATGCTCTGCGCCAGGGCGCCTACGACTTTGTCGAAAAAACAATGGACCCAGACCAGTTAATCGATGTTGTCAGGCGTGCAATTGAAAAGCGGCGACTTGTGATGGAAAACAGAACTCTTAAGAAGCAGCTGGAGAACAGTGATTCACTTGAATCGACCATTATCGGCAACAGTGGACCAATAAAAAAACTGCGTCAAGTGGTCACAAATCTGGCCGCAACTGATGTTGATGTCCTCATCCTTGGCCAAACAGGAACAGGAAAAGAACTTGTTGCCCGGTGCCTTCACCAGCTTTCTCCCAGAAGATCTCATCCGTTTGTTCCCTTAAACTGCGGTGCATTACCGGAGACAATTATAGAAAACGAACTGTTTGGTCATGAAGCCGGCGCTTTTACCGGTGCCAATAATCGTCGGATCGGCAAAATTGAGTATTGCAATGGCGGCACACTGTTTCTCGATGAAATTGAGTCCATGCCGATAAATCTGCAGGTCAAACTCCTGCGTGTATTGGAAGAACGGGTAGTTGAGCGATTGGGGAAAAATGAACCTGTCCCTGTCGATATCCGCGTTATTGCCGCCTCGAAGGTTGACCTGGCCGAAGCATCCAGGAAAGGACGCTTCCGGGCCGATCTTTACTATCGTCTCAACGTTGTCAATGTCTCTTTGCCCCGTCTGAGTAAATACCCTGAGGATATCCCCCTTCTCTTCCACCACTTCAGCAATGTTGCTTCAAAGCGGCATAATCGACCGACCCCGGATATTGATCAGGCAACTCTGGATCTGCTCCTGCTGTACAACTGGCCCGGCAATGTTCGTGAACTGAGAAACTGTGCCGAGCGCTTTATATTAGAGTTGCCTCTGGGTTTACAAGTAGAAGGGGCGTTTGAACCGGAAGACCATCAAATAATGGATCTGTCCTCTCGGCTGGAACGAATAGAGAAGAAAATTATCGATGAAGAACTGCGACGAACCCATGGCCAGATCGACAAAACAACACATTCACTTGGTATGCCCCGCAAGACGCTCTACCTGCGAATGAAGAAATATGGACTCAACCGAAAAGATTATCACTGACCTGCACCATTCTGTCTATTTTGACCCCTTTCCGGAAGAGATTTGGACAAATTTGACCCATCCCCTCCAGAAGGTTCTTTATTTTTTTGTCTTATCTTGCTGATATCATAGCAATACCAATCTGCCACATTGTCATATTCTCCGGCACGTCATTTGCTACTCATATTGGATAAGAGCTGTCCACTCCACTACCGATTCAATTATCCGGATTTAATCCAGAATTTGAGCCGGCTTAACTGGACAGGCTGGAGCTAACCCAGTAAACATAAGCTATTGAGGAGGAATTCTATGACATTATTCAAACGTAGTTTTAAGATCATTGGCCATCTGGCCCTATCAGCGATAGTGCTGGCTATTATCGCTTTGCCCGCCCAGGCACTCGAGAAACAACTTACCGTTGTAACTTCTTTTCCAAAAGATCTGACCAATGCATTCAAGGCCGCATTTGAAAAAAATAATCCCGGTGTAAAAGTCGAGATGTTGAAGAAGAAGACAACCGCAGGCGTCAAATACATCCAGGAAACTGCCTCCAACAACACAACGGACATTTTCTGGGCCTCAGCCCCCGATGCTTTTGAGGTTCTCAAGGGTGACGGACTGCTGGCAAAATACCAGGTGAAGGCACAGGGAATTCCGGATGTTATCGGCTCTTACCCGATCAATGATCCTGAAGGATACTACAAAGGATTTGCCGGAGCCGGCTACGGCATCATGTGGAATACCAGATATTTAAAAGCCAAGAAAATCCCCGCGCCAAAAGAATGGGTTGATCTGACAAAGGCTGTCTATCATGGTCATACAGGCATGTCTGCGCCTTCAAGATCAGGAACCACCCACTTGACCGTGGAAACAATTCTTCAAGGTGAAGGCTGGGAAAAAGGCTGGGCAATGATGAAAGAGATTGCCGGAAATTTTAAAACAGTCACTGAGAGAAGCTTCGGCGTACCTGATGGTGTTAACTCCGGACAGTTCGGTATCGGTATCGTCATCGACTTCTTTGGCCTTTCATCAAAAGCTTCCGGATTCCCGGTTGAGTTTGTCTACCCAACCGTCTCGACCCTGGTTCCGGCAAACGTCGGCATTGTCAATAACGCCCCTCATCCACAGGCTGCAGGAGCATTTATTGAGTTTCTGCTTTCCACCGAAGGTCAGGAACTGCTTCTCAACCCAAAGATTCGTCGTCTGCCGGTCCGACCTGATATTTATGCCAAAGCACCGAAAACTTTTCCCAACCCCTTTGTCGACAAAACCATCGGGGCCAAGGTTAAATTTGACGTGAAAAAATCCAAAAGCCGCTACAACCTGGTTAACTCCATGTTCGACGTCATGATCACTTATCGCCTGGATGATCTGCGTGAAGCAACAAAAGCTATTCAAGCTGCCGAAAAGGCCCAGGCCGGCAAAAACAACGCGGCTGCAGCCAAAATGATCAGTGAGGCCAAAGCCCTTGTGGCCGCATTACCCATTGATGAGGCAACTTCACTGAAGCAGGACTTTGCCGGTATTTTTAAGAAAAAGCGTAAAAAAGCAACCGATAAGGTTACCGGCCGTCAAGCTGAAGTTGAGCAGAAGTGGGATGCTCTTGTGAAGAGCAACTACGCAAAAGCCACTAAACTTGCCAACAAAGCAAAGTCAATGTAATACTATACCAGCGATCTGAACCGGCCCCACAGCTCAACCCACCCGGTTAAGCTGTGGGGTTTTCTACGACTTTTACCAAGCCAAGAGACTCACATGATGAGAATTCGTTCTTCCTATGTCGTTGCCTCATCACTGGCCCTTTTTCTGCTGGTCTTTCTTATTGTCCCCGTTTTTAAAGTTGTCTATGTCGCTTTCCAAGACCCGTCGACGGGTGCTTTAACCCTTGTCAACTTTATCGACTTTTTTAAGACCTCGCTCTTTCAGGAGTCGTTTGTCAATTCATTTTATGTTGCCGGCATGGCAGTTCTGTTGGCCACACTGCTCGCTCTGCCACTTGCTTATTTTACCACCAGATTCAACTTCGGTGGCTCCATTCTCATTCAGACCCTCGGGATCGTGCCGCTTATTATGCCCCCGTTTGTCGGAGCGGTCGCCATGCAGCTGTTCTTTGGCTCCAACGGTTCGATCAACCTGCTGCTGGATCAGTGGTTCGGCATCAATATTCCATTTATGGAAGGTCTCAATGGCGTCATTCTGGTTGAGAGTGTCCACTACTTTCCGTTTATTCTGATCAACCTGTCTGCGGCCCTGAACAATATCGACCGCTCTCTGGAGGAAGCAGCCCAAAACCTTGGGTGCCGCGGGATGCGGCTATTTCGGCGAATTGTCTTTCCTCTGGCACTACCCGGTTATCTCGCCGGGGCTTCACTGGTCTTTCTCAAGGCCTTTGATGACCTTGGTACTCCGCTGCTTCTCAACGTCAACAACATGCTGGCCCCACAGGCCTATTTGCGCATTTCATCCATCGGTATCTCTGATCCCATGGGCTATGTGATTTCTGTTATCCTTGTCTTTTTCTCCCTGCTCTCAATCTGGGCAGCAACCATGGCCACTAAAGGAAGAGACTATACCGGTGGCGGAAAAGGATCCGCAGGCCTCTTAAAACGAGACATGCGCGGCTGGGAGAAAGTGGGCGCATACTGTTTAATTATCTTTCTACTGCTACTGGTACTCTCACCTCACATCGCCCTGGTACTTCTCTCGTTTGGTACCATATGGTCTTATTCGGTACTGCCGGATGGATTCACTGTGGCACACTATGCTGAAATATTCAGCACCACCGGCGATTATATCAGCAACACTCTGATGTATGCCACCATGGCTGCGCTCTTTGATGTGGCCTTCAGTGTGGCCATTGCCTACGTGGTATTGCGGACAAAAGTCTTGGGCAGAAAATGGCTCGACTATATCGGTACCGGTGCCCTTGCAATCCCTGGTGTTGTTTTAGGTATCGGCTACCTCAGGACCTTTAATGACTTCAATGTTCCCATTATCGATAAACCGCTTGCCAGCTGGTGGGTCATTATTGTTGTTGCTCTTGCTGTCAGGCGTCTGCCATACGCGCTCAGAGCCTGTACTGCAGCTCTTCATCAGGTTTCCATTTCTCTTGAAGAGGCCGGTGAGAATCTAGGTGCCAACAAGCCAACAGTGGTGCGTAAAATTGTTGTGCCTCTCATGGCTGGTGGGATTGTCGCCGGTTTTATTACGAGTTTTGCAACGGCCGCAGTGGAACTCTCTGCTACCCTGATGTTGGTTACAGCCGAGACCGATGCTCCACTGGCCTATGGTATCTATGTCTTTATGCAGAGCGCCGCCGGCCGTGGACCTGGTGCAGCACTGGGAATTGTTGCGGTTGTTGTAGTTGCCATCGGCACATATCTCTCGCATCATTTTATTGAAAGAAACAAGAAATTGCAGGCAACATCACCAGGACAATAAGTGTGAACTCAACTTTAACAGTCACTAAAAAGATCGCCTAGAACAGGTAATTTGCTCTGGTCAACACAACAACTTAAACAAGTGCGACTTTAAGCAAAATATTGCTCACAACAACAATAAACTTTGTCACGGATTCTGGTTATGAGTTTAGCAAGCCAAGTACAACGGGTCAGCCTCAAAATTACCGATCTCCATGTTTCTTTTGGGTCTACAAAAGTACTCCAAGGCATTAATTTAACTATTGAGCCTGGGGAGTTTTTTGCCTTCCTTGGACCCTCCGGATCGGGGAAATCCACCCTTCTTCGGGCAATTGCCGGTTTTGGCCCCATTCCTGAGGGAAAGATTCTGATTGATAATGAAGATATTGCCAACCTACCGCCATGGCATCGTGACGTCGGCATGGTCTTTCAGAATTATGCTCTCTGGCCCCATATGACAGTACGTAAAAATGTGGCTTTTGGTCTGCAGGAGAGAAAGATTGAAAAATCGGCTATCAAAGAACGAGTAGAGGAAGCACTTGACATGATTGGTCTGACCCATCTTGCCGACCGATACCCCTCACAACTTTCAGGTGGTCAGCAGCAGCGTGTTGCCCTGGCCAGAACCATTGTCATCCGACCACGCCTGCTGCTGCTTGACGAACCACTGTCAAACCTGGATGCCAACCTGCGGGTACAGATGCGAAATGATATCCGAAAACTTCAGCGTCAGCTTGGATTGACCACCATTTTTGTCACCCATGACCAGGAAGAGGCCAACACAATCTCAGATAGAATGGCCGTTCTCGACAAGGGGATCATCCAGCAAGTCGGAACACCTGTGGAGCTGTATGACAGCCCGGTAAACAAATTCGTTGCCCACTTTCTGGGAACAACCAATATGATTGAGGGTGAAGTAATCAAAGAGGGTGAAAAGAATGTCCTCAAATCAAACGATGGTATCCTCTTTCCTCTGCCGCACGCAGTCGATTATCAGAGTGGGGCAATCGTCTTCAGGCCACAAACTGTCCGGATTAACCCTGAAGGGGGAGATCGCAGCGGTGATCTAAAAGGGACCATTGAATCCATGGAATTTCTTGGATCAATTGTTCGCTATACCACAAAAGTTGGTGAAAACCACATAATAGTTGAACAGAAACACCACCGGGACAAGCCGGTTTTTCAGGAAGGAGAACCGGTTCAACTTCATATTCCATTGAAACAAGTTCTGTTTGTTCAGAGCTGAGACCTTTCTCTACTTCAATTAAAGGAGAAATTCAGCCGGTTGAATATTTAAATCGGATGGATGAAGGGTCTGGATAATAGGAATATCAAAACTACAGGTCTCCGGCTTTAACGGACCAAGGTCGATAGATTCGCCTTTTGTATAGCCTTCATTGCCATCACTTTCAAGAATAACCGCCTGAAGCCTGGCCACTTCATTGTTTTTCGACTCATACTCACTGACAATCCCTAATCGCTCATCAGCCAGTTTTATTATCGTTCCAACCGGATACATCCCCATCATATTCACAAACACCTTCAATAAGACCGGATCGAAGCTGCGGTTGGATTCCTTGAGCATCTCACCAAGTGCCTTGTCAGGACTCCATACGGTGTTTCGATAGACTCGTGGAGAAGTAACCGCGTCATACATATCGGCTATGGCAACAATCCGGCTGAAAAGCGATTGCGGGGTTTTTCTGGGGGATTGCGGATAACCGGAAAGATCAAATTTCAGATGATGTTCAAAAGGAGCCAACAGAATCTGGGCCTTTTTTTCATACGATGTCCTGAGCCGGATAATCCGCCCAACACTGTTAAGGGTATGTCTTTTAAGGGCCGCGTATTCTTTATCCTGTAATTTATCCGGTTTATTCAGCACACCTTTTGAGATATCAAGCTTGCCAAGATCATGAAACAGACCGCTAAGCCCCAACCTCTCAAGAGAAACCCTGGATAAACCTATTCGCTGCCCAAGCCAGATTGACAAAATGGCAACATTAACAGAATGGGTAAACAGGTAGTCGTCATAATCACGAATAGTGCTCAAACCAACTAATGTTGTATCATTCACCAGGATGAGATCCACCATGTTCTGTACAAGATGGACCGATTTACAGATAGAGCCGCCTGTGCCGGCCACTATCTTTCCGGCCACTTCATCAAGTGACTCCATTGTGCAGCTATAGGTGCTGATCGCTTTCTGCTTCTGTTTAATAGCTGTTTGTCTCTCGATGTCATCAGTCTCTTCGAGAGCTTCCGATAAGACATCCAGCATCGACTCCGGCTTTTCGTGCTTATACAGCTTTACCCAGTTGAAGTTCTCTTTGTTGAGTTCAATGGTCAGCCAGACAAAAGGCTTTTTATGCTTTATACAGTCATTGAACAACCGTGCAAAGGCAACGAGTTCATCAGGACGGCAATCTTTTACTTCCGGATAAAAGAAAAGGCTGTCAATCTGCCGCTCTTCAAAGTATTGTGCCAGTTTACGAAAAAGAGTGATAAAATTACGCTGATAAAAAATCTTTTCTTCCTGCAGGTAAACAACACCATGGGTAATAGCCAGAGACAGCTCACCGCTCTCCCTCATGAGAAATGCTGAAAGTTTTTTAAAAATATCCACACAACGGGCAACCCGTTCGTTGTTGGCATCGTAGATCTTACTGACAGTCAGCAGATTGACAAAGGACTGCATAAAATCATGCCCTTTGACTTGAATTGTTTGATCTGTATCCGAGAGCCCTTTGTTACCTTGATATTCCATTGACCCCATCTAAAGCATTCCTGCAATTGTTCCGTATACTCGGTATAAAACTCTTCTTTCCCTTTCTTAAAATCCGCTTTGCCTCAGGAATCTGTAAGGAAGCTAGTGATATGGCAGCCCCCTTTTTGTGAATCGTCGAATGTCTCTGAACCATATTTTTCAGGTTCGTTTCAAAGAGTATTCGTTCTAGAAAAGGGATCGCTTCTGTTGAACCGCATTGTCCTAGAGCTTCATAACAACCAAGCAGGTGTTCCGGGTCATTCTGTTTAAACGAAGAACGATGAAAATACTTCAACAGAAACCTCTCTATTTTCACATCTCTCTTCTGGCCAATATACATGAGAATTCTCTTGCGAATCGGCCCATACGGGTCATCGAGAAGAAAAAACAGGCTTTTGACTGCAGATGGCTCTTTGGCAAGCAGCTTTCTCGACACCTTATTCCTGATGATATCGGAATCGTGCTTGGTTAACTGAAGCATGAGAGTGATAAAATTGTCTTTTTTCAGCATAGCAATTACAGGCAGAAATGCGACGATCTGCTGTTCATTGAAGCCTGCTAGAACTTTGGAAAACAACTCAATATCCCGCTCGATATGATAAACGAGTGATTTGAGAAACTGCGGACGATATGTCTCCTCATCTATTTTCAATAAAACCGGTGCTAGAACTTTTATAATATCTGATTTGAGTAATCGTAAAACGGGCCAGAGATATTTTAAATTATTCTCCTCATCCTTCTCCCACTCCTCATTGAGAAAACGTGGGATTGTCGTAAAACATCTTGATTTTGAAAAGGACTGTAGAAAATTTTCCAGAAGGGGTAATGTCCACTTTCTTTTAGCCGCAAGAACCCCCTTCAACTTACTGATATTGTATATAATTGTATAGGAAGACTTGTATTTCCCCATTCTGAAAGAATATACAAGTCTATCTTCTAGAAACTGAAGCGCTTTAATAAAGTCCTGCTCGCTGTTCTGCATCATAAGGGTGAGCATAAGAACTTCTGAAACGGAACCGGTATGGTCCTTACTCTCTTCTTCTTCGACCAGTCTCTTGAGATACAACTCCTCTTCTTCGGTTAGTTTCCAGAGGTCTTTACCAACTTCCATCAATGGAAATGATTGACCACCAGCCATATCCATTGAAGACCCTGAATTCTCCCGGTTCATCTGCTTTTCTTCTTGAGTATCCCTTTCTGCTCCATCTTCAAGCTCTTCTAAATCAACAGCCTGGTACTTTGTTAAATCCAGCGGTGGACCATTTTTTAATACCAGATCGATTGCTTCGTATTTTATATGCGGAAAGTCATATTCCCAGAGAGCCGTGACGATATCACCATCGCTGACAGTCGTGATAACCCGGTACTCATTGATCAATTCAATGAAGCTCTCTATCTCTTCTTCTTTGATCCCTTCTATAAACTCAAGCCACTTGACCCCATCCCTGGATAGAAGATAAGCGATATTGGATTCGCTCTCTTCATCATGATGGATTTCGGTATCTTTATAAAACAGGCAGCCGTGATCGACATGAATTCGTAAGGCGGCATGCTGGCCAAGGAACTTTTCAAGACCCGAACAAAGCCTGCCGACATAGCCAATTGAGATAACGTGATTTTTAGGGTACAGGGTGTAGCTTTTCAGAGCGCCGTTGAGATTGATAATCAGGTTCTTTGCTTCTTCAGCGATTTCACTATCTTTAGAATCAACAGTGTCAGGATCGCTGGCAAGCGACTGCAAATCAGCAAGCGTTATGTCTTCAACAGGTTTCATTAACACCCTTGGATCTTGTGGAGAGTTCTTTTAAAATAATATGTTGGCAAACCAATTCGTAGCCGGGATATTTATTTGAAAATCCACTGTAACGCCCAAAATGGTGAAGCAACATTATCCTATTCTATCATAAAGAGAAGACAGTTGACCATGGTGTTTTTTTCATCTCACACCAGGCAGAACTTTTTTGGTAATAAGGTAATGATACAGAGCTGTTCAGGACATGAAGAAACACCAATTCAGCTGATCATATCAACTGTGGTTATCATCCTTGGAATCGGCCTGGCTGTTGAGCAATCGGGCTGCTTCCCGGTCACCCGGCATACCTCTTTTCAAGAGAAAGGCTGCAATCCGCAGCTGTTCTTCTGCTGTTTTTTTTCGAGCCAGATTTCTTTTACCACTGATCGATTCTATCCGAACCGCTACTACATGGCAGGCAGATACAGCGGCTGTATCCTTGGTGATTTCATCGAAGTCCGGCATATTTTCATGGGAAGCCATCAAGCTGTTGAGTGCGGCAATTTTTTCCTTAATATCCATGACAATCTCAGCTCGACCACGGATAATAACGCAATGGTAGAACTGGGTCACCTGGCATACCGGCCTGGTGGAATCATAGGCCCGACCAAGATAGCTAAGGGGAATATCGACTTCGAAACAGACCTTTGGCTCCGATTGTATGTTTTCCATCTTCTCCCCTTCCCGAGCACTATGGAAATAAATAGAACCATTCAGATAGGTATAATTCACAGGAGTAATATATGGATAACCATGCCTGCCAATGGTGGCCAGCCGGCCTACAGTACAACGACGCAGAATAGTATCTATCTCTTCCCTTCCTGTTATTTCATCCTGATGGCGACGCATGTGATTGCCTCTTTCTACGGTAGAATCTTCAGATAGTGGCTGTATTAGCCACCTTTATCAAGATCTCTTAGAAATGATGCTAAATATCCAATCCCGGCTGCTCTGCTGATTCAATGCCAACAACCTCTTTTATCGACTCTTTCCAGCGAACTAACGGGTTATTTTTAAGATGGCTGTATATTTGTTTGATACGCTGATCGCTCTGCTCTTTCTCGATACGAGTAAGCTCGGCCTTCATCTCGTCTGAATCGCAAACCACCCGTTGGTTCGTTTTATTCATCTTCCCCAGCCAGATGGAGTGGGTGACAAAGGGTTCAAGATCAGCAATCATCTGCTCCACATGGCTGCTATCCAGCATCGGCTCGACACTGACAGATGTGCTGAAGCCCTTATTAAAAGCGTAGCGGAGACAGTGCTTCCTTTCCTCATATGGCGGAGCACCCGGCTCCCAAACTCCAAGGATCTGGTCATCATCAGAGGTGATGGTAAAACGGAACAGGATGTTTTTTTGATATGATTGAAACCGCCAACAGATGGTTTCAATACACTTGAAATGTGGTTTTGAGACAATTAGAACACGATTTCCAACAGTAAGAAGGTTTTCCAAGACAGTCAGACAGGCCGAAAGATTCTCCGGTACAATATCATGACGGCTGGGAAACATGACCTGGCCGGGATATAGAGGTTGCTTTAGTTCAACCTGACTCCAGTTTATAGCCGTTTCTGTCCATTCTTCTTTAGACAGAATCTTTTGCCTGGAGACCGCATCAAAACGGGCATAACAGTAACGGCAGTTGTGAGGACAGCCGTAGCAGCAGTTTATCGTTGCAACGGCCCACTCTCTGGTGCCGCTAATTCTCACTCTAGTGCTCGTTCTGCCAAAGGTTGAACAACTCTTCTATCCCTTTAGATGCCAGCTCACTCATTTCCTGAAAATGATTTGCAGGGAATGGTTTTCCCTCGGCAGTTGCCTGAATTTCGATCCAGTCACCGTTGGCAGACATGACGAAATTAGCATCAACACCGGCACGAGAATCTTCAGAATAATCGAGATCAAGCATGGGGATATCATCAACGATACCAACTGAGATTGCTGCCACAGGCAGCAGATTGGGCATCATTTCCAGCAAGCCTTCATTGGTCAATTTTTTTAAAGCCATCCCGACAGCAAGGGCTGCACCAGTAATTGAAGCAGTGCGGGTACCACCATCGGCATTGAGCACATCACAGTCAACCCGCAGGGTTCTTTCACCAATCTCCTTCAGATCGACCATCATTCTCAGTGATCGGCCGATCAGTCGCTGTATCTCATAGGTTCTACCGGATCTGCCGCTTACAGCCTCCCGCCGATACCTACTCGAAGTTGCCCCGGGGAGCATACCGTACTCCGCTGTGATCCATCCCTGGCCGCGATCTCTTAAAAAAGAGGGGACCTGCTCTTCAATACAAACGGCACAGATCACATGGGTATTCCCCATCCTGATCATAAGTGATGCGTCGGCACCCGGTTGAATATCATATTGAATGGAAACAGGGCGCAACTCCTCTGGCGACCGGTTGTTCAAGCGAGTACTCATCTATAACTTCCTGTTGTCAATCACTCTATTACCTTTGCCTTCAAATCGTTCCAGGCTCTTTTCTTCCACCAGCTTTACATCAACGCCAATACCAAGCTCGGAAGCAAGGCTTGCTTTAATACGATTGATAAGAGCTCGCTGTTTCCGCATCTCGTGGAAAAAAATCGACTCAACAACTTCCACCTGAACCGTTACTCTATCCTGGTGATTTTCCCTATCGACAATAATCCGATAGTGAGGTTCAGTTCCTTCAATTTCACAAAGTATCGATTCGATCTGGGTTGGGAAGACGTTAACACCCTTGATGATCAACATATCGTCGGTCCGGCCGATAATGCGGCTGATACGCTTAAAGGTACGGCCACATGGACAAGGTTCGGGAATAAAACGGGTGAGATCTCTTGTTCGATAGCGGATAACAGGAAAGGCTTCCTTGGTCAGAGTGGTAATGACAAGTTCACCGACTTCACCTTCTTCCACCGGCTCAAGCGTTTCCGGATGGAGGATCTCCACCAGAAAATGGTCTTCATTAATGTGGAGACCGTTACATTCCTGGCACTCTCCAGCCACTCCCGGACCCATCACTTCCGATAAGCCATAGTTGTCGGTGGCGACAATACCAAGCTTGTCGTTTATTTCCGCTCGCATGCCCTCAGACCAGGGCTCGGCCCCAAAAAGACCAAATTTAAGCGATAGACCAGCCGGATTAATACCCTGTTCCATCATCACATCTGCCATTTTCAAAGCGTATGACGGGGTACAGACAAGGGCAGTGGTTTTGAAATCCTGCATGATCTGGATCTGCCTTTTGGTATTCCCAGCAGAAATCGGAATAACTGAGGCACCTAGCCTTTCAGCTCCATAATGCAGACCGAAACCACCGGTAAAGAGGCCATATCCAAAGGCTATCTGAATAACATCATCAGGAGTGAGCCCTGCAGCGCAGAGGATACGGGCAACCAGATCAGCCCAGTTATTGATATCATTTCTTGAATAGCCAACAACCGTTGCCGTCCCGGTTGTTCCAGAAGATGAATGAACCCGAACAACCTCTCTTAGCGGTACGGCAAAAAGGCCATAAGGATAATTGTCCCGCAGATCCTGTTTAGTCGTAAATGGCAGCCGTTTTAAATCTTCAAGAGAATCGATGGCTTCATAATCGAACTTGATATCACCGAATTTCTGCCTGTAAAACGGCACATGGGTACCAACACGATAGAGAGTTGACTGCAGACGTTCCAATTGCAGCTGCTCCAGATCTTCCCTTGCCATGCATTCTTTATCTTCTTGCCAATACATATTATAACCCCCTCCATAAACCAGTTATGATGGTTGAAAACTACTTCTTATAATTCTACTTGCAATCCAACTCGAAAAGAAGAGTATAATTCCCACTATTACTGCCCAACAAACAACTCTGCACTGTGTAGATTGTGAATTAACTGTAATATTTAGGTTTTAACACAGTTAGCTGTGGGCTTTAAACTCAAGCTAAAAAATGGTTTTCCGGCGCTTTATATTCAAACAAGCAGAACTGCAAATCTTTTCCGACATATTATTAGATTGAGTTCCTCAGATAACAGTTTAGCAGTGCAGCAGATGTGTACAAGCAGGTTGGTTCACAATAGATTATGCTATGTGACCCAACCTGATCGTGCACAGCTGCTGTGCTGATAAGCTTTTATCCCTACTCAATCTTCTCGCGGCCCAGGTAAGCCCTCTGCACATCCTGATTCTCAAGCAAATCTTTGGCAGGGCCCTGAACAATAATTTTTCCTGTCTCCAGAACATAGCCTCGATCAGCAATGGAAAGTGCTGCATTTGCGTTTTGCTCCACCAGCAGCACAGTATTTCCCTCATCACGAAGCCGGACAATGATTGAAAAGATCTCTTTAACGATGAGTGGAGCCAGCCCTGTGGACGGTTCATCCATCATCACAAGCTTGGGCTTTGCCATCAGTGCCCGTCCCATGGCCAGCATCTGCTGCTCTCCCCCTGACAGAGTCCCGGCAAGTTGTTTCTTTCTCTCTTCCAAAATGGGAAAGAGCTTATACTGGTGATCAAGCAGTTTCCCTACTGCCCTTGCACCTTTTTTTTTCTGCAGGACCCGACCTCCCAGGAGAAGATTTTCTTCCACTGTCATGGTGGCGAAAACCTGCCGACCCTCAGGAACCATCACACATCCCTTCTCGGGAATGGTGGAGGCTGACAGTTGACGCAGGTCATCATCATGAAAACGAATCTCACCGGTCGAGGCCTTAATCAGGCCGCTGACTGTGGAGAGCAGAGTCGTTTTTCCTGCTCCGTTGGCGCCAATAATGGTGACAATCTCACCGCCGTCAACATGCATGGAGATGTGTTTGAGCACCCTCAGTTTACCATAGCCAGATTCCAGATTACGAATTTTCAGCATATCTTATCTCACACTCTTTTCATGCAAGCTCGTATTTTATCTTTTAGATCCCAGCTATCACTTTTGAAAGTGATAGAAGTGCTTGAGATTTTCATAAATGACTCTGATCGCCATAACCAATTTATGCGATCCGGGTCATTTGTAAAAAGATCAAGTGCTTCTGTGGCTTTCAATTATTCGCCTAAGTAGATCTTAATTACTTCCGGATCCTGCTGAACAGCCGTTGGAATATCCTCAGCAATCATCTGACCAAAGCTGAGCACCACTATCTCGTCTGAAATATCCATAACCAGGGACATATCGTGCTCAACCAGCAAGACTGTAATTCCCAGGTCACGAATCTTAGTAATCAGTCTGCCAACCTCTGCTGTTTCGTAAATATTGAGCCCAGCAGCCGGTTCATCAAGCAACAACAGCTTTGGTTCCATAGCCAAGGCTCTAGCCAATTCAACTGCGCGCTGCTGACCAAACGCCAGGCTGCTCGCTTCAACATCGGCAAACTCGCTGATATCAAGTAGATCAAGAAGTTCCATCGACTTCTCCCTGATCTGTTTTTCCTCTTTTCCAGTCCAGCCAAGTTTAAACATGGAGGCAAGAAAACCAGCCCGACTCTGAATATGCCGGCCGACCATCACATTTTCCAAGGCCGTCATGCCTGAAAACATTTTAATATTCTGGTAGGTCCTTGCAACTCCAAGGTCTGCCACCTGGAACGGTTTTTTACCAATTAATTCATGCCCGTTAAAACGTGCTGAACCCGCTGTTGCCGGCAAGGATCCGGCAATCAGGTTGAACATAGTTGTCTTACCGGCACCATTAGGACCGATAACCGCCTTGATAGCACCTTTGTTGACCGAGAACGAAACGTCTGAAACGGCCAGCAGGCCGCCAAATCGCTTTTCCAAGCCGTTTATTTCGAGTAAGGCCATCGCTTTAGCCCTCCCCTTCGGCGATCGCTTTCTCTTTTCCAAAAAGCTTTCTCCACCATGCTTTGACATTCAAAGACAGGATACCGTTGGGAGCAAACAGCATAATCAGAATGAGAATAACTCCAAAAACGGCATCGTCATATGAGCCAAAAACACCACGTAATGACAAGAAGTTAAGAAGTACACCCATGGTGAGCGCACCCCACAGATGGGCCATACCGCCCACGGCAACGATTGCCACATAGCGTACCGACTTCATGACACCCGCTTCGGAAGGGCCAATACCGCCGTTGTAATGGGTCAGAAAGACTCCTGCAATAGCGGCAAACACCGCTGAAAGGACAAACGTATAGAGTTTATATCGCGCTGTATCAACACCCATTGAGTCAGCGGCATCCTCTGCACTATGGATAGCCCGCAGCGCTCGACCTACACGGGAATTGATCAGGTTTCTCAATAGTATGAGACCAGCAATCAGTAATCCCCAACTGATATAATAATTTTGTATCCTGCTGCTAAAATCACCTGAAATAGTTAGACCTGGTAATAATGTAAATCCCGGAACCTCTGAGATCCCATCAGCTTCACCGAAATACTCGCTGGCAAGAACAACCCGGTAAATGATGATTCCAAAACCCAAGGTTGCCATGGCAAGATAATGTCCTTTTAGTTTTAAGACCGGAATGCCCAGGACAAAGGCGATAATTGCCGCTGTTAAAACGGCAAAGATACAGGCAGCCCATGGTGTAACGACCATCAATGCTTCCCCGTAGAGGTCCTGACCTTTAAGAAGCAAACCTACCGAATCCAGCATTTTCACAAGAGCCGTATCCTGATATGCAAGTAGGTTTCGTGTGGTCAAGGCAGCTGAGAGATAGCCGCCAATAGCAAAGAAGCCGGCATGGCCAATAGAGATTTGACCGGCATATCCCATAACCACGCAGAGACCGATGATTAAGAAGGAGTAATAAGCCGACATGGTCAGCTGGGTCAGGTAAAAAAGCGTATCTGTCCAGCTTGTCAGCACCTGGACAAGAATGACCACGACAAGCAGCAGCAAGAGAGAAAGATAGTTTTTCATGGTATCTAAAACTCCTTCAATGCGGCTGCTTCACTTGAACCGAACAATCCGTGTGGTCGAACAAAGAGGATGACTAATAGAATAGCAATGGCAATTGCATCCTGGAACGCCAGGGGAACAACTGTGATGGAAAAGGCTTCCAGAATACCCAGAAGAAGACCGGCTGCAACCGCTCCTGCTGAATTACCCAACCCACCAAGAATGGCAACCGTAAACCCTTTAATGGCAAGGCCCGTGCCAATATCATATTGCGAATAGGTAATCGGCGACATGACACAACCGGCAAGAGCACCCATTCCGGCACTCAGCATAAACGAGAGAGTAACCATATTTTTGGTATTAATCCCACAAAGAGTCGCCGCTTTGGGATTGGCCGCACAGGCTCTCATTTCCCGTCCAACTGAGGTTGTTTGAAAAAACAGACTTAATCCGAGGACCATCAAGCCACTGATACCAACAACCCAGAAGACCTGAGGTGAAATTTTTGCTCCCAGAAGAGAAACGGCCGTAATCTCATTGCCGATAAAATAAGGCAGGGACCTTACATTTTCTCCCCAAATATGTAGAGCAACCTCTCGAACCAGGATGGAAATACCGATGGTGATAATGATCATCCGAAGCACACTGGGGCCATGCAGCCAACGGATAAAGATCATCTCTATTGCTGCCCCGATCACCATGGTAATAACCACAGCAATTAAAATGGCCACTGGCAGCGGCACTAAGGGCAACAGGGATATCGATATCATGCCGCCCAACATTACAAATTCGCCCTGGGCAAAATTGATGATACCGGTTGTGTTGTAAATAATATTAAAGCCAATGGCCACAATGGCATAAATAGAGCCATAGGTGAGACCGGCCAACAGGTATTGAATGAAAAGTTCCGTTGTCATAGCTGGTTATACATTCAAAAGTCGGAATTCAAGAGTCAGAAATCTCATTTTACCCATAGGCTGACCCCTGAATACCGCTTTTTGAACAGATTGCTTCATACTCTTCACAAAAAAAGGGCCGGGACAAATAATCCCGGCCCCATAAACGATGAATTACTTATTTCTTATACGGAACAAATTTTCCACCTTTTACAGTCATCATCTCAAATGACTCAATACCGAGACCGTTATGATCTTCTGCTGAAAAGGAGAAAACACCACCGGTTCCGGGCAGATTCTTAATCTGCTCGATAGCGGCACGAATTTTTTCTTTATCCGTACCAGCCTTTTCTACCGCAGCAGCGAAAATGGTCATTGCATCATAGGCATGGCCACCAAAAGTAGAAGCGGCTTCCTTATACTTGCTTTCGTAATCTTTGATATATTTTACGAGCAGAGCCTTCTGCGGATGTCCATCCGGAAGAAGGTTGGCAACAAGCAAACGTCCTGCGGGGAAGATAATACCTTCTGCTGCAGCACCGGCAGCTTGAACATATTTGATATTTCCAAAACCATGGCTCTGGAACAGTGGAACCTCCCAACCGGCCTGACGCATATTTTTCGCGACAATTGCCTGGGCGGGAACAATCGACCAGTTAACAACGGCCTGCACGTCTTTGTTGGCCTTTATTTTGGCAACAACAGCGGTCAGATCTTTGGATTTCTTATCGTAGGTTTCATGGGCAACAACTTCAATACCGAACTCAGGAGCGATTTTCAGCAGCTGGGCTTTACCTGCTTTACCAAAACCGGTATTTCCGGCAAGTACAGCAATTTTCTTAATGCCCAACTTGTTCATTTCCTGATAGATCTTTTTAACGGCAAAAGAGTCTTTCTGCGGAGTTTTAAAGACATAGGAAGCAACCGGATTAACGATTACTTCAGCAGCGCCGCAGGAAAGCAGAATGGTTTTTCCATCCTGACAGATCTTTTTCAGTTTCATGGTCTCGCCGGAAGTGGAGGGTCCAAGAATAGCCAGAACCTTTTCTTCCTCGATCAGCTGCTTAGCAAAAGAAATCGCTTTTTCCGGGTTAGCGCCGGAGTCTTTTAAAATCAGCTCAATTTTATTTCCATCAATTCCACCCTTGGCATTGATCTCCTCAACCATCATCTCCAGGGTCCGTGCCTCTGGACCACCAAGAAAGGATGCAGGACCTGTAACCGCCAGAATAGCACCAACCTTAATACTTTTTGCCCAGACACTCGGGGCCAGAAGAGCGACCAGTGCTATGGCCAAGATGGCCTTTATTCCAAGTTTCTTCATTCATTTCCCTCCAATTATTTTTTTTCAGTATAAGCTTCACGCGTGAAATGTTCGTTAAATAAACAGTCCCCTTCAAACGCATTGCTTACTACTTTTTTACTGCCTAAGTAATAAATCCCAGTTTACAACCATCCACAAAGTGAGCAACCCAACCTCAAGAGAACTCTTGAAGTTGAGAGTATGCAATAAAAACCGCTATAATGCTCTCACCTGTTTATCGGTCAACAAGGTAAATCCATCACCTAGCAACTCCTGTATTGCCTTATCCATCTCGTTAAAGCGGAAAATAAGTACGGCATTCTCACCCGACTTATTGACAAACGCATACATATACTCCACATTGATGGACGATGCATCAAGAGTTTTCAGCACTGATGCCAGACCACCTGCTCTATCGGCAACTTCAACAGCTACAACATCTGTTTTGGCAACAGTAAACCTGTTCTCTTTGAGGACCTTTTTCGCTCCCTCCACATCATCGACAATAAGCCGCAATATCCCGAAATCTGCGGTATCGGCAACGGAAAGTGCCCTGATATTGACAGTATTCTCAGCCAGAATAGAAGTGATCTCGGCTAGTCTTCCCGATTTGTTTTCTAAAAAAACCGCTAATTGTTCAACCCGCATAGCCACCTCCTGTTTGTTCTACAATCAGACAACACACTCACAGTAGAACCTTAATAAGTTCCGCTGCCACTGTTTAGATCTTTCTATTATCAATAACGCGGACAGCTTTTCCTTCACTTCTGGCAATTGTCTTTGGCTCAACCAGCTTCACCCTGCAGGTCACACCGAGCAGGTCTTTAATATCTAACTGGATCTTGCCCGCCAGTCTTTCAAGATCTTTCACCTCATCGGAGAACAGATCTTCATTCATTTCAACCTGAACAGCCATAGTGTCCATATTGCCATGTCGATCAACAACAATCTGGTAATGGGGCGCAACGCCTTCAACACCCATCAGAACATGCTCGATCTGGGAAGGGAACACATTAACACCGCGGATAATAAGCATATCGTCCGTTCGACCCGTGACTTTTTCCATTCGTACAAGTGTCCTGCCACATTCACACGGCTCATAGATGAGGCGTGAAATATCTTTGGTTCGATAGCGAATAATTGGAAAGGCCTCTTTTGTAAGAGTTGTGAAAACCAACTCTCCCTGTTCTCCCGGAGGCAAGACTTCTCCTGTATCCGGATCAATAATCTCGGGAAGGAAATGATCTTCAAATATATGCATACCCCGCGATGTCTTGAGACATTCCATCGATACACCGGGGCCGATAACTTCAGATAATCCGTAGATATCGACCGCCTTTAGATTGAGTTTACGCTCCACCTCTTCACGCATATTCTCACTCCACGGTTCTGCACCAAAGATACCTACTTTCAGTTTCAGTGAAGCCGGATCAACACCTACGCTTTCCATGGTATCAGCAAGATTGAGAGCGTAGGAGGGTGTTGCCAGCAAAACGGTTGAACCAAAGTCCTGCATAATGGTTATCTGCCGCTTGGTGTTACCACCTGATACCGGAATCACGGTGGCACCAAGTTTTTCTACACCATAATGGGCCCCCAGACCACCCGTAAACAGACCGTATCCATAGGCATTATGAACCATGTCCCCTTTATTGGCACCGGCACATACCAGGGCACGGGCCATAACACCGGCCCAGGTATCAAGATCTTTTTTAGTATAACCGACAACCGTCGGCTTTCCTGTTGTACCGGAGGAGGCATGAACACGAATAATTTCATCCATCCCGACAGTAAAAAGACCGAAGGGATAGTTGTCCCGCAGATCGTCTTTAACGGTGAAGGGTAATTTCTGCAAATCCTCAAGAGACTGGATGTCGCCCGGCTTTACACCGGCTTCATCCATCTTCTGACGATAGGGCTTAACGGTTTTGTAGACTCTGGCTACCAACTTTTGCAACCGTTTTAGCTGAATAGACTCCAAACCCACTCTTGGTAGAGTTTCGATCTCTTCTTCCCAATATTGTGTCGTCATAGCTGTTCCCCTAACGGTACTCCTCGTCATATTGTATTTTAAAATTAATTAATTGTTTTCCTGCCCGCCTCAAAGGCTTTCAGATTGACTTCTCTGAAACGCTCGGGAATTCTTGTTTCAATCACTTCAATAAACTGAGCATGATCCAGTGGTAAAAAATGAGAGACAGCACCAACCATCACCACATTGGCTGCCTTTACTTCCCCAGCTTCACGGGCAAGCTCAAAAGCGTCGATTTCTACCAGTTCAATTCCCTGCTCCTTAATTTTTGCTAAAACATTTTCAGGATAATCGAGCTGACCGGATGCAACAGCCGGAGGGTAAATCTGCTGAGAATTGACAACCACTTTGCTTCCGTCATGCAGGTAGGGCAGATAACGTACAGCTTCCATCATCTCAAACGAGATCAGGATATCGGCGGTTCCCGGTTCAATGAGCGGAGAAAAAACCTGCTTTCCATATCGCAATTGAGCGGTAACAGAGCCACCTCTCTGGGCCATACCATGAACTTCGCTTTTTTTAGCATCAAAACCGGCTGCAAGCAGACTGTAAGCTATGACCTCACTGGCCAGCAGGATACCCTGGCCCCCGACACCTGCAAAGAGAATATTTCCTTTTGTCTCCATGGCTTACTTTTCCTCCTCGACAATGGCATCAAATTTACAAACTTCAACACACTGGCCACAGCCATTGCACTGAACCGCGTTAATATGGGCTATCCCTTTCTGTTTCTTTCTGTACCCTTTGGCTTCTATTTCCTCCGGGCTCATAGCTACCCAGCTGATGGCCGGACAACCGAGTCCAACACAGGCTTTACAACCGTTACAATTTTCATCTTTTGTAATAAACGGTTCGTGTTTCTTTTTCTTCATTGCCGGTGTCAGTACACAAGGTGCCTTGGAGATAACAACCGAAATCTCATCCAGCTCGACAGCATCTTTCAGCACTTTTTTCGTCTCGTTGACTTCGTGGGGATCAACAATGAAAACATGCTTAACCCCGATGGCACGACAAAGGGCTTCCAGATCGATCTCGGTTGCCGGATCCCCTTTGATGTTGTAGCCCGTTGCCGGGTTCTGCTGCTGTCCGGTCATGGCGGTTGTACGGTTATCAAGGATGATAAGCGTGGAAGCGGAATCGTTATAGACAGAATTGATTAAACTGTTGATTCCGGTATGAATGAAGGTTGAGTCTCCTATAACCGAAACAATCTTATCATGACTGCCCTCGCCAAGGGCCTTAGCCATACCGTGGGCGATGGATACTGAAGCACCCATACAGATGCACGAATCCATTGCCGATAGAGGAGGCAGAAAACCGAGGGTATAACAGCCGATATCTCCAGACACAAACAGCTTCATCTTGGAAAGGTTATAAAAAATGCCTCGATGGGGACAGCCGGCACACATATTCGGTGGCCGCATGGGCAGTTCAATCGGAGTAAATAATTCCGGGCTTGATTCCGGATCTATCGATTTGCGGACAATTGCCGTGTTCAACTCACCCTGATTTGGGACCATAGCTTTGCCGGTACACTCAATGCCCATGGCTTTGATATGGGTCTCCAGGAAGGGGTCAAGCTCTTCTACTATAATCAGTTCATCAACCGAATCGGCAAAATCTCTAATTTTCTGTTCAGGCAGTGGCCAGCACATGCCAAGCTTGAGAACTTTCGCATCGGGAAAAGCCTCTTTGGTATACAGATATGATACGCCAGCGGTGATGAACCCCTGTTTTGTATCACCTTCTTCTATTCTATTGCAGGCAAGCGTTTCTGCCAGTTCACGGCATTGAGTCATACGCTTTTCAACCTCTACCCGTCGCCTTCTGGCATTGGCCGGCAGCATGACAAATTTGGCAGGAATTTTTTCAATCCCTTTCTTAGCCGAAGAGACTGCCTGCTCACCCTTTGAAACAACACCTTTCACATGGGCAATCCGAGTTGTGATTCGGAACATGACCGGGCAATCAAGCTTCTCACTCAACTCAAAAGCTTTCTTGAGCAGCTCTTTTGCCTCAGACGGGTCTGAGGGCTCAATCATGGGCAGTTTTGAAGCAAAGGCATAATTGCGATTATCCTGCTCATTTTGGGATGAGTGCATCTCCGGGTCATCGGCAGTCAACACGACAAGTCCACCACGCACACCTGTGTATGCCGCAGTAAACAAGGGATCGGCAGCAACATTGACCCCAACATGTTTCATGGTCGCCAGAGCCCTTACTCCGGCAAATGATGCACCCAGAGCGACCTCTAATCCAACTTTCTCATTGGGAGCCCACTCAGTATACACACTTTCATATTTTGAAAGATTTTCCAAAATCTCGGTGGACGGTGTGCCCGGATAGCCTGAAGCCACTTGCACCCCGGCCTCAAAAGCACCCAAAGCAATCGCCTCATTCCCCGACATCCATAACGATTGATTCTGATTCTCGTTCACAGTTATTCCTCAATTTTTTACGGCCTTTTCCTCCATCGGAAAACGTTGGCCAATAACCATATAGCTGCATGCACCTAATCTTTCTACCGACCAATAATCAAAAATCCGGCAGAAAGTGGTGTCAAACGGTACGCAACCCTATTTTTCCAGCATGGTAGCGCAGTGATTAACAGTTCTAAATACTCTATTATCCGCACTATCAGCAAGCAGTTTTTCTAAGTTTTTTAATTGGCGACAAAACTGCAGGCCATACCGGTTCATGTAATTGTTAGACGCCATCTTCCAGCCTGATAAGGAGACCACTAAAAATTTAAAAAAAGTGCCCTCTTTATCACTACTTGATTAAGAAAAAATTTGATAATGCATACAATCAGGAGTAGAGTTAAGTATCAGAAGAAGTGATACAGCTTATCTATTCAAGGTTATAAGCCAGGACTAACTAGGAGTAAAACAATGAACAATATCGATCTCGACCAACCAGTAGAAATCAGTAAAAATATTTATTGGGTCGGCTCTTCCGAGGAAGCGTTGCTCAGAAGGAACATATACTTGCGGGTTTTCCAGGGTAATGATCGTCAATTTTCTCTTCTTATTGATCCCGGCCCACCGGTTGATCTGGAAATAGTAACAAAGAAAGTCGGCTCAATTATCGGTCATCTCGGAAATGTCAATCTGGTTTTTATCAACCACCAGGACCCCGATGTTGTGACCAATGCCGCCTCCATTCAAAAACTCAATCCAAAGCTTCAGACACTGATGACGGAAGATACATGGCGACTTGTCCAATTTTACGGCCTGAAGGAGTCAAAATTCAGGGCTGTAGAAAAGTTTCCAAAAATGCGGGCAAAGATAAAAACTGGTCAGACACTGCAGTTTGTACCTACTCCCTTCTGCCATTTCCGTGGTGCTTGTATGTACTACGATGTTGAAAGCCGCATCCTGTTTTCCGGCGACTTTTTAGGCGGCATCTCAACTTCTGATCTGTACGGTGATGAGTCCCACTGGGAAGGAATAAAAGCATTCCACCAACTGTACATGCCCAGTCGGACAGCGCTTCGATACAGTGTCCAGCAGATCAGAAACCTTGATCCTCAACCTATTATGATAGCACCTCAACACGGCACAATCCTTGAGGGTGATGTGATGGAACTCTTCCTCACGAAGATGGAAGACCTGGAGGTTGGTATGGACTTGATTCTTCAGGTTGGATCACGACTTGAGATTATCATCGACACTGCCAATGATATTGCCCAGACAGCTGCAGATAATTTAGGAAAAGCATTCATAGAAGAAGTGTTTGAACTTTTTCATCCCGACGGCAGTTATCCATCACTATTCACCATTGGCGGCAACAACGTTATCCGTGACATCAAGGGAGAGCCAATGGAAGCACTCGAAGCACTCGTTCAGGTTATTCTGTCCATGTGCGACGAGAACCGGGTAGATGAAATGAAAACACTTTTCAGAAAGAGCCTGAATCAGAACAAATTGCAGCTGGTCCCCTCTTTGGATGAAGATCAGGGAGATTTTTTTGATGATTCAGAATGATTGAATTTCATTGGTAGTCGATATGCTATTTAACAGCAGAACAAACAAACCCTGAATGGAAAAATGATTATACGTTGTCTTGCCATAGGGATAGACCAGGCAAATCACTGGGAGCTGAACCGGGCATTTCGAGCTTATACCGACCAGTTCGAGATTCTTTTTGTTGAAAATGGGCTTGAGGCTATCAATAATGTCGATTTTTCAAAAATAGCCATTATTTTCAGTGAAGCCTCTGACAGTGACGCCCTGAAAGCAAATCTAAAGCGTTTCTTAGAGGCAAACCAATACGCTATTCCAATTCTCCAGCTGCAAAGCGGCGAAGAACAAGTTTCAGGTGCTGCCTCAGACAGTACCTCACAGAACCTGACTATCTCAAGACCGGTACTGCCCGGGGCACTTGCGGGAAAACTGCTGGTTGCCCTGGGAGATCTTCATTTTCAGGGAAACATGACTGGTATCGATTTTGTTTCTATTCTTCAGCTTATCGAAATGGACCGGCTTACCTGTACACTGGCTCTTGCAAGTCCAGGTCAAACGGCTCAGGGATTTGTTTTTTTTCGGGATGGGAAACCCATCGATGCCATTTACCAACGAGCAGAAACTCAAAAAGCGCTACAACAGATTTTTTCTCGCGATGACGCTGTTATTACCATGTATAACGATTGCCCTCTTGTTGCAGACCGCTTACAGACAAATTGTTCAAAAATGATAGTGGACTTCAAGGGAATCAAGCCTAAGGGAGAGACTCAAAAGAAAACAAAAACAACCGGTCTGGCCAACCTGTTTATGAAGGTCAAGAAAAAACCATAGTTCTTCTTTCAGCCAGGTTCCTTATTTTGTAACTGTTCAGCAGTGGTCCATAATTGGTTTTGCGGACTGATAAAGTGTCCTCATCCTTCTTGAGACGAGCCGATTATTCAATATAAGGTACTCCTGAACAGTTGCCTTATTTCTTTGATTTCAATAGATCCTGCAATACTTCCAGCATATCGTTCTGTTTTTTTGAATCGGATTTCTCTCTCTTCTTCAATTTCGTTGATGAACTCTTCTTTCGACAATAGCCTTTTATTCGTTCACCATTGTCGTTTGTATAGCCTTTAACCCAGCTGCAATTTCTTTTTTTTCCGCAGTCGGCCATACGGAGATCTGAACAAATATTCGCTGATTTCTTTTTTCCATCTGCAGGGCGTGTTGCTTTGGATTCCCGCGCCTTTTTCCGGCAATAACTTTTTACCTTTTCCCCTCCATCACTGGTGTATCCTTTGATCCAACTGCAGTTGCGACTTTTTTCACAATCAATCTTTCGCATAGCGGAACAGCTTTGAGCTTTACCCTTTCTTTTTTTACCTGTTGTCTCTGCTGCCTGTCTACGACAGTATCCTTTGATACGCTCACTACTGTCACTTGTGTACCCTTTTACCCAGTTGCATTTGCGCTTCTTCTCACAGTCAGCCTTCCTCAAATCCCTGCAAAGATTAGCGGAAATGTCTTTTTTCCGTTTCTTTGGGGGTTTTGATGTGTGCCTGCTTTTTGTTTTTTTGCGGCAGTAGCCCTGGACACGCTCACCCCGATCATTTTCATACCCTTTGACCCAGCTGCAATTGGATTTCTTCCCACATTCACTTTTGAGCAAATCGGTACAAACTCCGGAGATAGCCTGAGAACCAGGCAGAAAGACCAGCAGAAATAGAAAGGTGAAAAAAGAGCAAATGTACATAGCAATTTTCCTTTTCAACATAACGTGACCTCTGGATAAAATAGTGCTTTAAAAAGCTTGCAGGCGCCATACCCTTTGTTATCGTTTGATATGGACCATTGTTACGTTCAATTGGTACGCCATCACCGGGAATACCCAGGTTTACCTAAACAGTACTATCCCGGGAAGTTGTTCGCCTTTTTTTCAACCGGTTGGCAAACTCCATCAGTTCGTCTTTTCGCGGACGATAGATCACCATGCCGACAGCTGATAAAAAGAGAAACTCACAGAAAAGAACCAATTCTTTCAGCAGAAGAAAACTGACAAAACCGTATATCCCAATACTTTCAGACAGGGCCAATGATATGATTACAGCCCCGCTATATCGTGCCCCTGCATGTTGAATAAGTGATAGTGGCTTACCAGCAACATCCGGGACAATAATTGAGGAGGATCTGGTTTCCAGTAATTTTTTTCGGATAAGAAAAGTCAAAAAAAGTGTAACAGCAGAAACGACCAGTAGGAAGATTCCAACGGTAGTAACGGAAAAGCCAAAATCGGGACTGATCAGCTTTTCTCTGTCCAGGAAAACAGCAATAAGCAGGTACACCGGCAGTGACAAAAAAATTGCCAACCAAACAATTCTGTTTATTTTCAGTGATTTAGCCAGTTGAAGTTGTTCCTCATTCGTTAGCATCTCTCACCCTTTTCAGCAGTGACCCAGAGAAAAATCTCGCCACCTATGTCGCGAAAATCAAAAGAAACAGCTGAAAAACCTATTTCGGCAAGAATCTCCTTGAGCTTCTCGGGCTGTGTATGGCTGTAATAAAGATGCTCACCCATAAACTCCTTGTAACCATCAAACTCAGGCTCTCCTGTATATTCTTTCGTGGCATAAGTGAAAAGGAGCAGTCCCCCCGGTTTGAGCCAACTGAAAACATCACTTAACAGTTGGTAGTGATCTCTTTGTGGTACGTGGAACAGGCTGTAAATGGCAGTAACCGCTTCAAAACTTTCAGGTTCAAAATGAACCACACACATATCACCGGATACCCTTTCCATCTCGGGCACATACTGTTTTGCCAGCTCAAGCATTCTTCTTGAAAAATCGACACCGGTCACCTGCCATCCCCGATCGACAAAATACCGGGCCAACGGCTCCCCTGCTCCGCAACCAAGGTCAAGCAAACTGCCATCATCAAGGTTAAGCCTGCGGTAAAAGGTGTCAAACACCTCAGTCATGTCAAACAATCCCCTGTTTGCCTCATAACTTTCAGCAAATCGGTCATAAATTTCCTGGAGGCCCTTATTCATCTTTGATTTTTCCTTTTTTGACACTTGAAGGTTATCATTTTCAACTCTCCCCCCTTACGCGAAGACATACCGCCGGGGGGATTATCCCATCTTGGCAGGGCCACCTATTCCCAGGCGGTAACCGTTTCCACCACATGCTCTATCAAATCATAACCACTTGACTGCTGCAAGTACTATAACCGTAAACTGAGGTTGCCCACCATTGGTATCTTGAGTATAAAAAAAGAACACATTATCCAACACCAAGGAGGAAAAAATGGGAACAATCATAGATATTATCGGTCGTGAAGTCATAGATTCACGTGGAAACCCAACTGTAGAGGTCGAAGTTTTTCTCGACAGTGGTGAATCTGGTCGAGCCATTGTTCCGTCCGGTGCCTCAACCGGTATCCGGGAAGCCCTTGAACTCAGAGACACTCGGAAAAAAAGGTATCTGGGCAAAGGTGTACAAAAAGCGGTTTCAAATGTTCATGAGAAGATAACTCCCCTGCTGATCGGTCAGGAATCGACCCGACAGGCAATAATAGATAATATGATGCTGGATCTTGATGGCACCGACAACAAGAAAAAGCTTGGAGCCAACTCGATCCTGGCTGTTTCCATGGCTGTCGCCTCCGCTTCCGCACAGGAACTTGATATTCCCTTCTACAGCTATATTGGCGGAGTGAACGCAAAAACGCTGCCTGTACCCATGCTCAATGTTCTCAATGGAGGCGCCCACGCTGATAACAATGTTGATATTCAGGAATTTATGGTCATGCCGGTTGGGGCATCATCATTTTCTGAAGCTCTGCAGATGGGAGTTGAGACTTTTCATAGCCTGAAGGCAGTCCTGAAAAAAGGTGGACATCTCACATCGGTTGGCGATGAAGGAGGTTTTGCCCCCAATCTTCGCTCCAACGAAGAAGCCATTGAATCACTGCTTCAGGGAGTTGAAAAAGCTGGATATAAACCCGGAAAAGATATCTGTATCGCACTTGATGTGGCTGCCAGCGAACTTTATGATAAGAAGAAAAAATGTTATATCC
Source organism: uncultured Desulfocapsaceae bacterium (assembly GCA_964565605.1). GTDB lineage: Bacteria > Desulfobacterota > Desulfobulbia > Desulfobulbales > Desulfocapsaceae > CAZLGM01. The sequence goes on along the minus strand of CAZMFP010000004.1, from coordinate 90,052 downwards.
TGGCTGCTGAGAAAAAACCGAAAAAAAGCCCTGCCGCGCTCATCGATTTTTATGATGACTGGGTGAAGAAATACCCCCTGATCTCAATTGAAGACGGTCTGGATGAAAGTGACTGGAGTGGCTGGAAAAAGTTGACAAAACGATTGGGATCAAAAATACAGCTTGTCGGAGATGATGTCTTTGTGACCAACACGAAGATCCTGGCAAAAGGAATTGATAACAATGTTGCCAATTCAATTTTAATCAAGCTGAACCAGATCGGCACAGTGACTGAAACTTTAGAAGCCATTGAAATGGCACATCGCGCAGGCTATACGGCTGTCATTTCTCACCGTTCCGGCGAGACTGAAGACACAACCATCGCCGATCTCAGTGTTGCTGTTAATGCGGGTCAAATAAAAACGGGGGCTCCTTCTCGAACCGATCGAGTGGCAAAATATAATCAGCTCCTGCGTATCGAAGAAGAATTGGGACCTGTTGCCCGTTTTGGTGGCAGAAAAGCAATCAAAAATCTTAGCTGAAAACATTCATTCAATAACAATCAAAACCTGGATAATTATCTTTCAAAAGATTGCTTTCGTTGCAGGGGTATAAAACCACACAACAGAAACACGTCCTGACAACAAACAATACCCCTGCGACAAAAATCCCGAGCTTGTACACTTACATCTTGACTTACTGCAATCCGGTGGTTCAATTTGACAGGAATCCAGCTATTGAATACAATGCAATGAAATAGACAACCAAGATAAAACCATTTATTCAAACAGGATAGTTGCCGCTTTCCGGATTACCAATGCTGACAACCATCCCACTTTTCCCATGGAGGTTGCATGTCAGACAACCTGAGTAGACGTCATATTTTATCAGCAATCGGCACCGGCATTTCGCTACTCCCCTTCCTTGGTCTTACCGGCTGCAACCAGGAGAAAGAGGTATTAACGGAAAAGAAACTGTTCACTGACCCAAAGCTGGAATTACTGGATCTGGCTTTACAGCACGAATACGGAGCTATTGTTCAATACTCAAATCATGCCGGCATTATTTCATCCCTTGCCAAAGAGAATGACAGTGAAGTCAAGGAACAAATTGAGCATGTTATCTTTGATGAAGTACAACACGCCATATTGCTCTCAAACATTCTTACCAACAACGGAGTAACGCCGACGATCTCGGTATGGCCCCCACAGACTGCTGAAAAACCTCTTGATATGATTAAAAAAGATATCATGGCAGAACATGGGGCTATCAAGCTCTATGAGCAGATCAGTTCCCTGGATCTTACCGACTCAGAAAGAGATATTATCGAAACAATCGGCAATGCCGAGGTTGCCCATCATGCAATGTTTTCCCAACTGGTGGATGAGTTGACCTGAAACAATGAAAATCCCCATTAAGAACTCCCTTCGAACCCAGTTCACGATCTGGACATTTATAGCTGCCTCCCTTTCAACAGTGCTTATGCTGATTTTTTCCAGCTACCGCTCCTACAGTATTTTTCTTGAGGACTACCAGGAAACACTCGCTGAACGAATGAAATATGTTGCCAGCTCACTCACTTCCATGCTTGACAACACAAATTATCTTGGTATGTCGCGACAGGCAAATTCTCTTCTTTTAACTTCAGGAGTCGTCGGTGTAAGGATGATTGATGCCAATGGAGAACCGATCATCATTAAAGGAAACTCATCGGGGTTTGCCTTGCGTCAGCCGATTACCGACAAAGGGAAAAATCTGGGTCTTATTCAGGTTAACTTTTCTGATATTCCCATAAAGAAAAAGGCAAAACGACTCATTATCGAGAATATAGCCATCACAGTCTCTATCATTCCACTGATTGCCCTGCTGATGTGGTTTCTTTGTGGCTGGAAGCTTAAAGACATTCTGAATCTGTCAAAAGAGTTGCATCAGGTCGGTGATCTCAAGTCAGAAGATATCGATCTCTCAGGCATTAAACGCCAGGATGAGATCGGTCATCTGGCCAGGTCTCTGGTGGCCAGAAGTGAGGCTATTCAGAAAGGGGCAGAACAACAACAGCTTCTGGTTCGTGCCATTGATCAATCGCATGATTCAATAGTCATCACAGACGACCAGGGAATTATAGAATATGTTAATCCCGCCTTTTCCAGAATTACCGGTTATTCCCATGAAGAGGCAATCGGGCAGAATCCGCGTATTATGAAAAGCGGTAAACACCCTGAAAAATTTTATCGAATAATGTGGGAAACATTGAGCAGTGGACAAACCTGGCACGGTCATTTTATTAACAAACGAAAAAATGGCACCGAATATCAGGAAGAAGTTACCATTTCCCCCGTTGTCGACTCAAAAAAGCGTATCCACCATTATGTCGCCGTCAAGCGCGATGTAACCAAAGAGGTCCTTCTTAAGGAACAGTTGGATCAGGCACAGAAGATGGAAGCAATTGGTGTTATGGCCGGTGGCATAGCCCATGATCTCAACAACATTCTAACCGGAATCGTCGCTTATCCTGACCTTATCTCTATGCAGCTCCCTAAAAACAGCCCCCTTCAGCCGTCCGTACTGGAGATGAAGGAGTCGGGGAAAAGGGCTGCCGAGATCGTTGCTGATCTGCTGACCATTGCCAGAGGTGTTGCCGCAACCAGAGAAACAGTCTCGATAAACCACTTGGTTGAGGAATATCTTGGTTCACCGGAACACAGAAAACTTAAATCTATTCATCAGAATGTCACCTTTTCCACTTTATTGGAACCGGACCTAAACCCTATCCTCTGCTCACCAATCCATATCCGTAAATGCATTATGAACCTGACCATAAACGGTGCTGAATCGATTAGAGGAACCGGCTCTATCACGCTCTCAACACGAAATCAGGTCATCGATAATCCCATTACCCATAACAAGTACATCGAAAAGGGAACATATAGTGTACTCACCATAGAAGATAACGGTTCCGGAATCGACAAGCAGGATATCGACAGAATATTCGAGCCCTTCTATACAAAAAAACATATGGGGAGAAGCGGCACAGGGTTAGGGCTGGCTGTTGTCTGGAATACTGTTCAAGACCATGAAGGATATATAACCGTTGAAAGCAGTGATCATGGCACTCTTTTTAATCTCTACTTTCCGTCTTCTCTCAATACCCAGGTAACAGTAGACGACAATGATCAAACCCAACCTGTCCGGGGAAATTCTCAGCGCATTCTCATTGTCGACGATGAGCCGCAAATTCGAAATATTACTGTCGAGGCGCTAAAATCACTCAACTATACTGTCGACTCGGTAAACAGTGGTGAAGAAGCTCTAAACTATCTTGAGAAAAAATCAGCTGATCTTGTTCTGCTGGATATGATCCTGGGTTCTGGAATGAATGGCAAGGAGACCTACGAGCAGATCCTGAAAGAATACCCCAAACAGAAGGCACTGATTTTCAGCGGATTTTCTAAAGGAAAAGAGGTCAGGCAGGCACTTAAACTTGGCGCGAGCGGCTTTATCCAAAAACCGTTTGATATAGCAGAACTGGCAAAAATTGTCAGTAAAACCTTATCGAATGATAACGTATAATTGCCTGTTTATCTGTGCTGCCTGTCACATGACATTTCGAAAACTGTCCTTACCATACCCGTCTTGCCTGCCAGTAATTGGATGACCAGTATCTATCTGACAGGTTTGAAATAGTAACACCTCTGGAAACCGAAGCATGGAGAAACCTGCGGTCGCCAAGATAAATACCGACATGGCGATTAAAAAATCCTGTTTTAAAAAAGATAAGGTCACCTGCCCGCAAATTTCTAGGTGAGACCTTGCGACCGACCTTGACCTGTTGATTGACCGTACGCGGAACATCAACACCAAACCGCTTCTTATAGGTGAGTTGAACAAAACCGGAACAGTCAATTCCACGTTTACTCAAGCCGCCTCTTAGGTATCTGACTCCCTGCCAATGTCCATAATGAGCCAGCAACATCTTTTCAACTCGAGGTACCCGCAACTTCTCTTCAATTGAAGGTCGGCCCGATAGATCGACTCTACTTTTTGAGACAGGACTGTAAAATACTTTCTTTTTTTGAAAAAAACCTGAACCACAGCCAGCAATTAATCCCGACAACACAAGACAGAGCAGCAATCCCAATACTCTTAGATAGCGCCTGTCCATAAATGGTCTCTCCACCTAACTCGCTGTTATAGATAGAATTTCATCTACGGCTTGATTGAGAAAAAACATCTTATCTCTTGATAAACACTGGGAAATGGCTCCGAAAAAAGATCGTCAGCAAGATCATGTCTGACTCAACTGCTGAGATATCTATCGCTTCATCTCCCAACATCGTTTTCTTTCCTGTCAAACGGAATCGAAGAAGTTGAGGTTGGCATGGATGATCAATACCTGTAAAGAGACAACTCCTTCCATTCAGCAGCTAAGATGAAATCCGGCTGCGATATTTCTGTTTTCCGCCGCCAAGCTGTTAAAAGAGCGAACGGCAGATGCAGTCAACTCAACAATCACTTTAATACCAAGATCACTTAAGGCCTTTTCCACCTCTTCTTCAAGCCTCATAAAGCCGAACCTGCCGCTGCCGAAAATCAGATATTGCGGTTCTGCTTTCATTATATCCTGAATATCATCAAGTTCAACTCGATGCCCCGATTTTCTGTACCAGTCGGCAACCACTCTACCTTCGATTATTTTCAAATCAGAATGATATTGTTTACCGGCAACGGTCATGGAACCAAAACTGTAATGCTCAATCATGATACTGAATCTCCTCTATCCAACCGTTGAAAAACAATCCATCAGCACAAAATGGAAATGAGAAGACCGGCAGTTCTCTGCTGACACCTGTGAACCATACCGGCAACGTACTGCAAGCACTCGCAAAAAGATCTCTTATTTTATAATTCCAGATTATATTGGTTTGGGCAAACTTGTGCTGGTGGAAAAGATTTTGTGAAAGCCTGCATTTTTTGAAAGCTGTTTTGTAACTGTTGCCTGATAAGAACGAATTGATTGCCAAAGAAACTGTCAAGATTTTATGGCCTGCCATCTTGCTCCTTTCAAGAGCTGGGAAAAAAACAAAACGGCCAACCTATTTTATTTGTCTTTTTTCTAAAAATCTACAGGGTAAATGAGAATCTTTTTTCAGTACTTTTTCATCCCTGTTTTCCATAACAGTATCAGCAACACCTGTGCTATCAAGATTGGGATTTTGAAAAACCGTCTCCTCAAAGGTTACACCTTTTAAAGAAGCTCCGCTGAAGTTAGCCCCGGAAAAATCAACACTCTCCATGGCTCCTCCTGTTAAATCAACATATTCAAGATTGGCACCAGAGAAATCACTGCCAATCATTACCGCACGAAACATACAGGCATATTTGAAATTGCTTTTTGATAAATTACTGTTGGAAATATTGAGATCCTTCATGAAGGCATGAGTAAAATCCGCTTTTTTTGCCTGAACATTATTAAAACGTGTTCCAAACATATATGCCTTGTGAAACCTGGCTCCATCAGTAACAGCTCCATCAAATGTTGTATGAAAAAGGTTTGATTTACTGAAGTCAGCATTAGACAGTGTACAGTTACTCAAATTAGACCAGCGAAGATCAGCACCTTGAAGGCTTGCACCTTTGAGGTTGCAGTTGGTTAAATCGGTAGAGCGCATTGATACACCATCTAATACAACACCATGCAGATCAATTCCCCGCAACGATTTATCCCAGAACTTGCAATGCCTTAAGTCGGTTTTTGGCTTCGGGGAATCACAGTTCCCTTTGGGCAATTGATTTGCAAAAGTAGGTACTGAAAGGAAAACCAGCAGAACAACCAGTAATATCAGAGAGAAGTATATTTTCATCATATCCGACTTAATCATGTATTCAATTATAAGTGATTACAGGGACTAGGGAGCGCAAAGCTTTGATAAATCAAAAGACTGAAAACGTTCACAGGGTGTGTCTGATGTGGACAAGCGAGACAGTGCAGCGTACTCGTATTGGGCTGCTACATTAACTGTCTTGATCGTCTGCAGCAGGTGTGCCCTGTGTTCACTTATTTTAGATCAACTTATCAAGATGCTTAAAACTAAAACCCAGCGCCTCGTCATCACAGATGTCGATACACATTCCACAGCGTGTACACAGAGAGGAGTCGACGTATTCGGACTCACCACCATTCACACAATCTGTCAGTACACTGGGCACCATGCAGACACTCTGACATCGCTTACAATTTGAACATTTCTTTTTGTCCCATTTAACCCTGAGAAGAGACAGCATTCCTATGAGCTGATATGAGACACCCACCGGACAGAAATATCGGCACCAGGCCCGTCGACTGTACACTACCTCGAAAATCAGTAAGAGTAGGACCCAAAGGATCATTAAAGCAGGTCCGTACACCACTGCCCGGCTGATGATTCCCACCGGATTTATGGTTTCAAAAACCGTATATCCGGTAATCAGTGCCAATCCCAAGAAAAGAATATAAAAATAATAGCGGATCTTTGGATCAAAGGTGTGGTTTTTTATTATCTTTTTTTCCTTGAGGACCAGATGTATTTTTTCACCCAATTCGGCCAGCCAATGATATGGACAAATCCATGAGCAGAATGCCCGTCCTCCAACTATCAGGTAAATAATGAAAATTGTGACCACACCAATGACCAGGTTGACCATGATGATTTTACTGGCCAGAATAAGCTGGAAAGCGGCAAAAGGATCAATCTGGTGAAATCCCAACAGTCGTGAACCACTCAGTGTTCCTTCAAGAATTTGAATATCGAAATAGAACGAGCCAAAAAATAAAAACTGGATAAAAAGCAGAACTGACCAGCGAATGATCTTCCATTTATAGCGTCGATGACCTGGCTGAGGAGTGTTTACAGATCGAAGACCAGGTCCTTTATACGACTTGACTGTCTGTTTGTTGTTCATGGGTTCCATTATGACTGTACCTCCACTGGTTGTCCTGTCCCGGTCCCCTTTCTGGGCCGCAGTCTCGGAACGATTGTGATGGAAGCCTTTGGTGTAGGACATTTTTCTTCACAGACGCCACAGCCGACACAGGTTTCGGTAACCACCGGCAGGACAGAGGAGTGACCATTATCTTCACCTTCTTTGACGATGAATTGAATTGGCTGTTCTTCTTTTATTGGGCATTCATCCAGGCAAATCCGGCAGGGAATTTTGGTCTGGGAAGATAATTCAACAAACTTGACCAACCAGTCAAAATCCTTTCCTTCAAGTTTCCTGGCAAGGTTCTCTCCAACTCTTTCAGAGAGTTCCGGTAACGAAAATCGAGCCGAGAATTTTTCCTTCTCTTCCTCGTTCAACCGTTTGAACAGCAAGAGCAGAATTTCTTTCAATTCACTCCGGTTACCCAGAGAAGGCGAGTCCTTTTGATAATTCTTTAACCGAAAGACAAGATCATTCACACCCAGCCCAGAGAGGCAACTCTTTGGACCGGAGAGAACTGCAAGTCCCATCTCGGCATCTTTTCCCAATGAGAGGTGATGATCCAGTGCCCCGGTCGGACAGGCAAGAACGCAGGGAAGACCGGAGCATAAAATGCAGGCCCCTTCCCTGGGTACCAGGTAGGGGGTCCCGATACCAAACCCCTGGCTGATTCCAGCCAGATTTAATATTTGAGGTGGGCAGACTTGCAGACATTGACCGCACTTGATGCACGAGGCAAGGAAAAGATCCTCATCCAGTGCTCCTGGCGGGCGCAACAACTTATGCTCGCTTTTAAACAGGGGAACACTCATTGCCCCAAAGCCTATGGCAGCACCGGTGGCTACAATGGTGGAGGTTTTTAAAAATGTTCTTCTGGAAATGGTTTTGTCGTCATTTTTTTTCGTCATCATTCACCTCAAAAGAACACCGCTTTGTACTCAATCTGTTTCCCAAAAACTTATTTTTTTGTTTTCGGTTGCCTACTGTCGTCGAGATATTTGACCAGGTTCTCCCTGTTCAGGGTTTTACCGGACAGAATCTGTAATCTGACTGATTTATAATCCAAAGGATTTTCAACTGGCTGCAGTGTTGCTGCAAAACCAAATCCCATTGGCGTTTTTGGGTCCCCATAGACCCAGTTGGCCTGCGACGCCTCAATCCACTCTTTCGTTTTGGCATCATTGACCCATACACGGGCATTCTGTTTCCACGGCTGGGTTTCAAGCCACAAAACAGCACAGCCGATGTCATCAAAGTAGTAGGCTTTACCGGTATGATCGATTACCTGGGCCGAATAGCGACGATCGCTGAGCGCCATCTTGCACAGTTCACAGGTCACTCTGTCCCAGACAAACTCAACCGGCAACTGCTCCTCGTTTCCCCCTTTGCACCCGCTAAAAACAATCAGAATAAAAGCAATAAGTATTGCCTTCTTTACCATCAGACCAGGTCTCCCTTCTTAAAACGGTAAAAGCCCAGCCAGGAAAAGATCCAGCCAAGAAAGAGCGGATAGACAATGGTGTAAGCAAGAAATCCGCTATACCCCATCTGATCAAGGATGACATAGGAAGCCGGACCCAAAGAGGTCAGTTCCGGATCAAAGAGCAGTACGGCTCCCGTACGAAACACCATCACCGGGTTGAGCAGAGCAACAGCAACAATAACACTTTCCATGAGCTGCTGCTGCAGCATAAGGCCGATGAGAATGACATCAATAAACAGCAGAAGGATCAGCCAGATCAGGATAGATAACCCCAATCCCCATTCCTGCTTCTTGACAAGGGTTGAAATAAACATGCCCATCCCTAAAAAGCACCAGGAGAGTGTGGCCAGCAAAATGGCATAATAGCCGCCGATCTGCCAGGGAATAGCCAGTTCCTTGAGCATCCCCCAGATTATGGCCCCTAACAGGGCGGAACTGATTGGAATGAAGATAAGAAAGAACCTGGAAAGAATTTTTCCCCAGAAATAGGCGGAGATGGAAATCGGCATAGAGAGAAAATACTCAAGGATATTCGATTCCCTGTCACCAACAACTGAACGGACCGTTGAGATCAGAATTAAAATGGGCAGAATTGCCACACAGAGCTGGATATAGGTAATCAACAAGCGGCTCAAACCAGTAAATCCCATGACTCTTGACTCGGTAATCCCCAGAACAAACAACAGGATTACGGCACCGCCAAAGACCAGGCTGTAGAGGAAAAACCATTTGGCTCGCACGGATTCGCGAAAATCTGCCAAGGTGACCTGAATAAAAGTGTTCATGTCAGTTTATATTCAACTCCTGTATATGATTAGCGAAATGTGAAATTGAAGTGAGAAAGCGCAACCGTTCCGCACCTATAAAACCACCTTCAAATTCCAGCCCATCGTTTACATGGGTAAAGTCCCACTCTTCCAGCAACTTAACAGCTCCACTGTGGGATCTGGTGAGAACAACTCTGGCTGTTAACATGGTATCTGCTAGGGCCGACTGCTCAATACGCTCATCTTCGACCACCTGACCATAATCCATCTCCACAATGCGATTAATCAGATTGATGATTTCATCGACACGATGGCTTGAAAGGAGCATGGTGGTGTCTTCCATGGAGCGGATCAATTGCAGAAAAAAGGCCTGTCTGGCCTGGGGGTCCAGGTTGGCGGCAGGCTCATCCATGATCAGGATGTCGGGCTTACCGGCAAGGGCAAGAGCGATCAGCAGCTTCTGCTTCATGCCGCCGCTGAGTTTCTGAAACGGCTTTTTGGAATGAGATTCGATATCAAGGCCCAATTCCGCGGCCTGTTCATAGATATTCTCTTTACTTGATTTGGGGTGTATCGCCGCTGAAAAGGATACCAGCTCACTGACGCTCATCTGGATGGGAGGCGGCAGCTGAGGCACATAGCCGATTCTTTCCAGGACTTCAACCCGGTGCCGGCTTGGATCTTTATCAAAAACCAACATCTTGCCATCACAGACATATTGGCCGAGAATGGATCGGATCAGAGTTGTCTTTCCAGCCCCGTTGGGGCCAATCAAGGCGACCCGGTCTCCTTTGCCGATGGACAGTTCGATGTTATCAAGAACGGCTGTCTTGCCAAACTTTTTTGTCAGTTTTTCTACTCGTATCATGGAGTTATTGTCTTAAAAAATAGCGATTGAAATTTTCCTTCTTTTTCAGATCTTCGGCGATCTCTTCTTCCTCGTCATCCTCCTGGGCGTCTGCTTCGGCAAATCTTGCCGGAACACCGGATTCTTCATCGTCTTCAGCTTCAATATCGATCACCGGCGGGTCGTAGGCTAAATTGGCCTCCGTGGTCCGCACAGGTGCATCAACTGAAAAAACCGGCTGGGAATCTGAAAACAGACGTTTGGGCTCGGAAATCGGGGCAAGCCGGGCAAGAAGATTGATTACACTGATCACCGGAGAGCCGGAAAACAGGAGCATCCAGTCATTGTCCATCCACAGGGTGTCGAGATACACATCATGATGATGTGTGAAATCACCGTAGCCGTTCCTGTCACGGTCAAAGCCTTCATAATCACTGTAATAATTGCCTTCCCATAAGTTGCCTGTCGCCACCCCATTGCCCTTCACCCGGACAACTTCGAGATTGTCCACAAAGGCGTTTCCTTTAATAATATTGCGCTCCAGATCAGAATTGAAATCAAAACCGACAATACTGTAAGCAATGGTATTGGCCTTTATAAAATTGTACTTTTCCGGTTGAAAGGGGGAGAGGTCAAAGTAGAAGCCGGTGGTGCAATAGATAACCCTGTTATGGCGAACCGTCATATTGTCGACTTCTTTTAAGCCGATACCGACGCCGGTTCCACCGAGAGAATATTTCACCTCATTGTTTTCTACAGTGATATCCCGGCTGTACATCAGAAATATTCCAACAGTATTATGATGATACGTGTTTCGCCGCACCATATTACCGCCCGAATACATGAAATGGAGGGAGTAGCGATTGTTCCACCCTTCATTGTCTTCAATGATATTATCGTTGGAATACCAGATCACCATATCCCGCGAATCATGGATCCTGTTGCGGGAAAAAACATTCCGATGGCTGGCCCAGCCGCGAATACCATCACCTCTTAGCCCTAAGGGAGCATCCTGGGAAGATATGTCGTTGCCGACTATCTCATTGTTATGGGATTCCTGCAGATCGATACCAAAAAGACAATTCTTTATGATATTATTCAGTATCTTTGTGTTGGAGGATGAACGGAGCAGAATACCCGAATCGACCTGATCGTGGCTTGAGCCGGAATTAATGATGGTGAGATTCTTCACCACCACGTTACCAGTTTTCACAGCCACAACCGAGCCTTTTCCCCGCCCGTCAATGATCACCTTTCCCTTGCCGTCCAAAGTCAGGGGTTTATCAATGACTACAGGGCCAAAGTATTTACCGGGTTTGAGGGCGACCTCACCTCCAGCATCAGTCCGGTCGATCAGCTCCTGCAGCGTTTGCTCTGCCCCTGCCGATCCAACCGCGATACCTGCAAGAAATAGGAAGACAAACAGACAGGCAACTCTTCTTAAAACAATCGATACCATCTATTTGAGAGTTGCCGCCGCTTTATCTTTTAAGGCTCTTCTTTTAATCAACACCGACAGAGTCAACAGCAAAAAAACTCCCAGAAGGAAATAGAACCCCACAGTGGGATACGAATGGGTGGTAAATTGGGCCACTTTACCGTCACCTAGCACTGTTGGCATAAACGGTTTCACCTTAAAGGCTCCCCAGGGATGGAGATTATGACCAAACCAGTACAGCCATTTTGCAAAAAAGCCAACATAGAGCCAAGGAAGACTGGCCGGCAGAAGCGCCAGCAACCACCAACCTGGTCCTGAATAGAAAAAATAAACCAGAAGCATGATGAAAAATGTCAGATAGACAAAAGGAATCGATTTTCTCACCCCAATGGCTCCGGCCTCCATGGGATTCATACCGATGTAGTGGTTAATGGTATTCATCTCATTTGCCTTGCCGTTCCAATCCGTCAAGTTGAAAAAAACGGGAATACCGTCGGGAAAGGATGCTTTTGGGTATTGGGGCGCTTCAAGGGAGACCATCCACACAGGCATGGTCTGATAACCAACCAGATAACTGTAAAAGCCGGTGGGATGAAACTCGTAAATCTTTTCGCCCATGAGTTTTCGCAACTCCGGGGTGGGCGGGGAATAATGCTCTGTATCCTTTGGAATCAGAAATTCAAAGGGCTGAAAAGAATCATTTACCTCTACCGCATCCTCTTCGTCCATGGCCACCGGATCGTGGTAAACAAATAGAGGCTTCAATGTGTACGTTCCCAGAAGCAGCAACATTCCCAACAGCGCCAGAATATTGCTCAATCGTAATCTTGTTGTAATTGTGTCACTCATCTCATTACCCTCTGCCTAATTATTGCAAATACACAAAACAAAAACGTTTTTATCTTTCAAATTATTAATTGTTGAGACTGAAGGATGCAAGCTGCCTCCAACTCCTGGAGACGGACAACAGACACGTATTATTTGCTGTTGCGAACCCTTCAGTCTCTTGCCTTCTTACCTCAAGTGAGCAGGAATATCGTCATCCTCTTTTTCCTTCTTGTCACCGAGATCCCATCCTTCTTCATCCTTATCGCCGACTTCCTGCCAGTCGCCTTCCTGCATTTTAAAACGGCAGGCATAGTCGACAACGGACTTCATGTCAAGAAAGGAAAATTTCTCGATCTGCTTCACCATATCAGGGTTGGCATTTCTCCTTTTACCGATCTGAATCCAGCTGAATTGACGAACGAGATAGAGATAGGTCTGACCGGCAATAACAGGGAAATAACCAGGCTCGAGTTTGACCTCGCCTCCCTGCTTCTCAGTTTTCATCTGCTCTTTGGAAAGTGGCTGCTTCCAGTTGCCCTGACCGTGATCACCATGGCATCTGACACAGTTTTCCTCGTAGAGCTTTTTACCCAGCGTAAGATCGGTGGTCCAGTCACTATTTTTCAGAATGACTTCCTTATGTTTTTCCAGCTCCCCCGCACCGATAGTCTGTGTTATGGCAGCAAAAAACTCTTCTTTTGATTTAAAATCCTTCTCTTCAAGGGACTTCAGCTTTTTGAAATTCTCATCCCCCACGTCTTGCTGGATATTGTCAAGAGAGATCGGCCATACCTCCTTTCGGAGATTAGACAGGACCCAGGACTGGCCCCCAGGGCCGATTCTGGGATTGGGGTTCATTTCTCTTGTCTGGATATAGGCACAGACATCACGGATATCCTGGGCTCCCTCAATCTGCATAGCAAAAGGATACATTGTCGGATTATCACGATTTTTAGCCCTGATATCGGCAATCTGTTTAATCAGAACATTGGTGTGCTGACCGGCAAGCTGTGGAAAAACACCCAAAGGGTCTCCCCATCCTGTTGGAAAATGACAGGCAGCACAAACCGTATATATTTCTTCTCCCTCTTCCGGATCACCGGTTAACTCTAACGCTTCCAAAGCTTCTTCAGCAGTGGCTTTCCAGTGTCCACCTGAAGGTGGTTTGGCCAGTGCAGCGGCCTTGGCTGCGGCTGCCTTTCTCATTGCCTCGGCACTCATCGGTTCATCGGCACCAAAGCAGAATGAAGCGGGCACCAAAGACATGCACAAAAGCAACAGTACGATCCGGTATATTTTCACAAACATTGTCTCGTTCAACTTATTTCCTCCTGTGATACATTTTCAAGATATGAATTCTATTCAGACGACTCTTCTCTGTTGTAGACTGTTATTGAACCCCGGTTCTTTTAGTTCAAAACCTTTGTCTATGACAGTTAAAACAGACAACAGCCGTTTATTTCACCTTTGATAAATAATCGGCAATGCACATAAAATCTTCGTCACTAATTTTGTTGCTCTCGATAAACGGCTGAATTCCACGCATGGCCTCGGAATTGCCGTTTTTCCGTTTGCCTTCGAGGATGTCCTTCATCTGACGATACATGTAGAGTTTCTGATTGCCCACATGCCTTGGATACATCTCAAAGCCTGGTATCAGATCCCCCTTGTGGTAATAAATACGCCCGGCAACGGAAATAATGATCTCCGCATACTGCTCGGTCTCTTCTTTGCCGATCAATGCTTCTACAGCCGCAAGAAATTCTTTTTTCACATCAAATTTCTTTTTATATAAAGGCCTGAGTTTCTTGGCGGTTTCAACCGGTAAGCCTTTTTCAATCATCTGCCTGTACATCGCCTTTTTGCGCAGATAATATTTTTCCTTTGACTCCGTACGGATCATGCCACGCCCTTCCGGGCCATGACAAGTGTGACAGGTCAGCTTCACATAAAGCTCTGCACAGTCCTTTGCCCAAAGAGAAGGTGCCAATACACTACCCGCTAGTACTATGACAGCTGTTACAAAAAGAAATTTATTCTTCATTTTGATTCACCCACAGATCGAAAAGAATGATATGTATATATCGAAATTTGAAAGCGCAAAAAAACCCTCAGACAAACATCAGTATTATTTTGAATATGTAACATGTCCCTTTTCCGGTTCAAATTCCGATATTCACATTTCCGTTTCTTTCATCCGCGAGGAGTGGAAACGGTAAAACCGTTCCCACCCCCGGTTTGTCTGTTACATAGAAATGTTATTCGCCATCAACCAGTTTCTTGGCAAAGATGCCTCGACTGGCACATTTGACCAGGTACTGCCAGGCCATTTCCTCGCTTAAAAAAGCAGTCTCGAGATCACCTTTGGCAGCGGCAGCTTTTGCCTTTTCACGCCAGGGAAAATGTCCCTTAAACTGCTCGACAGCATCCCAGAACTGCAGAGCTGCTGTCTTATCCAACAGCTCGGGCATTTTTGCATCCTCAATATCATCTTCTTCCTTGTTCCAATTCTGTTCCATGTACTTCTGGACGCCTACGGCAGATCCCACAGGGTCTTTGGGATTACAGATCTTGCCTGCTGATGCGGCTGGAATTAATTTTGGACACACATAGTTGATTACGCCGGCAATGACACCGATTGTATCATTGTTCACCTTCATTTTTGCCTCATACTTGGCCTTATAGTCCTCTTTGGCCATTGCCGTAACGGCAAGACAAAGAATCGCCGTCAGCGCAAAAAATGAAGAGATAGCTTTCATACTCGTTTTCTTCATAAGTCATCTCCCTGTTATTATGGGTAAAATGTCAAATATCATAAGGATTGGCGAAAGTTATGGTTTCACCAGAATGTATCCCATCATCTCCAGATGCAGAGCAGAACAGAATTCCGTACAATAGTATGGGAAAACGCCATCCATATCCGCTGTGAACTTGAAGGTATTGGTTTCTCCCGGCTCTATACTGCCATTGAGATTGTAAAAGCCGACTGAAAAACCGTGGGTCTCATCTTGCGCTCTTTCCAGGTTGGTGATATGCCAGGTAACTTCATCACCCTTTTTCAATTCAATAATCTCAGGACTGAAATGACTTCTAATCAGTGTTGAGTTAATGGTTACTTTATTACCGTCCCTGATGATTCCCTCTTTACCTGGACGTACACGATGTTTGAACCACTTCTGCTTAAACCGCTTCAAAGGCTTGAGCTTATCAGCTTTGATCATAACCGCATAATGAGGCTCTCCCAGAGGAAGCGGCATATCGTAGAGCAGCTGCATAGGCTTGCCCGGTGTAATGTCAATTAACTGATGATTCTGCGGATGGAGCGGTCCGACCTGCAGGAACCTGTCAATGGCCAGTTTGTTCAGACCGATCAGGTATTTACCGTCCGGTGAAACCGTGTCACCTTCCGCTGAGACCAGATGGCCGACATTGTAATGAATGGCTACTTTTTCAATCAGTTTCAGGTTCAGATAATCCCACTTGGCAATGGCGGAATCAACAAACAGTGAGGTATAAGCAATACCTTTTTCTGAATCATACTGGGTATGCAATGGTCCAAGCCCCAATTCAACCTGTCCGTGCAGTGATTCTTTCATGCTGAGAATGGGGATACCGTATGGGTCTTTTCCTTCATACTTCTTGGCATCGATCAGCTTTTTCATTTTTTTGAAATCATAAACCGATACATGGGTGTCCAGCTTACCGGAAACTGTGATGTACTGGCCGGAGGGATCAATCATAACTCCGTGCGGGCTCTTGGGTTCAGGAATCAGAAACAGAGCATTGTTTGCAATCATCGTCTCCATGGTGATGACATCATGCCCGTTAATCTTGGTTGTTTTTCCTTCCTTGAACAGCTTCTTGGCAACCTCAAGATTCATCATGTGCATATAGTCGGTATCTTTTGATGACATACCGGCTTCATGGGGCAGCCTGTCTCTAAACTTGGTATTACCCGGACCAAAACCGCCGACATACCTCTCGGAGTTAAAGGAGTTGGTGAAAATCCATCCTGCACTCACCTTTTTACCGGCATCGGTCAAGTCCTGGCTGTAAGGAGGTAATTCAAGGGTAAAAGATTCTTTTTCATTGATTTTACCTTTCTTACGGTCAAACTTCCAAACTGTCATACCGCCGCGATACTTTTCGTTGAACTCTTCCAGCGGTACATATTCATTGGTCAGCGGTGCAGGCAGCTGAGCAGCCTCAAGAACATACTCTGTATTGGGGGTGACAAAAGCGCCGCCATGCTCATTTTTGAAAACCGGATTGGCAACGATCTGGGTTGTACTGAATGTCTTCAGATCAATAACGGCAATACGAGGATTGGCCTTGTCATTGATAAAGCAGTATTGGCCGTCATATTCACCGTTGGTTTCTGACAGAGCCGGATGGTGAGTATCACCCCAGGTGATGTCTCTGCCTCTCATTTTACCACCAGCGAGGATGTTCATGCTCTCCTCGTCGCCAAGACCATATCCCTGCCAAGGTTCAGGCGTGAACACCGAGATATACTTCAGGATTCTCATGGAAGGGACACCATAAACAATCACCTGCCCTGACTGGCCGCCTGAAGAGAAAACATAATACTCATCGAGTTTGCCGGATGGGGTATAGGTTTTGGCTGCAGCCAGCATGTCCTGCTGAGAGAGCCCTCTTTCCTTCATGACCTTCTCCAATTCAGGAGATTGGGCGCCTGCCGTTGCAGTCAACCCCATGGCCATGATTCCGAAAAGAACACCCTGAAACGTTCTCTTCACATTTTTCCTTTTCATCAGCATCTTTTCCTCCTATTCTTTAGTGATATGATGCCCCACCATCTACTGCAGCCAACAGGATTCGTATTGGTCTGCATGCACATATAGACGATGAGATGCCCTAAACCTTGTTAAAAGGTTTGTTCAACTCAAAAACCAGCTGTAAAGTGACACTATTCTACCATAATTCATGGCTCTGCCGCATTGACAATTGGATGTCATTGCTGCTCTGCACCTTTTTGTTTCATTTTTTCATTTAGCATCCGCACTATTCAACTGAACTAGCGAAGGCTATCTAAATACTTGGATATTTTATCAATTTCCTGATCAGACAACTGCTGGACCAGCGGTTTCATAACATCGGAGTGACCTGCTTTCCTGGCACCTGTCTTAATATCCTGAATCTGGTTGACCAGATAGAAATGAATCTGTCCTGCCAGAGACGGATACGCATCAGTAGTGGAACGGCCGTCATCACCGTGGCAGGTCTGGCAAAGCCATTTTTTATACAGTGTTTTCCCATCCAGCTCCACTCCATCGGCTGGGGTCGTTACAACCTTTGGTGGGCTCGTTATCTCGGAGCGGTATGGGCTGGGAATAAATTCAAGAGGAATTTTAGCCTTTTTCCAGCTCATCATAAGAAGCGACAGAGCCCTTGCCTCTTCTTTTGTCATAGTATAATTGATCATCAACGAGTCTTTTGAGACCTTTTGCGGATTGATAAAATGTTCCATATGCCAGTTCAGCACACTCTTTTTTCCCTCCACCGTGTCAAAGCCGAACTCTTCAGGATACTTGGCTCCCTCATAGCTCAAATCCGGGCCAATTGTCCGATCCTTTACTTCAAAGCCCTGGGGACCAATTGTCAATTTCAAGTCTTTAATGATATGGCAGACAGCACAGTTCTTCTCTTTGAGCAACTGTTTGGCCAGATTGATACTCGGCATGTTTTCTGTCTGTCTGTCCCGGCGGTGACAACGGTTACAGTTCATTTCGATCATTGCCTTGGTGTTCTCCAGGCCGTAATCCGCAGCAACCTTTTTCGTGTACATCGGCGTCATCCAGTGATGGACATCTCCATGGGCGTCTTTCACTTTAGTGGAAAACCCCTGGCCGTCATGGCATGTAGTACAGCCGAAATCCTTAAATGGGTGCGTCTGCTTATAGAAAGCCAAATCGGGATGGGTGGAAAAGGGTTGCTTTTCTTTTTCCAGCCCGGGAATATCTATGCCCATATGGCATGTTTTACAGCGATCAGTCACCTTCAACTCCGGGTTCCAGATCTGAATCAATCCCGGCTCCACAGAAGCTGCGACTTTTTCTCCCAATTTCTCTTTCACCAGCTGGGTAAACTCGGCCTGGTACTGTTTCCACTCGCTGTTCGACTCTTTGATAATAACACCAATCGTTAAGCCGAAGACTAGAAGACCACCGACAACCAGCAATATTTCATCTTTTATTTTCATATTTCGATGTCAACCTGTTCGCTCAAATTAATGTTGGATGAAGGGGCCAGACTTCCCAGGGCATGAAAATTCCCCAGTTGGGTCCTCGCAGGACCATGCCGATAAAGCTGAGTGCGGCAATGGCGATGATAATGATTAAAAATATCGTGTTCTGCCTGGCGCGAACCTTGTGAAACCATACTCCTACAGCGGAGTCGGCGGAACGGTCCAGGTACGGCCAGATCGCACCCAGCAGCACAAGAATACCGGGGATAATCACCCCACCAACAAAGCCGCCATTGATGGTCAAGCTGCCGACCCGAAGGGTGGTAATGGTGACCAGTTCCTGCAGCCAGAGAAAATACCATGGAGCTTTTGCCGGATTCGGCGTCCATTCAAGTGAGGCCGGCTCTTCAAGCGGGATGGTAAAAAAGAAAGAGAGAAACATGACAGCGGCAGTGGTGAAAAGAAAAACGATTGCGATCCGCGTCAAGGCCTGGGGGACAAATATGGAACTTTTTCCCTTCAGACGATGGTACAGCACTGTCGGTCGTACGCCTTTGGTGACACCCATCAAGGAGTATGTTTTTCCCTCTATCGGTTTTTGTTTTATCTCCTGATCTTCAAGGGTTTCAACAGCGGCCAGTCCCCCGTCTTTTCTGATGCGCCACATGTGCCAGACGATCAGCCCAACGGTGATCAGCGGCAATACGGCAACGTGAAGGGTATACCAGATAATCAGGGTGTTCTGATCGATAATCGTTCCACCCTGCATCAAAAACTGAGCCTGGTCACCCATGATCGGTACAGCTTTTGCGATATTGGCGCCAATGGTGATGGCCCACAGGGCCAACTGATCCCAGGGAAGCAGATAACCGGTATAGGAGAGCAGCATGGTCAGCAGGAGTAACACCATACCGATAATCCAGTTCAGCGGCCTGTTGGCGGAACGGTTCTTTTTGGATGCTTTATAGGCTCCGGTGAGAAAGACCCGAATCATATGCAGGAAAACAAAGGCAACCATCAGGTGCGCTGCCCAACGATGCATCCGTCGAATAAACCAGCCAAAGGAAACGACAAATTCCATATCCTTGATGGAATGATAGGCCCTTTCAATGGATGGGACGTAGACAAACATCAGAACCACCCCGGATATGGCCAGAAGTATAAAGAGAACCAGGGTAATAGTTCCCAGCCAGGCCGAGTATCCCCAGGACCTGCTTTTTTCACTAATTTTTACTGGAAACCAATGAAGCAGGAGATTAAAACCAACCGCCTGAGCTGCTTCCTTACTGGATTCCGGTGACCAGCTCCAGAAGAGCGATCGTCTGCATTTTTTTAAAAACGACATAGAGCTCACTCCACTTACGCTTAAACTTTCAATCGAAAATCTTTTTCTACCTTCTTTCCAGTATCCACCATGATATCGCCATCAGGAGCGACCTTCATGTCCCAGGGAGGGAGGTCCGTTGGTGCTGGTCCATCGTAAACAGTTCCATCACCTCGGAATTTTGACCCATGACAGGGGCAATGATATTCCCACTCCTGGATAATCTCTTTACCGTCCGGTAACACCACCTTCTGCGGTTTGGCAAGCTTCACCTCTTTCACTGTGCAACCCAGGTGGGTACAAACTGCTGATACCGAATTAAACTCATTTTTTTGACGGTTGACGAACATCCTTTCTTTGGCAAGAAAGACCTGTCCTTCAGGGTACTGCTTCGGTTTACCAATCAGCATCCTTTTAAGCGGCTCATACAGAACATTTGGCTTGATTGAGCGTAAAAACATGTACATATTTCCAAATACAGCTGAGCCTATTGCAAAAATGGAAAGGGTTTTTATAAACTTTTTCCTGGAAATTTTTTGGCCGTTATCTTTTTGTTCAGACATTATTGCTCTACTCCATATATTGGGAATGAATCGACACCGATTTTATTTTTTCTCTTAATCGTTACCGGAAACAACCGGGCGTTCTTCAACAATGATCCGCTCCATGGTCATCGCTTCAGTGGGGCAGCGATAGCTGCAGTTGCCGCAACGAATACATTTGTCGTCATCCTTGATCATCACCGTCAATTCTTCATTTGGGTCAAGGTATAACGAGGCTGCAACAGTCTCTTTATCACCATTTTCAATTTCAATAGAATCAAAAGGAACAAAAGAAAGGCAATTCTGCGGACAGATATCAACACATCGTCCACAGAGAATACACAGGGTTCCATTATAAATTGGGTTGGTGTGGCAGGTAAGGCAGCGGCTTGCCTGTTCTCTTACTTCCTCTTCAGAAAAGGACAACTCCACCTCTCCTTCACCGATTCTGTCTTCCGGTTCCGCGATATCAGGATGGTGGAAAGCTATCTTTTCGTATCCTTCAATCATCTGGTATTGAGCAGCAGGGATAACCTCGATATTTACATCAAAGCTTTTTTCCCGTACGCGTCCAAGCAAATAACTATCAATATGTGCAGCCGCTTTCTTTCCATGGGCGACCGCATCAATCATTATTCGCGGCCCAAAAGCAGCATCGCCACCTGCGTAGACGCCTTCTCTGCTGGTGCCAAAGGTATCCGGATCAATCTTGATTGTTCCCCAGGGATTAACCTCCACACCATCATCTTCTTTGATAAAGGAAAAATCGGACGCCTGACCAATGGCAAAGATGACTGACTCTGCCTCAATGATTTTCGTGTTGTCTTCATCAAAGCTAGGGGCAAATTTACCGTTTTCATCAAATACCGATAAAACGCGGATCAATTCAATTGCCGTTACTTTGCCGTTTTCTCCGATTATTCTTTTTGGGCCCCAGGATGGATGCAGTTCGATCTGTTCATCCATCATCTCAGCCAGTTCCTGTTGCCCGGAGAGCGAGAGGTTGGCGGGCATCTCATCAAAGGACTCCAGGCAGGCCATATGGACAGCCTGATTGCCGGTCAATTCTTTCTTTCCATTTCTATCGCTATTTTGTTCAACCAGGCCGCGGCGGACATCTCGAGCCGCATCAAGTGCAACAAGACCTCCTCCGATGACAACCGTTTTTTCACTCAGTTCAGGGCGATTTCCCCGATTTGATTCAAGCAGAAAATCAACCGCCAAATCGACTCCTTCAAGATCAGCGCCTTCAATATTGAGGCCCCGTCCCTTCATGCAGCCAACACCAATGAAAACAGATTCATAGCCCTGGTCAAATAAAGACTGAATAGATTGAACCGGCGTATTTGTCCGTATTTCAACACCCAGGCTTTCAATAACCTTGATCTCTTTATCAAGTACGTCATTGGGCAGGCGGTAAAAGGGAATACCGTATCGCATCATGCCCCCTGCCTTTTCAAGGGCCTCAAATACTGTGACACCATAGCCCAAAAGTGCAAGATCATGGGCACAGGAGAGCCCGGAAGGACCGGCTCCGACAATGGCCACCTTTCTGCCACTCTCTTCTTTTTTCAGCATCCCCACGCTGGGAATGTCCATTTCATTGACACTTGCCTTGGGGAAATTTCCTTTCAATAACGATTGAACGGTTTCTGGATGATCTGATTCTGGGCCAAACTTTTCACAGAGGTATTTTTTGATGGAGCGGATGGCAACTGACTTATCAATACGTCCCCTTCGACAGTTGTCTTCACAGGGGGCTGCACATATCCTGCCACAGGAAGAGGCAAATGGATTGGGTGAGCGTGCCGTTAAAAAGCCTTCTGCATAATCTCCTTGTGCTGCCTGCTGGACAAACATTCCCGCATCCGTGTGGACAGGACAGGCCGCCATGCAATCAACATCTTCCCTGAATGCAACGGGAGATTTTATTTTTGTTTTTATCGATGTCATGCTCTGTTTGTCTGGTCTCTGATCGATTGTTTTTATAGTTTGGTACTCTTTTTCAGGCCGTTTTCGGTGATCCGTTCCACGACACATCAGCACCATTCAAGCTGTGAGATGAATTTTTGCAAAACATTCCATTAGTATTAGTTGCAACTTATGTGCCCATAAAAAAATTCACATCAATCAATCACCTTTTGCTTTTATATCAGCAAATTACAGAGCACAAAGTGGTAATGATTCCCATGTGGAATCTGATGAGTGTACCCCTTTGTACACAGATGTGTTTATAAAAGGGAACACACATTGAACATCAACTAAACCCGTATTATTCCAAATGTAGTGTTACTGAGTAAGAATTGTCTGGATGCGGCTTTATTTGAAATTACCTGCCAATAAAAACGCTTCCGAAAACAATCGATTCCCATGCTGTGGATGATTTTTCAATCATTCCGGCGAAAGCCGAAATCCAGTTATCGGTCGATCTTTCAGGTTCAAGCTTTCGCAGGAATGAGACGAATGGAGGCTGATCATTGTATAGAGGTACTTATTGAAAATGACACGCTCTGGGAGACTGGGGGCGACATAAGAAATAAAACCGAGCCATTTGATTTCTGAAAATAATTACCAACAACAGGGGCTATTGACTGTCAGTCGGCATGTGTACTGGTGCAGTTGTCCGACTCTGCATTCCAGCTTCAGTTACTGTCTCGGGTGTTGCCCTGAGGTGAGGGAGATACTCTACCGGGTAGTTGCTCTTTTTCCAACTCATGACCAGCATTGTGAGGGCATGGATATCTTTGGCGTTCAATCTGAATTTTGGCATAATCGACGAAGGTTTTACATTTTTAGGATAATAAAAGTGGGCGACATGCCATGAATAAACAGTTTTGGTTAAAATAGACTCCGGGGTGAAATCAAAATGCATCGGATCCCGATCACCTTCGTTGGTCAAATCCGGACCGACCTTTCCGCCATAGCCGTTAATCGTATGACAGTTACGGCATCCTTTTTCTTCTACCACCTGTTTGGCGTGATTGAGCAGTTCCATGCCCTGGACCTTGAGCTGATGCCGGTGGCAGAAATTACATCTTCTTTCAATAAATCCCACCTTCTTTTCAAGCCATTGATTGGTCATAAGGGCCGTGTTGGCTGGAGGGAACTCCCAATTTTGGTTCCAACCGTGGGCATCATCCCGGGTTGTGGCCAAACCCTGCCCTCCGTGACAGGGTGTACAGCCAAAACGATAAACAGGATGTTTTCCCATCAATTCAGGCTGTAAGTGATTTCCCAGAGGACTTTTTGCTTTCCCCAGCCCTTTCCAGCCGATTCCGAGGTGACAGCTGACACAGCGGTCAATTACCTCCAGTTCAGGAACCCAGACCTGCCTCAGACCCATGGTGACTTTAGCTGCTCTGTCAACACCAAGCTCTTCCTTTACCAGATTGAGGAATGCTTTCTGATGGTTATGGTATTCCCTCTGGTTGTCCTGATAAACTAAATAGCCCATGGCTGCCAGCAAAGCCAGCAACGATATGAATATGGCAACCAGGCTCCAGCGTGGTCGAGCAACAGGGATCATTGTGTAAATACCTTCATATTACATGGGAAATTGGGGCCAGGGTTGACCAAACCAGTAAAAATCCCAGAATGGTCCCCGAAGAAATACCCCCACAATCACTAATCCGATAATAACCAGTACACAACCGGTAAAGACAATGTTCTGAAAAAGCCTTGAACGGTGGAACCAGACACCGATGGAACGATCCGTGCTTTTATCAGCAAAAGGCCAGAGAGAAAGGACGATAATGGCCAGACCGGGGATTATCACTCCACCGACCAAGCCGCCATTGACAACCCAGGTTCCTATCTTAAGAGTGGTGAGTGCGGCAAGCTCCTGTATCCAGACAAAATACCAAGGGGCTTTGGCTGGATTGGGAAGCTTGAACGGATTGGCCGGATCTTCAAGGGGAGAAGGGAAGAAAAATGACAGACCAAGCACCACCACATGGGTGAGAACAAAACAGAGAAACAGTCGACTCACCAACAGCTGATTAGACCTGGTCATGGCATGATCCGGTAAATCGTCTGCACTTACAGTAAGGTTTGTTTCCTCTTTCACGCCCAACAACATATAGGTCTTTGATGCAGCCGGCTTTTGTTGTTTTTCCGCTCTATACTTTCGCCTGAGGTTGTCAACTACGGCAAGCCCGCCATCGCGCTTTATCCTCCACATGTGATAACCGCCGCCAATACAAAAAAGAAGCGGCAGAACGGCGCAGTGCAGTACATAAAAACGAAGAAGGGCATTCTGACCCAGCTCGTTTCCACCAATGAGAAAACCACGTAAGGTCTCACCGAAAAACGGGACATTCTCGACTATTCTGCTGCCGATCACAACTGCCCAATAAGCAAGCTGATCCCAGGGCAGAAGATAGCCGGTAAAGGAGAACAGCAATGTTAATAGCAGGAGGAAAATACCGATTAGCCAGTTTGCCCTCCGCTTGCCGTTGGAACCGGCCGGGCTTTTATAGGCGCCGGCGTACCAGACTCTCATCATATGGATAAAAACAAGGGCAACCATTCCATGGGCACTGATGCGGTGCATGGCTCGCAGCGTTGTGCCAAAGCTCACCACATGCTCGATATCCATGATACTGATATAGGCTTTTTCAGTGGATGGAATATAATGGAACATCAGAAGAATACCGGTCCAGCTAAGTACGAAGAAAAGACACCAGTTGATGGAACCCAGCCACAATGTCGACCGAAAACCAATAGATTGACGGCTGACATAGGCAGGAAAACCGTGAAGCAGAAAGTTTTCCACCACTGATTCGGTCGCCTCCCTGGGTGTTCTGGGAGATAATGACCATAAAAATCTTCGCATAAGTTTGCCTGCTACACTTTGAATGATGTATAGCTTTTCACGATTGTACCGGTATCGACAACTAACTGTCCATCATCAACAGCCAGCTCTAAATTCAGCCAGGCAAGAGCTTTGGGTGCAGGCCCTTTGACAACTTCTCCATCAATTGTGTATTTACTGCCATGACAACCACAGGAAAATCCGACATTCTTTCCCCCATGTTCCAGCCCCGGAGTATACTGGACAATACAGCCAAGGTGAGTACAGGCAGCCGAAACAGCATAAAAGCGGACGTGGCCTTTTTCCTTTTCTTCCTTAAAGACAAAGGCTTTTGCCTCTTTAAAAAAGGTAACACCTTCCTGGACCTCATCCGGCATGCCGACCTTGATTTTTTTAGGTGATTCATACAAAACATTCGGTGAGAGCACCCGCAAGCCTGTCAGAAAGCCGGCAAGCCCGGTTATTCCAGCAGCACCATATAGCAGTCTGCCGAAAAAAGTCCTTCTCTTCAACCGAGTGCAGTTAATATCATCGCCATGGTGATCATTCATTCATACTGCCCTTTATGTATCAACTGTTTTTCTTGCACCGTTTTATACTGTTTCAAAGGAAGTATGCAGCCTCTCAAGAGTCAGGGCCCCGCTCGGACAGACTCTTGCACACAGGCCACAACGAATACAATCCTCATCATCTTTAATCAGTCCCACATGTTTAGCGCAAGCATGTTCTTCTATAAACGTTGCGTTTGCCTTCCCGGCCGGTTCCACCCGGTCCATTTTAACAAAATGCAAACACCCTTGCGGACAGATGTCCACGCATGAGTTGCAGAGAATGCAAAGTTCGGAATCGTAGATGGTCTGAATATAACAATCGAGGCATCTTGCTGCCTGTTCACGGGCAATCTCCTCAGCGTATTTTTGTTCAACTTCAACTGTTAAAGTACGATCGGCACGTGGGATCTTCTCAGGCATCTTCCTTTCGAGGACATCGTAGTCAAGCCTGTTTCTAAAGCGGTCTGGATTGAGCTTTCGCACACGTACCATCATCTTTTCACGGATATTGCCACTCCTTAGAAACTTGTGAATGGAGGCGGCAGCCTTTTTTCCGTGTGCAACAGCATCGACAATAATACCAGGATCAAAAGCGGAATCACCACCTCCAAAAATATCCAGGGCGGAACTCTGCAATGTTTCCGGGTCAACTTTGATTCTTCCCTCGGGTGTCAGCTCAACACCGTCAGATTCTCTTAAGAAAAAAAGAGATGGGACCCTGCCAACGGCTATAATTACCGAGTCCGCTTCAATCCTGATTTCGCTGTTGGCTCTATAGACGGGAACAAAGTGGCCCTCGTCATCAAAAAGATGTTCCACTTTTAAAAATTCAACCCCGACAACCTGACCATTTTCCACCAATATTTTTTTTGGACCAACGCCATCAAGCAGCCTGACACCTTCATGCCTGGCTTCGGCAATCTCTCCTCGACCTTTTTCACTCTGCACAGCAGGCATCTCCGCCAAAGACTCAAGGCTTGCAATCATCACAGACTTTGCACCGTTCTTAAGGGCACAACGGGCAGCGTCAATACCTGCCAGTCCAGGATCCGAGGCGGCAAAACCGACATCATCTTCAAAAATCAAATGTCTATCGGGATGATTCCCATTAACGGCACTGTGCCCCCCACCAATCACCACGACCTTCTCTCCAAGCTCCACCTTCATATTTCGATTGACGGCAAGCAAATAATCAATGGCTTTATAAACACCCTGGGCATGTCTTCCCTCGATGGCCAGATCAAGACTGCGATCAGCACCACAGGCAAGAAAAAAAGCCTGAAAACCCTTTCTGCTCAAGAAATCAATGTTGGTCGTATGATTCAGGCCGCTTTCAAGGAGTACTTCCACATTCTTCTCAGTTAATGATTCCAGTTCCCGATCCAGGACTGAACGGGGAAGTCGATAGGGGGGAATAAACTTCCACAGCGCCCCTCCAAGCCGTTCAGTCGCCTCAAAAATAGTGACCTTGTAGCCAAGATCAGCCAACACATGTGAACAGGCGATCCCGGCCGGTCCTCCCCCAATCACGGCCACCTTCTGGGTGGATTTTTCCGAATCCGGAATTGAGGATTTTTGCGTTTTCATCGGCCGGGAATGCTCATGCTGCTGGCAAACAAATCTCTTCAAAGCTCGAATAGAAACAGGCTCATCAACATTACCCCGACGGCACTCATCCTCACACGGGGCAGCACAGATACGGGCACAGACAGAAGCCAGGGGGTTGGGGCCAACCGCTTTCAAATAGCCTTTCAGATCATTTCCCTTGACAATTTCCCTCACATACTCACCTGCCCCTGTCTTCACCGGACACGCTTTGCGACAGGGTACTTCAATGCCGTAATCCTCCAATCGTCGCAGAAAGACCTGTAATTTTTTGCCAACCTGTCTGGTCATGCAGAGTCTCCATCAATTTCCAACAAAGACAGTTTTCGATAAATAGATTTGCGAGTCATGCCGGCCTCTCTAGCCATGGCAGAAATATTTCCTTTATGATGTTGGAATAATTTCTGAAAATAAGAACGGTCAAACCGATCCATGAGGCCATCACGCATGGTACTATACTGCTCCACCGTCTCATTATCTTCTGGCGTATCCAGGTTAAAAGCGGAGACTGCGCTCTCGGCAGGGGATGGGCTATCCGGACTGTTTTTGGCGATATATTTCTTTATTTCCCCCGGCATTGACTCAGAACTGTGAGCGAGGACAACCAGCCTTTCCAGAAAATTCTTCAATTCCCGGATGTTGCCTGGCCATTCATATTGCTCTAACATTAGAAGAAAATCCTGTTTCAAGTCGGGAAGATCTTCTCTAGCGTATGCTTTTTTAAAATGATTATAGAAGTGAGAGGCAAGCGGAGAAATATCTCTTTTACGTTCCCGAAGAGGCGGCAGGTGAATCTCAACAACTTTTAGCCGGTAATAGAGATCCTTACGAAAATGGCCGTCCGCAGCATCATTTTGTAAATCCCTGTTTGTGGCGGCAATAAATCTGAGATCAACTTTATTTCTGGTGCTCTCACCGACTCTGCGAATTGACCCATCCTCAAGCAGCCTGAGCAGCCTTCCCTGTGAAGCAAGCTCCAACTCGCCAATCTCATCAAGAAATACCGTTCCATGCTCACCACTTTGCAGCAAACCTTTTCTGGCTCTTTCAGCTCCTGTGAAGGCTCCTCTTGCATGACCAAACATCTCGCTTTCGATAAGACCCGGGGGTAATGCAGCACAATCGACAATCATAAACGGTTTGGCAGAGCGACCTGACTGCGAATGAATTTCCCTTGCTGTCAGCTCCTTACCGGTACCGGTTTCTCCGGTAATCAAAACATGGACATCTGTTGCAGCAACTTTTTCTATATCTTCACGAAGATGCTTAACTTCCTGAGAAAATCCGATAATTTGCTCAACGGTTTCATCCCCACCATTTTTTTCAGAAGATTCCCCTCTCCCTCCTTCTATCCCTTCCACTGTCTGTAAAGCCTGTTTGACAGCCTGGATAAGCTGGTCGGCACCAAAAGGATTGGGAAGATAGTTAGAACCTCCCTTGTTCAAAAATTGGACAGCACCAGCGATGGAGGCGTGGGTGACAAGAGCGATAACCGGTACGTGTGGAGCCAGCATCTTGACATCCTTCAACACGCCAAAACCGTCCCTGTTTTTCATTCGGATTCCGGTCAACACCAGACAAGGATTGTGCTGCCTGAACAATGAGGCTGTATCAAGAGGATCTTCTGAGGAAATAACCCTGAAATTTCTTTGGGATAGAATTCTACGGCAGCTGGCAAAAATCTGCTGCTGGGGATGAATGAGAAGGATGTTTCTTTCCATACCCAATGAAAATAAACGAAAAACACGGCAAGATCAAGCTTTTACCAAAACTGTTTACTTGAGGATACAATCAGTAATTCTCCGTAAAAAACCACCTCAACGGTCCCGATCTACAGAAAGGGGCTGGTTCCTTACAGCAAAATCTATGAGTGCTGGGCCAATCATTTTACCAATATTTCTCATGAACAGTCTGCATGCAACCAGTGATCAAGTTGATCAAAAACAACACAATCGATATGTTATTGAGTTGCACTCAAATGCTATGAGAAAGACAGATGAGAGCTGAATTTATGGGGCGTTTCAATTCATATGAGCAGTTTTCAAAAACATGCTCCGGTATCCGGTATCCGGTATCGGATACCGGATACCGGATACCGGATAAAAGCTTCCAGGTGCAGCACATTTGTGCAAACATTGCTGACCGCTATAGCCAAACCTATGCGGTCAGCCATGTTTGTGCAAAGGTGCTGTGCCATGGAGTGTTTATAGTTCGGCATCGATTTCATCAATCTTATCTTGGGCCTCCTCCCAGCGACTATACCAGCGTTCGAGCCGCCTCTTACACTCTCCATATTCCTTGGAGACCGCCGACCATGCTACTTCGTCTTTATACAGCTCGGGATCAGCCATCTGCAGTTCCAGCTCCTCTTTCTTTTCCTCAAATAGTTCTACCTTCTCTTCAGCCTCATCAAGCTGCTTTTTCAACGGCCCGATCCTTCGACTCCGCTCCTGGCGCACCAGAGCCTCTTTTTTTCGCTGCTCCTTTCTGCTCAACCCTGATGATCTTTCAGTATTACCTCCGGCCTCAAGTCCATTGGCATTCGCTTTTTTGGCTTCATTCTCCTTGACTCTTTCAGCCTCAAGCCGTGCCATCCTCTCAAGATATTCAGCTACAGTTCCCTCATACAGGGTGACTTTGGAGTTTTTCACCTCAAGAACTTTATTGACAAATGAATCGACAAAGAACCGGTTATGGGAAACGACCAGAATGGTGCCATCATACTGGGCCATAGCCTCCTGGAGGATTTCCTGGGAACTCATGTCCAGATGGTTGGTCGGCTCATCGAGCAACATTACATTGGCGGGTGAAGCAATCATCTTAGCCAGGGCCAGCCGCGATTTCTCACCACCTGACAGAACTGCCACCTTCTTGTCAACCTCCTCGCCACGGAAAAGAAAGGCGCCTAAAAGGGACCTCATCCGGGTAATCGTCGTATCTTCCCCACCAAGTGAAATTGTTTCCAAAACCGTCAATTCACCAGATAGTTCCTGGGCCTGATGCTGACCGAAGTAGGACCGCTTAACCCCTGTTCCATAGCGTATAGTCCCATGATCCGGCTGAATCTGATCATCAAGGATTTTCAACAAGGTTGATTTTCCAGCCCCATTCACACCGACAATGGCAACCTTATCACCACGTTGAAAATCAAGCTCGACATCCTGAAACAGCTCTTTGCCATCAAAGCTCTTAGAGATCGAATTGATCTGCAAAACATCACGACCGGAAGGAGGAGCCGGAGGAAATGAAAACCGAATGGTCCGTTCATCATCTTCAAGTTCAATCATCTCCATTTTTTCGAGCTGCTTTACCCTGGACTGAACCTGCTTTGCCTTGGTCGATTTAGCCCTGAACCGTTCAACAAACCGGGTCGTCTGGCGAATCTGCGCCTGCTGATTATCATAGGCCGCCCGCTCAATGCGTCTGCGCTCCTCTTTTTCTTTAATATAAAAAGAGTAATTCCCCTTATATGTAGTCAAACGGCCAAGACTCAAATCCCAGGTCATATCGGTTATCTTGTCAAGAAATGTGCGATCATGGGAAATAATCACCATGGCCCCGTTATAACCTGCCAAAAATTCTTCAACCCAGGTGAGCGATTGCAAATCGAGATGATTGGTGGGCTCATCAAGCAGCAGAAGGGATGGGGCTTCCAGCAGCAGTTTTGCCAGCATCAATCTCATTGTCCAGCCACCTGAGAATGAGGAGACAGGAGCCTGCATATCATTTTCAGAAAAGCCAAGCCCGCCAAGGACCTTTTCTATCTGGGCCCGCATGGAATAGATGGTTGAATTTTCAAGCTGTTCCTGGATAACCCCCTGTCGCTGAATCAGCTTCTCAAATTTGGACGAATCCGGTGAAATCTCAGCAAGCCTGCCATGCAGCTCATCGAGTTCACGCTGTAGTCCAAGCAATGAATCAAAAGCTTTCTCGGCTTCCTCATAGAGACTTCTTTTAGAAACCAGGATGTCCGGTTCCTGGGGAAGATAACTGACAGAAAATGATTTGGCGCATTTAACAATACCGGGGTCGGTTTCGGTGATACCGGCCAGGATTTTTAATAAGGTTGATTTTCCCGCGCCATTCACCCCGATCAGTCCAATACGGTTTTCCGGATGAATCCTGGCGGAGATATTCCTAAACAGATGCTTCTCTCCATAGCGGATATCGAGATGTTTAATCGAAATCATACTGCAATGTACCTCGTTTTAACTCCGTATTGGTATGAAGAGAGAATCTCTTGTGCAAACCAAGCTGTTTCAATCGATCCATATTCTTTCTCTGAGGACCTAAAAAAAGCGAAAGATCTCTGTTGGATATAGATATTTTAACCTTTTTGTTTTCAGGACAAATGAACAAGCACCTGCGTACCCGCTTAAACCATGATCTGGCTAGCACATGCTCTCCAAACGATTCGTGATACGGGCCGGCAACAACGCTTTTTACCAGGCTGTCTGAATGTTGCAAGCCCATGCGGATCACCTTGATGTTTGCTGAGCTGAGTAATTCGTAAGCCTTACATGTTAAGGCAATTGCTCTGTTAAATGTCAGCGGTGTATATTTCTTTTTCCTGTACATGGCTGCCATGGCGGTATTGTCGATGACCAGTGCCGGATAGAGTCTCACAAAAGCGGGCTTCATCTCAATAACCTGGGCAATACCTGAGAAAAATGAACGAGTGGTCTCACCCGGCAACCCAAGCATAAGCTGAACTCCCAGCTCCATTCCACTTTGACGAACCATTTCAGCTGCAAGAATCGTCTGTTCCACACTATGCCCTCGTCTGGTTCTCTTAAGCACTCCATCATTCATGGACTGGCAACCAAGCTCAACGATTCTGACACCGCTTGAATAGAGTTTCTCACACATCTTTCTATTGATGCAGTCCGGTCTGGTTGAAATCCGAACCAGATGGACCTTTGCCGACTGCAGATAAGGAGCGACTACACCTAAAAGTAGATGCTGTCGACTTTCCGGCAGACAGCTGAATGAACCCCCATAAAAAGCAACCTGAACCCTCCGATTGTCCCTTGTCCGTTTGAGCCAATCGCGAATCGTTTCATCAACTGAGGAACACTCTACAGCACCCTGCCGGTCTTCTCCGGCAATCGATTGCTGATTGCAAAACAGACACTGATGGGGACACCCCTCATGGCTGATAAACACAGGGATAATGAGATCCTTCAATATTACTCACCACTCCCTTCTGCTTCTAGTTTTTCAAGAGCAGCTGCTGCCGCTCGCTGTTCAGCTTCTTTTTTTGAACCTGCTTCACCAGTTCCCAGAACATCGGAGCGAAAACGAACAGATACATAGAAAGTTTTTCGGTGAGAAGGACCGTCCTCATTATCCAGATAATAGGTCGGCGCCTCATTGAACTTTTCCTGCAGAAGCTCCTGGAGCCTGCTCTTGGCATCCCCAAGCAGCAGTTCTTCTTTTTTGCCGGCAATTGCCGGAACAAAAAAACGGTCGATAAATGTGACAGCCGTCTTATAGCCGCCATCTTCAAAGATCGCCCCTACAACCGCCTCATAACCACAGGAAAGAATTGATGATTTATTGCGGCCATTGGAAGCATCTTCCCCTCTACCGAGACAGAGATACTTCCCCAGGTCGATTTCCTTTGCCATTTGGGCAAGATGGCTTTCATTGACCAATGCCGCCCGTAATTTGGTCAATTCACCTTCACGCATTTTAGGGTACCGCTTATATAAAATAACGCCAACTGCCAGATCAAGCACCGCGTCACCCAAAAATTCCAGCGTTTCATTGTTTTCACCGGCCTGAGCCTGTTCAAAAGCATATGATGAATGAATGAGTGCTTTTTGTAACAGACGCAGATCGATGAACTGATAATTGAGAATCTTCTCAAAACCCAAGAGCTGTTCTCTGTTTTTCCGAACCAATTGATCGAGATTCATGCCCATTTTTTATATTTCCCTTGTTAAAAGATTCACTTTCGTTTAAAAGGTTGCCAAAAGAAACGTTTGCTTTATTGGGCGGCGTAGCCAAGTGGCTAAGGCAGTGGTCTGCAAAACCATTATTCAGCGGTTCGAATCCGCTCGCCGCCTCCATATTCTTAAAGGGATTGATCATTTCTGGTCAATCCCTTTTTGTTTTTCGCCGGACTGTATACCATACTCCTATGCAATATGCATCGTCTTCACATGAAACAGAAGGTGATTATTCTTGCAGCCAACTTCTCGTCTGATTTCTTTTTCACTTTCCCTTGCGGCCAGATGCCACCTTGTGGTATAGATAGTCTTGTTCTGATCAAATTGCAGGCCGCTGACGGATTACCAAAGAATTCAATAAAAAGATATATCGATGAAAGATACAGGAAAAACAGTCAAACAGGAAAGTCTACTTATCGCTGTTTTCGTAGCTCTTGTTGTCGGCTTTATTCTCGGTATCGTTTTTGCTGTGTATAAGCTCGACTCCTCCACCTCAAACGTGAAAAAGAATCGTGCAGCCGAAACCAGCCAGAAAACTCTTCCCGGCCAACAGACGCAAGCCCTTCTTAATCTGGAAGAAAAAGTGAAAGCCGAACCGAAAAACATCCAGGCATGGGTCCAGCTGGGCCACCTCTATTTCGATACCGGCCAAGCTGAAAAGGCTATCGGGGCATATACAACGTCACTCACTTTACACGATGGTGACGCCAACCTGTATACCGACCTGGGAGTTATGTACCGCAGAACCGGTAAATTTGAAAAAGCCATTGAGATGTTTGAGAAAGCCACAGCCATGAATCCGTCCCATGAGCCATCCAGGCTGAATAAGGGGATTGTTCAGATGTTTGATCTTGGAAAGAACAATGAGGCCATTGCAACCTGGGAAGAGCTCCTGAAAATCAATCCAAAGGCAATGGCCGCTAATGGTGAACTTGTCTCCGATTTCATTGATCACGTAAAGAAAGACTTGGAGACTCGTCAAAAAAACAAATAGCTTGAAAGAGACACAAAATGGGCCTGTCAATCCGCAAGCCAAGA
This sequence comes from uncultured Desulfocapsaceae bacterium, assembly GCA_964565605.1. GTDB lineage: Bacteria > Desulfobacterota > Desulfobulbia > Desulfobulbales > Desulfocapsaceae > CAZLGM01. The sequence goes on along the minus strand of CAZMFP010000004.1, from coordinate 55,715 downwards.
AACCAAAGAGGTAATTATGAAACTCGATACCATCGCCCTCCATGGCGGACAACACGTCAACCAGGAAACCTTGTCAAGAGCTGTACCTGTGGAACGAACCAGCGCCTATCTTTTCAAATCCACAGAACATGCCGCAAACCTTTTCTCCTTAAAGGAACTTGGTAACATTTACACCCGGCTCGGCAACCCGACCCAGGGTGTACTGGAAGAACGAATGGCAATGCTTGAAGGAGGAGCAGCCGCCCTTGCTCTTTCTTCCGGAACATCGGCTATCTTTTATTCTATTATCAATGTGTGTCAATCGGGTGATGAGATTGTAACTGCCAATAATCTTTATGGCGGCACATTTTCCCAGTTCGACTCGATTCTGCCGCAGCTCGGAATCACTGTCCGTTTTGTTGATCCTTCCGATCCGGAAAATTTCAGCCAGGCCACTAATGAAAAAACCAGGGCAATTTACTGCGAGACCATCGGCAATCCGGGATTAACCATGATCGATCTTGAAGGTGTTGCCAACATCGCAAAAAAATTTCACCTGCCCCTGATGGTCGACTCCACCTTTACGCCGCCCTGCCTCCTTCGGCCTCTGGATTACGGCGCTGATGTTGTCATCCATTCTCTGACAAAATGGATCGGCGGCCATGGCACTGGTATTGGCGGTATTATTATCGATGGCGGTACATTTGACTGGACAGACCCCAAGTTTACCCTCTTCAATGAACCTGATATGTCCTACCATGGTCTTCGTTACGGTCATGATCTGGGAGATCTTAATCCGGTCGCCTTTGCACTACGTATGCGCCTGGTCCAGCTCCGGAATCTAGGAGCCTGCATTTCACCAGACAACTGCTGGTTATTCCTCCAAGGCCTGGAAACATTGACGCTCCGCATGGAAAGACATTGTGAGAATGCTCTTTCAATTGCCCGCTATTTAAACGGCCATGAGAAGGTTGAATGGGTCAATTATCCCGGACTGGAAGAAAATGATAATTATCAGCTTGCTTCAAAATACCTGAAGAATGGATTCGGCGGCATGGTTTCCTTCGGTATCAAAGGAGGTCTTGAGGCAGGCCGAAACTTCATTGAAGGACTTGATCTTTTTTCACACCTGGCCAATGTGGGAGATGCCAAATCATTGGCTATCCACCCCGCGTCTACAACGCACTCCCAGCTCTCCTCCGAACAACTCGCAGAGTGCGGAATTTCCGACTCAATGATTCGACTTTCCATTGGTATTGAGCATATCGATGACATCCGTGATGATATTGACCAGGCACTGGCAAAGAGCTGATGAAATGATTATGCTTTCTTCATTGACCGGCAGCAATCACACTTCCATAAGAGAAGTAGAACAGCCTTGAAGAACTCTTGAAAAAATGAGTGACAATACAGATCAGACAGAACAATCTGTTGGCAATGTCGAAAAACAATTCTACACCTTTGGCGAGCCGCCCAATGAACTGATACTTGAGAGCGGCTCAACAATCGGCCCGGTGACAATTGCCTATGAGACCTATGGCAAGCTGAACGAAGAGCGTAGTAACGCCATCCTCATCACCCATGCATTCTCTGGCGACTCCCATGTGGCCGGTTATTACCAGGACGATCCTCCCGAAACCAAGCCCGGCTGGTGGGAGTTCATGGTGGGACCAGGCAAGGGAATCGATACTGATCGTTATTTTGTCATCTGCTCCAACATCCTGGGCGGCTGCATGGGCAGCACAGGGCCAAGTTCCATCAACCCGAAGAATAACAAACCTTATGGCCTGGATTTTCCAATGGTCACCATTGGTGATATGGTCGATTGCCAGAAAAAACTTGTTGACCACCTTGGTATCACAAAGTTACTGGCCGTAATCGGAGGCTCTGTTGGTGGTATGCAGGTTCTTGAATGGTGCGTCCGCTATCCCTCCATGATTCGTTCCGCCATTCCCATTGCCACAACCATGCGTCACTCCGCTCTTGCCATTGCCTTTAATGAAGTTGCCCGGCAGGCTATCATGGCTGATCCCAATTGGAAAAAGGGTGATTATTACCAATCAGATGGTCCGGATATGGGTCTTGCCGTGGCCAGAATGGTCGGCCACGTCACTTACCTGTCCGACGAAGCCATGCGCCGAAAATTTGGTCGCCGCCTTCAGGGCAAGCAGGATTTTTCATTTGATTTTGATGCCGATTTCCAGGTAGAGAGCTATCTGCGATATCAGGGGAGTAAATTTGTCCAGCGCTTTGATGCAAATTCCCTGCTCTATATTACAAAAGCCTCCGACTATTTTGATCTGGTGGACCGCTCGGTAACAGCAGAATCGATCCAGGATCTCTCGGCCTCCAGGTCCAAGTTCCTGGTTATCTCTTTCACATCCGACTGGCTTTATCCGACCTATCAGGCCAAAGAGCTGGTACAGGGTCTGAAACGACATGGCCAGGATGTCTCTTTCTGTGAAATTGAAGCGGATTGCGGCCATGACGCCTTTTTAATCCCCGATGAACGACTGACAAAACTAATCCGAGGTTTTCTCAATGGTCTCTCCTGAAAAACAGTCCTTGCGTTATGATCTACAGGTTATCGGGTCCTGGATTGAACCGGGCAGTCGGGTGCTTGATCTTGGCTGTGGTGATGGTGATCTCCTTGCCTGGCTGCATTTAAACAAACAGGTCATTGGTACTGGAATAGAACAGGATAAGGAAAAGGCTCTTCAGTGTATTGCCAGGGGCTTGTCTGTTTTGCAGGGAGATTTAAATGATGAGGTAGACGGTTACCCGGATTACAGTTTTGACTATGTAATTCTCAGCCAGACACTCCAGCAGGTCTATGAGCCGGCAAGACTCCTCTGGTCACTGGCCAGGATCGGCAAACGGGTCATTGTCAGTTTCCCCAATTTCAGTCACTATTCCATTCGGCTGCAGCTTCTGTTTAAAGGCATGGCTCCAAAAAGTAAAGAGCTGCCGTACTCATGGTACGATACGCCTAATATTCGGATTATCACCCTGGCCGATTTTCGCAGATTTGCCCGAACCGTTGGCTATACCATTATCCGGGAAGCTGCCATAAACAGTCAAAATAAAGACAGAAGCGGACGGTTTGTACGGTTGCTGACAAACCTCAGGGCCACATACGGTATTTTTATCATTGAACACACAAAGCGGAGGTAAGTATATGGCTGCAAAGAAAGCACCGCTCATTTCCACCGAGATTCCAGAGATTTGTGATCACAAGCGGGTCTCCGGTTACAGCAGGCATGAACAGGTACCGGTTGTTGTTAAACAACTCATAAAAGGCTGGAACACACAGGAAAGTTTTGACCATGTCAGCCCGGTGGCCATGCCATCCCACGAGGAAATTATTTCCATCATACACCAGGCACGACGCATACTCTTTCCGGGATACTTTACCGACACCAAGCTGCATGCCTCCAATCTTGAATACTACATCGGCCAGGAAACAACTGAGCTACATGAGCGGGTAACCGAGCAGATCAACATGGCCATCCGCCATGACTGCAGGAGAAACAACCTGGCCTGCACGAATTGTGAAGAACAGAGCCAGCGAATTGGCCTTGCCTTTATTGAGGCTCTGCCAAAAATCACCTCATTAATGACCACTGACATCAGGGCTACTCTGGCCGGTGATCCCGCCACCCAAAGCCCCGATGAAGTCATCTTCTGCTATCCCGGCCTGCTGGCAACCTCTATTTATCGGTTGGCACATGAACTCTACAGACTGGATGTTCCCATCATTCCCCGCATCATGACCGAGCATGCCCACAGCCTCACCGGTATTGACATCCATCCGGGCGCAACCATCGGTCCGGGTTTCTTTATCGATCACGGCACCGGTGTAGTCATTGGTGAAACAACTCTTATCGGCAAAAATGTGCGGATATATCAGGGTGTTACCCTGGGGGCACTTTCTCTGCCAAAAGATGCTGGAGAAAAGATGAAAAACCTCAAGCGCCATCCAACTATTGAGGATGAAGTGATCATCTACTCCAATACCACCATCCTGGGCGGAGATACTATCATTGGGGCCAGGGCAGTTATTGGTGGTAATATCTGGCTGACGGAAAGTGTTGAAGCGGACACAAAAGTCCTGCTGAAACGGCCGCAACTGATCTATTCCAACTCAAAACCAAATTCGTGACAAAGACCATTTTTATCTGCACCCCTTGGACTGAAGCGACAACAATCAATCACCCATCATAAAGAGAGCTGTCATGACACATTCCATCACGACCACAATCGGCCAATCTCCACTTCTTAACCTCAGCAGGATGTCGGCTCAGTGCCAGGCAACTCTGCTGGCCAAACAGGAATCAAGAAATCCTATGGGCAGTGTGAAAGATCGTATTTCTCTTGCCATGATAGAAGCTGGTGAAAAAGAAGGGCAAATAGACAAAACGACCATGATTATTGAACCGACCAGTGGCAATACCGGCCTGGGGCTCGCCTTTATCTGTGCCGCCAAAGGGTTGCAGCTGACTCTCACCATGCCGGAATCGATGAGTCTTGAGAGGCGGATGCTTCTTAAACACCTGGGAGCCGAACTTGTCCTGACACCGGCTAAACTTGGCATGAAAGGAGCCATAGCAAAAGCAGAGGAGCTTTGCGGCAACAATGATAAAACTTTTTTGCCCAATCAGTTTGCCAATCCGGCTAACCCTGAAATCCATCGCCGGACAACTGCAGAAGAAATATGGCAGCAGAGTGATGGCAAAGTTGATATCTTTGTATCCGGTGTCGGTACAGGTGGCACCATTACCGGTGTCTCCGAAGTTCTGAAACAGAAAAAAGCGTCTATCAGCGCTGTAGCCGTCGAGCCAAAAGATTCTCCTGTGCTTTCCGGCGGTTCTCCCGGACCCCATAAAATCCAGGGAATCGGTGCCGGTTTTATTCCTCAGGTTCTCAACACTGATATTATCGATGAAGTCATACAGGTCAGCAATGAAGATGCCATCGAAACAGCCAGAAAACTGGCCGGTCTTGAGGGTATCCTGTGTGGTATATCCTCCGGGGCCGCCGTTTATGCAGCGCTTAAGGTTGCTGCCAGAGAGGAAAATGCTGGAAAAACTATCGTGACAGTCCTTCCGGACACTGGTGAGAGATACTTGAGCACCGACCTGCTGGAAAAAGCGTCGGCCAAATAACTTTTAGCTGAACGAGCGGCAACACCTCACTTATCCAGGTCATCCATATCCGCCTGTCCGGAGATTCGGCGCCTGATGTGAGACCAGGAGACACCAACGGCAAGCACACCTGAAAAAGCGGTGAGCACCAGCCAGGTAATCGCCTCAACATTATCGGTGGGAACCAGACCGTAATCGACAATCAGCCAGAGGAGTGTTCCGAAAAAAGCACAGGCCAGAGACAGACCGATTGGCCCCAGGGATCGAAGAGTGGCCCGCAGGTAAATTACCCAGAGAATCAGCAGAATCACACCGCTGAAGATCATCAGCACATCTACTTTGTCATTCTGCTCAAGACTGTTCTTCAGCCATTGAAAGAAACAGTAGTCGCTGGGATTATAGGTTGCAAAAACAAGCACAAAAGCGAATATCAGCCGAATAAGCCCGTTTTTCCAGGTGAAATTTGCCATTGTTTACCTCATTGGAAATTCTTAAGAAAATTCAACAACCCTTTTAAACTCTTCTCTTCTAAATAATACATTCTTGATAAAGGCCACTGGTCGTTACTGACAAACAGGTAAGCGCAAACTCCGATCTACAGTATAGCGAGGACGTTAGGCAACAACGACCATTGGCCTACTATTCCCCAACTTGAACGGGTCATTCCACTGAGATTCTGATTCCCAAGAAAGCTTTGCTTCACACGAGGTGTTATCAATTTGTCCGGCTGGCCTTCGCTCAAGAATCACTGTTAATCTGCAACTTTTCCATCTTACCTTTTCGTTGATAGGCAATCAACTCTTTCCATTGTGAAAAAATAAATCGAATAATTTAAAAAATATTGACTTTAATTGTTGACCGAGCACTTTTCTGCTATATATGTGGTGTTCTACAAAATGATATTCTATACACTCTATAGCCAATACCTGTATGAAAGGATATGTACAAATATATACCGGCAACGGTAAAGGAAAAACCACTGCAGCGCTGGGAGTAGCACTTCGTGCAGCAGGTGCCGGCTATCGGGTTTTTATCGGTCAGTTTATCAAGGCTGGAGAGTTTTCCGAAATCAAGGCGTTAGGCCGCTTCAATGACCTGATTTTCGTTGAACAGTTTGGCAAGGGACGCTTTATTAAAGGAAAGCCTTCAAATGAAGACATCGATATGGCCCGTGAAGGCCTTAAAAAACTCAGACGGATTGTCAGTTCAGGAGAATACCAGGTCGTCATTGTTGATGAAGGAAACGTTGCTGTCAAAAGTGATCTGATCAGCTCTGAAGATCTGCTCGAACTGATTGATCTACGACATCCGGAAACAGAGTTGATTATCACCGGCAGAGGAGCACTACCCGAAGTAATAGAAAAAGCCGACCTGGTAACCGAAATGCGACCGATCAAGCATTACTACGATGCAGGTGTTCCTGCTCGTGTTGGCATAGAAAAATAGTAGACTTGTTACTTTGCACCATTAATTGCTGTCATTATAAATGGCAGTTCTCACCATCGTTATTTGAATAAGGAGAAAACAATGAAAAAATTTACCTGTACCATGTGCGGTTATATCCATGTTGGCGACAATCCTCCGTCCAGATGTCCCCAGTGTGGTGCCTCTCAAGACAAATTCACTGAAATGGTAAGTGAAGCCGGCGCCTTAGAATGGGCTGACCAGCATGTTGTCGGCGTAGCCCAGGGATGCGATGCAGAAATCATGGAAGGATTGAAGAATAATTTCATGGGCGAGTGTACCGAAGTCGGTATGTACCTGGCCATGAGCCGTATGGCTGACCGTGAAGGCTACCCTGAAATTGCCGAAGCCTACAAGCGAATTGCCTGGGAAGAAGCGGAACACGCCGCCAAATTTGCCGAGCTGATCGGTGAAGTGGTTGAAGAAAACACAGAAGCAAACCTGCGAGTACGGGTTGCCGCTGAAAATGGCGCTTGTCAAGGTAAAAAGGAAATCGCCACCAAGGCAAAAGAGCTTGGCTACGATGCTATCCATGATACCGTCCATGAGATGTGTAAAGACGAGGCCCGCCACGGCATGGCCTTTGCCGGTCTACTCAAACGGTATTTCAACGGTTAACCCGAATTTCTCATGAACAGTTCGGAGTCTACGCTTACCTGAGTGCAACTCGATAACATGTTGATTGTGCCAGGTTATTTTTAATCACAATTGACGACTGGTTGCATACAAACTGTTCACCAAAGGCGAGGCGATACGGCCACTTCTACTTCGTCTCTATGCCTGTAAGCATAGAAATCCATCGGTTTACAAAACCCGTAACTGATGAAGTTGAAAAAGAAAAGGGCTTGCGAAAGTACATTCCGCAAGCCCTTTTTCTATGGATAATTCAGGATAAAATGATCAGTCGACCGGTTCCATCGGCTTACCGCAGCAGACAGGAATCGAGTCACCACCCTTGAGATTCATATATTTATTACATGTCTGGCAGAAGACAGTGCACTCTTCTACCGCTTTATCTTCCGTATAGGTCGTGCTTCCGGGTACACCTTCAATGACGAATCTTGCAAGATTCTCTTTTGATGGGATATACTCACCAATGGCGGTCATCCGCTTGTTGTCTCCGGCACAATCAACCACAACCCTCCACAGGGTTTCAAGAGATGATGTTTCCTGCTCATTTTCCGGTCGAAACTCAATAACATTCTTGTCAATTTGTATCTTCATAATATAACCCTCATTTATATTGGCTCAATTAGCCTTGCTGAGCCTGTTTCTCTTTTAAGGCTTGGCCTACTTTGCGGCCCAGTTCGATACAGGCCGGAAGATCTGACTGTTCCGGAACATATTTAATCCTGACCCCATCATCGACCACGTCAAATTTCATGTCTTCCATTGCCTCATTTAACAGCTTAACTCCCTCACCAGACCAACCGAAGGAACCAAAAGCAGCGCCTATCTTATTTGTGGGCCTCAAGCCCCTCATATACATAAGAAACCCTGCCATCCTCGGCAGCAAGCCGTTGTTGAGTGTTGGACTGCCAAGTATAATGGCACTGGCATTCAGCACCTCACGCATAACATCACTGCGATGGTTGTACCTGAGATTGACAAGCTGATAGGAGATCCCCTCCTGCTGCAGACCCGCGCCAATCTCTTTGGCCATTATCTCCGTTGAATGCCACATGGTGTCGTAGATGACCATGGCATAACCCTGACCCTCATGGCGGCTCCACTTGTCATACGCCTCTATTGCCATCATCGGATTTTCGCGCCAGATGATACCATGATCAGGAGCAATCATATCAATCTCGAGATCCATCTCCTGCACCCTGGCAATCAGCTTTCTGACCAGAGGTGAATAGAGCGTCAGAATATTGGCATAATATTTGGTCAACTCTTCCATGAGAATTGCAGGGTCGGCTTCGTCATCAAAGCGCTCACTGCTTCCCAGGTGCTGACCAAAGGCATCACTGGTAAACAGGATTTTGTCTTCCTTGATATAGGTAAACATTGAATCCGGCCAGTGAAGCATTCTCGTCTCCAGGAAAGAAAGGGTCTTCTCACCCAGGTTGAGGTCTTCTTTGGGATTGGCAATTTCATATGGCCAATCCTCACGATGAAAATGCTTGAGCAGTGCCTTATGGCCCATTTTCGAACAGATTATCTTTTCAGGCTGAATCAGATCAACCATATCAGGAAGACAACCGGAATGGTCCATCTCAACATGATTGACCACAATATAATCGATCTTTTTTGGATCAATCACTTCACTGATCCGACTGATCAGATCCTGCTTCTTGTCTTTTTTCACACAGTCGATCAGTGTGACTTTCTCATCGATAATAAGGTAGGCATTGTAAGTGGTCCCTCTGTTGGTAGAATATCCATGGAAATCACGGACATTCCAGTCAATGGCACCAACCCAGTAGACATTATCTTTTAATTTTACAGGGTTCATCGTCATATCCTCCAGTTACAGACAAAAGTGATAAGTCTATCATATATTTTAAGCTGCTCCATTCTCCGCCCTATCTGAGAACGGACAGCCTTTATTCTTATTCTCAAGCACGATCTATAAACTATCCAGACTGCTCCGATAATAGTGACAATACTATTCGACCCAGTTTACAGCCATGAATGTCTGAATACTCCTATTGACCCGGAACACAAACGAGCCATACGCTCCGGGCTATTCAAACAGACAACTACATGGAGATTGCCCTCCCCCAGGCAATCTCCTGATAACTACATTTCTGAAAATTCCTCTTTTCCGGCGGCGCAAACCGGACACTCAAAATCATCGTCGAGGTCATCAAACGCCGTACCTGCTGCAACTCCCTGGCCCGGCTCTCCTTCCGCTGGATCATATACCCAGCCACACATATCGCATCTGTACTTATTCATAACGTATCCTTTCTTAGTAACAGTAATTAAACAACCAGCTCCACAGTATTACCAGTCGTTCAACAACTTACCGCTTTTACACTGATTTGAAAATCAGGATTTCCATACTCCGTGAAGATTACAATGCTCTCTGGCAACAACAGAGTCGGCCTCAATCATAAAAGTCGCCACAGGCTCATCCCCTGGATTGAGAAACTGGCGGTAACAGGCATCACCAGCAATCAGTTCAATCCATTCAATATAATGATCATCAGCCATGGGGTGTGCAACGGAACCAACAGAAACCTTATACCCACCATCAATTTTTTCTACAACCGGAACGTGCTTTTCGCCGGCTGCATCAACACTGTTTTCAGCCAGATGTTTCATCGGTGCCCCACAACAGCTCATATCACCAGCACCTTCATGTACAACCTCAACTACATTGCCACAGATGTCACATTTATAGATATTTAATTTACCAGCCATAATACATCCTCCTAAAAAAGTTTTTCGTAGTATTCCTGAACATCGTCGATACTATAGCAGAAAAAAAGGCGGATACCGAAAGAATTTCCTGTACCCGCCTCTATTTCATGCTCAATTAATTACTGATTGTTCAATCAGTCATTACTGTGCTTAGCCAGGTAGTCGGCAACACCTTCAGCCGTCGGCTTCATCGCCTCATCACCTTTCTTCCAGTTAGCCGGACACACTTCGCCGTGCTCCTCGGTGAACTGCAGAGCATCAAGAACACGAAGAGTTTCCTCCACTGAACGTCCCAGGGGCAGATCATTCACGACCTGGCTTCTGATGATACCTTCTTTATCAAGCAGGAACAGACCGCGAAGAGCGATAGCCTTCCCAAAGAGAACGCCATACTGCTTGCTGATCTTCTTATCAAGGTCGGCAACCAGTGGGTACTGGATGTTACCGATACCACCTTGATCAACCGGAGTGTTTTTCCAGGCAAGATGCGAAAAATGTGAGTCGATGGAAATACCAACAACCTCGCAGTTTCTCTCTTTAAATTGATCCAGAGCCTTGTTGAAAGCAAGAATCTCAGAGGGACAAACAAAGGTGAAGTCAAGAGGGTAAAAATAGAGGACAACATATTTTCCCTTGAGATCGGAAAGTTTAAACTCTTCGTTGAAAGTATTATCCGGCATTACCGCAGTTGCAGTGAATTCGGGAGCTGCATTTGTTACAAGTGGTTTCATATTTTTCTCCGTATATATTTGTAAATTTTTTTATCTTATTGAATATCGTTTTAAAATTAAGCTTCTACTGCTTTCTTGCCTTCATCGGTGATAGAATATTTACATCGAACCGGGCTCTCAACATATCCCTTCTTTTTCAGAGCGGTGATCCGGCAGCTGACCTGCTTCGGCTCAAGACCGGTAGCCGCAGCTATATCTTTGGAACCACACGGTCCATCACACTTTGCCATAGCAGTTAAAACATTTTTTTGCTCTTCGGTAAGAGGCTTAGGTCCACAGCCTTTTGTTCCACAACCCATTTTCTTTCTCCCTTTATTATTTTGTTTTTCTTGGCAATCCGGGCACAAACCACTTACTTCCAGCCTGCATCCGGTTATCGTATATCCATCACTGTGAAGCAGTGATGTGTAATTAATCGGTTTTTGCTCAAGGAGCAGATTATCAACCCGGTTACAGTTGACGCAATAGATATGATCGTGTCGCTCCACGTCATAATCAAACCGCTTCTGTCGGCCGCCAACTTCAAGCTTGGCAACGATCCCAGCCTCTGAGAGAACCTCAAGGTTCCTGTACACCGTAGCCAGACTGATCCTGGGCATCCTTTTCTTTATTCGTTCATATAGTTCATCAGCGCTCAAGTGTTCCTTGCTCGATTGAAGTTCTTTCAGGATCATCTCCCGCTGATTTGTCATTCGTAACTGCATCATTTTTCCTTTTCAGTAATTGTTCGCTACTGTAAATGATAATTATTATCATGTCAACCGAAAAATCAGCTCCTGTTCTATTTTCTTCCGTGGTTGTCTCAACACGAAAATTACTATAAAATCATGTCCTTACAGAAAGAATCAGCCAAAATAGGGAAATGAGAATGAAGGATTATTTCTCAGGAAGGAAGTGAGCAGATACTTCTTCTGTCACCGTTTTAAAGTGCAAGTCTCTCTGCGGATAAGGGATTTCAATATTATTTTCTTTAAATATATGCCAGATACCCAGCAAAACTTCACTGGTCACATTTCTAATGCCGCGCTGTGGGTCCCGAATCCAAACTCGAAGCTCCAGATCAACCGAATTATCACCAAATCCTCTGAGCAGACAGTTTGGTTCCGGTTTTTTCAATAGACGCTCGATTCCATCCGCAACCTCTAAACAGAGCTTTCGTGCCAATTCAACATCACAATCATATGAAACGCCGACGGGAATTTTCAACCTCAATTTTGAGTCACTATGGGTCCAGTTGATCACCTTGTTGACAAGGAGCGATTCGTTGGGAATAAGGTACTCTTTACCATCCCGGGTGCGAACGAAGACATTCCTGGCTCGCATTGAAGTGACGACGCCATACACATCTTCGACTTCAACAGTATCACCCCGTTTGATCGATCTGTCCAACAGCAGGATAATACCTGAGATGAGATTGGAAAAAATCTTCTGCAGACCAAAACCAATTCCAACTGAGAGGGCTGAAACCAGCAAGGTGATCTTGGTAATATCCAGGCCGATCCCATACAGGACAACAGGGACCATGGCGATAAAAATAATATATCTCGCCAGAACCCGGATAACATATCTCTTCCCAGGCTCAACATCACGGAATCTTAATGAAAACCGAATAGCCCGATAAATGCCAATAAGAATAAAAACACCAAAGAGAACAGTCAGAAAGTTAACCGGAGTTACTTTCTTATTATCAAGAATGTAGAGTTCATAGCCGAGAATATCACCAATCCAGGCTGTAAACCTGGAAAATGAACTTCTCGTAGTCTGCCCCAACTTCACTTTCCCTGAAATGTCAGTGGCCAACTGATCAAACCTTTTGGCCAAGTCTTTGGCCTCGGGAGTTCTTCCAGCCGTCTTCAGCCCCTTCCTGGATTGCTTTGAAAAATTCTTATACGAGCTATTATTCTTTTTCAGCTCCTCCAGTTCATTTACCAGCAATGCGGAAAATCCGCGCAACCCTTTCTTCTCCAACTCGGGAGCAGGTACTTTGAGAGTTTTACCTTTCAACAGTGTGAGGAGGATATTCAGTTCTTTATCAATTTCCAGAATACTTTCTCTGGCATAACGAATATTTTTTTCAACAAATTTAAAATCAAGGATTCTCCTGATCGCTTCAGGAGATGTTAACTCCTGCTCCTGCAGAACTTTTTCCCTGATTGAGGCTGCCTCCTTGGTGTACTCCTCAATATTAGCGGCTAAGTCACTGGAGAGAGTATAAAAGTCCTCTATTTGAAAAAACAGTTCCTCAAAGGTGGAATAATCGACATCCAGATGAAGAAGATCACGAGTGTTTGACAGCCTGTCAGCTTTTTCATAAAGCTGGGGCATTTTATTCTTCACAAAGAGAGTGAAGTCAGGCTCTTTCAGCAGGATTGTATCGGTCCTGATAGTGACCAGTTCTCCCTCGGCCCAAGCCACACATGGAAAGAGAAACAGAACTATTAGAGAGAGAAGAAGTCGTTTCATTTCGTCTTCTTCTGACCAGCCCGATAGACTTTCATCCGGCTGATAATCTTCTGATGGGAAACGATTTTCATTTTGCTGTCATAAACATCAAGAAAGAAGGGAGAAAAGTCTTCATGCCCTTCACTGGTGGGAGGATAGAATGCCAACTCTATCTCAAAGTTGTTCATCAGGCGAATAATTAAAGAGCCGTCCTTGTTTAAACTGAAACGAGAATCTTCGGCCTTTGCCTGCTTCAACAGGATTTTTCGGGAATACCTTGAGCCGTTTAATGAAAGAAAGCGGAAACCATTTTTATTCCAACCGGGGGTCAGGCGCACTTGATAGGTTGAACTTATCGAAGTTTTAGCACTTTTTGAAGGCGATTTAACTTTTTTGACCGGCCGTTTAGCCTTCTTGTCTTTACTAAAAGACAACTTACTTGCCATATCCGGCAACTTACTCGTCACCTTTTTGACTTCTTCAACACAACCAAACTGGAACAGGAGAAGCAGGAGAGCAGCAAAGAATGGAAAGAATCTTCTCATCATAATTAATATCGATGGTTTACTGCCATTTAATCAGAACGAACTTTTGCCCTGTTCAATTGTCCTTAAACAGGACACTTAAGCCTCTTTTTCCTTTATCTTCTAAAGTTGGTAGCAAAAAATCATTAAAAAATCAACAGTTTCTTCCTCTATGCCATAAAATCAATACTCCGGCACAAAAGGAAAAAAGATACGCAGAAGGTCTTAGATAAAAATATTTTCTATTGATATGAGCTACTCACCTTCGTTATTCTTGCTCTTCTCCTTCTGACTAAATTTCTTCATATCAGTGGCAAAACGAAGAAGAGCGGCCTCTACCATGCCGTTAATGGAACCTTCCGGGTAACTCCCATTTTCATCAGCAACACCAGCCTTAAGCCCTGTCAACAACTCAATTGCTTCATCAACAGATGACACCGCATAAATAGAAAACGTCCCCTCTTCAATGGCCGCAACGACTTCCTCTTTCAACATCAAGTGCCGGATATTTGCTTGAGGTATAATTACCGCTTCATCTCCATTAAAGTCCCGCTGCCTGCAGATATCGAAAAAACCTTCAATCTTCTCATTTACCCCTCCAATAGCCTGGACCTCACCTTTCTGGCTGATCGATCCGGTTATCCCCGTTGACTGTTTCAGAGGAACACCGGCCAATGACGACAGCAACGCACAAAGCTCGGCACAGGAAGCACTGTCACCATCCACCCCACCGTATGATTGTTCAAAAACCAGACTGGCCTTCAGTCCCAACGGGATCTTCCTAGCATAGCGGGAACTCAAAAAAGAACTCAGGATCATCACTCCTTTGGAGTGGATAGGGCCGCCCAAATCAACCTCCCGCTCGATGTCGACAATCTCACCTTTTCCCGGCCTGGTCAAAGCGGTGATCCGTGTCGGCATACCGAACATGTCATCTCCAAGTGAAATGACGGACAGGCCATTTATCTGCCCAACCCGTTCACCACTGGTTTCGATATGTTTTATGCCCTTTTCAATTGCTTCAAAAAAGCGATCCCTGATTCTGCCCCCACGACGTTTTCGTGCAGCGATCGCTTTTTCAATCTCATTTCTTTCAATAAAGGCATTGTCTTTTTTCCGAGCCAGGTAATCGGCTTCATGGATGAGATCGGATAACTTCTCGATATGCAGGGAAAGCTTGTCTGAATCCCCCGCTTCTCTGGCCGCCTGCTCAATCACCCTGGCAACGGCAGTTTTGTGCAACGGCAGGAGTTTTTTATCTTTGACAAGATTGGCCAGCAATTCACCAAAGAGTCGCTGGCTCTTGTCACTACGCTCCATACTCTGTTCAAAATCCGCCTGGACCTTGAACAGCGAACTAAATTCCGGATCATAATAGCTGAGTAGGTAATAAATATACGGTTCACCGACCAGAACCACCTTGACATCAAGCGGTATCGGTTCCGGCTCAAGAGAGACGGTGCTCATCAGGCCAAGCAGCCGTTCAATCGGCTCGACCCGAATAACCTTGGATCTCAGTGTTCGCTTCAACCCTTCATAGGCGTAGGGCTGCATCAGCAGCCGTCTGGCATCTATAATAAGATATCCACCATTGGCCCTGTGCAGAGAGCCGGGCTTAATTAAGGTAAAATGAGTGGAAAGCACACCCATTTTAGCTTTGTGCTCGATTCGACCATGCAGATTCTGAAAAGTCGGCATGTCTTCATACACCACCGGCGCTCCTTCATCACCATTACCCACCAACACATTGACGTCATACTGATCAAACATAGGTGTCTGTCTGGATACCAGCGTCATTATCGAATCACCATCCCGTGAGGGCTGGTGAATAAAGTCATCAACCCGTTCGGTGATTTCTTCCTCAACCTCTGCCAGGTATTCGGTGATATGCGGCTGGCCGGCATATTTTGAGCGCAGGGTGGTAATCATATAAGAAACTGACAATTTAGCCGTTTCCTTTTTCAGTTTCCGGTGAAGTTTTTCAGCGTCCCGTTTGATAATACTGATCTTATTTATGGCCTGCTGGAGCTTCCCCTGGTATTTCTCAATCAGTTTTTCAATCTTCTTTCGCTTCTCCTCCGGCAATTTAAGAAATGCCTCGGTATCCAAAGGTTTCCCATCATCACCCATGGTGGTAAAAAGAATACCCTGTTCACTTTTCACCACAGCGATCTTCTCACTTTTTGCTTCCTGCTCCACTTCATTATAGAGTTTTTCGATTTTTTGATTGGTTACATTGTTAATGGCACTTGACCTGGCCCGATAATCCTCCCCCTCAAAAATTGACGGGATCGTCGTTTTGAGCATATCAATCAGGTCATGCATCTCTTTTTTGAAGATCTGGCTCTGCCCGGATGGAAAACGAAGGGCGTATGGTTTGTGACTGTCTTTGAAGTTCTGAACATAACACCAGTCATACGGACTTGGCTCATCCTTCGCCTTTTTATCGATAAACGCCTGAATGACACTGTGTCGCCCCGTCCCCTGAGGCCCGACAACAAAGAGATTAAACCCGTGATGGCAAATACCGATACCAAAATCAACCGCTTCCAAGGCCCTGTCCTGACCGAGAAACCTGGTCAGATCCTCAATTTCATCAGTGGTTTTAAAACCAAAAAGCTCAGGATCACATGTGCGAAACGCTTCCTGTGGAGTAATGGTATGGATGCTCATTTTCCTCCTCTTTTTTCTTGTTAACCAACCGACCCAGTCCGGTCATCAAAAAAACTGTTTCAAACACCATTATTGTGTCATGACCGTTTAAACTTATCAAGTAAGTTCAAAATATAATCAATATCCTTTTCTGTCTGATCAGCCCCAAGCTGAAACCTTATCTCCTCATCCCCTTTTGGCACCACAGGATAGAAAAGAGCGGTTACAAGTACATTGTGTTCAAATAAGTAGTGAACGAGTTTCAGCGTTTCCTCAGTATTCCGAATCAACAATGGGACCACCGGATGGGGGCTTGCAATAGTTTCAAAGCCGCATTTTGCCAATCCTTTTTCAAAACAATCCACTAAAGAGCGCAGCTTTTCAAGCCGCTGCCGCCCTTCAGGACTATCGACAATTGCAAGGGAAGTTAAAGCCGCTGCCGCTTCCGACACTGTTATCGGGTTTGAATAGACATAAAATGGAGACACCTGCCGCAGATAGCGAATAACGGTAGCTTTTGAGACAACATATCCTCCGTTGACACCAAATGCCTTTCCCAATGTAGCGATCAGAATATCGGCCTGGGTTTCCATATATTCTTCGACACCACGGCCCGTTGAGCCGAAGGCCCCCACACCATGAGAATCATCTACTACGGTGATGATTCCATCACTAAACAGATGTTCATAATCCCGACGCAAACGCTCAATTTCATTGAGTGGCGCAAAATCACCACGCATACTGAAAATCCCATCAGTGACAATGCAGAGCCGACTGGCAGTACCGACACAGCTCTCTATCTGACGTTTAAGATCAGCCATATCCAGGTGGGCGTATATCTTTTTGTCCGCCGTTCCGGCCAGACGAATAGCGTTAATGATACAATTATGATTCAGACTATCACTGATCACCGTGGTTGTATCGCTGATCAACTGTGGCACCACTCCCATAACCGCAGAGTAAGCGCTGCTGAAGATCATGCACGCCTCCCGGCCATGAAAGTTCGCCAGCCGATCTTCCAGCCCGATGTGAGGTTCATAGGTCCCACTGATAAAACGCACCGCTCCGGGACCGGCCCCATACATTCCAGCCGCTTTCTCCCCGGCTTCGATCACCTCTGGATGAAGAGAAAGCCCAAGGTAGCTGTTTGAGTTCATTCGCAGAAATTCCCGCTCGCCATACCCCTGCAAAAAATAACGCGGACCTTTACCATCCTCTGCCTTTTTAAGACCACAAATCACCTTTTCGGCCCCTTTCAGCACACCTTTCTCCTGTCGTTTTCTCAACTCCATTTCATACATCTTTATTAACGGTTCCAGTGACATATCGGTGCCTTTACTTGTCAGCAGACAATTTCCCGGCAAGCTGCGTCAGCATATCTTTTGTCATTGACTCAAGATCAAATCGTGGTTGCCAGCCCCAGTCCTCTCGAGCTGCGCTGTCATCAAGGTTGTTTGGCCATGAGTCGGCTATAGCCTGGCGCATGGGGTCCACATCGTAAACCATATCAAAATCGGGAATAATGTTTTTGATGGCTGCATAAATATGTTCAGGAGTAAAACTCATGGCAGAAATATTATAACTGTTACGATATCGCAGTCTATCCGGCTCCACCTCCATGAGCCGAATGGCCGCCCCGATTGCATCTTCCATATACATCATATCCAGCCTGGTTTCTGGAGCGAGAAAACATCGAAACTGTTTACCCGCCAATGCCGCATAAAAAATATCAACCGCATAATCGGTGGTGCCGCCTCCAGGTGGAGTTACATAAGAAATTAGACCGGGAAAGCGGACTCCGCGGCAATCAACACCATATTTCTCATAATAATAGTCTGAGAGCAACTCTCCACTGAGCTTGGTAATACCATAAAGGGTATTGGGCCTCTGGATGGTTTCCTGGGGGGTGTTCTCTTGAGGGGTAGTCGGCCCGAAGGCCGCAATTGAACTTGGTTGAAAAACAGAACAGCTATGCAGCCGGGCTGCTTCAAGAACATTCAAACAACCGTTGACATTGATATCCCAGGCGAGTTGCGGCTGTTTTTCACCAACTGCAGAAAGCAGTGCCACCAGATGATAAATGGTGTTGATCTCAAACGAGACAATGGTCTCTTGAAGTTTTGATGGGTCACGAATATCGAAGACCACATAGGGACCCGGCTCTGCCAGCATCGGCGACGGTTTTCTTTTATGCCCCATCGCCACCACATTCTCACCGCCATAGCGATTACGGAGTTCCGGTACAAGTTCGCTGCCAATCTGGCCTGTCGCACCTGTTACAAGTATCCGTTTCATAGGACCTCTTCGTGTAAACAGTCTCACCTGCTAGCCGGTTTATCTGTTGTCCTTCTCAGGCTTCCTGTTGATCTATTATAGCTCCTTTTCCTCATTCTTATCCAGCAAATTCAAGCAAGAGAAGGACACACAAGGAGTTCCTCTAATGAACACTTACAGATTCAAGACTTAATAAAACAACTGTTGCCAAAAACGGTCATTATGGGATACTGGCACAACACCTTGTGTCTCGCCGCGCTTTCCAGGTAATCGGAAATCATTATCCGTTCAAAATCCTGCTTATTAAAGGCCATAAAGCTCCATGTTCCCTCTCCGTGACGAAAATCCATCAACTCTCTTTCCTGGAGTGACTATTGCTATTATCGTCACCTGTGCCCTCTGCTGGATTTTTCTTCAGGGAATGGGAGAAACCCGCTCCCTGGCCGGTTCACTCTGCTATTTTGCCCTGATACCGGGCAAGGTTCTTGGCTTATTGCCATCCGGAGTCGAAATTCCGATGAGCCAGACACTGACCTGCGTCGTGCATGATCAAGGCGGATATTATACCATCATCACCCACATGTTTCTCCATGGAGGCTGGTTTCACCTGATCGGTAACTTATGGTTTCTCTGGGTTTTTGGCGATAATGTTGAAGATGCCATGGGACACATTCCATTTTTGATTTTTTACCTGCTCTGTGGTATCGCTGCTGCTGCAGCCCAGATGGTCACCAACCCGGCAAGCGCCATACCGATGGTTGGCGCATCTGGCGCAATCGGCGGGGTTATGGGCGCTTATGCAAGACTCTATCCCAAGGCCAAAGTCTACACCCTTATTTTTCTGGGCTTTTTCATCACAACAGCATCCATCCCGGCAATTTTCATGCTTGGATACTGGTTTGTCATCCAACTTCTAGGAGCGTTGCCGGCCCTGCAATCATCCGGCGGAGGCGGAGGCGTAGCCTTCTGGGCCCATATCGGTGGGTTTCTGGCAGGACTGTTGCTTTCAGGTTTTTTCAGTAGACGATAATCCCTTTACGAATTCGGAACAGCCGACCTCGAAGCCAGAAGCTGGCCGACAATAAGCGGCAGGATCGACATAACCAAAACCAGTGCCATTCCAATCATTCCCGGATGTTCAACCTTGAGCACCGTTGACAGCAGCGGTACATAAATTGTCAGCAGCAGCAGAACAGTACAAAGAGCAAGTGCTCCCCATATAAACGGATTTTTAACAATGGCATTGGTGGTGAGCCCGCTTCCTCTCTCCCGCATGTTAAATACATGCCAGAGCTGTGCAAAAGCAAGGGTGAGAAAAGAGATTGTCACCGCCTCTTTTTCCGTCATGTTCAGCACATGCAGGGAGATATAAAAAGCCGTAAGAACCGCCACGGTAATTAAAAATCCGTATCCACTCACTCCCACCCAATGTTTCGCACTCATAATCGGCTCATGCTTCTTCCGGGGAGACTGTTTCATAATACCGGGATTACCTTCTCCGGCTGCAAGGGCAAGAGCGGGAAATACGTCTGTGACGATATTGAGAAACAGGATCTGCAGGGGCAGTAGTGGCAGCGGCATCCCCAAAAAAGCGGCAAAAGAGACCGTCATAATCTCACTGAGATTACACGAAAGTAGATAACGGACAAACGCCCTGATATTCTTAAAGATAATCCGACCCTGGTTGACAGCATGTACAATGGAGGAGAAGCTGTCGTCTTTTAGGATCATATCGGCAGCCTCCCGGGCCACCTGGGTTCCACGCTCACCCATGGCTATACCGATATCAGCCTTTTTGAGCGCAGGCGCATCGTTAACCCCGTCGCCGGTCATAGCGACAATTGCATGACGTTCCCGGTGCAGTTCTATCAGATCGAGTTTCTGGGCAGGACTGACCCGGGCAAAGAGTGATGCCGCAGCCAGTCTCTTTTTCTCTTCCTCCGTATGCAACTCCATTTTCTTGAGATCACGGCCATGTACCACTTCTGCATCATCTTCTTCCACCAGACCGACGGCACGCCCAATGGCCCTGGCAGAAACCGGCTGGTCACCTGTGGCCATAATAACCCTGATGCCAGCATTCCGGCACTGTTTCAGGACCTCTTTCACCTCCTCCCTGGGAGGATCCATCAACCCAACAAGTCCTACCAGCGTCAGGTCTGAAAATGGCTCTTCATCAAGAGAAGCGACCTCTTTCTCAGCAAAAGCTAAAACCCGCAGACCCCGTGCAGCCATATCTTCGTTATTGAGAGACCATTTTTCCCTGTCACTTGCCGACATATCCAAAGAATCATCATCCTGAAAAACTCCCCGGCAGCATTCCAGAACATCCTCAGGGGCGCCCTTCACGGCTACACGATATCCGGAATCGATTCGGTGATAGGTTGCCATCATTTTAATTTCAGAATCAAAGGCAACTTCTCGCTCTTCAGGAAAGCTGGAGGTGACTTCTTTACGTGCAAAACCAGCAGCCGCAGCCATGGAAAGCAGTGCAACTTCCAGCGGGTCGCCAACGGATTTCTTTGCCACCCCACCCTTTTCCTCGCCCAGTTCAGCATTATTACACAAGACACTGAGCTCAAGAGCCTTTTGCAAAACAACACTCTGCTCCACAGGGAGCTGATCTCCATCTTTCAATGAAAAAATGGACTCCGCCTCAAGCTGTTCGTCTATGTCCACCATTCCGGATGAGAAACAGAACTCCACTGCGGTTAGTCTGTTTTCAGTCAGGGTGCCAGTTTTGTCAGTACAGATGATACTGGTCGCCCCAAGTGTTTCCACTGCAGAGAGTTCCTTAATAAGCGCATTTCGCCTTGCCATTCGCCACACGCCCCGTGCAAGAGCTATGGTGGCGACAATGGGAAGCCCTTCCGGAATTGAAGCAACAGCCAGGGCAATGCCGGTCTCAATCATGAGCAGCATATTCTTGCCGGACATGATCCCGGTAACAGAAACCATGGCCGCTAAACCAAGACTGACCCAGATCAGCCAGTTTCCCAGCTGATTTAACCGTTTTTCTAAAGGGGTATCCTCTTCCAGGGTCTCCTCAACAAGAGAAGATATCTTCCCAAGTTCAGTCCCCATCCCGGTGGCAACGACAACCGCCTCACCAGCCCCTCTGGTGAGAGCAGTTCCTTTAAAAAGCATATTGGCTCTTTCAGCCAGCAGTGTCTCGGCAGGCAACTCTTCTAGAGTTTTGCTTACAGGAAGTGACTCACCAGTTAACACCGATTCATCGGCCTGCAATTTTGAGCCGCTGATGATTCGCAAATCGGCCGTAATGATATCACCGCCTTCCAGGATGACGATATCGCCAACCACCAGAGCTTTTGCCGGGATGACACTCTCCTTGCCGTTACGTCTGACCCGGGAACTCACAGAACCAAGCTTTCTCAAAGCCTCAATTGAGCGGGCCCCTTTCAGCTCAGTGACAAAACCGATTGCAGCATTAATGATAATGACAACCACAATTGCCAGCCCCTCTACATGATCACCAAATAGAAAAGAGATAAGAGCAGCTGCAACAAGGAAGAAAACGATCAGGTTCTTGAATTGATTGATCAGAATAGTAAAGGCGCTCTTCGGCTTCACCTCGCTGAGAATGTTGGCACCATAGAGCTGCCTGTGTTTCCGTATCTGCAGGCGGGACAGTCCTTTTTGGTGATTGACCTTTAAGAGCTCTGTTATTTCCTGCAACTGCAAAGACCAGTGGGCTTCAGGTAGTTTGGCTGTGGGCTTCATTGTTAATCAGTTCTTTTTAAGTAAAGTTTTCAGTCGATCTCTGTTTCTCTCCATCTGCTGATAACCAAAAGTTATCAACTCACTGCTTCGGTCAAAATCGAGTGTTCCGCATAGATTTCTAGGAATATCAATAACCAGATCCGGAGGATAAGCTGCAAGTTTCTGGCGGGCAATGGCGCCCTGCATGGCTTCAAACGACTGGCTGGCAATATAATACATAGACCAGTCACCGAAGTTTTTCTTCATATCTGTCCCGGGTAGATTGTCAAAAAACTGTTTTATTTTGTCTTTAAACGGAAAGAAAGCCTGCTCATCGACAAGCTGTTTGACCTGAACCAGCTCTTCGGCAGCGGGCTGACCGTTGAGGTTCACAGCGATGGTAATGTCGGTATGATCCTGGAAAGTTGGTGCAATAGGGACAGGATTTAGCACCCCTCCATCGATGAGGTTCGTTCCGCGATAGTTAACGGGTGTGAGTAAAAATGGCAGAGAAATAGAGGCCCGTATGGCATCGAACAGACTACCCTTGGTGATCCACACCTCTCTTTCCTGGTCGATATCGGAGGCAACCGCCGTGTAGGTGATCGGCAGATTCTCAATCTGCCTGTCACCAATAAGCTCTTTTAAGGTATCAATAATCTTCTCACCTTTTAAAAAACCCTCTTTTGCCAGGGTAAAATCCATAAAGGTAAGAATATCGAACTTGGTAATAGACAAGACCCACTTTTCAAAAACCGACAGCTTCCCTGCTCCATAGACACCACCAACCAGTGCGCCAATGGAGCTGCCTGAAATCGATTCGATTGCATAATCGTTGTCTGTAAGCCATTTGATAACACCTATATGGGCCAGACCTCTTGCTCCACCGGAACCAAGGACAAGGGAGACACTGCTTGTTGATTTCGACATGATTTTCAGATGAGGGGCTATTGATATGGAATATACACAACCGTGTTCGAGACAGTTTCAATCTACTACTGAATTCGGCTCCCAGTCAAGTGCTGTCAAACGACCCAACAGACCTCTAGATCAAGTGATTTCAATCCCTCTGGGAATACGAATGTTCCAGCTGAGTTGCTCCACGCTCAGCCTCCTTTACATGAAAACATGACAACAAAATAGCGATGGACAGGAAACAACAGATGTGTAATTATTGCTTTTTTTGATAACTTATTTGCTTTTCACCACATACTTACTATCGCCAACCTCCGGCAGTCAAAATATTGATGCATCACTGTTCACTATGAATCAAACCCGTCAACGATATTCTCTTCTGTTGATTAATCCTAAAAGAAGACTGCGCTATCTTTGGGATTTTAAAGAATTGTGCGATGTAATGGGGAAAAAGACCCCGGTTCCGCCTCTCTCTTTGCCCACAGTGGCGGCCCTCACTCCATCCAATTACGATATTCAAATTATCGATGAAGAAGTTGAAGCGATCGATTTCACCCTCAAACCGGATATCGTTGGAATTACCGCTCTTGGCAACACGGTCAAACGTGGGTATGAGATTGCAGATCGCTTCAGGAAACTTGGGGCAACAGTGGTCATGGGTGGCCCTCAGGTCAGTTTCAATGTTGACAAGAGCCTGCAGTATGCCGATTCCATTGTTATCGGTGAAGCCGAGGGCGCCTGGCAGGATCTCCTGGATGACTTTGAACAGGGTGATATTCAACCTCACTACAAAAGTGCAACTCCCTGTGAGTACAAACTCAGCCCAATCCCCCGCTGGGACCTTATCAAGACAGACAAGATCATGGCTATGCCTGTGCAGGTTTCCAGAGGCTGTCCATACAAATGTGAATTCTGTGTTGTTCGCAATATGCTTGGCAGACGCCATCGCTATCGTGATATCGACAATGTGATTGAAGAAATCAAATCTCTTCCCAAACGACAGCTGACCTTTGCCGACGACAACTTGACCGCTGATAAGCAGTACGCCCATGAGCTGATGGACAGGCTGCAGCCTCTTAAAGTTTCCTGGATGTGCCAGGCAAGCCTTGATTTGTGCGATGACCCCGAACTCTTGGCAAAAATGGCCCGGGCTGGCTGCACTTCCATTCTCCTCGGTATTGAATCACTTGACGAAGCGGCTCTTCAAGAGGCCGGAAAACACCAGAACAAAATTGAAAAATTTGAAAAGGGCATTCAAACCATCCATGATCATGGCATCCATGCCATCGGTTCATTTATTGTTGGTTTTGATACCGACAGGCTCGATGGTTTTGACCGGATTTTCGATTTCACCATGAAAACGGGCATCACCATGATTACGCTCAATGTTTTGAGCGCCTATCCAGGGACGGATCTGTATGACCGCATGAAGGCGGATGGCCGGATAAACAATATCGATACTGATATGCTGGGCATCTACCCGACCATGCAATATAACCAGGTTTCCCAGAGTGAGATGTTTTCAAAATTCTTCGTCACCACAGAGAAGATGTACTCGTATAAGGTGGCATTGCAAAAAGCCCGTACGGTAATGGCCAACGGCAAGTTTACCCATTACAATGAAGCGGATATAAGCGTGATGGATAAACTACGTTCTATGATATATCTGTTCCGCCAATATCTGATAACCAAAGATCCGGACAAACGGGAGCTGTTTCGTTTTCTCTTTTCCCTTGCCAGGAAGGGAACGGTCAATATGGGAAACGTTGTCGAGTACCTGCTGCTGCTGGCCTCTTTTAACGGCTACCTGGAAGCAACCCGCGAACATCGGGCCCAAATACTTGAAACTATCAAAGCAAGCGACCCCGGACCATTACTGGCTGACCAGGAAGTTTGAATTAACAATCATTATTGATTAATGATCATACACTTGCTATGATGGTTTGCCTTTGCCGACAGACAGCAGTAATCAGGCAATAACAGAATACACGAAACAGTAAACGATGTATTTCACCTTTGACTCAACCAGAGCATTTGACAGGAATGAGACAGATAACCTCTGAAATGGAAACTGAGATCAGAGACATGGTTTTTGACTATTTCTCTGAGGAATGTGATATCGACAAAGAAGAGCTGGGAGATAACACTGATATCATTGAAGAACTTGAAGGTGATTCTCTGATGCTTCTCTCTCTTCTTGAACTTGTCCGTAAAAAGTATGATCTGACCATTGAACTAAAAACCCTCGGTCGGCATCTGATGGAAAAGCCGGCAAACACCCTCGGACAGGTCATCCATCTCACCAAGGCAATTATTCAACACGGAAATAATATTGTTAACGTTCAGCTGTAATCGTCCCGAAAGTCCATGGCAACGAATCCTGGACGTTATAATGCTTTAACAGCTATCGTAAAAACTCCCCAAGACAGACACAAAATCAGCTGTGGAAACAACAACAGGTCACCTGGATTTCCAAGCAAACAGCCCCCTTTTCGGTTGTGGGATCGATGTGGAAAATATCTCCCGGTTCGACAAGTACACCTGCTCCACCAATCCGTTGCCAATGGTATTCACCGACAGGGAAATTGCCCATATCAGCACACTTGAGGATCAGTCACTTGGGCTTTGCGCCACTTTCTGCTGTAAAGAGGCACTCCGTAAGGCCATTGATATCCCCATAAATTTCACCGAATGCGAACTGCTATTCAACCCGGCAAGTAAACAATTGCGACCGATACTCTCGCTTACTGATGCAACCATTCCGGTTATCACCGATTGTACAGTTCGATTCTTTCACCCTCAAGCCGATGAACTGCTTGCAATTCTCTATCTTTTCGGCAGGAGCAAATAATGAAAGGAGCCATATGCATCATAGGCTCCGGAATCGGCGGTCTCTCTGCAGGGGTACGGCTTGCACAGGCAGGCAGAAAGGTTATTCTCTTTGAAAAAGAGAGCCGGACAGGCGGCTATGCCATTTCCTATAAACGAAAAGGATACCGATTTGACCTGGCACTGCATGTGGTTCCCTCGGGCGGCCCCGGGCAGGAGTTTCATGGGATGGTTGATAGCCTCGGACTTTCTGACAAAATCAAATTTATTCGGCTCAAGGAGGGATTCAACGTCATTCTGGGAAATTATCGTTTCCAGATGCCCAACTCATATCAACAGCTTCAAGAAGTTCTCCAACAAGAATTTGCCGATGAACAGGAGGGTCTGAGCCGATTTTTTTCCGATACTGAAGAAAAGGCCAGGAGTTACGCACCCCTTTTTGATTACACCGTTCCCAAATATCGCTCCGTCCCTTCCTTTCTGACAAAACTGCCGATTTTTCTCAAACAGTCCAACCAGAGCACCAGAGATTACTTTCACAGCTATTTCAAAGATGAACGATTGATGGCTATTCTTTTTCAACCAGCCGTCTTTATGGGAATTCCCATGGATGAGTTTCCTACCGTCAATTTTATCATGATGTTCTACCTGCTTTTTAAAAACGGGATGTACACCATCGAAGGTGGTGGACAGGGATTAACCGACGGTTTGAAAGAACAGTTTCTCGAGCTTGGCGGCGAACTTAAAACATCCACGCCGATTCAAAAAATTATCATCAAGGACAAACGTGCTCAAGGGGTTGTTTGCGCTAAAGGTACCAGCTATGAGTGCGACGGGGTAATTGGCGCCAATTCACTTCATGATGTGGTAAACAGATTAGTAGGCCGTTCTCATTTCAATAAACGGTACCTGGATAATCTTGACGCGCTGGCCTCTTCCATCTCAGTGATGGCCCTGAACCTTGGCCTTGATTGCCACCCAAAAGATTTGGGAATAGATGCTCATATCTCCATGATCTTTCCGGATCCGGATATAGACAGCTGCATGCGGCAACAGGAGAACCGGGTTAATATGAACGGCTTTTCCATAACCGCTCACTGTAACTCCGACCCCGGGTTCAATTCGGATAACAGGTACAATCTCAGCCTGGTCGGGGGCACTGATCCCGATAAATGGCTGGTAATGGATGAGGCCCAATATTTGGCTGAAAAACAACGTATAACCGATGAGACCATCGAAATGGCAGACAAGCTCTATCCCGGGTTAAAAAAGCATATCCAGGTAACCAACCTGGCCACACCCCGAACCATGTTTCGTTACACGGCCAACCCGCTGGGTGCGATCATGGGGCCCAAATGCACCTGTGGCTCCCATCGCCGAATCATGAAAGCAGCAAACCTGCCAATCAACAATATTATCATGGGTGGTGCCTGGACAAATAGACTGGGTGGATTTATGCAATCAATGAAATCGGGAATATTAGCCGCGGAGTCACTTCTCAAATGATTCATTCCACTACTCCCATCGCTGTCACAGGTCTTGGCCTCATGACTGGACTCGGTCTGAATCTTGAAGAGAGCTGGCAAGGCCTGCTGGCAGGCAGATCAGTCACCTCGCAATTTACAACTTTTGAGCCGAAAGATCTCTCCTGCTGTTACGGGGTTGAACTGCCCGAAAATGCCGAAGAATTTTTTGCCAAACGGATAAAAAAGAGAAAACGCGGCCAGATGACCCGCTCAACCAGAATGGCACTGGTCACAGCAGAAATGGCCATTGAAGACAGTGAGCTTGATTTTGACACCCTTGACAGAGGACGGATCGGGGTGATCATCGGTACCACCGGCACCGCTTATATACCTCCTGCCTCAGGAGTTGAGAATATGCGAATTCTCAAAAACATGTCCAACTCTCCAGCGTCCTGGATATCTCTGGCCCACAAGCTTTCCGGCCCCTCTTTTGTCATAGGAACAGCATGCTCATCGGGTGTTTATGGTATGGCTGCTGCTTACGCCCTTATCCGTGGCGGAATGTGTGACCTGGTCATTTGCGGTTCCATCGACTCTTCCCTCAATTACGCCGATGTTGAAGGCTTCTGCTCTCTAATGGCACTGGCAGGCTCTGAGCAACAAGCCAAGTCCGCCTCCAGGCCCTTTGACCGCAATCGTTCCGGTTTTGTCATGGGAGAAGGGGCAGGAATAGTTGTCCTGGAATCGATGGAGCACGCCGTAAAAAGAGAGGCAAAAATCTACGCCCAAACCTATAATCCAGGTCTTTATACGGAATCCTACAACATTCTCTCTCCTGAACCGGATGGCAGAGGTATGGCCAAAACCATGCGGCTGGCTCTTGAACAGAGTGGACTTGAGCCGGAAAACATCGACTATATTAATGCCCATGGCACCTCAACCCAGCTCAACGACCTGTATGAAACCATGGCCATAAAAGAGCAGTTTGGCGATCATGCCTACAACCTTGCCGTCTCATCCACCAAATCGATGACCGGACACTGCCTGGCAGGAGGCGCCGGAGTTGAAGCGGTGATTGGTTGTATGGCACTTGCAAATAACATAATCCCGCCGACAATCAATCTGACAGATCCTGACCCGGCCCTTGACCTTGACTATGTTCCCGGCACAGCACGGGAAAAGGAGCTGCATCATGTGATGTCCAACTCCTTTGCTTTCGGTGGTCATAATGGTGTCCAGATTTTTTCAAGCATCAAGCAGCCTCATTTGTCCAGGAGCGGAGGGGAAGACAATGGATAGGCCGGTGTATGTCTGCGGCAGCGGCTCTTACCTGCCTGGTGCCCCAGTCGCTTTTAAAGATATTGAAACCGTACTTGGTACATTGGACCAGGCACCAACCAAAATCCAGAAATGGCTCAAACGCAGCCATCCGGTTATGGGAGAGCTGCTTGATATCGACTTTGTCCATTACGGTATTAATCCTGAAACCGGTGAGTTCTCTGAAGATAATATTTCCATGGCTGCCAGCGCCGCCCACAGCGCCCTTGCCATGGCTGAAATGGACGCTAATGATATTGATCTTATCTGCTACGGCTCTGCTCACCAGGACCAGATGCCAACCGCCTCGGTTCGAATTCAGGAAGAACTCGGAATCGAGGTGTGTGACGAACTTTCCATCCATGCCAACTGTACCTCGGCCTATAAAGCGCTCTATCTTGGCCACCAGCTGATCAGAAATGGCCAGAACCGGAATGCTCTTATCCTGTCCGCCAATATGTCATCATCTGAACTGCGGGCAGATTATTACAACCAGGAGCTGGTTGACAAAGAGTCTCTCTTCCTACGATGGTTCCTCTCCGATGGCGCCGGAGCGGTTGTGCTTTCATCTGCGAGGTCAAAGTCAGCGGGGTACAGAGTTGAGACAACCTATATTGAATCGGTGGGTGGCAAGCGCCCATCTCTTATGTACAATAATCGTCCCGCTCTGTGGCTCAATCCCAGGCAGGAATATGAAGAGGCCCGCCATCATCTCCGGCAGAACTTCAGAAATGCCCTTTCAACCTCCGACTTCCAGGAAGATGGGGGCTCTATCTTCTTTAACGGATTCATGAGGATGATCAAAAAAGCAGAGGTTGATCCGGAAACAATCCGCTGTTTTCAGATCAATCTACCGACCAAGCATATCGTTGATTCCATCAAGGAGGAAATGGTTGCTATCGGTCTTAACCCTGATATCTTTTATTCAAAACTTGACCAGCTCGGCTACTGTGGACCGCCAATGATCTTCATCTGCCTGGATAAAATCATCCGCGAAGAAACGTTTGCACCCAAAGAGAAGATCGCAAGCTTTGTCACCGAAGTGTCGAAATTTATGCAAGCCGGCTATATACTGCAATATGACCCTGTTTGACCCACAACAGCCCCAGGCCTTCCTCTTTCCAGGTATCGGTGTTAAGCCTTTTGGCAAAGAACGCAGGTTTTTCACCAGATACCAGCAAATTATGCAGCCATACCTGGAAGCGGCCACACCCATAGCTGGAGTTGACCTTGTTCAATCAACCATTGAGCAGACGACCTTCCAACAGGACCAGCCGGCACGGGAAATTTTTGCCTATACCTTTTCATGCGGTGCTATCGAGGTCTTTCGGCAACTGGGCCTGACACCACGTTATCTGGCAGGGCACAGCCTGGGTGTTTATGCCGCGCTGGTGGCTGCTGAAGCCATCGATTTTCAGACAGGATTACAGATCACCGAAAAGGCGCTCCGTCTTGGTGAAACATGCTGCCCCGAGAAGAAATTTGGCGTAGTGGTTATCATCGGCCTTGATCACAATGAAGTTTTGGCCATTATCAAGAAGAAAGATTACTCCAGTATCAAGCTTGCCAATCTCAACAACAACTGCTCCGGCGTTTATGTGGGCCTTGAGCATGAGACCGATGGTCTGCTCACTCTTGCCGAGCAATCAGGAGCAATCAAGACAATACGTTTGCGGATCAAAACCCCCTATCATCATCCGGTCTATATGAAAGAGATCGCAAAAGAGTTTCGTACCTTTCTTCAAGACATGAGCTGGCAAAAGCCCAGCTGCCCCGTACTCTCCGCCCTGGACCACACCCTCTGTGACAGTGTCGATTCCTTAATCGATATGACCACCAATAACATCGCTCAGCCAATTCACTGGCCAGGGGTACTTGGCATGCTCCATACACTTGGTATCGACTCAGTTGTTGAATGTGGTGTTGGAGTCTCGCTCAGCCAACATGCGCGATTTATCGATCCCGCCCCCAGGCACTACAACCTGAAAAATCTCAGAAGGCGGTTGGACTATTGAAATCCCAAATCGTCATAGCCGGTTCCGGCAAAATGGCTGTCAATATCGGCTTTTTCTTTCTGAAGAAAGGTTATCCGGTTCACTGGTTGTCCCACTCCAAAAACCAACTCCAGCTGCTTGAAAAAAAAATCATCAAATCTCATAAACGACTCAAACGTTTCTTTCCCGAGCAGGCCGCATCATTTCGGGCAAGCTGTTCAGGTTATGGATCCAATATTCCGCAGCCAGAGATTATTTACGAGTCAAGCCGGGAAGACCTGGAGATCAAAAGGGCCATTTTCAACCAACTTAACCATCTCGTATCCAACAATACCCTGCTGCTGAGTAACTCGTCATCCATCCTGCCAAGCTCAATTCATCCACGTTGTCTTGGAGCCCACCTCTTCTTCCCTGTTGAACTCACAAGTCTTGTAGAACTCATCTGCTGCAACTCAACTGAGAAAAAAACTGTGGGAAAAGCTCATGCTTTTTTTAAAGAAAATGGAATTGACCTGATCAGCCAGGATGAGCAATCAGCTTTTACCATCAACCGACTCTTGCTCCCATTACAGGCCTTTTCTTTTATGGCCCTGCAAAACGGCTTTTCCCCTGAAGAGGTCGACCAGGCGTCAAAATCGGAGCTCATTGGTCACGGCCAACTCTCACTGATGGATTCCATCGGCCTTGATGTGGTACAAGCGGCTGCCAACAATTACCATCAACTCAATTCTTCAATATTTAATCCTGATTTCGACATTCTCCTCTCATCTCTTGAGCAACTGCTTGATATGAACAAGATGGGGATGAAAAACAAAGATGGACTTCTGATTGGCCAAGAGCTGCCCTGGTCAATAGCGAAAAAGAACAAGAAATCGTTGCACCAATTACATAAACAATTTAAACAACTGTTAATTGACAGCATTCAATCAGCACTACAACAAAAATTAGTATCCGGAGCAGAGTTGGTTATGATAATGGATAGAATCTTTCATGCCACCTCCATACCGGACTTTCTTCCCTCGAGTAACTAAAGTTCTTCATGCAGCTCTCTTTTAAAAAGACCAACCGGACAGGCTGGATCACCCTGTCAAACCCGCCGTACAACTCTTTGAGTCATCCACTATTTTGCAAGAAAGAAGAGTTGATCGACTTTATTGAAAACCCGGATCTGGCCCACGTAATCATCAGAGGTGAAGGCAAACATTTCTGCTCTGGAGCCGATATAGGGAGTCTCAAGGAATTGGCCAGGGAACCGCAGATCCTTCAAAAAGCCCTGGACCAGGGCAAAGAGCTACTGGAGGTCATATCAAATGCCACCATTCCCGTTGCAGCTCTCATTTTGGGCAGCTGCCTGGGTGGTGGACTGGAGCTTGCCCTCAGTTGCCATTTTCGATTTGCTTCCAACAATGCGATGTTCGGCTTTCCTGAGAGCGAACTGGGGTTAATGCCGGGTCTGGGCGGCACTCTTCTGTCAAAGGATTTGATCCCCAGACATCACCTGATAGATCTGGTTTTGAGCGGCCGAATGATCAGGGGTGAGGAGGCCAAGGCAATGGGCATAGTCCATACAGTCTGCCCGACGAAACAGGTGGAGAAAGAACTGGTTACTTTCCTTACTCAACTCACAGAAAAACATCCACCCAGGCTGATTCGCTCGGTGATGCAGTCGATTCATAACAGCAGGCGACTTTCCACTTCAAAAGCACTCACTGAAGAATCCAGGCTCTTTTGTGAACTGGCAAGAGAGTTGCCCTCATCCGTTTGATACCATATGAATACAACTGCTGAATATTTCGTAAAATCGATGGTAAAAATGGTTGATATTGAAGAGATACAGGAAAATCGACCAACAATCATTGCCTCATCATTCAACCCGGAAGAACAGCAGGAGCTGAACAGGCGCCATATCCGCTCCACCGCTGGTGTTCTTGCCTGCAAACAGGCTGTTTGCTCCCTTTTATATCAGGTAACAGGGCACTCTTTTGAAAATAGAGAACTGACAATTTCCTGGCTGCCTTCCGGTAAACCATTTCTGCAATCCTTTCCCGAACACCTTTCAAGCAGCATCGACATACAGAATCTCTTTCTCTCTATTTCCCATACTGGGGAAAAGGCCTATGGATTGGCAGTCTATCAGGAGCCCGGCAATGAAAAATAAACGGCTCAGGTTAACTCGGGAAAAGAATCTTTTTTTCCTTGAACTGTGTTCACCTCCTGCCAATACTACTGATCGTTTGTTTTTTCAGGAACTCATTGAGATCATCCCGGAGCTTGAAAATGACACATCTGCCTACGGCTGTATCATTTCCGGTCAAGGCCGTCACTTTTCTTCCGGAGCAGATATTGAAGAGTTACAAACAACTCTTACGACCGAAGAACAAAACCGGGTGGCAGAGATAATGAACCGTTCCGTTTTGCTGTTCGAAAAACTATCCAGACTCTCCTATCCTGTTGTCGCGGCTATCAAGGGCTGCTGTCTGGGCTCTGGCCTGGAGCTGGCAATGGCCTGTCACTATCGGATGAGTACAAAAAACGCTCTATTTTCTCTTCCAGAAACAACCTTTTCTCTGATGCCCGGCTGTGGCGGCACAGTTCGGTTGCCAAAACTGGTTGGGTCCTCAAAAGCAATGGAGCTGATACTCTCCGGGCAGAACATCTTAGCCAAAGACGCCCTTAAAATGGGCCTTATCGATATGATTGTCCCGAAAAAAGAGCTGCAGAATAGAGCCAAACTGTTGATCAGCACCCTCCAAACCGAGCGTTCTCAAATATGAAAGTCGCACTTATCAATCCACCCCGTTCTCCTCATAACGGTATACTCGAACACGCCTCACCTGAAGCAGAGCGATTCATCCATAAAAAACTCATCGGCCCGCCACTGGGACTGCTCACCTTAGCCGGCCTGCTTCAGGATTATGATGTCGACCTTCTTGAGATGAAGGGTGAGTATGATCTTGCCCCCGACAGTCCGGAGCCTGCTGAAATGGTGGAAACCTTCCTGCAGAAAACTCAGCCCGATATAGTTGGTGTCACCTTTATCGCCTCAGAGTTCCCGTTGGGAATGGCAATTTTAAGAGAGGTAAAGAGATTCAACCCTGAAATAGTCACCGTGGCAGGCGGGCTGCATTGCACCCTCTGTCCGGAAGACTTTCTTGACCCGTGTGTGGATATCGTCTGTACCGGCCCGGGAGCTTTCGCCTTTAAAGAGATTGTTCAAGCTGTAGAGCAGAAAAAGGGCTTTGATCATATCGGCGGTATTCTCATTCGCCGGAACAATCAACTCAAAGCAACCGCCGAGCCAGTTCCCATACTCAATCCGGCCGATGACGATTTTATCATGCCGGACAGATCTTTATTGAAACGTTGGGTCTCAACCTATGTGGTGGGCAAAGCTCCAGGACCATCAACCTATGTATTCACATCCCTTGGATGCCCTTACACATGCTCATTCTGTTCCATCTGGCCCCAGTTTAACGGCAACTATCTGCAGCGGGATGTTGAGTCGGTTATCAGTGAGCTGCAAAGTCTCGATGAGTACGATGTGGTCCGTTTTTCCGATGCCAACACTTTGGTTAATCTTGATTTTGCCCATCAACTCTTCGACCGGATCAAAGAGGAAGGAATCAAAAAGACCTTCATCATGGACATTCGGGCGGATACGGCTGCCAATCACCCTGGGCTCATTAAAAAACTAGCACGAGGCGGCCTTAAGGTGGTGATTACCGGTTTTGAATCGATGCGTCAGGAAGAGCTGAAAAAGTATAAAAAACAACTCAATGCTGAAATGATCGACAAGGCTATTGATGTTTTCCATGATAACGGCATCATGCTGCGTGGTAATTACATCGTCCCGCCATCATACGGCGAGGAGGATTTTGATTACCTTGCCGAATATGCCGGCAGCCACCGGGTTGCTTTTGCCGGCTATACTATTCTCACCCCCTTTCCGGGAACCTCTTATTACCGCGAGGCTGAGCAGGAGATCGTCGACTTCGACCTTGCCAAATACAATATGTTCAATACTGTTATGAAAACCAAACTGCCTCTGAAAGAGTTCTATAAAAAGGTGAGTAACTTATGGCTGCTGAGGAAGGGAGAAGACATGATCTAATATAAACCGCCACAGATACTCCATTTTCACATGGTTTCTTTTACCCGCATAGGTCGGACTATAGCGGATAAAAGAAACCATGTGAAACTGAAGCACCTGTGACAGTTTATGTTTTAGCAAACAAATAAAAGCTAAAAACTACAAGGAAACAATAACAATGAAAATTTTACAATTTATACTTATGATTCTCCTGCTTTTCACCCTTAGTGGCTGCTTTTTAACGAAAATTGTCACCGTTCCCATGCGGATTGGCGGAGCTGTGATTTCCATCATTCCAGTTGTGGGTAATACGGCTCATGATGCCATTGATCAGGCTGCGGAAACGGTTGATGAAATTCCTCTGTAAACTATCGCAATAAAAAAAGCCATATCTCCGTGTAGGAGATATGGCTTTTTATCGGTTACAGGTTTGAAAGAAACTGAGTCCGGATTTATTCCCCCGCCTCAATAGCTTCCAGTTTCCAGTCTTCACTGTTTACCGGCCTGGCCCATGTCCAGCGTTCGACAAATTTGACCGGCTCCGTATTAGAACCGTCTACCAGGTCACCCGACTGATCATCAACGGTATAGTCCAAAAGACTTGCAGTAAAGAGAACGGTTATAAAGTCCTCATTTCCTTCCCTGCCCGCATCAACAATGTCAACACCGCGTATAGCGATTGATTCAAGCTTATTAATATGCCCTTTCTGCCGCATTTCTTCAAAGTGCTGCTCATATTCCTGGGCCAATTGATCGCCAAGCAGGTGATTATAACTTGAGAGATCGCGCCGCATCCAGCCTGCCTGGATCTGAAAAAACACATCGGAAGCAACTTCAGTAAAGTAGTTTTCATCAAAGCCGGGATCCGTTATTCGAATTTCAGCTAGACCCGCTTCCAGTGAATGAGGTGCTGTCGACTCCTCAGGCGGAATATCAACACTCCCTGCGCTACCGGGAAAACCGGCGCCAAATGGAGTTCGTCCCTCACCCATCGGTGGTGGCTGATAGCCCGGTGATGAACCGGAAACCGGACGACGTTGACTCTTGCGAAAGAGAAAAAAGGCCACCAGGCCAAGCAGAAGCAGAGGCAGAATACCAA
Source organism: uncultured Desulfocapsaceae bacterium (assembly GCA_964565605.1). Classification (GTDB taxonomy): domain Bacteria; phylum Desulfobacterota; class Desulfobulbia; order Desulfobulbales; family Desulfocapsaceae; genus CAZLGM01. The sequence continues at coordinate 19,703 of CAZMFP010000004.1, read as the reverse complement.
AGCCACTACCGCCGGCACCAAAGAGCGAGCCAAAGAGAAAGGCGCCAATAGCACCTCCGAGCAGACCGCCCATCAGACCACGACCAAATCCCTGTTTATTTGCCTGGGTTCCTTTCTTGACTCCCTGATTTGTCCGCTGCTGTGCAGCCGGCACAGGTTTCTTGCTCGGCATGGAGCGCTTAAACATCCGCCCTCCCATCCGCGACCTGGCATCAGCATATTCAGCAGTAATCCCCGCCTCGATGAAGCAGATAGCGAAGAGTACGAGAAAAAAGGGAACGAGTTTTTGCATTGCGTTATTCATTTTTCATAGTTCCAAATTTAAATTTTTACTGGACTCCGGCTTTCACCGGAATAACGAAAGATAAACCTTGTTAAATTATTACGAGAAGATTCAGTTTTCAACTTTTATCTGCTTCTTGAAAAAAAGAAGCCGTGAGATTGCCACGGCCTGCGGCCTCGCAACGACCTCTACTCATACTTTTAAAAAACCATGTTTCTGACTTCAGCTGTGAATCAGGGAGAATCAGAAAAACAGTAAAAGTGTTCAGGTTTGAGTTTCTGAGTTCGAGGATGAGTGCTTCTGACGGCTCTTAAAAATTGTCTGGAGCGGTCAGGTTTGTACAAGCTGTCCACCACACTATAGCCCAACCTATGTGTGACTGTCAGATCGAGTAAAAACCGGAATCCATCCCACACAGAACATAGTTACAAATTACAAAAAAATCGTCAGAAGTGCTTAGGTTTGTCCCATTGACTCCATTCGCTATAGCTTCTCCTATGCGGATGGAGTCAATGGGGCAAAGATGAGTGCTTCTGGCGATTTTTATCAGATTGGGGGGGCTATTGTAACTACAATCCTCATATCACTCGTCGCCCTCACCCCATGGGGATCACTGATATCACACAACAACATATCTCCCGTCTTTGCCTCCATGGAGGCATCATCGGTCAAGAATTCCCCTTCACCTTCCACAACCAGGATAGAAAGCTGCCCTTCAATATCGTGGGAGTGGACGGGAAACAGTGTTCCTGCTGTGAGATTAAAATTTATAATCTTAAAAAATTCGGAATCGTGCAGGACAATCGACTTCATTCCCAACGGATTGAATTCCCGTGTCTCGGATAGCTTTAATTTTTTCATTTCCATGATGTCTCTCCAATATCATTTATTTGTCACCTGATGTCCTCCAGATCAATTCGTAATTGATCATAGAGTTGCCGACATTTCGGTTTCATAGATGAACAACTGTAAACTGACGCAGGCGCCCTGGATTCATTCAGGTTCTCCTGTTCGCCAGAGCCCAAAATGACGCTATCAGAAGAAAGCGCATTATAATGGGGATCTGTATTAGTTTACACTAATTCACGTTTGAGTCGAAGCAAGGTTTTAAACATCGGCTCAGTGAGTTTTTTTTCTTTTCGTTCTTTGATGGCAGCTGCCATCAACTCAGGTGGTGGTTTGGTTTCACTTATTCTGAGACAATTGGGACGACTCGACAGTTTTTCATCGATAATCTGTGCCAGCCTTTTCTCACCCAAAAGCGGAGACACATAAAATTGCGGATCGAGCAGAGACTGGTCTTTTGAAATCATTTTTTCTTTCAGTGCCAGGTTATACAGCGGTGTAGATGGATAGATCCGTAACCCTTCGGTGATATGGACCATATCGTCTTCGGCGATAAAACGGTCAATGAACTCAAAGGTTTCATTGATGGTTGTCTCATCTTCCCCTGGTCCGCCGAAGATAAAAAACCACATGGTCGGCATCTGATGCTGCTCAATGATTGTTGCGCTTTGCTGCAACTGTTGGAGACTGAAATTTTTACCCATCTTTTTCAGCACCTTTGGACTGGCACTATCAGGAGTTGAGTCAATCTGGGTAAAACCGGCCCGACGCATCAGTTCAAGCAGCTCACCGGTCACATTTGCCGGGTTAACACCCATGGTGCGCAGACTCACCTGCAAATCTCGACGGATAATTTCCCGGCAGATTTCTTCACCATGCCCCGGAGGATCGTTAAAGGTTGAATCGACAAACTCAAAGGTCATCCCCTTTCCCAACCTCTTAGAAGCTGTCTCCAGTTCATCGACCACATGTTCCACCAACCGTTTTCTATATTGTCTCCCTTCAAGAACCGGATAAGAGCAGTAAATACAACGATGTACACAGCCACGTTTGGTCTGGATGGGATAGGCTCCCCGCTCCACATAGGGAGCATAATCAATAAGCTTGTCCAACTCGGATTGAAACGGTCGGTCAAGATCCAGGTACTCAGGAGCATTCACAGCCAGAGCTTGCCGCCCGGTTTTATCAAACAGCCAAGGGAGCTCTGCAGGGTCATCTCCTTTTTCCAGGTAACGAAGAAGTTGTGGGAGTTTCTCTTCAGCCTCACCGGTAATACCGTAATCGGCACCGGATCGCCGCATCAGTTCATGGGGGAAGATGGTAAAACCGCTTCCTCCCAGAATCAGAATTCCGCTGAAATGTCGCCTGAGAGGTTTTATAAAATCATTTAGAATTGATGGGATAAACGAGTGTGCCTCTCCCTTGACCATATCATCGATATTGCGGATAGATATACCCACATAATCGGGCTTAAACCGGTCTAAAATCTCAACAATCTGGTCTATTGACAGTCTGAAGCCATCGACAAGTCTCACTTCATAATCGGATTTAAGACGATGAAAGAGACAGCCAAGTCCCAGGGGTGGAACAGGATATGGTGTGGCGGCTTGATTTGTTGAGAGGAGGAGGACTTTTTTCAATGGGTTTAATCCGTGGCAGAGTTCTCTGATTCAACAAACTCGGCGATGGTATTAACCGTCTGCAAAATATTATGGGCATGATTCTGATCATTGATCATCACTGAAAACTCTCGCTGGATGCCCATCACCAACTCAAGCCCATCAAGAGAATCCAGGCCCAGCTTTTCACTTTCAAAAATCATCTCATCATCACTGATCTCCTCGGGTGTGACATCGGGAATATTCAGTGTTTCAATGATCATATTTTTAATTCGGTATTGCAGATTGTTTTCGCTCATAATATCTGGTCGATTAATCGGATTTATTTATGATATGATATCTCTTCCTGCTTAGTGTCCCTTATACGGGAAGTGACTTGGCAATTGTATACAAACGGCTGAACAGCTCATGCTCTACCCGGGCTCGCTCATGGATCATTTCCTTGAGTTCATTTAACCTGTCCGGCCCCAGATCGCGAGCCTTCCCTATGCGGGCCACAAAAAGTGAAATCTGCCGCCATTGATCGCCATTGGCCATCATCTCGGCAGCCAGCTCATCTAACTGATTATTATCAAACAACCGTGCCGCCTCTTTCAGAAATGAGGCATAAAGGAATCGAAACCCGCCTCCTCCGGTCCCTCTATCTTCCAGGATCACATGGATCATCATGATCTCATGGGAGAGATGATCGATGTCACGACACAGCTCCGGCCAGCCGGTCACCTTGTCACCAAACCGTCTGATACCACGAATCCCCATCAGGGGGATAGGCAGTTTCAACATATAGAAGCAGGTCTGTTTGATACCTTGCTTGATCCCGGGTCTCAAATCAACATCCTTGTCAACCCCTGTTACCCGGAACTGAAAACCGGCGGGAGCAAAGGGGCCCTTGACCGACCGTGCCGTTTGCAGGGTATTTCCATCAAGCCTTGCGATAACAGGGTGGTAGGAATCGCTTACCAGGTAATCATTTCCCTCTTTACCGACAACATTGATAAAATGAGCGTTAAAATGAGCCCTGGCATAGGCAGGAATATAATTCATATAGAAGAAATCGACCTGAACCGCTACTGCAAATCCCTGCTCAAGCAACCGATCAAGAGCAGCCATCGATTGGATTGGATCTTTCACTCTGCTCGATTCGATCCTGATATTCAACCGTTTCTGCACCTTTTCCCTGATCTTGCCCGGCTGATTTCTCAGAACAAAGGTAGGAAAGTCCATGGTCGGTAACTTGAAGTATCCGAAAAACAGTCCCCCGGAGATTCCAAAGACCATCGGCTCCGAGATATCGAGTCCAGCGTGATTGAGTTGGGCTGTTACAGCACCGGATTCACAATGGGCTGCCATTTTATGGTTGAATTGGATACTCATTGACTTTGCTTGAGGAATAGAAGGTTACGATCTACTTTTGTCGCTTGCAGGGTTTATTCATTGTTGGTGATCCGGCTGACAATAACCTGGCTTAATCCCGTCTTTTCATAACTCACTTTGATCCGCTCATCATCACAGAGAACAATCTGGAAAAGTTGTGCCACCGGAACACCGAAAACCGTCGCATATTTTTCAAGAAGAGCCACTTTGATGGTGGCAAACCCTTTTGGACTCATGTGATACCGAAGCTTTCTCTTGCTCACTCCCACACGGACAGCCAGATCCCCTTCGCTGATTTCCACCAGATCCTTGTAATAGGCAAGGGGTGAGATCTCTCCTCTTATTAGCTCTTCCAAGCGCTGCTCTTTCAGCTTGTTACGCTTGTGGAAAAAGTCATCGAGATAATTATCCGCCATATAGGACCCTGTCTGAAGCGGTCCATAGGAGTGATCCTCTTTTTCCACGTAGAGAATCAGCTGATGACTATGGTCTATTTTCAGGTCATTTTCTTTCATCAAACATCCCACGGGCTCGAAAAACAACAGGTCGATTTACCTTCCTTTTCGACCAAATTGCCGTTAAGATAAATCGTTTCCGCAGTAAAACTGTTGCGCAATAAAAAAACAAGATAAATTGACCTGACTTTACACTTTTCTCCAGGCCAAACACATTGCCCTAAAAACGTTCTGCACACAACAATTCTTTTCAGTGAAATAATATATGAATCCGAGCATATCTCCAGGCACAAAGCCGGATCCATCGATTCGGACCGTCATTGAGGCCGATTCAATCTGCAAAACCTATAAAGGCGCAACAGAGCCTGCGCTCAACGGTTTTACTCTTAAAATTCCTCAATCTTCTTTTTTCGGTCTACTTGGGCCAAACGGTGCCGGCAAGACCACCGCGATATCCATTCTCACCGGCCTGCTTTCTGCCGATTCGGGCCAAGCCAACATTCTTGGTCACTCATTTCTCAGTGCTAAGACGACTATTCAGCAAAAAATCGGCTTTGTCCCACAAAATCTTGCCATCTACGAAAAACTGACCGGCTATGAAAATCTGATATTTTTTGCAAAACTCTATGGTCTTTCCGGCAGTCTCCTGCAAAAACAAATTGATGGATGCCTCGATTTTACCCGTTTAACAGACAGGGCATCGCGCCTGGTGTCCAGCTATTCCGGCGGCATGAAGAGACGGCTTAATCTTGCTGTTGCCATGCTTCACAACCCTCAGATTCTGTTTCTTGATGAACCGACAGTTGGTATCGATGCCCAGTCCAGACAACTTATCCATGAACGGCTCACAGAGCTCAACCGTGCTGGAACAACTATTATCTATACCACCCATTATATGGAAGAGGCCCAGGATCTCTGCTCCCATGTTGCTATTATCGATAATGGCCATATCATCCAGGAAGGAACAACCCTGGAGCTGACAGAAAAGCAGGGTTACGCTAATCTCAACGATCTCTTTTTCGCCATTACCGGCAAGCAACTGCGAGATGAATAACTTACTTCGCCATATCACCACAGCAACCTGGAAAGAAACCCGACTCCTGATGCGTGACAAGGTCGGCCTCCTGGTCATGTTCATGATGCCTGCCATATTGGTTGTTATCGTCACATTGGTACAGGAAAATGTGATGGAGATGTCCGGCGAGAAAAAAACAACAATCCTCTTCCTGGATCAGGACAATGATACGCTCAGCAGCAAACTCAAAAAAGCACTGACAGATACGGGACGAATCACTCTCAAAGAGCTTGACCGGAAAAAAAAGACACCAAAAGAAGCACTACTCATGGTGCAAAAGGGCGATTTTCAACTCTGTATTATCGTACCTGAAAAGACAACCAGAAATCTCCAAGATCGTATTCAGCGCCTTTTTGATGAAACAGCTCCCGAGGCCGCTAAAACAGCGACGGTCGATGAGTTGATGATCCACTTTGATCCCGGCGCCCTGCCCGGCTTTCGTTCTTCCATTCTCTCCGTTTTGCAAATGGCTGTCTCCGGTGTTGAGCTGGATATGAAACTGACAGCGTTTGAGAAGCGATCAAAAAAGCTGTTTGAAGAGATCGCACCGCTCCTGGAGATGAGCAATCAACCTATTGATCTGGGGCTGGAAAAGCTCAAAACGCAGCTCATCACTTTAACTGAGCGGGATGTTGAAGGGGAGAAACTCATTGAGCCAATCAGCGCCGTGCAGCACAACATCCCATCATGGTCGCTTTTTGGTCTTTTTTTCACAGCAATTCCCCTGGCGGGTTCCCTGCTTCTGGAACGCAATTCAGGCATCTGGAGAAGACTGCTTACCATGCCGATCTCTCCTGTGACACTTCTTATCGGAAAGATAATCGCCTATATCGGAGTCTGTTTCTCCCAGCTGCTCCTGATTGTCTCTATCGGCCGTTTTCTTTTTCCCTCTCTGGGCCTGCCTCCGTTCACCATCGAGGTTTCCGTTCTCCCGCTGATCTGCATAACCCTGTGCTGCTCACTTGCCGCCTGCGGTTACGGGGTGCTGTTGGGAAGCGCCTGTTCAACCATGGAACAGGCATCGATGTTCGGCTCGATTTCTATTGTTGTTGCAGCAGCTCTGGGAGGAACCATGGTTCCGAGTCATGCCATGCCTGCAGTCATGCAGAAAATCAGCACACTCTCTCCGCTTAACTGGGGCCTCACGGCCTTTCAGGACATTCTGATCAGAGGGTACAGCTTGGGGGATATACTGCCTAATCTTGGCTTATTGTTGCTCTTTTTTCTCGTGGCTCTTTTGATTTCCTGGAAACTCGTACGTTCGATGGAATAAACCGGCATCAGGACTTCTTGAAAACTGCCTTAATTCACTGCTTTGTCAGATTCCGTTCCTTTATAGTCCATTGCTTCCTCCACCAGCATCTGAAAATTCGCCGGAGTTAACATGGCCGCCTGAACCTCCAGGAGGTGGCTGATTCGAACACAAAATTGGCGGAATTCTTTCATCAAGCGGGTTGATATCTTCTTCTTATGTTCGATGATACTGAGCTGCCTTTGCATATCAACGCCCTCTAAAACAATCTGCTTCAACGTTCCGTCAGTAATTTCATGGCAGACGGTCAGGTTTGAAAGACAGCCAACCCCTGAACCGACTTTCAAAGCGTTTTTGATGGCTTCCGTGTGACCAAGCTTCATGACGACGTTGAGATCCATGACATAGCCACCCAGTTTTTTCTGAAAGACCTGGGCTGTCCCGGAACCTTCTTCTCTGGTCACCCATTCGTACTTTTCCAGAGACCCCAAGTCGACATCAATTTTGTCTTTCTCACCAACCTGATCCGGGCTGCCAAGCAGCATCAGCTCATCTTTGAACCATGGAGAAACTTTAATCATTTCATTGTTGACCTCTCCTTCGACAAAACCCATGTCAACCTTTCGTTCAACCAGTAGTTTTTCCGCCTTCTGGGTGTTATGTACTCGAAGATTAAAGACTACTTCCGGATTAATTTTCTTAAAAGCGCTTATAAGGTACGGCATGACATAATTGCCGATGGTGGAGGAAGCAACAAGGTTGAGTGTACCAACGATTGTTCCCTTTTTTTCATTCATCAAGGCACACACATTGGACATATTACTCAACACTTCCCGGGCCAGCGGTAAAAGATATCTGCCACGGTCATTTAAAATAAGAGAGCGGCCATGACGGTCAAATAGCATTCCGCCAAGCTGATTTTCCATTTCACCAAGGGCCAGACTGACAGCAGATTGGGTAACAAACAGCCTTTTGCTGGCCTTTGTAACCTGTTCTGTTTCCACCACCGCAATAAAAATCTCGAGTTGTCGTAAAGTAACAGCCATTTTTTCCCTATTTAAAAGATTTCAGAAAACAAAATTTCATCTAGAATATCAAGTAACTAATATATGCACACCACATGAATGGCGCCTCATATTTATTTCACTAATATTTTTGATATTTATTATAAATTATACTTTTTTGAAATTGTTTGCTACTTCTTTTCAGCAGACATCATAAAGAGTGTTCATCCTGTATTTATTGGATCAAACAACCCTGTATATATTGGTTGTTATTCGTTTGTAAACTAGTTTGGAAATTCTTCTCCTTTCCTCTTTTTCTTTTTCAGGAATTTCCAAATTGCGATAAATTCTAACCCTGTTTGATCGGTCTTAGACAGAATCTACTTCCGATAAACGGTGGCAACATTTTCTTGGAGAAAAATTATGGCAACGCAAACAATGTGGTCCTGCAGAGATTCAATCCAAAGGAGTAATAAGGCTCATTATCCGGTTAAAGAACCAGGAGTAAAAGCCTGCTGGGAAATTGTCCGCGAGGTGGATGCTTATTCGTTCAATGTGTGTAGTGACTGTCTCGTTTATGTTGCAGGGCAGAAAGACTCCATCCTCTCCCAAAACGAGATTCAGGATATCATGTTGTTTAAAGGCGTTAACGTGCTCAGCGGCAATCACTGCCAGCAGTTCACCAATGCCATGGGTAAATAATCGCGCTCGTTACTTTTATTCGCCGATAAAAGAGCATATGAATAGTAGTAGTTAGATTATTATAGCTGGAAAAACTTCTTCACACTATGTGACAGCTGCCCGGGAGATCATCCATCCCCGATCACTTCTCCCCCTGACTGGGAATGGATGGTCCTCCCGTGTGTAGATTCAAGCTGCCCTCATCTTTCCTCTCTTATTATAAACAAAACCTCAGCTCGCTGTCGCTTGAAGCCTACAGCAGGCTCCTGAATATCAACAGTGCTCCATTCAAGCGCTATATTCTACAGTCTTAATCAACTTTTGTTATTTTGACGATTCACATCTGTTTCGACTGCAGTCATCCTCTGTACAACCATGCTTGCAGTAGTAGCCAAAACCGGACGCCCAGGTTATGCCGCCTTTGGGACATTTCTCTACGTATTCCGAATACTTCACCAAGCGATCAATAATTGGTTTGGGCACGGCATGTTCCATTTTGCAGGCTGCCTCGTCCGCCTCTTTCGCTTCAACTCCCAACACATTGACTAAAAATTTCTCCAAAGCCTGATGCCGCTGGACAATATCTTCTGCGACAATACGGCCCTCCTCAGTCAAAGTGATCAGGTCATATGGGGCATAGTTGATCAGGCCCATTTTCCCAAGATTACGTAACGCTCCTGTAACGGATGAGGCCCTCACGCTGAGATAGGTTGCTATATCTTTGGCTCTGGCCGCCATCTTTTCAGCAGAAATATGGAAAATCGCCTCAAGATAATCTTCCTGGCTGGCAGTTAATTTTGTTTTTTTCGTCATTTTCGTATCTTTTTAGGAAAGTTGGTCTTTAACGAAGAAACTACGGAAAAACTAACAAAATGTCAACTCCCCTCTCCCAGCTGCTTTTCACTTGAGCCCATATATCTCATGAACAACTTGAGCGCGACTTGGCAACAATTGATTATGCCAGATTATTATTGATCACAGCTGACAGCTGGTTGCTTACAACCTGTTCATAAGAAAAGCGGGTTAGAATGTTTGGGACCAACGCATGTCTTTTTTATCAGTTTGTGTCTTTGCAGCATGTGTACGGTTTTTTTCCAGAATACTCTCAAGCTGCCCCTTACTCACCGATGAGCTACTCCAGACAATATTAAATTTATCAGTGATAAAATCATCCGGCACAAGGACTCTTTTTTTAAACTTCCAGATTGCCCGAGTTTTTATCCGTACATCATAGGGTCCCATCAGGTTTCTTAAGCTCCTGTATACAAGCTTGGTGCAGGACATATCGTTGTAACTGGCAAAGTCAAACTGGAAATCATACTCTTTTCCAAGGTGCTGCATAGCCTCAAAATAAATTGATCTAAAATTTGACCGGCGAATTTTCCAATGCTCTTCATCCGGTCTTCTTCGCAAGATAACCATTGAGTCACAGCGACAGAAATTAAGTACATCTTCCATAAATACACCCTGGGCCATGGCATGGATCACAACCTGCTTTCCTTCCCTGTAAAACTTATCACTGTTCTCAGGCAACCGCACATCCGACTTCTCCGGTACATTACCAAGGTATAAGCCGGCATGGCTGAATTCGCCAGGAATGAAAAAACCATCCAAATAATGCTTGTATCCGCGTATAAGGATATCACCAGGTTGCAGGATCTCGATCACCTCACGCATCTCCTCTCCACTGATTTTATAGCTTTTGGGATGGTAGAGCAGAAACAACGGCTTTGGAAAAACCTTGATATCACCAAAAATCTTCAAGAACTTTTTCCACAGTTCACTAAAAAACAATATCCTTGATCCTTTTCTTCTCGATTCCTTCTTTTTGGAAAGGCAAAAAAACAACATATTTATCCTCCAGGTTGTAGATTGGCACGACAAACCTAACAACAAAACAGCCTTCAATCAATTCCTTTCCTTCTAAATAACAAATTCGTGATAAAGGCCATTGGTCGTTATTCTTTCAATTTGGACAGGTCATCCTGTTCAGATGCTGATTTCTAATGATTCTCAACCAGGACAAAAATGAGGTGTTACCAGACTGAGCTTTCCTGGTATTCAGAAATCTCTTTATAAAGACCTGCAAGTATGTTTAATCCATAGAAACAGTTAGAAGTGATATGATTCGGCTGACTTACAACAGCAATTTAAGATACATCCCTATCAGGCATTATCAAACAACGGAAAGCCAATGGCAGTAAAACGATTTTTAGAAAAAGTACTTACAGCACGAGTATACGATGTTGCCATCGAGTCCCCTCTGGATACCATGGCCACTCTCTCAAAGCGGTTGAACAATAACGTGCTGATAAAACGTGAAGACCTGCAACCGGTCTTTTCGTTTAAGTTACGCGGCGCCTTTAATAAAGTTCACCAGGCAAAGCAGAAAGCCCCCAACCTGCCTGGCATCATAGCAGCATCGGCAGGGAACCACGCTCAAGGAGTTGCATTGGCGGCAAATAAGTTAAAACTGAAAGCAGTCATTGTAATGCCTAAGAGTACGCCTACTATTAAAGTGAATGCTGTAAAATCCCATGGCGCCAAAACTGTTCTCTATGGGGATAACTTCGATGAGGCCTACAGTCATTCCCGGGAGTTGGCCAAAAAGAAGAAACTAACGTTTATCCATCCGTATGACGATATAGATGTTATTGCAGGTCAGGCAACCATAGGGCATGAAATCATCCGCCAGCACCCTAAGGATATCGAGGCGATCTTTGTACCGGTGGGTGGCGGCGGCCTGCTTGCCGGTGTAGCTCGTTTTCTAAAGACGGTGAAGCCATCTATTAAAATCATCGGTGTGGAACCTGAGGAAGCCGCCTGTCTTGCAGCTGCCATGAAGGCAAAACGGCGAGTGAAGTTGAAAGAAGTCGGCATTTTCGCAGACGGTGTGGCGGTCAGGCAGATTGGCAAGAACACTTTCAAAATGGTTCGGGATATCATCGATGATGTCATCACTGTGTCGACCGACCAGATCTGCGCTGCCATTAAGGATACCTATGATGATACCCGGGCGATCTGTGAGCCCGCCGGAGCTGTTTCTCTTGCTGGACTCAAGAAATATGTAGAACAACATGAGATCAGAGACAAAACCGTGGTGGCTATCAACAGCGGCGCCAACATGAATTTCGACCGGTTGAGGCATGTGTCCGAACGGGCGGAAATCGGCGAGCAGCGGGAGGCATTACTGGCGGTTGAGATCCCCGAGCGACCCGGCAGTTTTAAACAGTTCTGCAAATCAATCGGTAAACGTCAGATCACCGAATTCAATTACCGCTATTCCGACCCCAAAAGAGCCATGGTCTTTGTCGGCATCCAGTTGACCTATGGAAACGAAGAAAAAGACCAGATTATCAAGGATCTTCGTAAGAAGCAGTACAGCGTGGAAGACATGACCGACAACGAGGTGGCCAAACTGCACACCCGCTATATGGTTGGCGGCCATCCCGGCCCGGGAGTGGACAACGAACTGCTCTACCGTTTCCAGTTTCCGGAAAAGCTTGGCGCACTTTTTCAGTTTTTAACTGCTCTGAGCAAACGCTGGTCCATCAGCCTCTTCCATTACCGCAATCATGGCGCCGACTATGGCCGTATCCTGATCGGCATCCAGGTCAACCCTGATGAACGCAAAGCCTTCAACGACTTTCTCAGTAGTCTTGATTTTCCTTTTTGGGAAGAGACCGATAACCGGGCCTATCAGCTGTTTTTAAAATAGTATCTCAAAAAAGGAGTCCCTTATTCTCTCAGTTTAGAGTTCATGAAATTACTTCCAATATGATATAAAATAATTTTACTCTGACCCTGTATATTGCTTTCATATCATCAATGACATGGAGGATAGGAAATCGCTTTCTGGGTCCAAGTTCTTCAAAATATTGTCCTATCAGCCAGTGGGAGGGTATCCGCAAAATGCACGACATTGACTTTGCGCCACTTTTAATTATCACAGCCCTCGCCTTTTTCATTCCCATTATTACGATCCATATCAAGGGTATTAATATCCCAGTGATCGTTGGTGAAATAATCTGTGGGATCATCATAGGAAAAAGCGGCTTTGATATCGTTCATCCAGGACCCTGGCTCGACTTTCTCTCTATTTTCGGCTTCACCTTCCTGATGTTTCTCTCAGGTATGGAAATCGACCTTTCTTTTCTGAAAAAAAAGCCGCAAAAGGTCTGTTATATTGACGGGCAAAGTGAAGAGAGATGTCATGATCCGTTTATACTTGGAGGCAAGATATTCCTGCTCACCCTTGTCGCTTCGCTGACGTTGTCATTTATCTTCTTTAAAATCGGCTTGATTGGTGATCCCATATTTCTGGCATTAATTCTGAGTACCACATCTGTGGGAATCGTGGTTCCCACATTGAGAGAGCTTGGTATCAGCAACAGAATATATGGACAAGATATTCTGTTCTCATCCCTTGTAGCTGATTTTATGACGATGCTCTTTATCACTGTTTATGTGACGAAGATATCCACTGGTCTGTCATTTGATCTTTTATTCATTCTATTGATCTTTATCCTATTTATCGTCGCATACAGGCTCTCCCACTATCTCCTGGGAAAGCCTGTCACCATGAAGATCCTGGAGAAACCCGGCATGCTCAAGGCGGAGATTAAAATGCGGGCAGCTTTTGCCATCATGATCGCCTTCATCGTGCTGTCACAAAAAATCGGCATAGAAATTATTCTTGGAGCATTTTTGGCAGGATTTCTCATATCTATGCTTTCGACGGAAACTGACCTGAAGCTCCTTCACGATAAACTCAACGGTGTGGGTTTTGGCTTTTTCATTCCACTTTTCTTCATCATGGTCGGCGTTCGCTTTGATTTGCGCCCGCTCATCGAAAATCCTAAAAACCTGATTTTACTACCGGTCATTCTCGTTGCCGCCTATCTTGTCAAAATTCTCCCCTGTCTTGCACTTAAAAAACACTATTCCCAAAAAAATGCCCTTGCCGCGGGCGTTCTGCTGTCCGCAAGGCTCACACTCATCATTGCTGCGGCTGATATTGGACTGTCCTTAAACGTTATCACCCCTGCCATCTACTCGGCAGTAATACTGGTCGCGGTTGTTTCATCAACCATCTCACCGATTCTCTTCTATAAAATGGAGAACATCTCTGGAAATTCAAAATAGAAATCTTATTTGACTCGACACCCTGCAATTATGGAGGTCATCGTAAATGGTTTCTTTGTACTCATTGCTGGAGGCGAGTAGCAATTATGTATATGGCTGACAAATATTTTCTTTGTCGACACTGCTACAATTTAACTTACTCTTGTCAGCAAGAATCACCTCCATTCAGACTATTGAGTAAAGCACAAAAAATCAGAGAGCGTTTAGGGGCCTGTCCATGCACTGACGATCCGATTTTTGAGAAACTAAAAGGAATGCACTGGAAAACAATTAACAGATTAAAAGAAGCCGCATATCGGGCTTCAGATCAGTCATGGGCTTCTTTAGAAAAGATGTATGTAAAGCCAAATTAACAGATAGGTGGAGATAGAGACTTGCATAATATGTAAAAGTCAACATCTGATCTGACATCCATAAACCGCAAGATCCAAATTAATATGACAATTGCACCAGGATCGGTTGTGCTAGATATACTGTAGTAGGATTTACTAGAAGTATTATCGAAATTCTACAGGCTTCGGTATGGCTATCTTAACGACACTCATTAGTAGCGCGGCTTGTTGTGTCGGCTGCATTAGCCCGCTAGATGTTTTTTTTACAATTTCATATTCTACATAAATAGACGGTAGTCATAAGATGAGTTGCTAAATCGATTTAAAAGCGAGCCGATACGTGCAATGCGTTTTGATGACTGAATAGTAGCAGGTAGTTTGGCGTAAAGGTCTCCAGAGTTCCAGTCCATCTTAGATAGTCCGAGAATTTCATTTGCTAATGTTGCTAGGTCTGACGTTCCAGCATATCGTCTGATTACAACCGGACCGGGGATACGTCGCTTTCCCTGGAAATAAGTCCAATTTGTTTTTGCTGCCTCGGTCGATCCATGTACCCATAGAAGTGCTTCGTAGTCTGTTAGTTTAATGGTTGTACCGCGGCGAACGGGAAAGCGACCCTCGATGAATCCGTTCTTCGTTGGTAGCGAACTGATGTAGCGAAGAGCAGATTCAAAATTGATCTCTATCAATTCCAGATCATGAACACCTTCAAGGCCCGCCTTCAAACCTTGTTGCTCTTCCTTGCGAAATGGCGTCTGTTTATGAATCACAACACGTATAGGCAATTTCAGATGTGACTCCCAAAACAGCGTGCGGATGGTTTCACCTAACCTGCGAGCGTCTTGGAATGACAGAAATGGGTTACCACCGAAGATAGTTGGGTTGTCAATGCGGCTAAGCCGGAACTGCAGTCCTTGCCCCTGGGCATTATAGAGATGGCTACATCCTAACACGATGTGTTTTCCCTTGACTGCCTGTTGGTCAACCGCGTAGCCAAGCCCAACAAAGGCGGTTGCTGGATCGAGGCCGTCGAGCACCCAAGGCGTCCTCATAGCTTTGGCATAAAGCGCTACTGATAGCCACCACCATACCCGGCACTTGTCTTGGTAGCCGAGAGTGTCTTGGTCAAGAAACTGTGTTGCGATACCGCGTTGAACGCAATAGGCTTTCACGAAGTCATGAACGTCAAATGCTTCATCGTCATTCTTGAATCCCCGCCAACGTCTCCATCGAGCAGGGGTAAAGATGAGGATAATTGACCGACCTGCTGCAGCAAGTGATGAAATACCGTCTATTATTTTGCGTGACATGTCCAAGGCCCCGTCGTGCTCATCAAGTTTAGAGTCAATTTCGGGGATTGTGTACCATAGAGGGTCACCTCGACCAGGAATTATGATCGGCGCACGATAGACATTTTCGAATCCAGTGTATTTAACTAAGTATTCTTCCTTCATTCCGCGCTGAGGATTGTGGGTTTGTGTGCCACTTGTTAAAAATTGTTCAAGAATTGGTGCCTCCGCTCGTGGGCAGATTACAGCTATTCTGATGGGGCCGTCATCTACTTGTGGGGTTAGCCTTTCGTCGAAAGGCCCTCTGCATGCTAAGCCCCGGATAGGTAAAGTGTCTGTGGATACCCCCTTGTTTTTGCTTGAAAAACGAAGGGGTTGCTCTTGGATTTCAATCCCACGATGGTGAATGAGTCGCATGAAGTGATCTGGAAGATTTACAGATTTTCGCTTTGGCTGCCGGATCGCTGCAAAAGCAGGAGCACTCTTTATTATGAATTGAAAAGAGGCGCTTCTGGCAGGAAAATCAAACTCGGTAGGCTCGTTCCTCGTTAAAACCAACTTTCGCCAATCGTTCAGAGCTTCGTTAAATTTGTCGTTGTGCTGGTAGCCCAAAATTCGCAAACGGATATTTCGAATCGTCTCCTCGTTCTCCGCACTCTCAGCGGGAAAGTAGACGGTCGGATCAATCGCTACATACATCTGACCACCAATTCGACGCAGTGAAAGACGTGCGGCTTGATGAACATCGAACGACTCTCTATCTTCTCGCTCTGTAGTAAATTTCCTTTTTTTCCATAAAACTCGCCTTCCGTCTGTTTCAAGGTCTCGTTTATCAGCAATGGCTCGTACCAATGCCTGAAGCAACAAGCTGACTACCGCACCGTCCTCGTAACGAACATCTCGATCGGTGATCGGCACTCGCTGAATCTCACCCTCGATAAGGTCATTAAACGCAGTGTGAATACCATCGAGTGTCCCAAACGCTAGGACTTTTTTAAAAGGCACTGCCACTACCTGATGGCCTTCTGTTTTCTCAGTAAGCCATTTCCACACTTTGTCCTTGGGCCATTTTTGGAGTTGGAACTCGAACATCTCAGATGGTAAGCGGATCGGCCAGGCATTGCTTTTTATAATTGCGGAAGGATCGGCTTGGGAGATTGAAAATGAACTCCGATGCAGTTTTTCACTGTTAACGTATTCACCGAGAACTCTTTTTGCTTCTTTAAGAGGACTACTCTCCAAACAATGATGGGCTAGGCGGGCCATGAGATCATCAAATGCTACACCCGGAACATAATATGCTTCTTTTTTATTCTCTGCAGCGGCCAATAATAGATCTGAAACTTGCTTTGGTGGCTCATCCGAAAAACCGCACCAGTAGATCTTGCCCCTTGTGTCTGCATGTATGATTGCCGCTCGTATAGCATCCATTACAGAGGGGTCTCTTCCGCTGTAGCCATTGACTATAAGAGAGTGTGTCATAAGTGTAGATATCAGGGCGTCCCTGAGTTCAGCCTCTTGTTTTTGTAACTCTTCGCTCGTGTTCTTCAGTGGATCGTAACGATAATCACCATGTAGCGATAGGCAGATCAACTCGTTTCTTTCGGGTTGACGAAATGCCCGTTCTTTACAATCGAAACCTACCTCGATTGGGGTCAAGTCGAAGTCTGCGGCTGCTCTCGCGACTAGCCCGTCAAAATTAGTGGTCCAGACACTTCGAAATAGCTCGGCTTCGGCTAGCAAGCATAGAATTCGGTATCCAACATGTGGCCGAGCCTTTCGTATCCATGGTTTGAAAAAACGGCGGCGGTCGTCAGCAATAGGAAGGCACTTCTCAATGAAGTAGGAATACTCATTTTGATCATCGGCAGGAGAGAATCCATTGATTTGAAGCCACCTATCTATGCGATCCTGAACAGCCGGAAGTGAGATTTCAGACACCTGCTCTTCAAAGCCAGGGTTGTTCGTGCAAAAGATAGATTTCTTCCATTGCCAGATGCATGCTTCTGCAGAAGGAATTCCTGATGACATTGAAGCACCAGCACCGAGAAAAAGAGCGTGAGGCGACCCACGATTGACGCCAACAGATCGAACAAAAGTGTCGATTTCGAGAGTTGGGATATTCATAGAGAGCAACCAGAACCTTTCATATTATTCTGAAAATACATTTTCTAAGTGTAAAAACAGAAATTTACGTCTTTTAATCGCTGGCAGTAATCTTTACACGCCTCTAGCAGCATAGCGCTGGAGCGGTTGCCGCTCAGCTCGGACTGGGACATCATCTTTTTTCTCACAATTTTAAAGCGCCCATTGATGTCCCCTTTAGCAAGCGAACCCTCGTAGTACCAGGTAGATCCTTGTCGTATTTGATATCGAGACGGTGTTCTGGGATGTTCCAGAAATTCCCTAATTGCCTTTGGAAATTGTCGAGTGTGAATCCCCGGTATGAGAATCGCCAACCGGGATCATCTTCATCCTTGGAGATGAAGACAAGTTGCTCTTTTCCACGAGCTTCTACACCAATGACTTTGGGTGGGTCAGTTGCTTCAATTTTAACATTAATACGCAATATCTCAGGAGTTTTGTTTGGGACAATGCCGAGACTACCCCGATACGGGTCCAGAACGTACTGTATGTATGTGATAGAATTCTCGAATCGAGG
Organism: uncultured Desulfocapsaceae bacterium; assembly: GCA_964565605.1. GTDB lineage: Bacteria > Desulfobacterota > Desulfobulbia > Desulfobulbales > Desulfocapsaceae > CAZLGM01. Next base: position 1,686 of record CAZMFP010000004.1, on the reverse strand, counting down.
CACAGTCTCGATAGCAAGTAGCTCTGAGAGAAACTTACTCTTAAGATTTGATCCCCGAAACTTTCCTTCGTGGTTAAAGTATACTTCGTAAAACATTCCATTCAAAATATGTTCGACCCAGTCATCCGAAAATTTTGCTAATTCTCGCCGAAGATCTTGCATAATTGTCTCGGCACGACGTTCACCTCCGTCTGCGCACTGGTAAATGTTGCGTCCTAGGACGAACCCTTCATCCGGGGTTCTCTTTCTCCAATCGAGGTTAAATATCTTCTCGATTGCAGGGCTCTGAACATACCAGTCATGTGACCTTAGAGCGGTAATTATCTCTGAGACTTCATCTCCATTCCGGATAGGAAAGTCCACGTCGGCACGGGCAGAGTCTGAGTACGAGTAATGAACGGTATCATCCAAGAGCACGTCCGACACCTTGAGTTTGTCAACGATCTTGTCAGCGAAATCCTCCGGTGTATATGTCGAGAGATCCAGGTGACCCGTTGTTTTCAGTACTCCTGGCACCTCGACACCTGTATCAAAGAATGCTGGCAAAATGTACTCTCGGTTCTCTGAGAAGGCACGGGCTTGGGCACTAGTGCGCTCGTGGTTTGTCCATAACTTCTGTTTATATTCTTCAGAAATGAACATTATCGTAAAGAACGCCTGGTTCTTATATATATCAGAGAGGTAAGTGTAGAGATCCTTACCCCACAAAGTAGTTACTTCGAATTTATCATAGAAGACTTTAACCCCGAGCTCCTGGAGTCTTTTGGCGACCTTCTCAACATATTTACGGTCTTCACCTGCAAAAGACAAAGCAACGTGGTATTTCTTCATAAGTCTGAACTCCTTTTACCAATTGCCCTATTTCTGGCTTTAACTGAACAAGCTATTATGTAGTTTCTCGTGATCACTCAACTCAAATAGTCCGGTTTATGGAAAAATGAGTTTGATCATTCAATTTTTAACTTCCTAACCAGTCAAACCTGAATGTTATCAAAAAATTCCCCATCTTGGGTGCATCTCAACTCGACTTCATCTTAATGATAAACCGTGGCAATATCAATCAGTAAGTTGTTAGACTGTTTTAAGACTATTTCTGACAGTCTTGGATCACAGCTAATTGAAGGGACTGTCAGATTCAACAGGACCTTAGAGGACATCAGTGTAGGTCGGATCTCGTTTTCTGCATCTGATGTCATTTATCGAAAACTCAGCCCATTTATAACCAGATAACAATTCATCAATAACAGGAATCATCTTGCTCTTTACACTAGCCCATTTTGTCAAAGCAACACAACCACCGCCTACAAGGTGGTACTCTACATATGCAAGTCATTTTCCCTTCTTGTCTTCCAGCCAAAGTTCTGCATGGGAAAGATAGGCTACAAAATCACACGAACGCAATGCTGTATATTTTAGAACCGAATTGCAATTATTCGGCAAGTCATCTTCAAATACCTTTGTAGTAATATTATGATCCTCAAACCCATTACGAACTACAGAAAGAAACCCAGGAGCATAAACTTTCGGATTCTTCTTAATGCAGACCTGGGAGACTGATAGTGACTTGTCCAGTGGTCTAACATGAACAGAAATACAAGCAGCTAATAGTATCGGTACTATTGATAGAAGTGAAATCAGTGCTGTCTCATAGTTAATCAATAAAAAGAGGCCCGGAGAGCCCTTTGT
>CAZMFP010000003.1:0-173156 GCA_964565605.1 uncultured Desulfocapsaceae bacterium | reverse complement strand
AGACCGGGGTCAATTGGAACTTAAAACTGATGACACAGAATTTTGAATACTCCCGTATTTTCACAAACAGCCATATTGCCCACATCCCGGCAATATGGCTGTTCTTTTCTTTTCCAGAAGATCATAGGAGATAGAGATCCACAGATCCAATAGCAACTATTTGCAGCAGCACTTTGCAACCACATTGCCTCTGGGTTTACATGTTTTTTTATAGGGATATTTTGCAGGGCACTTTTTTCCCTCTAATACTATACAGTTATTCGATATGCCTTGTGAGAGCTTCCTCTTCCCAACTGAGGTTGAAGATTTTTTCTTACGAGCACAACGATCATATCTTTTCCCCATAACATGCTTCCAGTAAACTTTTACATATCCTTCAGGACAATAGTATTTACCTGATTTATTTCTCAGCACACAGCGATATTTCTTGGGGTCGCCGCAACTATTTTTCACGGCTGTTTTTTTCTTTTTATCGCTCTTCCCACCTTTGCCAGGAGGGGGAACCTGTGTTTTTTCTCCCCCCACGTCGGAATTCTTCGGTTTTTTAGGCTTCCTGGTCTTTCCAATAGAACCTTTGATATAAGAATCCGGTTGAGTGGTCGATTGTTCAGAACCTCCGACATTTCCACTACTCTTTTTTTGAGAACCAGGCTGCTGTCCCTGATATTTAGAAACCAGGCCGGATATTTTTTTGTTTACCTTGACATCTTGTGTCTTAAGATTTGGATCGTCTAAAGGATTATACTCTTTCTTCTCCAGCAGAACGTGCCCCTTAAAGAATTTTGCATCAGCGGCATCCTTACCGTACTCTTTTTTATAATGGTATCTTGTTGTTACAGCGTCTTTTCCTGTGCCTTCAGTAATATAACCCGTTAGATAATTACTGTCCTTATTGGCAACTACATCTATAACCTTGCCATCTTTCGTCGTTATTAAATGATAACCCTCTGGATGTTTTTTAAATATTTCCTTTTTCATTTCCACTTCTGCATCGGTAAGAAATGCCGTTTCAGGTGGGTTCTTGCCCAAGTCCCAAATCTCTGTATGAGTTTCCTTACCGGGGCCGGCGGCTGGTTTTGATGATACTCCGGATGATTGGCTTTTTTTGTCTGCTGTTTTCTTTTCCGGCTTTTCAACTTTCTTTTTTTTCTCTTGCTCCTTCTTTACTTTCTTCTTTGGTTTCTGCTTTTCTTTTACTTTTTTCTCCTTTACCTTCTTCGCTCTTGCAGCCTCCTCATCCCTGTCAATTTTTTTCATGACATTTTCGTAGAGTTCCCTGGCTTTTTTCTCACGCTCTTCCGGAGTGCCAGGGCCAAATGCCGCCCACCATTGATAATTTTTATAGTTTTGATCTCTGCGCGCCTGAAAATTGTCAAACGCTATAGGATCACTGTTTTTCCAAGGAGGGGGTGGGATAGACTCCTCAACTTTCTTTCCCTGTTTCTTTGCCGATACATTTAGTGCTTCTATTTCCTGGTCTATATCTTCCATCATCTGTTTTATTTTTTCTATCTTTTGCAAAGCAGCATCATGCTCAGCCTTGGCACCTTCTCTTACCTGTCTAAAACCCGTTTTATTCTTCCATGTATCGACTTCCGGCTGCCATATCTCATCGATCGATCTCTGCAGATTGTTTTTCTCCCGGATTTTGGCCTTAATTGCCGCTTCGATTTTGGCCAGCCTTTCTCTTGCGACCTTGTACTCCTCAACCGATGCCCCAAAAGAGTCCACCTGTATTCCCACAACACAGCCAATAATGAAAAATAACAGACCGGAAGCACAGAGATATCTTTTCATTTTTTTCTCCATTTTTAAAAAGAGAATAGATTGAAGCCATAACTGGAATATACCATACTTTTTGCGATGCTGTTCCAGTCTTGACTGAAATAGTTGCTTCTGATAGACCAAGGATGCCTGACAAAAATACAGACCATGCTTTAGGATCTATAGAAAAAGAGAAACTATGACCGACGCTGCGGTGAAACGGTTGAATGATCTGGATGCCGGCAGAGGACTGCCTGTTAATCCCTTAACATCAGTGAGACGATTTCAAGTCGACTTCATGAGCTTGAGGAAGTGTATCTGATGGAAAGGACATTCGAGCACATTTAATAAAGCGAAGCAAAAGACCTGCTCAGCAGATGAAATGAAAAAAGAGTCCGGCCTGGTGGGTTAAAAGTTTGGCCAATAGTTTACTTGATTACCAATGATTCTTAGCCTTAACGATTAAAGAGGTGTTGTCTGTTTGGCTGGTGTATTTCAAGGATCACGGCTTTGACTTAACTGTGCACCAATGTAAAGAAATGTTTGAAAGTATATTTACTTCCATCCATAAAGTAATGATCCTTGACCGAAGGCTAGCCAGACAAATTGACAACACCTTGTGTTAGGCTGAGCTTTCTGGGTAATCAGAGTTCTTATGAATTGAGACAATATTTCTAAGAACTTTGGACTGAAACTAATTCTTGCCTGTTCCAGCCGGATGAGTGATATACTGATTCAACTTTTTAAATCAGGAGGATCGGTGGGACACAATTTCTTTTTAAAATTGATCGCTGGCTCGTTTCTCTGTTTTATCATAGCACTGCTTCCAGTTTCAGGCTATGCGACAGAGCGCATTCTTGACTTTACAAGTGTTATCCAGGTCCATACCAATTCAACCATAACCGTCACAGAGACCATCAGTGTCAGGGCTGAAGCTCACAAGATCAAAAGAGGTATCTACCGTGACCTGCCCATGCTGCAGCAAAACAGCTACGGTACCGATTATCCTGTTGATCTTGAGGTTCGAAGTGTTAGGCGTAATGGGCACTTTGAACCATATTTTATCAAAACAGAAGCACGAAACCAGCGTATCTATATTGGTGATAAAGATGTTTTTCTCAAACCAGGCAACCATGAATACACCATCACCTATACTGTACGACATCAAATTGGTTTTCTGGAAAGTCATGATGAACTTGCCTGGAATGTAACAGGCAACGACTGGAGTTTTCCCATAGACAGGGTAAAGGCGATCGTAAAATTACCTTCCGGCGCTATCCCCTTGCAGCAAGAGGGGTATAGTGGCTCTTTTGGTGATACCGGCAAAAATTTTGGTGTCGCTAAAGACCTGGACGGCAATACTGTTTTCACTACCATAGATCCTCTACAGCCTGGCGAGGGACTCACTGTGGCGGTGGGCTGGCCCAAAGGTATTGTGAAAAAGCCGGTTCACCTGCCCCAGCAAACACCACCTTCGGAACGAATTCTCAATTACGATTCCAGGATACTTGTAAAAAACAATGGACTGCTTGAGGTCACCGAAAACATTCGGATCGTCTGTGGCCCTGAGAAAATCAACAACGGCCTGTGGCGCAGGTTTTCAAAATTTCATGAGTCTTCTATAAAAATCAAAACCCCACGACCAACAAAAAGAATCGTTGAAATAACCACCAGCAGCATGGATGGTGAAGCTGTACCAACCCGAATGACAGAATCTTCATCTACACTCTGGGTTCACTGGGGACCTCAGGAGAAATACCTGGCTCCGGGCGAACACGTGTTTGAACTCAGCTATGTATTGGATAGACAGATTCATCGAGGAACAGAAATGGAACAGTTGTTCTGGTCTGTTCGCGGATATGACTGGCCCTACCCCATTGAGAAAGTTAACATCACTATTGAATATCCTGCCGAGGCGCGCCTTTTACAATCATCTTTTGCAGAAGAAGGAAGTCACTCCCGCAACAAACTGACTGTCAATACAATCAAACCCGGTCTCATTCAAGCCACATCTAAAAACATCCTCATCTCCGGTCAAAGTCTGGTTGTACATCTTGGCTGGCATGTCGGAACCTTGAGCGCTCCTTCTCCCATGCGTTGGTTGCGACATGCCTTCATGGATTATTATTTCACCTTTTTTGGCGGTTTTGCACTCATTCTGGTACTGAGCTATTTTCTGATTACCTGGTATCGAGTTGGCAGAGATCCAAAAAAGGGGACTGTCATCCCACTGTTTGAACCACCCGACAATCTGTCACCAGCAGCTATCCGGTATCTTGTCGAACGGGGAGAAGATAACACTTTATTATCCCTCTCCATTATCAATATGGCTGTCAACAGATGCCTGCTGATCCAGGAGGTTGACGACAACTACCAACTTGAAAAGGGTACAAGATCTAGTGACGTCTTGTCCCTGGAGGAAAAGGCCGCTTTTAACAAACTCTTTCAATCAGAAGATAGTGTTGAGCTCAAATCTGCCAATGCGACCAGGTTGAGAAAAGCACGGCGCACTCTGAACAAGCGGTTAAAAACGCTGTATGGCAAGGAATATTTTTCCAATAACTACGGTTGGATTTTTTTAGGAGCCTTGCTTTCCCTGATTCCCCAGGGATTGGTAACCATGGATAGCTCCCAGCTCGAATGGGGAATTGTTTATGCTGTGAGTCTGGCACTATGCTCCGGTGCCGCTATTCTTATCGGCTATTTTACCATCGAGGCCTGGGGTCAGCTTTTTGCCGGCCAAGCCCGGTTTTTTGGCGTGTTGATGCTGACCCTGCTGCTGGCTTTGCCCATTCTTGGTGTGGAATATACCCTCATCAAATCTTTTGCCGATATCATGCCCACAGCCGGATTCATCCTCTTTCTTGTTTCACCGATCATGGTTGCCGTTTTTTTCCAGCTTTTGCGTTCCTATACTCCTAAAGGAAGAAAAATCATGGATCAGATTCAAGGTTTTACTCTTTATCTGAAAACCTCGGAGGAAGAAAGGCTTCAACTCCTTCACCCACCGGAAAAAACAGCAGAACTGTTTGAGCGATTTCTTCCCTACGCCCAGGCTCTGAACTTGGAACATGCCTGGTGTCAACGTTTTGACAATATCCTTCAGGATGCTTCACAGGGCCCAAAGACCCAATACAGCCCTGCCTGGTATTCCGGTGCCAACTGGACACCGAATACACCATCATTTTTTATGGAGAATTTTTCCAAACGGTTTAGCAGCTCTTTGTCGTCGGCATCAAGGAGACCAAAGTCAAAATCCTGGTCCGGCGGGTCCGGCTCCCGTTTTTCAGGTGGAGGGTTCTCCAGCAGAGGAGGTTCCTCCGGCGGTGGTGGTGGTGGCGGTGGCGGCGGTGGCTGGTAGCAGGGACGGAAAAATGAAATGATCCCGGCCCATGTCACTGGAACAATGCGAGAGCGATGAACTACTCCACCGCATGCTTTGGAGTATCAACCCAGGCTTTGCACTACAATCATTGTTTCCTTAATTATGGCTCTTTGCTGATGAATCAACCCAATCAAAGTCCTTTTCAACCTTCCGGACCACCCACATCTTTCTGACCATAATGATTTCTGATCACCCCTGATATTCTCCAAATTGATAACACCTCTTGTCAGGCTGAGCTTTCCCAGTAATCATAAAATGATATGGCGTTTTCCTCATTTTGCCATACCTCAACATTTATGATAAAATACAAGAGAAAAACAACGATTTCACACTGCCTTTATCACTGCTGTTTCAGAACTCACCATTGATGGTGAAAATGAACCGGCAACAAGCGGATGCCCCTCTAAACCGTGTATGACTCAATCCAGAATTAAAAAAGTAAGTCTATTGGGAATTCTGGTTTTTTCCCTTCTTTTCGCAGCCACCTGGGGCTACCATCAATACGCTCATTCAATACTAACTGAACGCATAGAAACTGAGGCTGAAAAAAATCACGATATATTCAGTGTTTCATTATCGCTCGTCTATAACAATATGCTGCAACTGGCCACTTTTGTCGCCAATGACAAGGCCATTCAACAACTCTTCAGACAAGGTAAACTTGAGGTCGATAAAGCCAGTGGTGACTTTTTTGCCCCTGCTGTTCTCGATGTCCGCGATAAGATGATAAACCGGCTTCAAAGCAGTTGGGCTGCCATCCAGGGACGATTTTATGCCAGGCAACTCCATTTTCACTTGGGACCCGGCTCCACAAGCTTTCTGCGGCTCCACAAACTCAACAAGTTTGGTGATCGGATGGACACAGTCCGTTACACCATTGTCGACACCAATAAAGAGTTGACACCCCGTGTAGGCTTTGAAACCGGGCGAATATATTCCGGCCTGCGTGGAGTGGTTCCAATGTTTGCCGACGTGGAAGGCAGTGACCAACCTGTCCATGTTGGCGCATTGGAAGCAGGCACTTCATTCAAGAACATCATTGAATTGTTAAAAAAGCATCTTCATTCTGATATTTCCATTGCCCTGAAGGAATCACACATTAAACTCAACATGTGGCCCGGCTCAATTGAAAAAAAATTCGTTCGGAGGCAAACGAAATGTAATTGCTTTATTGAAGCGACGACCAGCGAAGAAATTGTCACAATCCTGAATACTGAAGGGCTTAAGGTTCCTGAGACAGGCCAGAAAACCAGCTTGATAGAGCTTGGGGAAAAGACTGTAGCCGTCACCTATTTTGCCCTGCGTGATTACCGCGGAACGCGAAACCCGGAGCTGGATACAATCGGTGGTATTTTTATTTGGTGGGATGTTACTCCTAAAATAGAGGCCTTTCACCTTCAACAAATTATCAGCTCAACAGTTGCGATTATAGCCTTTCTGCTCTCTCTTTTCGGTATTAATATGTTCCTGGAACGTCGAGAGATAATGGACAAACAGAAAAGACTCATGCGAGAGCTCAGTTTTCAGAAATTCGCCCTGGACCAGCACGCGATTGTCAGTGCCACCAACCCATCGGGTGAAATCATTTACGCCAATGACAAATTTTGTGAAACGAGCGAATATTCTCGTGAGGAGCTGCTGGGCCATAACCACCGAATACTCAAATCAGACAAGAATCCTGCCTGGATTTGGAAGAGTATGTGGAGTACCATTACCCGCGGGAACGTATGGCACGGTGAAGTCCAGAATCTTACTAAAAGCGGCACCACTTTCTGGATGGCGGCAACTATAGTTCCGTTTCTGGATGAAAATGGAGATCCGGAGGAGTACATCAGCATTCGTACAGATATTACCGAACGAAAGAAAGCTGAAGAGAAGCTGAAAAATGCCTTTAAAATTATCACCGAGAGCATCGACTACGCTGCCCACATCCAGCGTTCTATTTTACCGCCAAAAAATCAACTTTCGAATGTCTTTTCAGATTACTTCATCATATGGGAACCACGGGACAAAGTTGGTGGAGACATCTACTGGTGCCCAAGCTGGGGTAGAGGCCAGCTCATTATTCTGGCTGACTGTACCGGTCATGGGGTGCCCGGTGCATTCGTTACTCTTATCGCAACAGGAGCGTTGGAACGAGCCCTGGAAGTTGTCCCCGTAGGTGATGTCGCCTGTCTGCTCCATCGTATGCACCAGCATGTACAGTTATCGCTTGGACAACAGGAAGAAGATGACACTCTCCATGATGATGGCCTGGAGCTTGGTCTATGCTATATTGACCCTGATAAATCTCGTGTGACCTTCTCAGGTGCCCGTTTCTCACTGTTTTATCTGCAGGATGGTGAAACCAAAGAGATCAAGGGTGATAAAGCCGGAATCGGCTACCGCTTGACTCCATTGGATGCTCAATTCACATCACAGACGATAGACATTAAAGAAATCACCTCATTCTATTTAACCAGTGACGGCCTGATCGATCAGATTGGAGGGCCACGACGTCGCATGTTCGGCAAAAAACGTTTCAGGTCTCTTTTGGAAAAAATCCAGCATCTGCCAATGGATGAACAGAAAGCTGCTATTGTCCAGGAATTGGCTGACTATCAGGGAACAGAAATCCGCAGGGACGATGTGTCCGTAATTGGATTTAAGATATAGTTGAAAGGGAACACAAATAAAGGATATTGAGATGATAGCTAGGGAAATGTGGGATTTCAGATTGACGTTATCAGAGGAAGGAATTGTCTTTTGTTACAGTGGTTTCATGACAGAAGAGATACTGTTTGGTATCGGCGATACTTTGAAAAAAAAGCTGATAATGGAGAAAACTGAGAAGAAAGTCGCTCGAGGAGTCTTTGCCCTCTTTGTGGAACAGGTTCAGAATGTCATCCGTTACTCCACAGAGGTCCATCAGGATAGTGATGATCCAGATTCAAGAGCCATTGAATTGCGTTATGGCGTGCTCACCATTGGTCAAAAAGATGACCGTTATTTTGTCGCCTGTGCCAACCTGATACCCAATAGAGACGTGGAACGATTGAGAAACAACTTGACCGAGATCCAGAGTCTTGACAAAAAAGATCTCAAAACTCTCTACAAGAAACTCCTCAGGAAAGATCCCCCAGAAGGGAGTAAGGGTGCTGGTGTTGGTTTTGTAGAAATTGCCCGCCGGGCGGCCAAGGGGTTTGATTTTGATTTTTATGAAGCGGATTCCAGGCATAGTTACTTTGCCATTAAAGCGTATATTTAAACGTCCTCTACCAAATTTTCATAAAAGCCTCCACAATGATGAACAACATAAAAATTGATAGTACTGAGCGTTCCCCGGAAATAGAGTTCGATTTTGTAAACAACTCTTTTTTAATCGCTGGAGAATCCTATCCTGAAGATATTTCAAGCCTTTATGGGCCTGTCATTGCGTCCCTGGAGAAATACCTGGAATCTCAAAAGCAGACAGAAATTACTTTCAACTTCAAACTGATCTATTTTAACTCCAGTTCGGCAAGGGTTATAATGGGACTGTTCGATCTCCTTGATAAAAGTGCTGAAAATAATAGTGTGATTATAAACTGGTATTTCGAAGAGGATGATGACACCATGGAGGAACTGGGTGAAGAATTTAGTGAAGACTTGGTAAACGCAGTGTTTAATTTACTGCCGACGGCCTAAACAATGGTTATTCAGGATTCACGGATAAATCAGCAAAGAAGCACTTTGAATAACCGATCACAGGGTTTGATAACCCGATCAATCTATTTCATTTTTGACTGTAAACAGTTACATGCGGCCCATATTGAACAGCAAGCCATCTCCAGGCAACAGGCATAAGGACTAGCATGAATGGATAATATCAAGATTGAACAAACAAAAAGCTCACCAGCGATCGATTTTAACTTCAAGGAAAATATTTTCACACTTCAAGGTGATTCCTTTCCTGGGAACGTTACAGCTTTTTTCGAGCCACCGCTTCGTGCCTTAGAGCACCATTTGGCAAAACTCTCCGATGGCAACGTTGAATTTAACTTTGAAATAATCTACTTCAACTACAGCAGCGCTAAGATAATAATGAAACTGTTTAACATGCTCGATCAAACCGCTAAAAGAGGAATAGCAATTACAGTTAACTGGTATTTTGACAAAGAACATGGAGGCATGGAAGAGATAGGAGAAAAATTTGGCAAAGATCTTAAGACTGCAGAATTCAACCTGAGACCAATACAGTTAAAAAAGAATTTTCAAGTGGGCACCCAAGAATAGTGATAGGAAGCATATGACGAAGAACACTGATAAAAAACCAGAGACATCGGATCTTTTTGACCATGAAAGCAAAACCATTGCCTGGGCTAAAGACATCCTGCATAACGATGACCTTGACCCAGGGGAATTTCATGCAGCCTTTGCCACACTCGTCAAAGAATATGAACAACTCCACAACCAATCGGATCGGCTCAATAAGATCAACGATATAAACCAGTTAGCCCGAAGAACAGCGGAGCAGAACCTGAAAGTGACCCTAAAAGAATTAAGATTGGCCAAAGAACAAGCGGAGAGTTTGAACCAGATAAAAAGCACCTTTCTGGCCAACATGAGCCACGAAATTCGCACTCCTATGAATGCTATCATAGGTATGTCCTATTTGGCTCTGCAATCCAGACTCGATCCAAAGCAGCAGAATTATATCGAGAAAATAAATGGGGCCGCCACGCATCTCCTTGGCATTCTTAATGATATCCTTGACTTATCAAAGATCGAATCCGGGAAAATGGAACTTAAGACCATCATGTTTCATGTCAAAGATGTAATAGATCGTGTTAAAAACATTATTCAGCTCAAGTGTGAGGAAAAGGGTATCACCTTAACGTTAGAAACTGGAGCTGATGTACCGACATCTCTGTTTGGTGATCCCTTGCGTCTTAACCAGGTACTGCTGAACCTCTGCAACAATGCCGTGAAATTTACACCTAAAGAGGGGAAAATCACAGTTGGTTGCGAAGTTGAGAGTACAGAAGAGCGAAGTGCTACTCTTCATTTCTGGGTGACTGATACCGGTATTGGCATAACTGAAGAACAGCAGTCCAAGCTCTTTCAGGCATTTAGCCAGGCGGACAGTTCCACCAGCCGTCGATTTGGCGGAACAGGTCTCGGGCTCGCCATCAGCAAAAGTCTGGTGGAAAGCATGAACGGTAGGATCTGGATGGACAGTACAGCAAATGTTGGCAGCACTTTTCACTTCACTGTCCAGCTCAACAAACAACCGGAAAAACTTTCAGATGTCAAAAGTACCATTCCTGAAGCCAACATATTGCCCACCAGCCCGGTTACTGACTTACAAAATGCCAGGTTGCTTGTTGTGGAAGACAATGAGATTAATCGAGAGATTGTGCTGGAACTGTTGAAAAATAAGAGGATCAAGGCTGAATCCGCCAATAACGGCAAGGAAGCTTTGGAGGTATTGGATCAACAGGAATTCGATGGTGTTCTAATGGATTGCCAGATGCCAATCATGGATGGTTACGAGACCACGAGCCGAATTCGTTCACAAGCCCGGTTTAAAAACTTGCCAATTATCGCCATGACCGCTAATGCCATGAAGGGTGACCGGGAAAAGGCTCTTGCAGCAGGAATGACCGATTACATTACCAAGCCAATCAATGTTGACGAGATGTTCAGTGCCTTAACGAGATGGATTTCACCCGCACAGATGTCAACCCCTCCTGCCGAAGCAGTATCCTCACAACCTGAAAACGGCACAACACTTCCCAGGATACCGGGCATTGACACCGCTGCAGGGTTAAAGAGAGTCCATAACAATCTTTTTTTATACCGCAAATTGCTGTATCGGTTCTATGAAACCAATAAAAATTTCAAGGAAGAGTTCCTTGCCGCAAAGGCAAAAGATGATCTTAAGGCCGCGATCATGATCGCTCATACTCTTAAAGGATCTGCCGGAAATCTTGGTATAGTGACTGTTGAAAAGGTTGCCGAAAAACTCGAACAGGGCTGTAAAGAAGGTGCAGACGACATTGAACAGCAACTTGGTAACCTTATGGCTGATCTCCTTCCTGTTTTATCAGGGCTTGAAGAACTCGGGACCATTTCTGCTGACAGGGAGCCAGACCCCCTTGACATGGAGGCAATTGAACCCATATTGAGAAAGCTGCACGAGCTGATGTTAAGCTATAACATCAATGCAATTGACACTATTGAGCAACTTTCGCCATTGATAGGCAACACAGAACATACATCTCAACTTGAAAGAATAAAGCGGTCGATTGATGAGTATGATTTTGAAGAAGGAGTGAAGGCGTTAATAGCATTGATGGATGACATTGGAATCGACCTCGATTCTTCCATAGAATAAGCACCCAAACATTAGTCTTGAACAATTGACCAGCTACAACAGGTCATGAAAGTCCTTATCGTTACTCCTTTTTGGGCTTGATCCACTTGTCCATGGTTGTAAACATGTCATGGGGATTGATCGGTTTAGCAATATGATCATTCATGCCAACCTCTAAGACTTTTTCTTTATCTCCCTTCATTACATTGGCTGTCATGGCAAGAACAGGTAAATCCTTAAATCGTTCCTGTTCACGAATACGCAAAGTCGCCTCATAGCCATCCATCACCGGCATCTGGCAATCCATCAAGACACCATCAAAGGCTTCTTCTGCCAACATGTCCAACGCTTCGCGGCCATTACTGGCCGTCTTCACCTGAATTCCATTTATCGTGAGAAGTTCCTGGACAAGCTCCTGGTTGATCTCGTTGTCTTCAACCAGTAAAATTCTGGCACCATGCAAATGATCAGTTGAATTTTCCATTTCCTCTTTCTCTTGGTTTTCTGAAACAGAAGGCTTGGAGGAGTCACCCTGCTGTTTTTTCAGCTGAACCGTAAAGATGAACGTGGAGCCAACCCCCTGTTCACTCTCCACTCTGATATTCCCATTCATCTTCTGAACAATCTTTTGAGAAATAATCAGACCCAGACCGGTTCCACCATACTTACGAGTTGTGGAACTGTCAGCCTGGGAAAAAGGTTGGAATAATTTTTCTACCTGATCAGCGGACATGCCTATTCCGGTGTCCTGCACGGTAAACCGCAATACAGCCTCTTTATCATTTTCCGAGTCCAGTCCAATCCTTAGCGATACCTTGTCACCTTCGTCACTGAATTTCATGGCGTTTCCGCCCAGATTAATTAATACCTGGCTCAACCTCAAAGGATCACCAATAAGGGTTTTGGGAACATCAGGATCGATTTGGATTAAAAGGTGGATACCCTTTTCCTCGGCCTTGAGTTTCAGCAGATTAACCATATTGTCGATCACTTCTTTTAAATGAAAATCGATCTCTTCAACAGCCAGCTTACCTGCCTCAATCTTAGAAAAGTCCAGGATATCATTGAGAATACCGAGCAGATTCTCAGCCGACAAATGGGCTTTTTCAATATAGCCTTTCTGCTTATTGTTCAGTTTGGTTTGTAAGGCCAGATGTGTCATACCGATAATGCCGTTCATCGGGGTACGAATTTCATGGCTCATGTTGGCCAGAAATTCAGATTTGGCCTTACTTGCTGATTCCGCCTGTTGCCTGGCTGTAATGAGCTCGGACTCTTTTCTTTTCAATTCAGTAATATCCGTGTAAACGGAAGCTGTGCTGCCATCCGGCATTGGATAATTGTGAATATTAATACACGTTCCATTTTCCAGGTATAGCTCCTCCTCCGAATCATTTTCCATATAATGTATAAGCTGCAATTGTGGTTTTGAAAAATTAACCACACTCCCTTCGCTATCAGAGTCGTTGCTGATACATTTTTGCAGAAATTCACTTTTTTTCATACCGCCTTTGATTTCCGTCAAACCATGCCAGAAATCAAGCCATCTGTTATTCCAGAGAACAAGAGCATTTTCAGCGCTCCAGACAGCGAATCCCTGATCAATAGACTCCAGCATGGCCTGTAAACATTCTGTCTGGCTGACCAATCGTCTTTCCGCCATATTCAGCTTCTGTTCAGAAATCGCTCTCATTGAACGTGCTCGCACGCTGAACCAGATGATAACAGCCATAATAAAAACAGAAAAAGAATAGAAAAACAGAGTCGTTTTTTTCAATTTGGAAGGTATAAAGGGTAGATATGCTGATGGTACTTCAGTAACCAGTATCCATTGATACTCTTTGCTGATATCTCTTTCTACTCTCTCACCATGAATCTTACCTCTACTTTTTCGTTGCGAATTGTAATTATCAATAGGATTAATGGTGTGAATCATATAAGTATATGATCCTTCAGTAAAACTTCCTTGCTTCTGCCTTTTTATCTGCTCCCAGACGATTGGTTTGTCAGCAGCAAAAGAATCACCATGCATATGCTGTTTAATGAAAATATTCTTGTATTCTGGAGATTCGGGTGAGATTAAATATTGACCATCTTCATCTAGAATATGAGCTTTTCCTGTACTTGCCATAAACTTCTCAGCTGCCGCAATAAGCATCTTGGAGGCGCGATAGTTAACAATAATAAAACCACGTTGCCTACCCAGATCATCAAACACCGGTGTTGCGAAGCGGAGCACCTGCTTGATCGGCTTTTCAATTACACCTCTTTCCATATTGAAATCGAGGGATGATAAGAATATTTCACCTTTTTTCAGCCGAATAGTATTTTTAAAATAGTACCTTGAACTCTTATCCTGCAGTCGACTGTCGTCAACAATTTTTATATGAGTGTCCCCTTGCTTTATTTTAATGATTTCATGACCGGATTTATCGATATAGCGGATCTGATAATAGTACTGCTTTGCCACACCGAATGAGTGTATCTCTTCTTTAAGGTCACGTAAGGCCCATATGTCTGTATGATTGATGTAACGGTTTAAAGCCAAGCTATCTCGCAGATAGAGCAAGTCGGAAATAACTGTGGAAAAGTCCTGAACCATTGCCGATGCAGTCATATTCAGAATCGAATGTTCACGGAGTTCAAATCTGTTCTTTTCACCATGGATATAGACCCATAAAACCAGTGAACAAACGACAGTGAAAAGAAAAAAAACAGGGACAAAAAAACGGAGAAAGATGGATATCTGCATTCGTTTACGTCTGGTCTCAAGAGTATCGCTGGTATCTTTTTCCGTATTCATTACAGATTATGGTTGATTAATACAAACATCGTGAAGATTAATACGCCCATCAGGACTTGGCTGCCATCTTGTGACACGTTTAGAGACACCATACAGGTCTTCGGGAACCCACAAAAATATCCATGGGGTATCTCTATTGATTAGTGCTTCGGCTTGCATATAAAGCCTAGCTCGTCTGGGCTGTTCGATCTCCTCCGCGGCAGCATCCAACAAAGCATCAACTTCTGCGTTAGAATACCCACTTGAGTTTCCACGTCCTCCACTACGGAGAGTCGGTGTAAATATTCCAATCGGGTCTAAAGAACTGTTCCCCCATGAACTCAACAACATATCACCTCTGTTACTGTTATTCCCAACCCAATTTCGTTTGATCTCTTCTGGCATAATCAACTTAACCGATGTTTTTACACCAATCTTATTGAGCATATTTGCGATATCCTCAGCCAGTCCACGCACACTTTCAACTGTTTCCAATATGAGTGTCCGTTTAAAGTCAAATGATGAGGTAGCCAAAAGATCACGACTTCTGCTTGGATCATAATCGTAAGCTGGCAAATCTTTATTGTGACCAAATGCAAACGGGCTGAGAACACCATTTACAGGGTTAGCTCCACCTTGATAATGTTTTTGGATGAGCTTTTTTCGGTTGAGGGCGTGGTTGAGGGCTTTACGGACTTTGATATCATTAAATGGAGGTTTAGCCACATTAAGAGCAACAAAATAGGTTCTCGTCCCCGGAGTTTTCATGACAATTGCCTTGTTGCTCTGAATTACTTTTTCTATGCTATCTGCCGGTAATTTATTAATAATATGAACTTCACCCTCCAACAGAGCAGCAACCCGCACTGCATTATCCGGCATGATATGGAATTTTATCCGCTCCACGCAGGCCCTTGAAACAGGCGGCAGGGAGGTCGAGCCGCCGTAATATTCATCAAACCGCTGCATGGTTATAAATTGACCCTTGCGCCATTCAACCAGTTTGAAAGGGCCGGTACCATTGGCCATCTTGTTCAGGTCAGATGAACGGTTCGCCTCGATAAAAGAGCGGCTGACTATCTCCTGGAGCGGCAGCATTGACGGTAGCTGAGGCCAGGCTGTTCTTAAAACAAATCGAATTGTCCGTGAATCGACAATCTCAATGGTCTTAATATCCGGGAGTAAATTTTTTCGTGGGCTTGTCTTGCCCTCCATTGCTTTCTTTTTTGTCAATCGCTCAAAGGTAAACTTAATATCATCAACAGTGAGAATATCTCCATTATGAAATTGAACATCCCGATGTATTGTGAATTCATAGGTCACAGGGTCTAACTGTTTCCAACTCTCAGCCAATTGCGGGATTACAAGCATTCGTGGAGTCCTGGTCAACAAGCCGTCATATATATTTCGGATGATGGTTTCCGTTTCTCGCCGACGATGATTAGCCGGATCAAGGGTAATGGCATCTTCACTGAATCCGATATGCAACTCGGTCGATTTGCTTTCTTCCTTAAAGGGAAAGACCACGAACACAATTGATATGCATAGAATGATGAAGTTCTTCATATAAGCTCCCTTATCCTAATATATCTATTTTACCAGTAATGACCTTCGACTGAACTGTATCAGCCCACTATCATTGACACTGATATTTCTGCGGTCTCACTATTTCTGCAATGCTTGGCCCTCTCCTTATTTCAGAGTCCGA
Organism: uncultured Desulfocapsaceae bacterium; assembly: GCA_964565605.1. Classification (GTDB taxonomy): domain Bacteria; phylum Desulfobacterota; class Desulfobulbia; order Desulfobulbales; family Desulfocapsaceae; genus CAZLGM01. The sequence goes on along the minus strand of CAZMFP010000003.1, from coordinate 157,180 downwards.
CTCGATGTTTCACCATATTCCTCTTTGATCTTCAGAACCTCCGGTAAAAGATCAAGGAATAAGGCAACAAGCTCAGGATCAAATTGAGTCGCTCTATTTTTCTCTATCAAGTCAACGGCATCCTCAACAGGCCAAGCTTTTTTGTAGGGACGCTCCGAAGTCAACGCATCAAATACATCTGCAATAGCCACAATCCGGCCTTCCAGCGGAATCTTATCTTCCGCTAGACCCTTGGGATAACCACCTCCATCCCATCTCTCATGATGAGTCAGTGCGATTTGGCGTGACATCTTCAATAAAGTATTGGGATCATCACCTATGATCTCGGCACCAAAATCGGTATGTTTTTTCATTAAATCCCATTCATCTTTATCCAATTTTCCAGGCTTGAGAAGTACGTGATCAGGAATACCGATCTTGCCGACGTCGTGCATGGGGGCAGCGTTGAATACCAGTTCGATCCAGGCCTCATTACCACCATAAGCCTGGGCTATCAGTTTTGAATAATGGCTCATCCGGATAACATGCAGACCCGTTTCGTTGTCCTTATATTCAGCCGCTCGGCCCAAGTGCCTGATGATCTGCAGCCGAGTATGATTCAGCTCATTGGTTTTCTTTTTAACCTGTTTTGTCAATTCACGTTTTTGATCGGAAAGTGCCAGCTGTGTGCGCACCCTGGCCTGCAGGATGGGAGGACTGATCGGTTTGGTGATATAATCGACTGCACCCAATTCAAAACCTTTTTTTTCATCGGAAACTTCATCTTTTGCTGTGATAAAGATTACCGGGATACCGGAAGTGGCAGGATCTGATTTGAGCTGTTCACAGACCTCAAAACCGTTCATGCCCGGCATCATAATATCCAGGAGGATCATATCCGGTTTCGGGTCACTCCCGGCAAGTTTTATTGCCTTTTCACCATCAAGGGCGACGCTGATATCGTAATCGGGCTGTAAAACACTCACCATCACGGTAATATTGTCCGGCATATCATCCACAACAAGAATTTTTGCTTTTTCAGCCTGCTCAGCCATATTTTACTCCCAAATAAATAAGAAGTTCACAATAAACGGTGTCATACGACAATTACAGCTCAACACCAAGTTTATTTGCCAACGTTTTCAAGTTCTCCAAACCATTATCAAAGTCATATTCCTCAATAGCATTGGAAACGTTGTTTATCAATTCAGCATATTTTGTATTATTCAAATACGATTTAAGCTTTCCAACAACTTCACCAGCCGCTATGTTGTTCTCCTTAACCAGATCATACAATTCTCGTAACAGTGGCTCCACAGCTGCTTTATCAAAATCTGTCGACTCGGTAACAGCACTGTCAGCCGATGGAGATTCAAGTGTTTTAAGACCTTCAAGTACCGGCTGTAGTTTACGGGTAACTGCAGACAGCATCTCTTCAACATTGTCCCCACCCTCTTTGCAGGCCCTCTCAAGCAATTGAGCCATCTTCTGGACATCCTTTGCCCCAACATTTCCGGCAACACCTTTGAGAGAGTGCGCAAGCCGTGTTGCGGCCTCCGGATCATCGTCAGCCTGAGCACTACGGAACTGTTGCTCAAAATCTTGCATGGAGTCACGGAATCTGCGCAATAACTTGGAAAACAACTGCTGATTCCCTTGTGTTACAGCCAATCCCGCCTTAGTATCTATTCCTGGAAGTGCTGGAAACTCTTGGCTCATCTCTGTAAACTCCTTTTTTAGGGATTTTTTAATATCCACATTCGGTTTACTTGGTGTTATCCATTTTGCCATGGTTTCAAACATTGTATCAACGTTGATCGGCTTGGCAATATGATCATTCATACCCACTTCAAGTATATTCTGCTTGTCTCCCACCATGACATTGGCCGTTATGGCAATAATAGGCAATGCCTGGTGCTGCGGCTGTTCACGAATCTTCTTTGTTGCAGTACCGCCATCCATAACCGGCATATGACAATCCATTAACACACCGTCAAAGTTTTCTCGTGTTAAAATTTCCAAGGCCTCCTGGCCATTGTTCACAACCACCACTTCAAGACCGTTGTTAACCAGCAATTCCTCGACTATTTCCTGATTGATTTCATTATCTTCAGCCAGCAGTATCCTTGCTCCCTGCAACTTGGCAATGGACTCCTCCAGCAATTCCTGACTTTTGGGGAGTGGATTCTCTTCTAAGCTTTTATACCTTGTCGCATACAAAATGCTCTCAAACAGCGTTGTCGATAGAACCGGTTTTGTTACTATGGCTGATATATTCAAGTTATTGACCAACTGCTTTGTCTTTTCTCTGCCATAGATGGTGATCATAATCACCTTCGGAATAGAGCTAAGTTGATCATTATTCTGAATGTTCACTATTTTGTCGACATCATCTGCTGTCGACATTTTCCAATCCACAAAAACCATGTCATAGGGTGCTTTTTCGCTGTCAGCTTTTTCTATCTGGTTGATGGCGCTCTTCCATGAACCCGCTTTATCCGCTTTAAAGCCAAGCTTTAAAAACATTTTCAATAATGTCTTCCGACCAATGGCATGCTCATCAACAACAAGCACTTTAAGTAAGGAAAGATCAGCCGGGACAACCTGTTTTTGAGAGCTCCCCTGCCCCTTCCCAAAACTTGCCTTGAAATAAAAAATGCTGCCGATACCCGGTTGACTTTCCAACCAGATCTCACCATCCATCATTTCAACCAGTGTCCTGGTAATGACCAGTCCAAGCCCAGTACCTCCATATTTCCTGGTTGTGGAAGTATCCGCCTGGTTAAACGATTGGAACAAATTGGCCTGCTGTTCTTTTGTAATACCAATACCCGTATCTCGTACCGAAAAATGCAATACCAAGGTATTGCTTTTCCTTTGCTCTTTATCAACTTCTACCTTGACAAGAATTTCACCACCCTTTTCAGTGAACTTTACCGCGTTCGCGCAAAGATTCACCAGGATCTGCCCCAACCGCAAAGGATCTCCAACAAGCCTGTCAGGAACATCAGAAGCAATATCAAAAAATAGCTCCACACCCTTTTGATTGGCCTTTTGACCAACGAGAGTTGCCAGATTGGTGAGCACGTCTATGAGGTCAAAATCGATATTTTCAATTTTCAGCTTACCAGCTTCGATCTTGGAATAGTCGAGGATATCATTGATTATACCCAGGAGGCTTTCAGCGGAGAAATGAACTTTATGTATGTAATTTCGTTGCTTGTTGTCCAGCTCTGTTTGCAATGCCAAATAGGACATGCCAATGATGGCATTGAGTGGCGTGCGAATTTCGTGACTGGTAATTGCCAGAAATGCTGACTTTGCTCTATTGGCTGCATCCGCTTTTTCCCTGGATGCTTCCAGTTCTTCGGCAATATTCGCCAGATTTTTTGTCTGCTCCTCCAATATTTTTTTGGAATAGTCTTGTTCTCTTAAGAGATTTTTCTGTTCGGTGATATCTTGGACAACACCCAGCATATGCAAAGCATTTCCCGCCGCATCCCGTGTCACATCACCACGTTCTCTTAACCAGTGAATAGTGGTATCGGGCCATACCACTCGGTGTTCGATATCGTAAACAGCGCCCTTTTCAATACAATCCTCAATTGCCTTTACGACTCTATCTCTGTCATCGGGATGAACCGCAGAAAGGAAATTTTCATACGATGTTTCCAGGGCCCCTTCATTGTAGCCAAATAAAGAGGCAATCTTTTCCGACCAGAGAAGATGTCCCGTTGCAATCGTCCAATCCCAGGTGCCTATATTCGCAAAATCAAGACTCTTCTGGTACCGTTCTTCACTCTCTTGCAGCAGCCTCTCACTCTCCTTTCTCTCAGTGATATCCCGTGCCAAGATGATGACATAACTCTTCGTATTAATTGTACGGGAACTGGCCCTGATTTCGACAGGGATAGTGTATCCACCAGAAGCACTGATACTGCCTTCACAGGTTATGATTTCTTCCTGTGATACCTTTTGAATAAAATTTGTCCAGTTTGGGCAATCTGATATTGAGATGATTTCTTGACAGGACCGGCCAATAAGTTCGTTTTTTTTATAACCGATACTATTTGTCGCGGCCTGATTGACAGCCAGAATCCTGTTTGTCTCCAGGTCGGTAAGCATGATGAGGTCTGTAGCAATTTCAATTGCTGCATTGATTGCGTTCAGCTCATTTTTATTCAATGCTGAAACCTCTATAAGATGGGTAAACTACGTTATTCCTTCAAGATACGTTATTTAAATATTTTGATAATTCTGAATCCTCATTGATTGTGTGCTCGAAAAACCATTTGTTTAAAAACTTCACCAGCTCAGATACATCACTCTTTCCGGATTCAAAGTGAACGACGTTAATCTGCAGCTTTTTCAGGAGATCTTCATGATGGGCCTTGTGTCTACTGAATTCCGGGTATCCCACATCAATCATCAAGTTTTCTTCGCTGAGAAAATGAAATTCCGTATACTTTCCTGTTTCGGCAATCAGCCTTCTGATTTTATCTTTGGACGCCCCTTGCTCTGCCGCTTTTCCAATCGTTTGGACGAGTTCAAAGAAAATGCGATGCTCCAAATCGATCTTCTCATGGCCTACTTCATATTTCTCCAGCCACTCCATAAAATACCTGCCCGTTAATACGTCATTGAGTATTTACCTGGTCCAAAAGTGTCACATGCCTTAGTTGAATTTTATGCTCTTGTCACTGCATAATCAAGGATTGCACCCCATTTCTATGCAACTTATTGCAAATAAGTCGTTTGCTTTTCAAATTGATCGTATCGTTATCAGAGAAAACCGGCAGGAACAGCTGGCTATTTATTTGAAATGAAACAGCAAATGTCTGAAGGGTGTTAATAGTACACATATGAAAAGTCAAAATTGGCTGATACCCATGGTTACGATCGACCTGGAGGACTCTCATACGTCTGGGCGGGGAATTAACACCAGCTTTGTGTGAACATTTGATGATGGCTGCAGGGTAAAGGTTCATTGGGATTCAGGCTCATCTTCCACTTTTCGGCGCACCCCTGGGCCTTAATGATTGATGGTAACAGCAGGCCTGACCATATCACTGAGTGTACTTAAATAAAAAGCTGGAACAATATCCTCTGTTCCAGCTTTTATCGGTTCACCAGGCAACACTCTTGTAATTGACTTAAATACTGTGTCAGTTTTCCAGACCGGCCGCACCTTTCTGAGCTGATCAGGTCCAGGCGTAAGTGTTTACCTTCCAGGACAACATTTGGACGGAGTTATCCCCACCTCCTGTTTTGCGAGGGTTTAGGCAACCTGCGTGAAAACTTTCTCTTTTGCTCCACATATCGGGCAGCGCTCCGGCGGCTTTCCAAACTCAATGTGGCCACAGACAGGGCAGAGGTAAAAATTCACCTCGGCAAGATCCTTTCCCTCTTTAACCGCCTCAAGCGCTTTATTGTACAGTTCGGCATGAACAGCTTCGGCGGCAACGGCAAACCGAAACATAGTCTTTGCCTTATGTCCTTCCTCCACTGCCTGGTCTACCATTGGCGGGTACATATCTGTGAACTCATGGGTCTCACCATCGATCGCTTCCTGTAGATTATCGGCTGTGGAACCGATTTTCTCAAGGGCTTTCAGATGCCCTTCAGCATGGATCCGTTCCGCCTCTGCCGTAGTACGAAACAGTTTGGCAATATTGGCAAACCCTTCCCGTTCCGCCTTCTTGGCAAAAGCCCTGTATTTCTGATTCGCCTGACTCTCACCGGCAAACGCATGCATTAGATTCTCAGTTGTTGATGGCATGATTTTTCCTCTAGATAATGGTTTTGGAGCTAGACGGGTTGAGAGTACTTAACTGTAAGCCCAACTCGCCTAGCGCCTGTTTATTCTTTCACTCCAAAAACCAGTTTTCCACCCAGGTGGCCGGCTAATCCCACTGCTGCAAGTAAAACCAGAGCCAAAAACATGAACAGCCAACGTCCCAATGATGCAGAACTGAGCACATCGGGCTGCATGGTTTTCCAGACAACGAGAATTAACAGTATAGTGATGGCCACACGACTGGCAGCTATCTTGGTTTTGAAAAGAGCGGTTTTTGCGCCCGAATACTTGTTCACCCAGGTAATATAACCACTGATCAGTACAGGCGGCATCGCCAGAAGGACAAAGATCAGGCTGAAATAGGCTGCGCTCGCCAGTGTTTGGCTATCAAAGCCAATAGCCAGCAACAAGAAAACAACAGCCATTGGAACGATACCATTGGGGCTGTGGACGCTGATCGGATGCAAATGGTTTTTCATGACCAGCTGAGAGAGAAAACCCTGAGATGCTTTTTCAGGAACTGTGTTTTCCTCTTTTTTTACGTCACTCTTTTCATTTTCTGCTGGTATCTCAACAAATTTATCCTTTGAAGCTTTACAGACCGGGCATTCATCAGGCGGTTCTGCTCCAGTATGAATATAACCGCAAACTGTACATTCCCACTTCTTCATTATATCTCTCCTAGCTGAATGTATACACAGACTTCAATTACCAGTTCTCACCCAACAGCTCGAAATGCGCCTTGGCATGATCACAGGCCGGGCATTTTTCTGGTGCCTTGGTGCCCGAGTGCAGATAGCCGCAATTACGGCACCGCCATGTAACCTTTTCATCACGTTCAAAGACCTTGCCGTCTTTAATATTATTCATCAGGTCCAGATATCTTTTTTCATGCTGTTTTTCAGCGTTGGCAATCGCTTCAAAGATGATGGCGATTTCCTGAAACCCTTCCTCGCGGGCAGTGGCTGCAAACTCTGGGTACATTACGGTGTACTCATAGTTCTCACCACCTGCAGCCTCCTCCAGGTTCTCCATGGTGGTGCCGATCACACCGGCCGGGAATGTCCCGGTTATTTCAACTTCGCCGCCTTCAAGCATTTTAAACAGTCGCTTGGCATGCTCTTTCTCTTGATCGGCGGTCTCCTGGAAAATATGCTGAATCTGCACATAGCCTTCTTTTTTGGCCTGAGAAGCAAAATAGGTGTATTTGTTGCGAGCCTGTGACTCACCGCAAAAAGCTGTTAAAATGTTCTTTTCTGTTTGGGTTCCTTTTAATGAAGCCATGTTGTTGTTCTCCTTATATTGTTATGAGTATATGTTCTCAGATTGTATCATTATGATCATCCAGTCCACAAGACACTTTTATTGATTCCTTTTATTCAATTTTATAAATATTCAAGCCTGGTCATAGCCCTTAACGTATATCAAAACGATCAAGACTCATCACCTTATCCCACGCCGCTACAAAATCTCCCACAAACTTCTCCTGGGACCCCTCACATCCATAGACCTCCGCCAAGGCGCGCAATTGAGAGTTGGAACCAAAAACCAGATCCACCCGGGTGCCGGTCCACTTGAGCTCACCTGTTGCACGATCACGTCCTTCAAAGATGTCTTCATCTGCTGAACGTGGTTTCCACGCTATGCTCATATCAAGCAGGTTGATAAAGAAATCATTACTCAGAGTTTCGGGTCGCCTGGTAAAAACACCATGTTGTGATTGTCCAACGTTGGTATTCAAGACCCGCATCCCACCAACAAGAACTGTCATCTCCGGGGCGGTCAGGGTCAACAGTTGAGAGCGATCAACCAGCATCTCTTCAACTGATACACTATACTTTTTCTTCTGGTAATTCCGAAACCCATCCGCAGCCGGTCTGAGCACGTGAAATGACACCACGTCAGTTTGTTCCTGGGATGCATCCGTTCTACCCGGTGTGAAGGGAACACTCACCTCCTGTCCCGCATTCTTCGCGGCCTGTTCGATAGCTGTACATCCTCCCAGGACAATCAAATCGGCAAGCGACACTTTCTTACCGCCGGACTGCGCATCATTGAACTCCTGCTGGATTTCCTCAAGGGCCTGCAACACAGTCTCAAGTTGCTCAGGCTGATTGACATCCCAATCCTTCTGCGGTGCAAGACGAATACGAGCTCCATTGGCACCACCGCGCTTATCTGAACCCCTGAAAGTGGATGCCGATGCCCAGGCGGTGGAAACCAGTTGTGAAACCGATAGCCCAGAGGCAAGAATCATGGATTTGATGTCTTGGATATCATTCTCTTCGATCAGCCTATGATCCACTGGGGGAACCGGATCTTGCCAGACCAGTTCCTCCGAAGGCACTTCCGGGCCGAGATAACGAGTGCGTGGGCCCATATCACGATGAGTCAGCTTAAACCAGGCCCAGGCAAATGCATCGGCAAACTCCTGTGGATTTTCGTGGAATCTTTTGGCAATCGGCTTATAAATCGGATCCATTCTTAAAGAGAGATCGGCCGTAGTCATAATTGTTGTAACCTTTTTTGCCGGATCATGAGCTGCTGGAGCAAGATCCTTTTCATCCGGGCTGACAGGAACCCACTGGTAGGCACCGGCCGGACTTTTGACCAGATTCCAATCATAGCCGAACAGCATATCGAAATAGCCATTGTCCCACTGGGTCGGATTTGGTGTCCAGGCACCTTCGATACCGCTGGTGATTGTATCATCTCCCTTGCCGCTGCCATAGCTGCTGGTCCAACCTAGCCCCTGTTCTTCAGTATCTGCGCCTTCAGGCTCAGGACCAACAAGAGCAGCATCACCCGCGCCGTGACATTTGCCAAATGTGTGCCCGCCGGCAACCAATGCAACAGTTTCCTCGTCATTCATAGCCATACGTGCAAAGGTTTCACGCACATCCTGGCCAGAGGCAATTGCATCAGGCTCCCCGTTCGGCCCCTCCGGGTTTACATAAATAAGACCCATCTGCACGGCAGCGAGCGGGTTCTCAAGATCCCTTTCACCGGAGTAGCGTTCTTCACCGAACCACTCGTCCTCGGTACCCCAATAGGTATCCTCTTCCGGCTCCCAGATATCCTCACGTCCACCTCCAAAACCAAAGGTTTTAAAGCCCATGGACTCAAGTGCGCAGTTACCGGCAAGAATCATGAGATCTGCCCAGGATATCTTGCTGCCGTATTTCTGTTTGATAGGCCAAAGCAGCCGACGTGCCTTGTCGAGATTGGCATTATCCGGCCAGCTGTTAAGCGGCGCAAAACGTTGATTTCCCGAGCCGGCTCCGCCACGGCCATCACCCATACGATACGTACCAGCACTGTGCCAGGCCATCCTGATAAAGAGCCCTCCATAATGTCCCCAATCGGCGGGCCACCAGTCCTGTGAATCGGTCATCAAGGCATAAAGATCTTCTTTTACAGCCTCAAGATCCAGTTTTTTAAACTCATCGGCGTAGTTGAACTCCTGGTCCATCGGGTTGGACTTTGCTGAATGCTGGTGGAGAATATTTAGATTCAACTGATTCGGCCACCAATCCTTATTTGATGTTCCACTTCCCGAAATGGGCTTGGCAGATTTACCTGTTACCGGACATTTGCTTTCTTCGCTCATTTAGTTTCCTCCTGTAATTATCTTTCACTCAACACAATTTACTATTAAAACTTAATATCTTCAGATTCCTATATAAGATTACTTCTTATCATTAGACCAAAAAAAATTACTCTTCTTTTTCCATACATTCACTGCAAACACCATGCAGTTCAAGATGGCGGGACTGGATTGAACCAATGCCGGATAAGCCGGCAGGCAGGGCTGTTTGGTCAAAATCAGGCCAATAGATATCATCCACTTTCTTGCAGCGGCTGCAGACAAAATGGTGGTGCTGCTCCGTATTAGGGTCAAACAAGGTCCGATCATTTGAGATATGGAGCTTCTTTATCAAACCAAGCTCGTTAAAAGTCGACAACGTCCGGTACACAGTATCAATGGCAAGCGAAGGCATCCGAACCTGTAGACGCTTGTGTACTCTTTCAGCCGACGGATGATCTTTGGCCTCCAGCAGTTCCTTGAATATCTCCAGCCGCTGGTGAGTCAACTTCATACCGGCATCATTACAGACTTGCCTGAAACGTTCTATCTGCTGTTCTGTTAATTTTGGGTCCATGCCTACAAATACCATTAAGAATTAATCTTATTTAAGAGTAAAGCGGACACATCGGTTTGTCAAGTTTGCTACAGAGTATTTTTCTGCCTGCTGTTATGAGTGAGCAAAAGCGAAGATGGGTAAGGATCATCGAAGGTTTCAGGCTCTCCGGATCTCCGGCTGGTGATGCTTACCGGAATACGTCTCAAGTGTGACTCTTTTTAGAGGCCTGAAAACCTTTCCTGTATGATCTGAATGATTTTGAAAATCACAGGAGCAGTAAGGACGATCAGAAATACACGAAAGAAATGAAAAGATGCAACAAGAGTCGAGTTGATCTTCATGTCAACCGCCACTGGAATCAAGGCGCTCATGCCACCAGGATTGGTTGCCAGATAGGCAGTCGGCAAGTCTAAGTATCCTAATTTTGCCAGTGCAAACGATATCACAATCCCACAAAACAACAGAATAGCTGTTGAAACAACCATAGGTAGAAAAAGATTGCCAAGCTGTTTGAACATTCCCGGAGCGTAACTCAAAGCAATGAGCACACCCAGGCCAACCTGGCAAATAAAACCAAATGCTTTTGGTGTTGCCCAGCTGACCCCGATAAAATATTTAAAAGTGACAACGGCCACAACCGCTCCCAGCAGAGTACCGGCCGGAAGTCTGCTGTAAAGGCCAAGCACTCCACCAGCGAGACCGACAATCAAATAGATTACAAGATTTACTAAGGGAACATTCATCTTCCTACCTCCAACATCATTTTGTCGTCCAACAATAACCGGGTGAGTGTTATGGCAACTTTCCAAACTCCTTTTTCGGCACTACTCTACAGTAGCCGGCATGATACATCAGCAAAAAAACCGAACAATAGAACAAGCTATGAGCTGCATAATCTGTTCCGAAAGTGAATAGCTGAAAAAGACAAGTTACTTATAAGTGCTCATACCTGTTTCACAATGATTCTCCACCTGGATAATAACAAAGATTGTCAGTTTGGCTGGCGTATTTCAAAAATCAGGGGTTTAAATTTCAATGTTCTTCAAGGGAGAGAAATGGTTGGAAATAGACCTACTGCGTAATCCTTGAACCAGGGCTGGTAAGACAAACTGACAACAGCTCGTGTTGGGTTGAACTTTTGCTGCAACCCGCCTCTCAACAGGATGGCCTGTTACCACGAATTTGTAATTTAAAAGCTATTCAGATGACACCATTGACAAAATGACCCTTTCATGAAACAATTCGTTTCATGAAACTTTAACAGGGGATGATATGAAACAAAAAATGCAGATTGGTATTTTTGCTACCAGCCCATCATTAATCAAAAACGTTGAAGCGTTTGCCAAAAGAAGCAATGATGAATTTACCCTTCAAACAGCAGGCCTTAATGATGCCCTTCCAGTAGCATTAGATATGGTACGACAAGGTGTGGAGGTTATCATCAGCCGCCGGGGAACCGCTTACATGTTGCGGGAAAATCTTCATGTTCCGGCAATCTCTTTTCCCCACAGATCATTTGATATCATTTCAAGCTTAAAAGAGGCTGCCCGAAAAGGTAGCAAGGTTCTTTTACCTGTTTTTCGGCAGAAGCTTGAAGGAATACAAATAGTTGAAGAGCTGCTCGACATCGAACTGATCCAGAAAATATACGAAAACAAACAGACTCACAAAAAGGTCATCCTGGAAAGTAAAGATGATGGCTGCGAGGTAGTTATCGGAGGCGGGGTCACCAAAAGGGTAGCAAAAAAAATAGGATTACAATTTGCTGAGATCCAGACCTCGTATGAGGATGTTGCAGCAACGATAGAAGACGCCCGGTCACTCATCCTTGCTACCCGTGAGCAAAAGGCTACAACCCAGCGATACCGTTCGATTATTGATGCAACTTCAGATGGATTAATCGCACTTGATGAACAGGGAAACATTAGTGCAGTTAATGCTCGAGCAGCTTCGATATTCAACATCAGTGAGGAGGAAATTGTTAACAGCCCTGTAGCGCAGTTTATCGATAAGTTTCCAACTGAGGATGTTCTCTATAACCATCGTGCCGTTTACGACCGCCTTACACAGATCAACCGGAAGCGGTTTGTGTTCAACTGTCAGCCCATTATTTTAGATGACCATTGCATCGGCGGCGTTACAACGCTGCGCGATATAGGTAATGTCATGCGTTCCGAGCAGGTCGTCCGCCGGTCATTATCAAAAGGGCATATTGCCAAATACCAGCTCGACAATCTGATCCATGAAAGCGCTGAAATGAAAGAGGTTGTTGAGCTGGCGCACAGGTACGGGGAGACGGACTCAACCGTTTTAATCATGGGAGAGACCGGTACCGGTAAGGAAATTTTTGCCCATGGTGTTCACCGGTTAAGCAGAAGGGCTAAACAGCCATTTGTATCATTGAACTGTGCCGCCCTTCCTGCCCATCTTCTAGAAAGTGAACTCTTTGGCTACGAAGAAGGCGCCTTTACCGGCTCTAAGAAAGGAGGTAAGGCCGGACGATTTGAAATTGCCCACAAAGGGACAATATTACTCGATGAAATTGACTCAACCCCTGAAGAAGTTCAAACAAGGTTGCTAAGAGTGTTGCAGGAAAAAGAGTTCATGAGGCTTGGAGGTGATCGAATTCTGGCTGTGGATGTTCGGATCATTGGTGCTGCAAATCGGGATCTCGCCCTGGCTGTACAGGAAGGCACTTTCCGAGCAGACCTCTATTTTCGCCTAAACGTGCTGAGGCTCCAGATTCCACCGCTCAGACAACGGCTTGAAGACATCCCACTGCTCCTTGAGTTTTTTATCAAACAGTTTTCAAAGCGCCACAAGACCGTACCTGTTTCCATTCCTGATGACTACCTCGAAAGCCTGATCCAATACCCATGGCCGGGAAATGTTCGGCAGATTCGTAACTTTGCCGAACGGTTGGTCATTAATTACAGCCTGAACAACACTGAAAAAACACTGGATATTTTGCTCAGAGAGCTGACCCAGTTGACCTCAATTCCACAAACAGAGCAGCTATCAGATAGTCGGGTAAACCAAACGGACAATTCCCTCAACAACCCGACAGACAACCTCAGAAACAGGATACAAAGCCAAACCTCTGGCAGTGAGAAGAAGATTATTACTAAAGCTCTGGAGAAAAATCGGTTTGTCAAAAGCAAAACTGCCAAGATGCTGGGTATATCGCGAACCACACTCTGGAGAAAGATGAAGGAATTTAACCTGAATTCATGAACCACATATTGTTCCATAAGATGAACAGCATGTTCCATAAGATGAAATATGCTGTTCATCTTATGGAACATAACTCGCTTGCTCATTGAACATACCGAGACCAAACAGCTCGCCTTCCGGTCTTTCATTGTTTTGCTAAACCCAAGACAGAGGCAGCAAACAACCCATTCCACTGGGTAATAAAGCCCTCCCTCCAGGATCACCCCTTCCCCACCCCACCCAGGAGTTTCCCCTGGCACATTTCTTGCGACATCTAAATGAAAAGGAAGAACCGGGTGAGACGCGCAGTGGTCTCTGGTCTCCTTGAAACAACCAGCCACAAGGGGACAGAAAATGAGTGTCGTTGCCATTTCCCGGCAAGTTGGCAGCCAGGGAGAAAAAATAGCGGAACTTACCGCAAAGAAGTTGGGTCTGGATCTTCTTACCCGAGATCGTATCCACGAACTGACCACCCAGTGCAGCCCTGGACTTGGCCAAACCAGTTCAATCTATGAAAGCGAAGTCGTTAAATCATTCTGGGCCCGTCAGTTTTTCAACAGCGCCAAGCATGCCGCACTGTTTGAGTGGCTGACATTTAAACTGGCAAGCCAGGGCAATATCATCCTACTGGGTAGAGGCACTCCGGTGGTTCTGCGCTATTGCCCCTCTGTTTTCAGGGTGCGCATTGTGGCGCCGTTTCACTTACGTTGTGAAAATATCGAAAAAGTACAGGGAATCTCCTCAAAAGAAGCTGAACACTTTGTCAGCTCCTATGGCCGGCTTCGCCGCGATCTCATTGAATCTATTTTCAAAGTCAATATCTCGGATCCGGAACTGTACGACCTGCAATTGAACAGCGCTGAAATCTCTTTAGAAGATTGTGCGGATATCCTGGCAACGGCCATTGGCGCCAAGGCAAAAAGCAAAGAGTGCAGCACATTTGATCTGGCCTGGATGGCAACGGTGAAAAAGGTTGCCTTGAAAATAAAAAAAGAACTGAATCCCGGATTCTGGCAGGTTATCGAAGCCGGCCCCGGAGAAACCGGCCAGGTCATTATTTCAGGTGTGGTTTTTGAACAGGAGAAACGAAACTTAGCCGAACAACTGGCCCTTGAAGTAGACGGTGTTGAAAAGGTTGACAACCGGATAGTCGTCATGAATCCAGCCCCGTCAACCGATTAACTGCACCACGAAAAATTAAATTAGCTTTAGCTGGAGCACAATGATCAACACAGACAATTCCAACGACATTCTAAGCAAACATTATGATGTGCTTGTTATCGGTGGCGGAAACGCAGCTCTGTGCGCTGCCATGACTGCACGGGAAGCCGGATGTTCCGTACTTGTTCTTGAGGCATCCAGCGAGGATGTCCGTGGCGGAAACAGCCGCCACACCCGTAATCTTCGTTATATGCATGACAGAGGCAATGAATTTTTAACAGGACCCTATCCTGAAGACGAATTCTTTGATGATCTGATGCGTGTTACCGAAGGAAACACAAATGAAGACCTGGCACGGTTCACCATCAAACAATCAAACAATGTTGGTGACTGGATGCTTGAACATGGCTGTATGTTTCAGCCCGCCATGCGTGGAACGCTCCACCTTGCCAGAACAAATGCCTTCTTCCTCGGTGGCGGCCGGGCACTGCTCAACGGTTACTACCGCACAGCAAACAAACTCGGCGTTGTTATAAGCTACGAAACTGAAGTTCGGGACCTGATCATGCAGGATGGAATCTTTTCCGAAGCTATCGTTGAACAGGGTGGTCAAACCCACCACATCAAGGCAAAAACAGTTGTTGTTGCCTCGGGCGGTTTTCAAGCTAATCTCGACTGGCTTAAAGAGGAGTGGGGCGATATTGCCGATAATTTTATCGTTCGCGGTTCTCCATTTAATAAAGGACAACTGCTCCGGATCCTTCTTGATAAAGGAGCTTCCCGGATAGGCAACCCCCGTCAATGCCATGCGGTTGCTATCGACGCCAGAGCTCCAAAATATGACGGAGGAATTGTCACCCGGCTTGATTGTGTTTCATTTGGAATCGTCATCAACAAGCAGGCTGAACGTTTCTATGACGAGGGAGAGGACTTCTGGCCGAAACGATATGCCATCTGGGGAAGACTTGTCGCCAAGCAGCCGGACCAGATCGCTTACTCAATCATCGACTCAAAATCGATCGACCTGTTTATGCCCTCTGTTTTTCCGCCTCTCCAGGCTGGGTCCATTGCAGAACTGGCTGAAAAGCTGGAAGTAGATGGAACTCAACTGGAGAAGACCATTGAAAAATTCAACAGCTCCACCATTGCAGGTAACTTTAACCCCGATGAGCTTGATGACTGTCGAACCCAGGACATCCAACCTCAAAAAAGTCACTGGGCCCGTCCCATCGACACCCCGCCCTATTACGGGTATCCACTCAGGCCGGGAATTACTTTTACATACATGGGTGTCAAGGTTAATAGAAATGCTCAGGTCGTCATGGAGAATGGTACACCTTCAGAGAATATTTTTGCAGCAGGAGAAATCATGTCCGGCAACATCCTCGGTCAAGGCTATATGGCCGGTTTTGGCATGACCATCGGCACCGTATTTGGCAGAGTAGCAGGCAAGGAGGCTGCACAATATGTCCTCAGATAATCTGAAAGAAGCCCATAGGGTTATGACCATTTGTAACGCCTGCCGCTACTGTGAAGGTTTCTGCGCTGTTTTCCCTGCCATGGAGTTGCGGCGGACCTTCAGTGAAGGAGAGTTGAAGTATCTGGCTAATCTCTGCCATAACTGCAGAGACTGTTATTACGCCTGCCAGTTTGCCCCACCCCATGAATTTGACCTCAATTTTCCAAAGGCTATGGCCGATCTGCGAGCAGCAACATACAGCGAGTTCAGTTGGCCCAACTCTTTTTCAGGACTGTTCAGACAAAACGGTCTCACGGTATTGCTTGTGACACTGCTGAGCCTTTTCCTTGTCTATTTCACTACAACATTGTCAACCGGCAGTGAAGCCATCTTTACAGCACACACAGGCCCAGGATCTTTCTATGCAGTTATTCCCTATTCCTTAATGCTGATCCCTTCTTTCTTGCTTGGTGTGGTTATTCTTATAAGCCTGATCAATGGCGGAGCAGTATTCTGCCGGAGAACAGACGTGGAACCGGGTACCTACGCGAGTCCATCCGCCCATTTTGGCGCAATCAAGGATGTTCTGAGCTTAAAATATCTTGAAGGTGGCGGGCATGGCTGTAACTATCCCGATGATGCGTTCAGCACGATCCGTCGCACCATGCATCATTTTGTCTTTTATGGCTTTCTGCTCTGCCTGGCCTCCACCACGGTAGCTGCTCTGTATGACCATCTTCTTCACCTTCCGGCCCCCTATCCGCTTTTAAGTTGGCCGGTGGTGCTGGGAACAGCAGGAGGGCTGAGTATCGCAATCGGCACAATCGGTCTGCTGTATCTGAAACTTGTCATGGATCCGCGACCGGCAACACCAAAAACCCAGGGCATGGATGTTGGTTTTATTTTTCTGCTGTTAGCAACTGTGATTAGTGGTCTGCTGCTGCTCATCCTGCGCCAGACATCACTTATGGGGATTATGTTGATCAGTCATCTCGGTTTCGTACTGGCCCTGTTTATAACCATGCCCTTTGGCAAGTTTGTCCATGGTATCTATCGTTATCTGGCCCTGGTGCGGCATAATTATGAGCAGAGAAAGGGTGCGAGTGAACATTAGACAACCAGAAATTGTATACCTGGCTGGAATTTTAGAGGAAATTGGAGATAAATACGTGAAACATCGGTCATGAATGGGTGAAATGACCAGGGACAGGACTGGCGATATTTGCCGTTTATGGTAATATCGCCAATCCTAAGAAGACCATAATGGAGTTCACAACACAATAACCAATTTCCCAGGAACAAAAAAATGATCGAACAATATAGAGAAGACGTCAAGAGCCGAATGGAAGAGGGACTTCCACCTCTTCCTCTCACCGCTGAGCAGGTGACTGAATTACTTGAGATGCTTGAGAAGAACCATCCCGAGAAAGAATTTCTACTGCAGCTTCTCCAGGACCGTGTTGAGCCCGGTGTGGGAAAACCGGCACAGCTCAAAGCGAACTGGCTGGAAAAAGTTATCATTGGCAAAACGAATGTTGACGGCATCACACCTGAAAAATGTATTGAGATGCTCGCCACCATGATCGGGGGCTATAACATTGATGTTCTGGTCGGACTGCTTAAGGCCGAAAAATATCCGGCCAAAGTAGCAGAAGCGATGAAGAATCTCACAAAGGTTTATGACGCTTTTGATGAAATCGCAAACATGGCAGACAACAACAGTTATGCTGCTGAGATTCTTCAATCGTGGGCAAAAGCCGAATGGTTCACCAATGCAGCGCCTCTTCCTGAAAAAATCCAATTACAGGTCTACAAGGTGGACGGTGAAATCAATACCGATGACTTCTCACCCGGAAACCAGGCCCAATCACGAACCGACATCCCCTTGCATGCCACCTTCTTTGGGAAAAAGAGATTTACCGGCGGTATCGAAGCTATCAGCTCCATGCGTGAAGACGGCAACACGGTGGGATTTGCAGGCGACGTTGTCGGCACAGGATCATCGCGTAAATCTGCAGTTAACTCTGTTCTCTGGCACATTGGAGAAGATATAGAAGGAACACCCAATAAACGAAGAGGCGGATTCCTGCTTGCCGGCACCATTGCCCCTATCTTCTACAGTTCCGCAAGAGATGCCGGTCTGCTGCCGATCCAATGTGATGTCACCAAAATCAAGACTGGCGACAAGCTGAGTTTTGATCCCTATTCGTGGACATTAACCTCCGACTCTGGAGAATCCATTCCTGCCGACAAACCGCCCCTGTCGATTCTCGATGAATACCGTGCAGGAGGGCGCCTGAATCTGATCATCGCTAAAAACCTTACCCGCTCGGCCTGCAAGGCCACCGGCTTAGACTTCCCCGACTTTTTTAAAGAGGAAGCCAATCCGGTACCAAAAGAAGGACAAGCCTACTCTCTGGCCCAGAAGATGATCGGCCAGGCCTGCGGGGTGGAAGGGGTGCTCCCGGGAACCAATTGCCTGCCCAAAATATCAACTGTCGGCTCGCAAGATACCACCGGCCCAATGACGGTCCAGGAAGTTGAAGAACTGGCCTGTAAACAGTTTAAGGCGGACTTCACCCTGCAGACATTCTGCCATACGGCTGCCTACCCAAGCAAACAGGATATACAGCGATGGGACAAACTGCGCTCAAGCATGGTCAGCTGCGGCGCTCTTGCTCTCAAACCCGGTGATGGCGTTATCCACTCTTGGCTCAACAAGATGCTGGTTCCTGATCAGGTCGGAACAGGTGGCGATTCTCACACCCGGTTTCCATTGGGGATTTCTTTCCCGGCCGGATCAAGCCTGGTGGCCTTTGCTGCCGCCCTTGGCTTTATGCCGCTTGAGATGCCTGAATCGGTCCTTATCCGTTTTCATGGAAAACGAAAACAGGGAATAACTGTACGGGATATGGTTAACGCCATTCCCTACTACGCAATCAAGGAAGGACTGCTGACCACCAGCAGCGCCGGAAAGAAGAATATCTTCAGCGGTTCGATCATCGAGATCGAAGGTGTGGATGATTTAAGTGTAGATGAAGCCTTTGAACTAAGTGATGCTTCAGCTGAAAGAAGTGCTTCAGCCTGTACCGTCAAACTGCCGCTTGATACTGTGGTGGATCAGGTCAAAAAGAATATTGATGTGCTCAAAGGTCTTCTTGCCGATGGCTATGAATCAAGAGAAACACTTCAAAAACGGATAGCGGATCTTGAAGAATGGCTCCAGGAGCCAAAACTTCTTGAGCGCGACGAGCAAGCTGAATTTATCGCTCAACTGGATATTAATTTGGATGAAATTGATCAACCGATTCTGGCATGCCCCAACGATCCTGATGATGTCCGCTTGCTCGAAGAATGTGTTGGCACAACCATTGATGAAGTATTTATCGGCTCATGCATGACCCACTTAGGTCATCTCAGGTCTGCCGCCGATCTCCTTACAGGCCAGGGATATGCCAACAGCCGACTATGGGTTGCGCCAACAACCCGACTGGATCAGGAGCAGATCAAGCAAGAAGGCATCTATTCCCTTTTTGGAGCTGCAGGAGCACGAATTGAGATTCCCGGCTGCAGTCTCTGCATGGGTAACCAGGGCCGAGTCCAACCCGATACCACCGTTTTCTCCACATCAACAAGAAATTTTGATAACCGCCTGGGAGACAACACCAAGGTCTATCTCGGCTCTGCGGAGCTGGGAGCCGTATGTGCTCTTAACGGAAAAATCCCAACCGTTCAGGAATACTTTGAAAAAGTTGGAGGATAAACGACCACAGGCACCCCTGCAAAAACCTGTGCGACACCTGATCCACTTGCAGCTAACCGGTTATGTTGAAAGTTGTACCAGATATCAGACTGTATGAAGCTCTTATGAAAGAGTCGCTTTCATGAGATAACTTACTCAAAACGAAAGAGGAGGTTTGTATGGCAATCAGAAAAGTATCCCGCTGGCTGGCAATTGGAGCAGCTGCTACAGCAGCTTTGTTCTGCACTACTTCTGCAATTGCAGACAGTCACGGACTTAACCTGAAAGGAAAAACCGTTGAGTGGGTCATCCCATTCTCAGAATCCGGTGGATCGGCAAAATGGGCCAATTTCTACGCTCCGCTGTTGAGTGAAGCCCTTCCAGGAAAACCGACTGTTGTCGTCAAATTCATGCCTGGTGCCGGTTCAACAAAAGGTGCCAACTGGTTTCAGAAAAAGAAATATAAAAACGGCACAACCATATTCGGCTCATCCGGATCTACCCAGTTTCCCTATCTGTTAAGCGATCCCAGGGTCAAATACGAATATAAGGACTGGAACGTCGTCATGGCTTCGGGAACCGGTGGTGTTGCCTATCTGCCCCCCGATATTGCCAAGAAATTCAACGGAAGCGCTGAAGGGCTCAAAGGAATTAACTTTATTTACGGCTCTCAGGGTGCCACCAGACTCGATCTGGTTCCTCTTCTTGCCTGGGAAATGCTCGGTTTGAAAGTTGAGCCGGTTTTCGGTATTAAAGGACGTGGTGATGGACGCCTGATGTTTGAGCGTGGAGAGGCAAACATAGATTATCAGACTTCTTCCAGTTATTTAAAAGGCGTTACTCCCCTGGTAAAAGAAGGCAAGGCTGTACCAATGATGTGCTGGGGAGCACTTGATGCTCAAGGTAATATCGTTCGTGACCCGACCTTCCCGGATATGGCAACCTTCAAAGAAGTGTGTCAAAAAACAAAAGGTTGTGAAACCAAGGGCGAGAAGTGGGAAGCCTGGAAAGCATTTTTTATCGCCGGTTTCCCGGCACAGAAGATGGTTTTTCTGCCCAAAGGTGCTCCGGCAGGGGCAATTGCCACTTACACCAAAGCATTCCGTGCTGTACACGCAAGAGCTGATTTTGCCAAGATTTCAGCAAAACGTTTGGGCAAATATCCGCAAATGACCGGCGATACGGCCAAAAAAGCTTTGGCAAGTGCTACAAATGTTCCGGCTGAAGCAAAAGCATTTGTTATCAACTGGTTGAAAGAGAGGTATGGAGTTAAGCTAAAGAAATAAGTACAAACAAGAGGCTCTATTTATCAAGCTGTCTGTCCATATAGAACACTTTATGGACAGACAGTCGCCTCGACATCCCGTACATCCATATACCGCTGTAGTATCAAAAGGGGTATTTCCGGATTTCAACCTTTAGACATGAGTTGTTATGGATACCTTTGTAAATGCCCTGCCATCATTAAATGAAGCACTCACCCTGATTTTTCAACCTAACCAGCTGCTGTTTCTTGTGTTGGGTGTGCTGCTTGGTCTATCTGTTGGTATATTCCCCGGCCTTGGCGGCATTGCCGGTTTATCGCTGGTGCTGCCCTTTGTCTATGGGATGGAACCGGTTTCGGGATTGGCTCTCATGGTTGGCCTTGTAGCGGTTATCCCCACCTCAGATACCTTCACCTCTGTTCTGATGGGCATTCCCGGCTCTTCCGCTTCGCAGGCCACTGTCCTTGACGGTTTTCCCCTGTCAAAAAAAGGGGAAGCGGCAAGAGGCCTTTCAGCCGCTTTTACCTCTTCACTTTTCGGCGGACTGCTCGGCGCTTCCTTTCTCACCTTTTTTATCCTGATTGCAAGGCCCATTGTCCTTGCTTTCGGCCTGCCTGAAATGTTGATGATCACCATTTTAGGTTTAAGTATGGTGGCGATTCTTGCCGGCCGTATTCCCCTTAAAGGTGTGGCAGCTGCCTGTCTTGGTTTGATGGTGGGAACAATCGGTGAAGCTGATGCCGGCGGTTCTTTAAGAATGGCCACCTACGATATCCCATACCTTACCGATGGCTTGAAGCTCGTAGTGGTTGGTATGGGTGTATTTGCCATTCCGGAAATCATATCCCTTCTTCGCCAGGATCGGGCAATTTCTAAAGACGCCAAGCTAGGTGCCGGCTGGTTCCAGGGGGTCAGGGACTGGGCAAAAAATATTTTTCTGTCCATTCGATGTTCACTTATCGGTGTCGTTGTCGGTGTTATTCCCGGTCTTGGCGGCTCAGTCGTCGACTGGATTGCCTATGGTCACACCGTACAGACCACAAAAGACAAAACGACCTTTGGTTCAGGAGAGATCCGAGGTATTATCGGACCCGAGTCATCCAACAATGCCAAGGAGGGCGGCGGCCTTGTCCCGACACTCATCTTCGGCATTCCCGGTTCCGGATCCATGGCTGTATTTATCGGCGGCATGGCACTGCTTGGTTACGAGGCGGGACCTCAGCTGATTACCAATGAACTCGATATTACCTATACCGTGGTCTGGTCACTTGCTCTGGCCAACGTCGTTGGTGCCGGTCTGTGTATCGGGCTTTCACCTTTTATTGCACGGCTGACAACAATACGATTTACATTGTTGGCACCATTTCTATTTATGATGATCACCTTTGCCGCTTTTCAATCGCGGCAGTCTCTGGGTGATCTTATCGCTCTGTTTTCCATTGGTCTGCTTGGAATTTTCCTAAGACGTTTTGACTGGTCACGTCCAGCTTTTTTAATTGGCTTTGTTCTCAGTACCCAGGCGGAAAACTTCTCCTTTCAGGCCTATCAAATCGCCATGAGTAAGTTTCGACTAGGGGCCGAAACCGGTTTGCAGTACATTTTTTCTCCCATCGTCATCACCCTTATTGTTATTACTCTGTTTTCAGTAATCGTTGGTATAAGGCAGGCCAAAACCATTATGTCAGAGGGTAATGTTCCTATAGGCAAAAGGCGCGCTCCTCTTCTTTTCCTACTGTTCATCTTCATCTACTTTGTTGTCAGTTTTGTAAATGCGTATGTCATTGATATTCAGACCGACCGTATTTTTCCAGTGACCATCTCATTCATTGGTGCTTTGTCCTGCTTTTTTGTTGGTATCCGCATGTTCCGTGCACCTGAAACCGATACGGTTTTTGCCGACCGCGAGGCCAAGGGTGATGATGCCGACGCTCTGCATGGATTGTGGGGAACGCTTGGCTGGTTTGGAGCTCTTTTAATACTCTGCTCTCTTATTGGCTTTATTCTGGCTCTGGCTATTTTCCTGGTCACCTTCATTCGGGTAAGGGCCGGTCAGAACTGGAAAAAAACGTTGATCCTGACCGCATGCGGCATCGGCCTGATGTGTTTTATGGCAGGTGTGCTTAATCGTGATTTTCCACCGGGACTTCTGCAGGCGTATGTTGAACTTCCGTGGCCATTTGGGGGAATATAATGGACCAGACCGGTATCCCGTTCCTTTTTATGCGCGGTGGGACTTCCCGGGGACCATATTTCAGGAAAGATTCACTACCCGACGATCAAAGTACTCTCAGTGACGTACTGATTCACCTTATTGGCTCGGGGCATCCTCTTAACATTGACGGCATAGGCGGTGGTAATCCTGTGACCACCAAGGTTGCCATTTTATCCAACTCGGATGACCAATGGGCCGATATCGATTATTTTTTTGCCCAGGTCAGTGTTGAGGATAAACAGGTGGATTACAGACCAACCTGTGGGAATATCCTCTCAGGAGTCGGCCCTGCCGCACTGGAAATGGGATTAATCGAACCCCATGAAACAATGACATCCATAAACATCAAGGCGGTCAATACCGGGGCAAGGATAATTGCCAAAGTACCAACCCCTCAAGGAAAGGTCACCTATGAAGGTGACACCGCTATTGACGGTGTTCCCGGTGTCGGTGCACCCATTGAATTACAATTTTTAGATGTTGTCGGGAACCTGACTGGATCACTGCTTCCCACAGGAAAGCTTATCGATACCATTGATTCCATCCCGGTCACCTGCATGGATGTAACCATGCCCATGGTGATTGCCAGAGCTGCCGATTTTGGTTTAAGCGGCTATGAAAGCGCAGACAAACTCAATGAAAACCGCAGCTTCTTTGAACGAATGGAAACCATCCGTATAGAAGCTGGAAAACGGATGGGCCTGGGTGATGTGAGCAATCTGGTCATTCCAAAGGTTGGTCTGCTTGCGCCAGCAAAATCGAACGGAACAATCTGCACCAGATATTTCATGCCCTGGAAATGTCATCCCAGTATGGCCGTTACCGGCTCACAGTGTTTGGCCTCCTGTGTCCTGACAGCAGGCACTATCGCTCACGATATGGCCGACATTCCAACTGATATTCCAGCTCGTATCATCCTGGAGCACCCATCGGGACAGTTGGAAGTGATCATCGATTATAAAAATGAGTCAGACGGATTCAAACTGTACTCGGCCGGTCTGACCAGAACGGCCCGCAAGCTTGCTGAAGGACACGTTTTTATCCCTCCCCGGGTCTGGAATAGTCACCAAACGCCGTGAATCGATAGAAAGAATAGATTGTGTCATGAAGAATCACCTATTTATTGAAGAGACAATATCGAAATAAAGTGTACTCTCACTGCCAATAGCTTAAAAACTATTACCCTTTCTCAAGCGGATATTTCTCTACTTAAGACTGGTCCGGCAAGTAAATCATCCCTCTTCTCTGATTGAACCTCAAAGGGAAATAGAATTACCTGATGACCAATGATTCTCAGCCATAACGGTAAAAGAGGTGTTGTCTGTTTGGCTGGCGTATTTCAAGGATCACAAATTCTTTCTGAACTGTGTCTAAAGGTAAAGAAAAGTTAAAAAATAGATATATTGACCTCCATTAGAAGGGATCCTTGAGCAAAGGCTAGCCAGACAAATTGGCAGCACCTCGTGTTAGGCTGAGCTTTCTTGGTAACCAGATAGAATTATAAATTGGGTGTAGAATAATGAAAGGTATTCAAGTACGTCAGTCAGGTGGCCCTGAAGTCCTGGAGTATAGAGATCTGCCGGATCCTCAGCCGGAACCGAACCAGGTGCTTATTGAAGTTAAGGGTGCAAGTGTCAATTTTGCCGATATCAAAAACCGTCGAGGGGGATATCATGCCGCCAAGAAACTGCCCTTTACTCCCGGACTCGATGTTGCAGGTATTGTCATTGGAATCGGCCATGAAGTAAAAACAATAAAAACCGGGGATCATGTAATCGCTTTTCCTGTTTCCGGCTCCTATGCTGAAAAAGCAGTTGCCAATGAGAACCTCACCTTCCCCATTCCAAAAGAAATTGATTTCACAATTGCGGCAGCCGCCCCACTCGTTATGGGGATGACCACCCATATGCTGAATTATGTCGCACGTCTGCAAAAAGGTGAAAGCGTTCTTGTCCATGCAGCTGCAGGTGGAGTCGGCACCACGGCCATACAGGTCGCAAAGGCCCTTGGTGCTTGCCGGGTTTTTGGCTCAACTGGCAGCCCATGGAAAAAAGAGCGTATAGTACACATTGGCGCTGAAGATGTGATAGATTATCAGGCTGACCACTATGCGGAACAGATCAATGATCTGACTGAGGGAAAAGGTATCGATATCATTCTAAACCCGATCGGAGGGCCGACAATAGATAGAGACCTGGACTGCCTGGCACCGTTTGGAAGACTTCTTTTGTATGGCAAGCTCCACCCAGAACCATCATCTACACCTCCTGCTGTTTTACACCCTACCAACAGGTCGATTATCGGTTTCAGTTTTGGCCATTACAGAAGACTTAAACCAAAGTCCACTCATACAACCATGAGAAATATCATTGATCTGCTGATGCGGCAAAAGGTGGAAATCATCATCGACAAGACCTTTCCATTAAAAAACGCAGCAGATGCCCATCAATATCTGGAAAAAAAGCAGGCAGTAGGAAAAGTTCTATTGCTGCCTGATTAACAACCGTACTTTACAAGAAAATCGGTGACCATCTCCTGGGCCAATTCTTCTCTTGATCGACCTGTCTCCTGGCTGACTATCCAGCAGCCTCTCTGGTAGGCACGGTAGAGATTTTGCGGTACCCGGATAGAAAGTGATACTAAATCTTCTGATGATGGTGTTGATTCCGCACCTTTTTTAAACTGGTCTTCTTTGTTTCCATCAACCATGGCGATTCTCATTATGAAAGGCAACCGCCTCTTCGTAAACCATTGTCTTGCCACCGAAAATATCAAGAGCCGAACCGACCGTTGCATCCAGTCGGCCCTGTCCCATATCCCGGACAAGGGCAAGATCGTTGATATCTCTCACACCTCCAGCATAGGTGGTTGGAATAGGAGACCAACGCCCAAGCTTTTCCACCAGATCAAGGTCAACACCTGCGCATTTGCCCTCAACATCGGCTGCATGAATGAGAAACTCATCACAGCTTTTACTGAACTCATCAAGAATCTGCCTGCTGATGATAACATCGGTAAATTTTTGCCAGCGATCAGTGACAATATAATAATTATCGCCCCGCATGCGGCAGCTTAGATCAAGGACTAGACGTTTTTTGCCAACCTTGTTTGCCAGAATTTTCAGACGATCATAATCCACCTTGCCATCCTTGAAGACCCAGGAAGTTACAATGACATGGGAAGCTCCACGCTCCAGCCAGCTAAGGCAATTATCACCATTGATTCCACCACCGATCTGCATGCCTTGCGGCCAGGCGGCCAGCGCTTCAGTGGCCGCTTCCTCGTTACCCGGTCCCAACATGATGATATGCCCGCCCGTCAGGTTATCTTTTTTATACAACTCGGCAAACCAGGAAGACGGTTTTTCCGAAGTGAAATTGGTCTGCAGCCTGCCGGGCTGTTCATCACTCAAGGTTGAACCAACTATTTGTTTAACCTTGCCATTATGTAAATCGATACATGGCCTGATCTTCATCAAAACTCCGTTTTATATCTTTTAAACGTGAACATTTTAATCTTTTATTCAACAATGATCCCAACAGTATCATCAACAACCTCTCCTATAATGGCAGCACTGTGAACATTATTGAGATGCAGCTCGTTTATAAGTTCATTGGCTTCGGTCTTCGGCAGCGATAATAACAGGCCGCCGGAAGTCTGAGGATCATAGAGCAGCTCTTCTTCAAACTTGGAAAGGCCGGCCCCTATTTCAAGATTATGGTTAGCAACCATTTTTCTATTGGCACTATTACTCCCGGTTGTTTCACCTTTCTTGTACATATCAAGAGCATATGGATAGAACGGTAATCGATGGTAATTCAACACCAGTTTTGAATCACAGCCATGGGCGATTTCAAGCAGATGACCGAGGATACCAAATCCTGTAATATCAGTGCAGGCATTGAGCTGATAACCAAGGGCTGCTTCCATTGCCGAGCCGTTAAGAGCGGCAAGTGACGGTAAAATGTCCCGTTCCAGATCACCATATGGAAGTTTACCGGAACGTGCCGCGTTAAATAACACTCCTGACCCTAAAGGCTTCGTCAGAATCAGTGCATCCCCAGGTTGAGCTCCGGCATTGGTGATAATTCGGTCCGGATGTACAACACCGCTGACACTCAAACCATATTTTGGCTCATTATCATCCACCGAATGTCCACCGGTCAAACAGGCTCCAGCCTCAACCGTTTTATCATGCCCACCTCGAAGTATTTCCCGCAATATTCCAAGATCCAGCTTGGTTGAAGGAAACATAACAACGTTGAGTGCCGTTACCGGCCTGCCACCCATGGAATAGACATCGGAGATTGAGTTTGCTGCAGAAATCTGGCCAAACCAATACGGATCATCAACCGGCGGAGTTATGAAATCAACGGTATTAATCATTGCCAGCTCGTCAGAAAGCTTATACACCGATGCATCATCAGACGTCTCAATTCCAACAAGAAGATTTTTGTCTGACGGCGGATCGAGACCTGCAAGTGCGTCCGACAGATCCGTCGGACCGATTTTTGCGGCTCAGCCGCACGTTCTGGAGAGACCGGTCAATGTTTTCTTTTTAAATAATCTCATCATGCTCCTGGGGTTTATCTCCTTTCCGTCACAAAGTGAATCTCTTCACTGGGTAACTATTCAATGCGAAGCCTGTGCATAAAATTCAACAATGAACCAAAGCACGACTCTTCGGTTTAGTCTCTCAGTCATTGAATAGAGAGCCGCATTAAAAACAAAAAGCGGACACTCAAAGATGAGTGTCCGCTTTTTATACGGTATATAAGCCGTTTTGACAAATCCAATGGCGTCAAACGGAGAAAATCTTTTATTTCTGCTTCACTAACATGGTTGAAGGGTCAAGCATTAATGTTGTTCCCGCATCAACTGAACAGGCTTCACATTTAACGATTTCCAGATTGATCCCTTTCTCTCCAGGGCTGATCAGCAAAACCGTCTCAAAGAGGTCATCCATCTCATGACAGGGGGCAGGGACACCGGCTTCACTTTTCCGTGTATCGGTACGATGACTGACAGCTGAGAACCAGAGCATTTTCAGGCCATGCTTCAGCATAAATTCCTTGAGCTCAGATAAGGCAGTATGATCATTAGCAGTGAAGTCATAGCCGTCAATAATCAAACATTCCGGTCTGTAAACATTCTGCTGAACAAGGTCGTCGAGTCTCTCTTCAAGCACTGCCTGGGAAAAAGATGACTCCTTAAAAGTCATAATCATCCGGTTTTGCAGGAGCTCATAATCGATCTTGGTCCCTTCATCTCTCAAAAGAGCAATAATATCATCATACCAGGCCCTGGTTTTATCAACCGTTTCACCAATGGATACATGCAGGACCTTGTTACCTCTGACAATTGAGTCAAGGGCAAGCTGTACCAGAACCGCTGTCTTACCAAGACCAGCCCTGGCCATGACCAGACCCATTCGATTACTTTCTCCGCCGCCATTGTTATCCAATCCGAGAGCGCCCAGCGGATTATTGGATGTATCTACTTCGTTTCCCATACTCCTACCTCTTTTCTCTTTCTCTATTCACACTACAGTTGAGATAAACCGATCGATTGATTTATCGCTGGACTGTATGTCATCTAGCTTTTACTTTTAGGCTCTGTTCTAATTCTTCTGCTCTTCCAGGTACTGTTTCACCAGCTCTTCACTAACGCTCTTCGGAACCTGCTTAAAGGTGGCAAACTCCATGGTAAACTCGGCTTTTCCCTGAGTCAGCGAACGCAGTGTTGTCGAGTAGCCAAACATCTCAGAAAGCGGTACTTCAGCCTCAACAACGGAATAATTGCCTTCTTCCGTACTACCGATAATCATTCCCCGGCGCTGGTTGATCGAACCCATAATAGCGCCCTGGAACTCTGTCGGTCCTTCAACGGCAACCTTCATAATCGGCTCCATAATGACCGCATTTGCCTTCTTATAGCCTTCTTTAAAGGCGCCAACTGCAGCTTGCTGGAATGCTACATCGGATGAGTCAACAGAGTGAGAGGCACCATCATTAATAACACAACGGACACCTGTAATAGCGGAACCACAAAGTGTTCCTTTGGCAAGACTCTTTGTAAAACCTTTATCGCAGGAACTGATAAACTCTCTGGGAATGGCTCCACCGACAATCTTATCGACGAATTCGTATTCACCCTCTTCCAGCGGCTCCATGTATCCGGCAACTCGGCCGAACTGACCGGAACCACCAGTCTGTTTCTTATGGGTGTAGTTGAATTCGGCTCTTGATGTGATGGTTTCACGATACGATACCTGGGGTGCGCCAACCTCAACCTCAGCACTGTACTCTCGCTTCATCCTCTCAATATACACTTCAAGATGAAGTTCTCCCATCCCGGAAATAATGGTCTCACCCGTCTCATGATCAACAAAGGTCTTGAATGTCGGGTCTTCCTTGGTAAAGCGGTTCAACGCCTTTGACATA
The DNA here is from genome assembly GCA_964565605.1 of uncultured Desulfocapsaceae bacterium. Taxonomy (GTDB): domain Bacteria; phylum Desulfobacterota; class Desulfobulbia; order Desulfobulbales; family Desulfocapsaceae; genus CAZLGM01. Next base: position 127,764 of record CAZMFP010000003.1, on the reverse strand, counting down.
TTCACCTGGGCTTTGTTATCAGATGGAACAACAGCAAGCGAGATAACCGGCTCCGGAATATGCATTGAACTCATGGAGCAAGTAAGTTTACCATCTGTAAATGTATCGCCGGAAGCACAGTCGATTCCAAAGAGAGCAACAATATCACCTGCTCCACACGAATCGATCTCTTCCATTTCATCGGAATGCATCCGAACCAGGCGGCCGACTTTAACCTTCTTGCCGGTACGGCTGTTAATGATTGTATCACCTTTGTTCAAGCTTCCCTGATAGGTCCGCACATAGGTCAACTGACCATAACGCCCATCTTCGAGTTTGAAGGCCAGCATAATCAGTGGATCAGTAGAATCGTTTGAAACAGCAAACTCCTTTTCATCATCCTTAAGATCAAGACCGAAGTTTTGAACATCAGTTGGGCAGGGAAGATAGCTGATCACCGCGTCCAGCAATGGCTGAACACACTTATTTTTATAGGCGGAACCGATAAAAACAGGAGAAAATTCCAGATCAAGGGTTCCTTTTCGTACCGCGTCATGGATGAGCTGGGGATCAATCTCCTCTTCCTCCAGCATGGCTTCCATCAGTTCTTCTGAAAACATGGAAACGGCATCAAGCAGCTCTTCACGCTTCTCATCTGCCTCATCACGCAGGTTCTCGGGGATCTCTTCTTCCCGAATAATTTCACCATTGTCACCATCAAAGTAGAGTGCTTTCATGGTAACCAGATCGACCACACCTTCCAGGTCACTTTCCAGACCAATGGGAATCTGCATCATATGGGCATTCAGGTTCAGCTTATCTCTTAACTGATCGGTGACCCTTGCCGGATTCGCGCCAGTACGGTCACACTTATTAATAAAAGAGATACGTGGAACATTGTACCGATCCATCTGCCTGTTAACAGTGATCGACTGGGACTGGACACCACCAACAGAACAGAGAATCAAAACTGCACCGTCAAGTACCCGCAAAGCACGTTCAACCTCTACGGTGAAGTCAACGTGACCGGGAGTATCGATGATGTTGATATTGTAATCTTTCCAGTTACAGTATGTTGCTGCAGACTGAATGGTGATACCGCGTTCCTTTTCCAGCTCCATAGAATCCATCTTGGCGCCAACCCCGTCTTTCCCTCGCACGTCATGGATGGCATGAATTCTCTGGGTATAGAATAGAACACGCTCTGTCAAGGTGGTCTTCCCAGAATCGATATGGGCACTGATCCCTATATTTCGTACATTACTTAAATCACTCATGGCTTCTGTCCTCTACCATTATCACCACCGGCCACTATCCGGTCCGCTATTGTTTAACGGGGTAAAATAAAAATAAGGAGTTACAGTGAGCTGCAACTCCTCATACAACTGATCAAAGAAGTGGTGCCGAGACCAGGAATCGAACCAGGGACACACGGATTTTCAGTCCGTTGCTCTACCGACTGAGCTATCTCGGCACCGCAAGTGAACGAAGCTTATTACACAAATTCTACGGTCGTGTCAATACTTTTTCATTTAAAAAGGGTGTTAAACTCCTTTATCTATTCCATCCTGAATCACTTGACAATGATTGCGGTTCAAACAGATCATATTCTGTTGTACCATCGACAATAAACAGAAAGTTTCAAGAGTGCATTTTTACTTCTTTGTCCCGGGAAGAGTTAAGCCATGAAGGTCCAGTTCAAAGTCGAGGTCGGGGTCACTATTTAACTGTTCATCCTTCACCTCCGGCTCTACTGATCCAACAGTGGCCGACAGGTCAATCTCCGAGAGGGAAACATCACTTAATTTTTCTTCTGATATATCTTCTCCAGGATACATCGGCTCAGAGACGACATCACTTAAATCAAGATTGAAGTTGAGGTCATCCTGTTCATCATTATTTGAAACAGGTTCAGGCTGTATTTCATCGACAACAGTCTCCTGTTCATCTTCTACAAGCTGGAAGGAAACCGGTTCTGCCTCATCCTCGTCGTCGTCTTCATCCAAGATCGTAAAACCGTCATCTTCAGCACCAAGGGAGACAAGGTCCGTTTCTTCATCAAATGAATCCGGCAACTCTTCGATGTCACTAAAATCGACAGTTTCTTCAGCAGACGCATCAGTATCCCAATCGAAATCGGTGTCGTCATCTTCATCATCAATCGACTCAAAGTCCCTGGCCATATTCTCCAGCTCTTCGCCGAAATCCTCGTCAAGCCCTGACAGGTCTGTATCAAGAGCCTCAAACTCGACACCGGCTTCATCATCCAAGTCAGGTTCCGACACTTCATCAAGTTCACCGCCTAAATCTATATCGGACTGAAAATCAGAGACTTCATCGCTCTCGTCTTCAAACTGGCCCAGGTCCATTGTCAGACCATCATCCAGTCCTCCAAGGTCCAGACCGTCATCACCCTCATCTTCAGATCCATCAGTGTCCAATGAGGCTGTTTCAAGATCGAATCCTTCGAGGGATAAGCCCTCTCCCACATCTTCCTCACTGATCAACTCCTCATTGTAATCTTCAGAAACGGAATCGATCTCCGGATAATCGACTTCATCTGTCAAATCACCCCCTGCCCCGCCATGAGATGAAAAAGCGGCAAGAAATGATGGTGAAGCCGCATTAAACGTGGTTCCCTGCATTTCCGTTGAGGTCTCTTTAATTACTTTTGTGCATTTCAGACAGGTATCAATATGATCGAACGAGATAAAACCGCACTTAGGACAACGCATGACTTCTCCCTGCAACCAGTATTTGACCTTTTTTATCAGAAAAAATTGCTATCGCTTTTATCTTGAAAAGGAATGGTATCATCGTAAAACAAAGCAAAAGCATGCCATTTCAACATGCTCCATATTCTCCTGCTATCCGCCGAAACAGGTTTCACCTCATCTGGGTAATTACTCTTAATGTAACTCGTGAAAATTGGCAGATGTTCATTACACAACAGTGTTACATACATGCCATGAATAAATCAAGGAAATTTTCTCAACTATCCAGAGTACTTAAAAGATAAAAGCAGCTCTTTTACCATGCCCGCCTTTTTACTTTGACAGAAAATGACAATCAGGCCTATGTGGATAAACGGGGGTTTTAGGGAGATGTGCTTGACAAGGCAACGCCACTACTGGAGAGAGAACACCGGGGATAACGCCGCTATATCAACCAGTTACACAGGACATGAATAGTAGTTTGGCGGCTACAGACAGAGGCGGATTATCGCCAGTCCATGCCAATATCACATGCCGGCGCCGAATGGGTCAAAGCACCAATGGATATAATGTCGACCCCGGTTTTTGCGACCGACTCAACTGTATCTATTGTAATTCCTCCTGATGCTTCTATAAGGGCTCTACCCCCTACCAGATCAACAGCTTCTCTCATTGCCTGCAAAGACATGTTATCCAGCATAATGATCTCAACCCCACATCCAAGGCATTGATTGACCTGATCAATTGTTTCCACCTCAACTTCAACCCTGACTGTATGGGGGACTCTTGCACGCACCATGGCAACTGCCCGGCTGATGGAACCGCAGGCGGCAATATGATTATCCTTTATCAAAACACCATCAGCAAGGTTATATCGATGGTTATGGCCGCCTCCCGCCCGTACAGCATATTTCTCAAACATTCTGAGCCCAGGCGTTGTCTTTCGGGTATCGGTAATTCTAACCGGATGAGTTCCAACTTTTTCAACGAAACAGGCGGTCAGCGAAGCAATACCGCACATCCTCTGTAACAGGTTTAAGGCAACGCGTTCGGCCTTTAGCAGGTCGACGACAGGGCCGTCAACCGCCAAAAGGAGTGCTCCCGGCTGAACGCGGACTCCATCTGTTTCTTTTTTATCAACCTGGATTAACGGATTCTGAAAAAAGAAGACTTCTGCAGCAACATCAAGCCCTGCGACAACCATTTCTTCTCTTGCAACTAAATCGGCACCGCCGGTCTCATTGGGCAAAAAAATAGATTCGGCGGTAATATCACCACCACCGATATCTTCTTCAAGAAAGGTTCTGATCAGATTATGCAGTCTGTTTCTATCCAAGTTGCTGATACCTCTTTTTTGCTTCCAGAATTTTAGCCATTGTTTTATCAAGCTCCTCTTTCTTGCCCTTCTCTTTTTCAACAACGGCGGCAGGAGCATTGGCCAGGAACTTTTCATTGGCCAGTTTACCGTTTATTCTGGCCAGTTTTTCTTCTACTTTCTTCTGTTCCCTGCCGAGCTTTTCAAGTTCCTTCTCCACGTCTACCAACCCTTTTAAGGGAATATAGATTTCAATGTCCCCGAAAATGTAAGTGGCCGCATCTTCTGGTTTTTCTCCCCCGCAACTCACCTCGATTCCGGACAGCCGGGTCATATCGGAAATAGCGGAATCAAATGAGTTGATTAAATCCGCCTGAGCTGCGTCCTGGCAAATCACATAGGCCTCAACCTTTTTGGAAGGATGGATGTCGGCCTCAGCCCTGATATTTCTTATCCCTGTGATGACTCCCATAAGAAGCGACATTTCCGATTCAACCTGCTCATTTTTCCATGAATTCTGCTCTTCGGGAAATGGTTCGCACATGAGCAGATCACGCTCACCTGGAAGGTGGGCCCAGATCTCTTCGGTGACAAAAGGAGTAATTGGGTGAATAAGCTTCAGGATGGTCTCCAGGACCAGCAAAAGAACACCTTGTGCCTCCTGCTTTTTCTGCTCATCATCACTAAACAGATCCGCCTTAATCCACTCAAGGTACCAGTCGCAGAACTCATGCCAGATAAACTGGTAATTGGCCGAGGCAGCATCATTGAAATGATACTCATCAAGGGCCCTTCGAACTTCGCTGATGGTATACCCACATCTGCTCAGGATCCAGCGGTGGACAAGCGGCAATCCGTCATGTTTGTCAACAACCCTGGTAACTGACGGATCACAACTCTCAACATGCATCATGGCAAATCGGGCGGCATTCCACAGTTTGTTAATAAAGAAACGGTATCCCTCAATACGGTCCTCATCAAGTTTGATTTCCCGACCTTGGGCGGCAAAGGCAATAAGAGTAAACCGGGTGGCATCTGTACCGTACCTGGCCATGACCTCTAAGGGGTCAATAACATTACCGGTTGACTTGGACATTTTTTTACCATGCTTATCCCGAACCAGCGCATGCAGATAGACATCTTTAAACGGTATTTCATCCATGAAATGGATACCCATCATCATCATTCGGGCAACCCAGAAAAAGAGAATGTCAAAACTGGTGACCAGAATGGCTGTCGGGTAAAACGTCTCGAGTAGTTTGCTCTTATCCGGCCAGTTCATTGTGGAAAAAGGCCACAAAGCCGAGGAAAACCAGGTATCAAGCACATCACTTTCCTGCTCGATATTGGTGGAATCACATTTGGTGCAGCGATCAGGATCAATGGAAGCGACAATCACCTCTCCGCAGTCAAGACAGTTCCAGGCTGGGATACGATGCCCCCACCAGATCTGCCTGGAAATACACCAGTCACGGATATTATCCATCCAGGAATAAAATGAATTGTACCAGTTTTTCGGATAGATATTGATCTTGCCTTCCTTTACTGCCTCAACAGCTTTATCGGCAAGAGGACGAACAGAAACAAACCACTGCAGAGATGTGGTGGGTTCAACAACCGTGCTGCAGCGGTAGCACTGACCGACAGCATGATCGTAGTCTTCTATCTTTTCCAGATATCCCTGCTCTTTGAGGTCCTGGACAATTTTCTCTCTACAGGCAAAACGATCAAGTCCTTCATATTCACCCGCCTCCGCGTTCATTACTCCATGATCATCCATTACTTTCATCAGCTGCAATGAATGCCGCATCCCGATCTCATAGTCATCACGGTCGTGCGATGGGGTCACTTTGAGGGCGCCGGTACCAAAGTCTTTCCTGACATGATGATCAAAGACAACGGGAATCGTACGGCCTGTCAGGGGCAGTTCGATGCCGATATCTTTGAGATGGCTGTAACGCTCATCATCGGGGTGAACGGCCACACCTGTATCTCCCAGCATGGTTTCAGGCCGTGTGGTGGCAACCACAACATGGCCTGAGCCGTCGGCAAAAGGATAGCGGATATGGTACAGTTTCCCCCTGGTATCCTCATGTTCCACCTCATCATCTGCAAGGGCAGTGTGGCAGCGTGGACACCAGTTGACGATATAATCATCTTTATAAATCAGCCCTTCGTCATATAGTCGGACGAATACCTCACGAACAGCTTTAGACAGTCCCTCATCCATGGTGAACCGTTCCTTCTCCCAGTCACAGGAACAGCCTAGCTTTTTCAGCTGATGGATAATGGTGCCGCCCTTCTCTTCCTTCCACTCCCAGACCTTGTCGATAAACTTCTCACGGCCCAGATCGTGCCGTCCTTTACCCTCGGCCACCAGCTGTCGCTCCACCACATTCTGGGTGGCAATTCCGGCATGATCGGTACCCGGTATCCACAGCGTGTTATCACCTTTCATCCGGTGATATCGGGTCAGCACATCCTGAATGGAGTTGTTCAGTGCATGACCGACATGAAGAACACCGGTAACATTGGGAGGAGGTATGACAATGGAAAAGGATTCTTTTCCCTCATCCATTTTTGCGGAAAAAGCATTCTCCTCCTGCCACCGTCTCAGCCATTTTTCTTCAACTTCCTTGAACTCATATCCTTTGCTGAGCTTATTATCATTCTCTGTTGTCATATTCTTCGCTTTATTCTTCTATCTCATTGAGTAAAAACAGCATACTAAGCCTACAAGGCTAAAAATAACTGGTTACATTACCATAAAAACACAAGGTTACCCTGAAAAACTAGCCTCTGTCTGCTCTGTCTCACAAAACAAGCAAACTAACCCTATATTTTCAGCAAGTTAAAGGAAAAAAAATTCCTCAATAATTGAAATCAGGGCCCTTTAAACTCGGAACTCAAGAACATTCGATAGTGCTGTAGTTTTACTCGATTGGCCTGTCAGATTATAGTTGGCTCCTATATCTGACAGGCCAATCGAGTAAAAATGCAGTGCTAGCGGATGTTCAGGAATTAAGAGGCAATGGAGCGCCATGGTTTCGGCAAAAAAAGATGATCATAAATATCAAGTGCGTAGCGGTCTGTCATACCGGCAATATAATCACACACTTTTCTGTGGGCTACGTCTTCATTGCCCCAGTTTTTATGATCACCGGAATGTTCCCATGATGTCCCGGCACGTCTCACCAACCCGTTTTCAAGAAAATAGTGATAGAGTTCACGAATAATCTTCTGGGCTTTTTCAAACTCATTATGTACCCGGTAATAACGATACACCTTGTCATATAGAAAGGCTCGCAGGTTGTTGATCGCTTCCAGCATTCCCTGACTCATATGGATATGGCCGTCATCACCTCCGAGGGATTCAATTATGATATCTCTGACCATGGTGCCGATCCGCTTGGAATGCCTGTCGCCGACTACTTTTTCTATTTCTGCCGGCAAATCCCTCGGCTGAATAATACCAGCTCGGAACGCATCATCCATATCATGGTTGATATAAGCAATGATGTCGGCAATACGGACAACCTGCCCCTCAAGAGTCGCAGCCAGCTCTGATGTATCTTCAGGCAAGACAGATTTGTATTGGCCCTTGGAGTGCTTCACAATGCCGTTTCGCACCTCAAAGGTAAGGTTGAGACCTTCTCCCTGGTTTTCTAAAATATCGACAACTCGAAGACTGTGAATGTAATGTTTGAAACCGCCTGGGTGCAGTTCATTGAGAGTCACCTCTCCGGCATGACCAAATGGAGTGTGGCCAAGATCATGACCGAGGGCAATAGCCTCAATAAGCGGGACATTGAGGCAAAGAGCTGAACCTATTGAACGTCCGATCTGGGAAACTTCCAGGACATGGGTCAGCCGAGTTCGATAGTGATCACCCATGGGCGCGAGAAAGACCTGGGTTTTGTGCTTGAGGCGCCTGAATGTTTTTGAATGGGTAATCCTGTCACGATCCCGTTCAAAGGGCATCCGAATATCGCAGTCGTCGTCCTCCTCCTTACGTCGGCGGCCTTTACTGTTCATATTCAGTGCAGCAAATGGAGAGAGCATTTCTTTCTCTCTTGCTTCCAACTGCCTCCTGATGGATGTCCCTAACTTTGGCACGTAAGACATGGCTAGTCTGCAACCCCGTTCTCAGAGATGTTTAACCTCCCTTTCCTCTTTACACCCCGGAATCGGTAAGTGCAAGAAAGAAACGAAAATTAATCTTTACCGCTAAATTTTGATATCGTGCAGAGAAAAGACAGCGTAAATAATTACCCAAAAGATTGCTCACTGGAAAAACAAAAGGTGAGTCAGGATTTTGCCCTATCATATTACCATGTTACAGCAACTCCAACGTTGTCTGCCACGGAATCAGATTGCTTTCAAACAGATCACATGGTACACCAAAACCTAACCAAGTTATTTATAATGCTATTAGCAACTTGCACTTGCCTTAACCAGACAAGTGTACTGCCCCCCGGCCCCAGTAATAATGTGTGCACGTTTTTTTCGATCTTTTCTCTTCTTCATCCTCATAACAGGGGTTTGTCTTATAGGGCTTGAATGGCTTACGAGGCTCTTCCTGCCGGTCTTTCACCCGGTCGGCCAAGTCCATTTTATTTATAATAACGAACATAAAATCGCTTTAGCTCCACGATATTTTCAGGGAAGACAGTGGAAAAACACCGGCGACTACAATGTGGCTATTCAGATTAACCAATATGGCTTTCGAGAAAGTAAGCCTTTTGGCAAACAGACATCCCAAGGGGTTTTTGTTGTCGGCGACTCATTTGGTTTCGGTTGGGGGGTAGAAGAAACCGAGCGCTTCTCAAATGTGCTTGAGCAGCTGTTAAAGATCCCCGTTTACAATATTGCTGTTCCCGCAAATATTGATGGCTATTCTCACCTGGTTGACTACGCCCTAAAAACAGGCGCACAAGTAAAGCGACTAATCATTGCTATCTGTATGGAAAACGATCTTATCAATTACCAATCTCTGCCTTCACAATATTCCACGCCAACCCAACAACCTCAAAATACTTCTTTTCCAGTGTCTCGTACCACAATCAAATCGTACCTGAGCCGCTATTCTGCCCTTTATGGTGCCATAACCACGGCGGTCCATAAAAATCCAGGCTTAAAATCAATACTGACCCACGCAGGCTGGATTACTCAAAATATTGACGGAATGAATCGTAATCGATACGATGAAAAGATCATTGAAAGTTCGGCAAATCGCCTCAAACAGTTAATTGAGAAAAGCTGGACAGAGCAGCACCTGGTTGTTCTTATCCCTTCAAGAGGTTTATGGACAGGAGGAAATGAAGAGACAGAACGTCTGGTCCATCGCCACTTTATCCATGCGTTAAAAAAACAGCGGCTTAATGTAATTGACCTAAAACCATTTTTTGAACAGAAGCATGAACCGCTTTCGTACCACTTTGCCACAGATGGTCACTGGAACAGAGATGGACATGGCCTTGCCGCCAGATCAATTGCTGATCATATTATAACTCACCGTCTTTTTACAGAAAAAGAGGAAACAAAATAATACCTCCTTCAATCAAACCTAAGGATGAAATGAAAACGATTTCTTTCTCAATGATTTCACCAGCTGCAGGTAATAGACGGAAAAAGAGCATAGTTGTTTTACAATCATTGTATGCAACCTCACCATGATACTCTTTACCAAGTTTAACAGCTCGCGATTCCTCGCATTTTGTGCTTTTCTCTTTCTTCTTATCCCCCTTGAAGCAGCAGCGGATAACGAGGAGCTTATCCTCAGTTTTTCCTCTAATATTGTTGTTCATTCCGATAGCCGGTTAACTGTAACGGAAACTATTACAGTTATTGCTCGCGGTAAAAAAATTAAACGAGGTATTTACAGAGATTTACCAACCAAATTTAAAGATCATTCCGGCAATACTGTCAAAACACATTTTACTATTCAAAATATCCTGAAAAACGGTGTGAAGGAACCGCACCATGTAAAAACAACGTCTAATGGTATCCGCATATACATTGGTGACAAAAACATCTATCTGAAGCAAGGTGTCTACACTTACCAAATCACCTATGAAACAACTTCGCTGCTCGGTTTTTTTGATCAATTTGATCAACTGTACTGGAATGTCACGGGTAACGACTGGCAATTCCCTATCGAAACCGCAAGTGCAAGCGTTACTCTACCGGAAGGTGCCGCCATTCTTAAGAGTGCGGGATATACAGGTCCCAAAGGAAGCCGGGAGACTCAATTCAGGATAATTCCTGATTCCTCAGCCGATATCACTTTTATGACAACCAGACGGCTCAAGCCGGGTGAAGGGTTCACCATTGCAGTTTCCTGGCCCAAAGGATTTGTTTCCAGCCCAACGTTTTCCCAGAGATTAAAACAACTGTATTCCGGCAAAAATGTGGATCTGGCTTGCCTGGCAGTTGTTGCCGCAATTCTAACCTATTTCCTCGGTGCCTGGGTAAAAGTAGGCAAGGATCCAACCTCAAAAGCGATCATTCCCCGCACCTCACCTCCCGGGAACCATTCACCGGCTGCTGCCCGTTTTCTGAAACAGATGGAGCACTCCATCGACTTCACCACGTTGAGCGCAACAATTCTCAATATGGCCGTAAAGGGATATCTTCTCATTGAAGAGGATAAAGAAAATCACTTCCACCTGGTGCTTCACAACAACCTGAACACATCATTAACTCAAGAAGAGCAGGCAGTGGGAGATATCCTTTTTGCAGGTGATAACAAGAAGCTGTCGCTTTATGATAAGAAGAAAGGCTATGTGAAAGAAATTGAGCTGGCCCGTGAAGCCCTGTTACAAGAGCTGAACAAAAAATATGGGAAAGGAAAGGGATACTTTTCCATCAACAACCGCTATGGAATGCCCGGTTGTCTTTTCAGCCTGGCAATCATCATCGGACTCTTCTGGTATGCTGCAACCAGTGTTGACCATTCAGACATCGACAACAGAATAGGCATCATTGCTCTTCTCAGCTTCTGGACATTTGGCACCTACAGTGGAGTTGCCATTGCAATTAAAGCCTGGTTCGGCGGAAACGGATGGAAGAGTTTACTGGCTTTGTTGATAGGAGTCCCTTTCGGTGCTGCCTCTTATTCAATGCTGCATTTTAACAATATTGCTGTCCCGCCTGCAATTCTCCTTTCACTCATTGCTATTCCGGCAATGAATATGCTTTTTTATGAATTGCTCAAAGCACCCAGTAAAAAGGGGCAGGATGTTCTCGATAAATTTGCAGGATTTGCCCTTTACCTCTCAGTTGCTGAAAAAGACCGCCTGAACCTGCTCAATCCACCCAAGGAGACACCGGAGCTGTTTTCCAGGTTTCTGCCCTATGCCCTGGCTCTGAACGTCGACCAGCAATGGAGTGAAAGATTCAGCACGCTACTGCATAAGAGCAGCTATCAGCCGAACTGGTACTACAGTACACATTCCCCAACAACATTTGGCCAATCGTTTGCAACCGGCTTCAACAGCGCTATGTCGAGTGCTGGTACCAGCTCAAGCTCTTCCGCCAGCGGAGGTAGCGGCTCATCTGGAGGCGGAGGCGGTGGCGGCGGTGGTGGCGGCTGGTAAATAGAGTGCAACAATATGGTCCATCAAATGGACATCGGCATAAAAAAACACTATAGTCTGATAGCAAAATCAAACATCCCCCATTTTTCATCAGGAGGTTTTATGAAACGAATTATCCAGACCACTCTTCTTCTTTTTGTTTCTGTATTATTAAGCAGTTGTGGCTACAACACCCTTCAAGTTAAAGAAGAGGCCGTCTTTCAGGCATGGGCAGACATTGAATCAACCATGCAGCGGCGGGCCGACCTGATCCCCAACCTGGTTGAAACGGTCAAGGGATATGCCAAGCATGAACGGGAAACCCTGGAAGCTGTCGTCAATGCACGGGCAAAAGCAACCTCTGTCAAGCTGTCCAAAGAAGATCTCTCCAGTCCCGAGGCCATGCAGCAGCTCCAGGCCGCCCAGGCGGGTTTAACCTCAGCCCTTTCTAAACTTCTGCTTGTTGTTGAGCGTTACCCCGACCTGAAAGCCAACCAGAATTTCCTGAACCTGCAAAACCAGCTTGAAGGAACGGAAAACCGCATCAATGTGGCCAGGCAGAGATACAATAGAGCCGTCTCGGATTTTAATGGTTCCATCCGTAAATTCCCTGCCAATCTGACCAATAAATACCTGCTCAACCTTGAAAAGAAAGAGTATTATAAGGCCGAAGAGAGAGCCAAAGAGGTTCCCAAAGTGAGTTTCTAACAATATCAGTTCTTTTTTGTATCCGATATGACATCTCTTACTTCCAAACGGTGGCTTTCATTCCTGCTTTTACTCACCGGCCTGTTTACCTTCTGGCGACCCGATGTTTCGGCCGCTCTTGAGGTCCCCGGACTTCAGGGCAGAGTAAACGATCATGCCGCTATACTGTCCAGTGGCACAAAACAGCAACTCGAGCAGCTGCTGCAACTTTTCGAACAGCAGGAATCAACCCAGATCGTTGTGCTGACAGTACCTTCGCTTGAAGGTGACAACCTTGAGAACTTCTCAATACGGGTTGTGGAAAAATGGAAAATCGGCCAGAAAGGTCTGGACAATGGGGTTCTTCTATTAATTGCCAAGGAAGATCGCAAACTCCGTATTGAAGTTGGATACGGGCTGGAAGGTAAACTGACCGATCTTGTTGCCGGCCAGATCATCAGCAAAGTGATCACACCGGAATTTAAAATGGGAGATTTCGACCAGGGTGTTATCGAGGGTGTAAACAGTATTGTAAGTGTTGTCAGAGGTGAATTTGATGATCAGATTAAGAAAATCGATGCTCGAGAAGAAAAAAGAAATACACGGGATGGGCTGATCAGTTTTATCGTTTTCGGTTACTTCTTCATTGGCAGAATTTTCAGGGAAAAACCGCTCATAGCCTCTCTGGTTGGAGGTGCGGCCGCACCGCTGCTTGGTTGGTTGATCTTCAGTACCAATCTGATTTTCACGCTTGCCTTGATCCCTATCGGTGCTTCTGCCGGCTTTATTTTCAGCTCTTTGGGTACCGGAGGGACCGGTTCGGCAGGAGGCTGGACCACCGGGTCCAGTTCAAGCGGTGGTTTCGGTGGGGGAAGTGGTGGTTTTGGGGGAGGTTTCGGCGGCGGAGGCGGCGGCTTTGGAGGTGGTGGCGCTTCCGGCAGCTGGTAAGATATCTCCTGAGTCCGTGACGGCATTTTGTGCTTCCACAAATAAAACCTTGATATATTATGAATTATTCGACCTTGTAATGCTAACCTTAAAAAACTACTCGCCCTCTGGGGCATCCGCTAGCACTGCATCTCAGCTTGATTTAACTGAGCGATATAGTTCACTATTATTACTCAGTTAAATCAAGCTAAGTTACAGCACTATCGAATGCTCACGGATTCAGGGACATGAAAACACTTGCACAACAATTCTTAACAGAACAGGAACGGGACAGAATAAGCCAGGCTGTCCACCGGGCTGAACGAATCACCTCCGGTGAAATTGTGCCAATGGTCGTTTCACATAGTTCCGAATACCCGGCCGCTACCATCATCGGTGGGTTTTTGCTCAGCTTTATCTGCTCGCTGCTGTGCACTCCACTCATCGGCAAAGCTCTCTGGCTGGGCTCTAATAATATGCTGCTTTTCGTCGGCTGCTTTATCCTCTTCTTTTTTATTTTTTATCAACTCCTTGGACGCCTGTCCTCTCTCAAACGCCTCTTTCTTTTAAAACGTGATATCCGCCAAGAAGTTGAAGAACATGCACTCACCAGTTTCTTCCAGGAACGTCTCTATGAAACAAAAGAGAAAAACGGCATCCTTATATTCATCTCCGTTTTTGAACACCACGTTGTCATTCTGGGCGATGAAGGAATCAACAAGAAAATCGATCCGGGAAGCTGGGAAAAAATGGTTGACCATATCATCGCAGGCATTAAAAACAACCGCCAGTCCGATGCAATCTGTGAAGTTATTGAAGAGATCGGCGGAGTCCTGCAATCCCACTTTCCCATCCGTAAAGATGACCAGAACGAGCTGCACGATCTCATTATTAGATAAAAAGCAGCACTTACCGTGTCGATGAATGACTGAAAAGAGCAAAAAGCCACGAAAAAGGAAGCAACTGTATATAATCATCCTTCTCTGTTCTTTTCTGTTGGTGATGGTCATCACCCTGTCTTTTCTGGGTCCCATTCCACAAAACCCTGCCTATCACAGCTTTGCCGATCAGCGGATTATTCTTGGGATTCCGCATTTTTTTAATGTTGTTTCAAATTTGCCTTTTCTGCTGATCGGCAGTATCGGACTTCTTTTCTGCAGAACAGGCCAACCATTTTCTAATTATTATGAGAGTAAGCCGACCTATTTCATCTTTTTCCTGGGAGTTCTCCTCATCGGCATAGGATCTGCCCATTATCATCTGAACCCAAACAACTGGGGACTTTTCTGGGATCGGCTGGCCATGGCCATCTGTTTTATGGGCTTTTTCTCGCTTCTCTTAGGTGAGTTTTTCGGGCATGCTGCAGGCAGAAAGATGCTTCTTCCGCTACTTCTCTATGGAGCAGGCAGTGTCATTTATTGGATTATTACCGAACAGTCGGGCAATGGCGATATACGGCCGTATGTGATTACCCAATTTCTGCCGCTTTTCTGCATACCGCTTGCATTATTCATTCGTCGAGAAACTGAAATGTTCACAAATCAAGACCTGTTGCTGATTGGAACAGGATACATTTTAGCAAAATGCTTTGAGGCGGGCGATCACGCTCTTTTCTCCAGCCTGTCAATCAATGGACATACCCTGAAACACCTGGCCGCTTCGTGTTCTGCCGGTTGGATGCTTGTAATCATCACCAGAAAATCACACATCTCCCGATAGACATCAACAGTCCGCATTTCTCACTCTATTGTGCCAATGGCGGGCCTGCCAGAATCAGATGAATATCCAGAACATTGGTACCGGTGGGACCGGTAATGATCAAATCATCAAGTTCTTTAAAAAAGGTGTGGGAATCGTGGCTGGCAAGAAACCGGAAAGGATCAAGACTAATCTGTTTTGCCCGTTCAACGGTTGAGCCATCGACTATGGCTCCAGCCGCCTCACTCATACCGTCGGTCCCATCTGTACCGGCGGATAGGATGACCAGATTATCAAGTCCATAAATTTTCAGAGCTGCAGCAAGGACGAACTCAAGATTCCGGCCTCCGACCCCATGAGGTTGTGAGAGTGTTACCGTTGTTTCACCACCGCTGATTATACAGCAGGGTGCTGGAATGGGCCGGGAGTGCTCGACAATCTCCTGGCAGATGGCTCCATGGAAAAACCCAACATCCCTGGTCTCACCTTCAATAGATGAGCTGAGAATAAGTGGTTTATAGCCTAACTCACTGGCTTTGTCTGCCGCTGCTTCAAGAGCCTGACTGTTGGAAGCGATGATATAATTGGAAACCCGATCAATAGACGGATCGTCTGATTTTGGGGTATCCGTTAAAAGACCCAAAACCCCATGCTGGAACCTGTGGATCACACTTTCAGGAACCTTTTCGACAAGCTGGTATTTCTCTAAAATATTCAAACAATCCTGCCAGGTGGTCTGGTCAACGCAGGTGGGACCGGAGCCGATACTGTCCAGCCGGTCGCCGACCACGTCGCTTACGATCAAACTGATAAGGCGGGCCGGACTTGCAAGTCTTGCCAGCTGGCCACCTTTAAGTCTGCTCAGATGTTTGCGGATAGTATTGATCTCTACAATATCAGCACCACTTGACAGCAGCAGAGAGGTAACCTCCTGTTTATCCTCCAGGCTGATTCCTTCAGCTGGGGCTACCAGCAAAGCGCTGGCACCACCTGAGATAAGGCAAATGAACAGTGTATCTTCAGCAGCATTGTCGCCAACCAGCTGAGTAAGAGCCTTTCCTGCTGCCTCACCAGACGCATCGGGAACCGGGTGAGCCGCTTCATACAATGATATATATTGTAACGACTCAACATGGTGATATTTTACCACCAGACAGCCCTTTGTGATCCGTTTTCCGAGAACCTGTTCAACTGCTGCCCCCATGGCCGCACCCGCCTTACCCCCACCGATCACAATGATCTTATTATACCGATGCAGATCAACTTTCGTTTCACCGACATGAAGATTGTTGCCGGTAATATGCAGGTTCTGCATTACCGCATTATGTGCTGAGGCAGCCCTTAAAGCAGCATCAAAAATCAACCGGGCATGTTGAGCGAGGGTTTCAGACATGACAACATAGAAGAGTAAGATAGGTGATAATGCAATTAGTACAAAAATACCACAGGCCAAGCATACAGACAATCATTTGTACCAATTGATTTCTTTTGTTTTCTATATAGTTCCACTGTATAATAGGCCCGGTTATGTTACTGGCAACTGCCAAAAACACTGCTCGAGATGTTCAGCTTATTGAATGGAATTTTTGTATGCATGCTTATGCTGTTCTATTGACTCTGTTCATTTTCATCACTGCCAAAACAGTGGTGGCTCAACCCATTGTTCCGCTTGGTTTCAGTAGCCGGTGAAAAATCACTTTAATTTTACAGATACCACTCTGTTTTATCGGTTGATCAGAGGCAGCAGGCTGGTTATTTTTTGGTTCCTGCTGTCTGCCTGGCTCCTTATTTCCGGTTGTGCCATTGATGTTCAGCAAAGAAAAGCACCTCTACCTGATGCCCAGACATCCTTTTCGTTGAGCTTCCCCCAGACAGGAGAAAAACAGCTACAGTTCTGGTACCATTCGTTTAATGACCCTGTTCTTAATCGACTAATCGATCAGGCTGTCGCCGGCAATCTGAGCTTGAAACAGGGCTACAGTCGATTGAAACGAGCGGCAGCCATTTTTCAAAAGACCTCCGCCTCCAAATATCCATCTCTTGATGTATCCATCGATGGAGAGGTGTCGAAAGAATCAGGACAGGATGAAACATCAAGCTGGAAAGCCGCGCTGGGATTAAGTTGGGAAGTCGATATCTGGGGTCGTCTGAGGGCAGCAGCAAAAGCGGCCGAGTTTTATCAAATGGCAGCCCGTGAAGATCTCGAAGGGGTGGCTCTTCTGTTATCAACCAAAATCGCCTCAACCTATTTTCAGCTGGTTGAGAGAGGGCAGCAGCTCAAACTGCTGGAGAGTCAAAAGGAGTTGAACTCTACCTTTTTAAATCTTACAAAACTCCGTTTTGCCAATGGAGCGGCCTCAGTGGTTGATGTGTATCAGCAGCGTCAACTGATGGCAGCAATCAGGACACAAAGACTGCTTATCCTCGAACAGATTGTTCAGCTCAGCAACCGGATGAGTGTACTTCTCGGAAAGACTCCAAACAGTAGTCATTTCCATGTAAATGACCGTCTTCCTAACCTACAACAACTCCCCAGCCTCGGGATACGGGCCGACCTGCTTCTCAACAGGCCTGACCTACGTGGTCATCAAAATCGACTTGATGCCGAGGATCACCGATTAGCCGAAACTGTTGCAGCCCGACTGCCTCAAATAAAAATCGGCCTGGAATTCGGCAGCGACGATGGTGATGTATTTCGAACCTTCTTCGGGGAACTATTCGCCTCCATTTTTGATTGGGGAAAACGAAAGAGTGATGTGGAACAACAGAGAAGCGTTATCCAGGAGCAACTCGACCGATACAGGGAAGCCTACATGACAGCAGTTGAAGAAGTTGAGAATGGTCTCTGGCGCGAACATTATCACACTGATCTGGTTAGGGCGCTCAAGGACCAGTTGGCTCTGAGCCGGGCCAATGTCAGGGAAACCCGCAGTCGATATACCCAGGGGTTAACCGATTATTTGCCTGTCCTGACTGCGATCAAAGCCTTGCAGGCGCTTGAAAGCAGCATTTTATTAAGAAGCCGGGAGTTGATCGAGACAAGAATCTATCTCTGCAAGGCATTAGGCGGAGCGCCAATCCTTGGCCTGAACACTACAGAGTAATCAACGAAATGATCATAAAAAAAACCGGTGAAGGAGAAAGACAATGAGATGGCTTGTTTCCATCGGCGTTCTGGGATGTGCAATCGCCCTTACCTTCTACCTCTATGCC
This sequence comes from uncultured Desulfocapsaceae bacterium, assembly GCA_964565605.1. Lineage (GTDB taxonomy): Bacteria > Desulfobacterota > Desulfobulbia > Desulfobulbales > Desulfocapsaceae > CAZLGM01. The sequence goes on along the minus strand of CAZMFP010000003.1, from coordinate 109,654 downwards.
AATAAACCCAAGAGCGCTAAAGTTCGCCCCAAGCGGCCTGTACCGGTCGTTCAGGTTAGTGAGCTGGTGAAATCCGATCAGCCGATCACTGTCCATACCTATGGCACGGTTATCCCTGCCCAAAAGCTTCAACTGACATCAGAGGTCGAAGGCAATATCATCAAGATTCATCCGGAAATGGTTCCGGGCGGAATTATCCGGCAGGGTGAGATACTGCTCCAGATTGATCCAACCGATTATCAGCTGCGGGTCACCCAAAGCAGGGCAGAAGTAGCCAGTGCCCAATACGAACTTGAACTGGAAAAGGGCCAGCAGCTTATTGCCGCCCAGGAATGGAAACTGCTCGAAGCCGATATCACCCCGACAGCCAGAGGCAAAGCACTGGCTCTCCGTAAACCTCACCTTGAGCTGGCACAGGCAAAACTGCAAGCAGCCAGGTCAAGACTGGAAATGGCTGAATTGGATGTGAAGCGAACCCTTATTCAAGCACCGTTCAATACTCTGGTCCTTGATAAGTCGATTGAACTCGGCCAACTGGCAACACGACAGCATTCCATGGCAACTCTGGTCAACACCGACCATTTCTGGGTCCAGGTCTCAATACCGGTTACCCAATTACCAAAAATATCACTTCCCAATATAAATAATCCCGCAGGAAGTCATACGGAGATAATTATTGATCATGAGAACAGAGAGCTGCAGCGCTATCGGGGCACCCTTTTTAAGCTGCTTGGCAATCTCGACCCAAAAGGACGAATGGCACGTCTGCTCATCAGGGTTGATGATCCGCTTGCCCTTATCAGTACCCAATCGACCAGTTCTCAAGCCGACAACAAACTGCTTCTTGGTAGTTACGTAAAGGCAAATATCTCAGCAGGAACACTCAAAGATGTCTATTCAATTCCCAGGCAAGCCCTTCGGGACGACAATACAATCTGGTTTGTGGATGAAAAGAGTCAACTTATTATTCATCCGGTGGAGGTTGCCTGGAGACTCCCCGAAAGCCTTCTGGTCCGCACTAAAATCCCTGCCAAAACCCAGCTGATCACCAGCCGTCTTCAATCACCACTGCCGGGAATGACAGTTGCCATCAACACCATAAGCGATAGCAGGAAAAGAGGAAATAACAGGGCAAACCCCAATGAAGATCAGCGATAACTCCTCCCATCAACGGCCCAACCTCCTTTACTGGATGGTCAACAACCATGTGGCAGCCAACCTGCTTATGCTGGCCCTGATCATAGGTGGTTTGATTGGTGCTACCCGCATCACCCAGGAAGTCTTCCCCGCCTACGACCTGGATATTGTTGATATCAGCATTCGCTATCCCGGAGCAAGTCCCGAAGAGGTTGAGCGTGGTGTGGTCCTGGCTCTGGAGGAAGAAATCAGGTCCATAGAAGATGTGGAACGAGTCACAGCTGTTGCAGAAGAGTCCAGTGCGAAAATTACCGCCGAACTTTTAACCGGTGCAGATCCAGACAGGGTGCTCCAGGAAATCAAGAGCAATATCGATCGGATCAACACTCTGCCCGATGACGCCGAAAAACCACAGATCAGCCTGAAAACGCGACGGCGCGGGGTGGTTCGGTTGGCGCTCTATGGCGATCTGTCCGAACGTACGCTTTTTGAGCTTGCTTCCACCGTTAAAGAGGAAATGATCTCACTGGCCGAGGTCACCCAGGTCGAATTGCGTGGCATCAGGGAACCGGAACTGAGTATCGAGATTCCCCAGCAGACCCTACGGGCATATGGCCTGACCCTTGGGCAGGTGGCCAATGCTGTCAGGGAAAAAGCTGTGGATGTCCCGGCCGGTACCATCAAGGCAAAAGGCGGCGAGGTGCTGTTGAGAACCAAGGATCGGCGTAATGTACCATCAGAATTCGGCGCCATTGCTCTGATCAGCGAGACGGACGGCACTAAAGTCCGGCTGGATGATATTGCTCAAATCAGGGACGGGTATGCCGAAACTGACCGGGAAGCCTATTACAATGGTAAGAGAGCCGTCATCCTGTATATCTATCGCACTGGTGACCAGACGCCTCAGCAGATCTCCAAGGCAGTTCATGGCTATGTTAATCGTTTACAACCGACTCTGCCGGAATCGGTACAGCTGGTTGTCTATCGTGACCGTTCTGAATTGTATCAACAGCGGCTTGATCTCCTTCTGAAGAACGGCGGACTCGGTCTGGCGCTTGTACTGTTGACCCTGGGACTTTTTCTGGAACCCCGTCTGGCTTTCTGGGTTTCAATGGGAATTCCGATCTCCATTATCGGCTCCCTTGTCATCCTGACACTGATCGACGGTTCCATCAATATGATTTCACTTTTCGGCTTTATCATTACACTGGGGATTGTTGTCGATGACGCCATTGTGGTGGGAGAAAATATCTACTATAAACGGCAGGCAGGCCTGCCGGTCATCCAGGCAGCCTATGAAGGTGTCAAAGAAATGGCGCCTCCGGTGTCCATTGCTGTGATGACAAACATTATCGCATTTTTGCCTCTTCTATTCATCACCGGCTCAACCGGACGGTTCTTTGCCATCCTGCCGGCCGTAGTCATCTGTGTCTTTCTCATCTCGTTGGTGGAATGTCTACTGGTTCTTCCAGCCCATTTGACCTATAAAAGACAGACAAATACCGGGATTCTGGAACTGCTTGGAAGAATACCCAGATATTTCGGAACAAAACTCGCGCACTTTATCGAAAACATCTTTACACCGCTTGTACGATTTCATATCAAAAATCGCTATATGGTTGCAATCCTTTCCATTTCGGTTCTGATCGTCAGTTATGGCTACTGGGACAGCGGCTGGATCGACTTTTCCTTTCGGCCCCGTATCCAGACCGATTCCATTGATGCGGAAATAGAACTCCCCTTCGGTTCCACCATCGAAGATGTACGGAAAGTGGCAAAACAGGTTGAAGAGGGAGGGCTTCGTGCCATCGACAACAATGGCGGACGGAAAATCCTGGTGGGAGTCAAGACGGATATCGGCCGGCGGGGCTCCAATACAGCCGAGGTAACATTCACTCTTGTACCTCAGGGTGAGAGGAAAATCACAACCGGAAAGTTCAGCGCCGCCTGGCGTAAAGAAGTCGGTAAGATTCCGGGATTGGAAAAACTCTTTTTCGATTTTCTGGTAGGCCCGGGAGGTTCGGCAGCCGTCAATGTTGAGCTGACCCACCCAGATCCCAAGACCCTGGAACTGGCAGCGGCTGATCTGGCTAAAACCCTTGCCAACTATAAGGGAATTACCGATATCAATGATGGCTTTGCCAGAGGTAAACCGCAACTCGATTTCTCCATGCATCCTATGGGGAGCTCTCTTGGGCTAAGCGCAAAGGAGCTCGGAAATCAGGTACGGCATGCCTTCTACGGAGCCGAGTCAATCAGGCAACAGCGGGGTAGAGATGAGTTAAAAATTGTGGTGCGGCTACCGGAGTCTGAAAGGCAATCCCTCTATCATGTTGAGCATCTTCTTATCCGCACTCCACTGGGTGGAGAAATTCCCCTTTCCAGCGCTGCCCAAGTGAAACGAAGCAGGGCATACACCAAGATTAACCGGGTGGATGGCAAACGGGTTCTCAATGTGACAGCGAATATCATACCTGGCCAAGCCAATGCCAATAAGATTCTGGCCAGCCTGAGAGCTGAGCCATTGCCGAAACTGCTGGGCAAGTATACAGGTTTAAAATTTTCTTTTGAGGGCAGGGAGCGTGAAAAGCGAAAAGCGGTGCGGGACCTCTTTTATGGCCTGGCCCTTATTCTTCCGGCTATTTTCTGTTTGCTGGCCATCCTGTTCCGTTCCTACTTTGAAGCGCTGTTTGTCATGCTGGCAATCCCCTTCGGTCTGGTCAGCGCCCTTGTGGGGCATATTATCATGGGTTACGATCTCTCTATCATCAGTGTCTTTGGGATGATCGCCCTGTGCGGTGTGGTGATCAATGGGGGGCTTGTCTTTATGGTTACTGCTAACAGGTATACAAAAACAGGCAAATCACCGACAGAAGGGGCTGTACGTGCAGCAGCAAGGCGATTTCGTCCGATTATTCTCACTGCCCTGACAACCTTCTTTGGACTGGCTCCGATGATTTTCGAACAATCGGTCCAGGCCCGTTTCCTGGTCCCAATGGCCATCTCCCTTGGCTATGGTATCCTGTTTACGACCGTCGTAATCCTCTTTCTCATGCCTTCACTCTATGTGATATATCACGACATCCATTCCCTTGGCAGGAAAAATAAGGACACAGTATACAATAGCTGATACTAGAATCACCAACACCGAATCAATCTTCCAGGGGAAAATCAACATGAGCAATTATCAAATCCAGCAGGAGGACATCGATCTCCTGAAAAGCGAGGGAATGACCCAAGAGGATCTCACCCACTCCATTCAGGTTGCTGAAAAAGCCCTTGAAATTGCCCGACGCCTCAAGGCAACTCTTGATCTGAAGCTGGTCGGACAAGGGGCTCTTTTCCACGATCTGGGAAAGACCATCACCCATGATATCGATCATGGTCGTCTGGGAGCCGAGAGAGGAGCTGAACTCGGTTTGCCACCGGAAATCAACCTGATCATGGAGAAACATATCAGAGGTGGACTTACTGAAGCTGAAGCAGTCGAACTTGGATTACCGGTTAAGGATTACACCTTGTATCGACTTGAGGAGAGAGTCATAATCTACGCTGACCGGCTGGTCGATATCATCCATGAAGGTATTGTTGAGATCGATGATGAAATGGAAGCTGAAAACCGCTTTAAAGAAATCCTCTGTACGACTCCCAAATATGGAAAAAATGAAATCACAACAGAGCGCTATTGCGGTTATCACGATGAAATCCAGTGGCTGATGAAATAAGTCACATGCTGCTGTAGTTCCAATGAAGGGTAGTATCCCTAAATCTAGGCCGAATTTCTCATGTTGTCAGTTGAAGTTCACTTCCGTTTTTACTACCTGAATTCAACGTTGTGCCAGGAATGGTTTGGGATATATCGATGATATTATTATTCCTTTACAGTACGTTGGCTTTATGAAGACAATCCGGATAAGAAACGAGACGTTCTCTTAAAAGTAAAGAAATTACCATATAAACCGCCACTGATGAAATTTACGGAAGATCTCACCAAGAACCCGATGTTTCGCTACCTGCTGGTACTAACCATCTCTTCCACTGTTGGTCTGCATGTTTGGCGGACATTGCTGGACAACTTTGCCGTTAACATAGTCAATCTGGACGGCAGCCATATTGGTTTTCTCCAGTCGGTAAGAGAGTTGCCAGGTTTTCTGGCACTGCTGGTTGTGTATGTTCTTCTTGTCATTAAAGAACACCGTCTCTCCGCCCTTTCTGTTCTTCTGCTTGGTTTCGGAGTGGCAATCACCGGTTTTCTGCCCTCTTTTTACGGGCTGGTTTTCGCTACCCTGGTTATGAGTTTTGGTTTTCATTATTATGAGACCACAAATCAATCACTGACCCTGCAGTATTTCGATACCCTCACGGCGCCCATTGTTTTTGGCAAACTCCGAAGCCTGGCCGCTGCGGGCAATATCGGCGCCGGTATCGCTGTATTTCTCCTCGCTCCGCTACTCAGCTACACCCAGCTCTATCTGATCTTTGGCGGATTGGTCATACTCTCAGCCCTTTGGGCGCTTACTCGAGACCCGAGACGAGACGACCTTGTTCCTCAGAGAAAATCGATGGTGCTGAAAAAGAAATACTGGCTCTTCTATGTGCTGACATTTGCCGCTGGAGCACGCCGCCAGATATTTATCGCCTTTGCCGTCTTTCTACTGGTAAAAAAATTCGGCTTTTCGGTCCAGGGGATTGCCGCCCTTTTTCTTCTCAACAATCTGGTAAACTATTTTATCAACCCGCTGATCGGTAGAGCCATTGTCCGGTTTGGTGAGAGAAAGGTACTCACCATTGAGTATCTTGGACTTATCATCGTATTCATTGCTTATGCTCTGGTTGAATCAAAGATGATTATTGCTCTGCTCTACATCATCGACCATGTACTATTTAATTTTGCCATTGCCATCCGCACCTTTTTCCAGAAGATTGCGGAACCCGAAGATATCGCCCCATCAATGGCTGTTGGTTTTACCATCAACCATATTGCCGCCGTCATCCTCCCCGCTGTTGGCGGCCTGCTCTGGCTGGTTGATTACCGAATCGTTTTCTTCGGTGGTGCTTTTTTTGCCTTTATCTCGCTTCTTTTTGTCCAGCTCATCAGCTCACAACTCCTTCAGAGTAAGTGATCTTTCGAAGCTTCATATAAGACGGGCCATTTTGCTTTTCCATTTAGTTCAACCCTGTTCTTCAGGTATGCTTAACTTCCTTCTTTGACAATGGTATAATGTTGGTAAATTCACCAGCAAATACCCAGGAGGAGCACCATGATCATCGGTATACTCAAGGAGATTAAAACAGCGGAAAACAGGGTATGTATGACGCCTGAAGGTGTACAGACCATGGCTGACAATGGTCATTCCTGTCTCGTGGAGACAATGGCTGGTATGGGAGCCGGTTTCAGTGATGATGACTACGTGACAGCTGGAGCAGAACTCGTCCGGACACCTGATGAAATCTACTTACGGGCCGACATGGTCATGCATGTTAAAGAGCCGCAGCCAGGAGAGATTCCACTCATCAGGGATGGACAGATAATCTTCACCTACCTCCATCTTGCAGCCAATGAAGAGTTGACCCGCAACTTGCTGCAAACCGGGGCAATCTGTATCGGTTATGAAACCATTGAGGATGATAATGGATTATTGCCTCTACTGGCGCCTATGAGCGAGGTCGCCGGTCGGCTGGCCGTTCTTGAAGGGACCAAATATCTACAGAAACATTATGGTGGCTCGGGGGTGCTGCTGAGCGGAGTAACCGGTGTTGCTCCCGGAACTATCATGATCATTGGCGGCGGTACCGTTGGCATCAACGCGGCCAGAATCGGCTGTGGACTCGGCGCCAAAGTCTACCTGCTCACCAGGAGCTATGAGAGACTCCGTTACCTCTCCGAAATCATGCCGCCAAACTGCTACTGTATCCGTTCAAGTCCGGCGATTATCGCTGAGCTTTTACCCAAAACAGACCTGGTTGTCGGGGCTGTTCTCATTCCGGGAGCAAAAGCGCCAAAATTGATTACCAGAGAGATGCTGCAAATGATGAAACCGGGTTCAGTCCTTGTTGATGTCTCCATCGATCAGGGCGGCTGTTTCGAAACCTCCAAACCAACAACCCATACCGACCCGACCTACCTCGTCGATGATATCGTCCATTATTGCGTCGCCAATATGCCTGGTGCAGTAGCCAGAACCTCCACAATGGCACTAACCAATGCCACCCTGCCCTATGCCCTTGAGATTGCCAACAATGGCTGGAAAGAGGCCTGCAGCCACAATCCCGCCATCAAAAAGGGATTGAATACTGCCCATGGCAAGCTCACCTGCCCCGGTGTGGGTGAAGCATTTGGGATTGAGGTAAGTGATTTCTAAACAACCACTTATCAAGAGAACAACAAATGTGGAATAATACAAAGATTCTGGTAACAGGAGGAGCAAGTTTCATTGGCAGCCACCTGGTTGAACATTTGGTGAAAAAAGGGGCAAAAGTTAGAGTTGCCGATAATCTTTCAAGCGGAAAACTCTCCAATCTTGGCAAAGTAATTGATGAAATTGAATTTATGCAAGGAAATTTGAAAGAGCTTCAATTTTCTTCTAAAGCATCAAATAGATGCCAGATAATTTTTCATCTGGCGGCTGATCACGGTGGACGTGGTTATATTGCAACACACCCGGCCAATTGTGTTACCAACATGTCATTGGACAACATCGTCTTTGAGGCAGCACAGAAAAATGGAGTGGAACGGATCACTTTTGCCAGTTCAGCCTGTACCTACCCTACCGACATACAGCAAAGAAAAATATTACTAAAAGAAGATATGGTTTCTTTTGACAAACGTGGGGGGGCTTTTGCCGATGAAGAATACGGGTGGGCAAAACTAATGGGGGAGCTATCCCTAAAAGCTTATCACAAACAGCATCAAATAAAGACCTCATCAGTCAGGATATTTACCGCATATGGTCCACGTGAAAATGAATCCCATGCAATCATCGCCCTTATTGCAAAAGCTTACATCCAGCAAAATCCATTTGAAATCTGGGGTACTGGAGAACAAAGCAGAAACTTCACATTTGTTGAAGATATTGTCCGAAACCTGCTTTTATCTTGTGAGCACATTGAAGATGGCAGCGCGGTGAATGCCGGCACCTCTGATTTTATCAGTTTAACGAAAGCGGCTGAAACGGTTTTTGAAATTATGGACTGGAAACCTGCACAAATAAGACACCTCAAGGATAAACCTGTAGGTGTTTTGCATCGTGCAGCGGATATTTCTTATGCTAAATCAACAACAGGATGGCAGCCGGCTTACAGTTTAGAAAAAGGATTGAAAACCACTATAGACTGGTATATCAAACATAATGATCGCAAAGAGATAGAACAGAAATTAATCAGTTTACTCATGTGCCGCTAGAGGGCAAAGAACTTGAACCCAACTCATCTCATTCAATCAAATTATTTAACCGAGGGATTATTTGGCCAAATTTTTGCTTGGTGCCTGGAGGTCTTGCCATATTTAGAGAAACATGATCTGAAGCCGGAATGGTGCATATTATCACGAAACTATGGTACTTCACCCACCTATAATATTTTCCCTGATATATTGAGTATCAATTATGAACCGATCAAGCATAAAGGTGAATCCAAGATACTTTCATTAGAACAGTTAAAAACTAAGACAGGTCACCCAAGCTACAGCTTCCAGCTTGATTTCGCTCTGGCAAGCCGCCTATTTTCCAAGTATTTTCAGTTTTCTGATGAAGTGATAAAGATCGTCGAGGAGTTTTTACTACCTCATGCCGGACAACGAATCTTAGGGATACATTACCGGGGTACGGACAAGCTAGTCGCTACATCCCAGACCAATCCGGTTTCAGCTAAATTGATGTTACGCGTGGCCCGTGATCTGCTTGTAAAAAAAGGTGACATAGACTTGGTGTTTCTGGCTTCGGATGAAGAAGCTTTTATAACCAAAGCCTGTAAGGATTTGCCAGTGCCGGTTATTTCTTTTCAGCAACAGCGCAAGGCTGAGGCCGGCACAGTTGGAGAAAATAATCACGAACCCCTTTTTCGTGGTCATAAAGAGAGTGAAAATACCAACATTGGTCGGGCCGCGCTGATTGATTCCCTGTTGTTATCTCGTTGCCACTGTATATTGAAATGTCAGTCAGCACTATCCGGCTGGTCAAAGATATGGAATTCCCAACTTGAAGTTTACCGTGTCGCAGCCTTCAAAAAAGACTGGTTTCCAGATGCATTTATCCCACTGTATAAAACAGGAAATAGCAAACTAAATGCTGAACTAATGGTTGTTCAGAAGGGTGAGGTTTCGCTGGAAGTAAAGTTGAAGTCATCCCGACAGGTATCTGCATATTTAAGATAACCCAGAGAGCCGTCCGTGATGAGTGATTCTCCAGTTGATTTGCCTATCCGAAACAGGGGAACAGGTGGTATGGAATGGCTTCTGTGTTGGGCAAAAAAGGTCGGTGGAGCCTTTGGGTCTTGAATACCAAAATTTGACAAGACAGAGAAACTGTAAACTGTCTTTAACATTCCATTTATGGAACTTATACCGGTTGCTCTTCACCAATCAGGACCACTTGTTCAGCATATCGGTGAGATCCTGCAGCTTGACAGGTTTCGGGAGGTAATCATCCATTCCGGCTTCCAGGCATTTCTCACGATCCCCTTTCATTGCATTTGCTGTCATGGCAATAATCTTGACCGGATGAATATGGGTATTCGATTCTAGTTGTCGAATCTTTTCGGTGGCTTCAAAACCGTTCATTTCGGGCATTTGGCAGTCCATGAGAACAATATCGTAATGAGCTGTTTCTACGGCCTTTACAGCTTCTTTGCCATTTACCGCAATATCAGAATGATACCCAAGTTTGTTCAGCATACTAAGTGCCACTTTTTGATTGACTATATTGTCTTCTGCCAGCAAAATGCGAACGTTTTGTTTCTTGGCTTCGGCAAGGTAGTGACGGGTGACCAGGGGAGCCGGTTGGTCTTTCACTGAAGCCTTTTTAAGACCAGTGACCATTTGAAGACAATCAAATAGAAGGGATTGCTTGACCGGCTTGGTCAAATAACCGGCAAAGCCAACTTCTTTAAAACGCCTGCTCTCACCACGCATTCCGGTTGAGGTCATAAGAATAAGCGTTGTCTGTTGCAGGACCGGATCCTGTTTGATCTTTTGACCTAAAACCTCACCATCCATTTCCGGCATTTGCAAGTCTATGATGGCAATATCAAATGGGTCTTCAGCTGTAATGGCATCGTTAAGTTCAGTCAACGCCTGGGCTCCACTGCTGACTTCACAAGAACGGCATTTCCACGATTTGAGTTGCTCCCGCAACAGGTAACGATTTGTTGCATTATCATCAACGACCAGGAAACGCTTGCCGCGAATGTCGGAAGGAACCAGGAATTTCTTTTCCTTACCATCCGGCTGTTTTTGCAGGACTACGGTAAACCAGAATTCAGTCCCTTGGCGATTCTCACTCTTCACACCTATCCGACCGCCCATTTCTCCTACAAGCCGTTTTGAAATACTCAACCCGAGACCGGTTCCCCCGTACTTCCTAGTTGTTGATCCATCCACCTGGGAGAAAGATCTAAAAAGCCTGTCTAAACGGTCGGCTGGAATACCTATCCCCGTATCTGAAATGCTGAAATGTATTGTGGCGCTGGTTGAGCTTTCAGACTGAAGGGTGACATGAACAAACACTTGGCCTTTCTTAGTAAATTTTATTGAGTTACCAATAAGATTAATTAGTATCTGGCGGAGTCTGCCAGGGTCACCGTTTAAAAAGGATGGAACCTCAGGATTGATCATGAAAACGTATTCGAGCATCTTTTCCTGGGCTTTGACTGCCATTAGATCATTGACTTCATCTAAGGCGATTCTTAGATTGAAGTCATTCTTTTCAAGTTCGACTTTGCCGGCCTCAATCTTTGAATAGTCAAGGATGTCATTGATAATGGCCAATAATGCATCAGCACTGTTTTGTATGATTTTGGTGAATTCCCGCTGCTCGTTACTCAGAGAACTGTCCAGGAGAAGCCCCGTCATGCCGATTATTCCATTCATCGGAGTACGGATCTCATGGCTCATGTTTGCTAAGAATTCACTCTTTGCCTGAGTTGCCGCTTCTGCTTTCTGGTGTAATCTTTTTAAATTGATATTGACCTGTTTCAGGTTCTCTAAGGCTTGGTCGCGCTGCAATTCACTTCTTTTTCTTTCAGTGATATCCCGAAAGCTCCAGACCCGGCCGAGTATGCTGTCACCTTCCAGAAGAGGGCTGGAAAAACGTTCGAATACCCTCCCATCTTCAAACTCCAGGAAATCAAGAGACTCTTTTGACGAACGATAGAGGGTTTGTATTTTTTCCAGAAATTCTTCCGGTTTCTTTAGTTGACTGGAGACATGTTGAAGATATTTATTGTCATCCATCGTTTTAAGCAACTCTGGAGGAAGTTCCCACATCTGCTCAAACTTCCTGTTGTAAGTAACAACCTGCCTCTTGTCGTTTACTGCTAATATACCATCCGCAGTGGAATCAAGGGTGGTACGGAGCAACTCCTCCTGGCCACGCAAAACATCTTCCACCTGTTGACGTCGTGCAATATCGCCTTTTAACCTGTTGAGTAAGTGTTCGTTTTCAAAGGCCAGCGTCAAAGAGACAATGGTTGTTTGAGACATTCGACGTGCAATTACAGAGGTAATCGCCCAAAAAATTGCACCGAGAAAACCCATGGTTACCTGCATTTCTGTGCCGGCGATGAAAAACTGTACAGTAAGTGGGAAGAGAACAAGAATACTGTAATAGAAATAGCATGTTATCCTTACTGCAAATGCGCCAATGGCCCCAGCTGTCATGCCGCCCATGATAAAGGCAAGAAATACCTGATGGACGACCGAATCCTCTGCAAATAAAAAAATACCCGATGAACCGAAAATGAAACCTGCACAGATTATTCCGGTAATATTGAGGACTTCCCACGTTCGTTCTGAAACAGTGGTTGATGACGATCTGCGGTATTGAAAAACAAGAAATAATCTGGCAGCTGAGATCAGGAAATTTAGTGTCAGCCAAATGATGATACGGTTATGAGGTACAACATCCCAGAGAATAAAAGCAAGAATGAAAGAAACAATGATCGTGGCACTGATACCTGGAGGCGCGTTTTTATACAGGAGTCGAATCTGCTCACTTTTGAGTCGGGACGTGATAAACTGCTTTTTTCCCCTCTCCGTCTTTACCAAATCATTCACTTAGTTTTTATATGATTGAGTACATCAGTAACAATGACCCTATAGCAACCGACATAAACGTATTTTATTTCGATTCCTGATTACCAATGATCCTCAGCCTGGATCATAAAAGAAGTATTGTCAGTTTGGCTGATATTTCTGGATATTCAGATTACGATTTGCAATAGTCTTATTTTATTCTATTGATTTAACAAATACAATTTTTTGTCTTCACCGGAGAAAAAGTGCTCTTGAGAGAGGCGATTTGTGGAAGCAGGAAAATAACATTAGGGACAAAATATTTGATGATTTCATTTTACTAAAAGATCAAAAACATTGGGCTGAAGCTGAGTTGTAACAGGATGTAATAAAAAGAAAAATACTCCGGAGTGAATATATATGAACTACTCCACCGCAAGCAGCAGGGTATTAATTCCAATCTTTGCAATAAGCCGGCTGCAGAATAGTACAACCGGCTGGTTGTTTTTGTCATTATCTGACTGATGGGTTCTAACCGACCAAATCATCCTGGGGCGTCCCGGCAGTCTGGTTCATCCTGTCGAGATGCTGATTACCACAATCGTTGCGCGAACAGAGAGCAGTGGACTGCTTGCCAGGCCGGCCTTCTGTCATGGATCACTGTTAAATGGATACTATTGCATATATTTTCTAACATTTATTTACCTTGATACCCATTTTGACCACAACCCGTGAACCTAAAAATACACCATTCAAAGAAAGCTTATCATTGCGGCTGAGGAGGCTGCTCATTTCAGCCGACTAACTTGAGAAAAAAATTTTGTGATTACTACTGAAACTCAGTTTATAAATTTTTCAGTTGCCTGCAACCCGGCTTTAGTACAGGATTCAGGTGCTTGCTGACAAACAATCCGCAAGCGAAGAATGAGCGAGGATGTTTGGCAGTAAGCACCTGAATCCTAAAGGTAAATCAACAGACCGTTAACAGTTTTGCTGAGTTTTAATGGGAGTTACACATAATTTTTAAAAACATGGCAATTGATGAGCTATTACTTGTTTCTGTATTCGCCCAATATGTTGTTATTGACAAATGAACATAATTTCACCTATAAGAATTACAGGCAGGAGAATTCACTTCGCAGATATGGTTTGTCAAAGAAAGAGTATCAGTATAAAATTATGATTTTCATCTGTTCTTTCCTAAGTGGTTGACCAAACGACCGCATTTGCCGTTACAGCAAGAAGACAAAGGTCATGAATACCAAAATAATAGTGCACAATGCCTCTTGATCCGGAAAAGCTTTTATCAAGTTTTCTGAGCTATTTTAACCGACTGGTCAAGCATCCCGAGCTGTCAGACGACAATCTGCTGTATTGGAGAGAGCGGATTTTATTTGCCATCTACACGACCTTCGTTCTGCTCGGGTTTATTGTGTATTGTCCAAGTGTATACCTGGCGGCCAAACATGGCGTATGGTTGATCGTTCTTGTTAACACCTTTGCCTATGTTTCTCTTCTGACGATTTACTTTTTAAAAAAGCTATCATTTCACTTTCGGGCCATCTATATTCTGGCGATCTTTTATATCATCGGTATTTCCCTGATGATAACTATCTCCGCGGAGTACGCTCTCATATGGCTCTTCATTGCCGCCATAGCAACATCCGTCTTACTTGGCTTGAGGGCATCATGTATTGCTCTTGCTATCAATCTGACAGTATTAGTTGTTGCAGGCTTTTTTATCCGTGAAGGTGTTGCCCTATGGGACTCCCATACACCCAACAATATTGCCGGCTGGATCATTGTTTCATTCAACTTTATGCTGGTTAACAGTATTGGAACAGTCTCTATTGCGGTTCTGGTTGAAAAATTGAAGCAGACTATTGAACAGGAGAAGGATGTAAGTCAACGTCTTCTAGAACAGTTTGATGTGCTTAAGCAGGAAACCGAGCAGCGAAAAAAAGTTGAAAAAGAAAAAGAGTTGATGAGCAAACAACTCCGTCAATCTGAAAAAATGGAAGCACTGGGAACTCTGGCAGGGGGTATTGCTCATGACTTCAACAATATACTCAACATAATTTTCGGCTATACCGACCTGGCAAAGATTGATGCTCCAGCCGATTCAAAATATGAACAGGACCTTGATAGAATTCTCATTGCCGGACATCGAGCCAAAGATCTGGTCAGCCAGATCCTTGCTTTCAGTCGGCAGGTACAGGTAGAAAAAATACCAATACTGGTCCAACCTCTCATTAAAGAGGCCTTGAAAATGGTTCGCTCGTCTATTCCCGCAACCATTGAAATCAACGGAGAAATCTCTTCTGACTGTGGCGCTGTTGAAGTCGATCCGACCCAACTGCATCAGATATTAATCAACCTCTGTGTCAACGCTTCTCATGCAATGGAAGAGAAAGGGGGCACCTTAAAAGTTGACCTTAAAATTGCCGATTCTGTACCATTCGAGCTAATGGAAAATAGTGAATTTGAAAATGACGGTTTTGTTGAATTATCTATCAGTGATACCGGTACAGGGATTGGTCCTGATATTATCGACAATATTTTTGACCCCTTTTTTACCACCAAAAAGAAAGGAAAAGGAACAGGTATGGGGCTGGCCGTCAGCTATAGTATCGTTAAGGAATACGGTGGTACAATCACCGTTGACAGCAAAGTCGGCTCAGGAACTGTTTTTCATGTTTATTTACCGCAGTCCAAGCAGCAAATTCAGTCATACCCATCGGAAACCAATACGTTCATTGAACAGGGAACAGAACGGATTCTGTTTATTGATGATGAGGAGATCCTGACTGAACTTGGCAAGGAGATGCTGGGAAGACTTGGTTATCATGTCACACCCATGTTGAAAAGTTCTGAAGCTCTTGAGCTTTTCCGATCTCAAGCTGACGCGTTTGATTTGGTCATCACAGATCAGGACATGCCTGAACTAACTGGTCTTGAGATGGCCAAGAAGATGTTGCTGATTCGGCCTGATATTCCGATTATCCTTCTTACAGGATTCAGTAATTTAGTTAACGAAGAGGTGGCAAGAGACCAGGGAATAAAGTGTTTAGCGTACAAACCGATCAGCAGGAATGCCATAGCTAAATTGATTCGAGAGGTTCTTGATGCGCCTTGAAGTTCATGAGATCATAAAATGAATATCAAAGAGCATCTATGATAAATGACAATGGCTCAGTTCAAACCCTGTAACCTCCAACAGGATACCTACCTCACACCCTTCCTAGATACAGAGATTCATCCAGTTTACAACTTTGTCTTCAGATATGCGGCCAGTTCCTCACCCCAATCAAAAGAGGGATTCTTCTCTGCAGCTGTCCCAAAATCCTCAATTGCATTGTCTTTTTCACCAGCCAAATAGCGGGTAATACCTCGAAACAGGAATGGGGTATAGTTGTTCCCATCAAGCCTTACAGCTCGATTAAAATGCTTTTCACCTAGCTCCCATTGACCGAGCTGCAGCAGACCGATACCTATATGGTTCTGGACCCGGGCCCAGAACTGGTTCCCATCGACCTGGGTCTGCATCTCATTCACCCAGATCTGCTCCAGTAATTCCTTAATAACGGCTTCTTTAACAGAAGGTAGTGTGTTGAAAAAGTCATTGTTAATCAAGAAAATCTGCTTAACCAGATCAACCGCATCCATTGACACCGGACCCTTATGTGTTGCCACAGAAAAGATAAGGAGTTTTAAGAGACGATGCTCAGATCCGTGTTTATCCTGGGCAATTTTCTGTACTATCTTCTCATACCCTGTTGATTTCAGCTTGTCAGTCTGCCAGTTAGCAGAGGCTGCAAGCATCTTTTTTCCCTGTTTTTGGTTGGCAGCATAGACAGCATCAACAATCTCTTCTGAATAAATCTGGTAAGCGCTCGGCCAAACATGATTGTTGTCCTTAAACAGGTCAAATCCTGGTATACCATTGGGTACCAATCGATTAAAACGATTTTGGATGTCTGCCAGTACAATGTCATTCTCACTCGCAAGCTGACGGATCAGGTCATTTCTTTGAGGCGGACATGTAATAGGCAGTTGGGCAGAATCCAGCTGCCGGGAATAATAATCCACGGCCTCTTTGTAGTGTTTCTGTTTATCACTCAGTTTGCCCAGCTGATAATAGATATACGACTCAAACCCCTCTCTACCCCCCAGCGACCGGGTCATCTTCTCGGAAAGCTCAAAATCCTCGAAATGAAGATAAAGCATATTGAACACCAGGTATTTCAGCGGGATCATTCTGGTGCTGTTGTAATATCGATAATTGACAGGAAGAGTACACAAAACGGCTGGAATCCTGCGCTTTTTTATGGTTTTGAAGAGTTTGAGAACATTTGCCCTGTAGTACGTATTGGCTGTCTTGAGATTATCGATTTTAAGCGGCGGATTGATCTGATCGGTTAGCATCCTGAAGAGATGCGATTTGGAGAGAAATCCACGATAACGGAACCGATTCACACGCCTGGTGGTATGAAATTCACTGTTGCCGACAAGAACAATGATCAGGTCCGGTTGATAATTGACTATCTCCTCCCCGATCAGCCGTGTCCTGTAGGCATCATAAGCGCCCATGCCGCAATTAATTATTTCAAAATCAAGCTGCGGCATTACCCTTTTCAGCTGCGCTTGCAGCAGACTGATATCAAATTGCTGGGCTGTTGATTCTCCGATGATAAATATTCGTTTTGTCTGTTTGTTCTTTGATACAGAAAAAACCTGCTGTTCCATCAGGGGTCTAACCGATCTATACCTGGCCCTTTCACCTCTTCCTATTTTTTTAAAGGCCTTTGTATAAATATCGAGATAGTTGTATTTGAACTGCGGTGTAATTTCTTCTGTAGACTCTTTCCAGACAAGCATTAATACAAGCTCGCCGACAAACAGACTGACAAGCAGTCCCAATAATAAAACAACGAGCTTTCGTGCTATATTTTGCATAAACGGGAAAGGCGAAAACGTTTGTCAGGAAAAAGGTGTCGTACGCCAAAAACAGAATCTCCAATCGAGCAAAGCCAGGATAAACCGCTTGACTGAATCCGTAAGCCCTCTCAAGTATTCATGGATTGAGGGCCTACTTTGCCCAGAGCAGAAACGCTTTAATAAACGAGTCCAGATCACCATCGAGAACCCGGTCAACATTGCCCATCTCGTGATCTGTTCGATGGTCTTTAATCATGCGATACGGCTGCAGAACGTACGAGCGAATCTGAGATCCCCAGGAAATGCCCTTCTTGTCACCATGCAGCCCTTCCTGCTGTTCCTGCTGTTTTCTCTTTTCTTCTTCATAGAGCTTAGCCATGAGCATTTTCATGGCCATATCCTTATTTCGATGCTGGGAACGCTCATTCTGACACTGAACAACGATACCGCTGGGAAGATGGGTAATCCTGATGGCCGAGTCTGTCTTATTGACATGTTGACCACCGGCCCCACTGGCTCGATAAGTATCCACCCGGATATCCTTTTCATTGATATCCACTTTCACATCTTCATCAAGCTCCGGCATAACCATTACCGAGGCGAAAGATGTATGACGACGACCTGATGTGTCAAAGGGTGAGATACGGACCAACCGGTGAATGCCCACTTCCGATCGCAGGTATCCGTAAGCATAACGCCCTTTTACCAGAATAGTTACCGACTTGGTCCCAGCCTCATCCCCCGGAAGGATATCGAGGATATCGGTCTTCAAACCCTTTTCCTCCGCCCATCGGAGATACATTCGAAGGAGAATATCAACCCAATCCTGAGCCTCGGTGCCTCCGGCGCCAGCGTTGACGGATAGAATGGCATTGGACAAGTCGTGTTCACCGGAAAACATGCATTCAACTTCGGCAACACCGATGTGAGATTCGATATCCTGCAGACTGATTGAGACTTCTCTTTCCGCTTCTTTATCTTTCTCCTCGATGGCCATCTCAAGCAGCAGTTCAGTCTCTTCCAATTCCGACCATCTTTTTTCCCATGATCGGGTTATATCCTGAAGTTGACCAAGTTTTTTCTGGACGGTTTGAGCGGCAGAACTGTCATTCCAGAAATCCGGTACTAATGTCTGCTTTTCCAGCTGTTCAATCTCTTTTTTCTTGCCATCTAAGTCAAAGATGCTCCTTCAAGGCCAGCATTCTGCCTTTAAGATCACCAAGTTTTTGTCTGGACAGGGCAGAACCCGCTTCAATTACCATATTAATCCCACTTTCTTTTTCGATTTGTTGCTCGTAAGCTTAAAAAAACGTTGTCACATTCACTCGTAAGATGAGCTGGCTACTATAATTCTTCTTGTTTGCCTTTGCAAATTCAGATCAATCCACTTCCCAACCGATGCTCCTGGCTATCGTTTCAACACCATTTTTTCCTCTTACGTTTCACCGTAGCCAACCATCCCACTATTCCGACAACACAGCAGAATGGGGCAAAAAGGAAGCCATAGCGGACATAGATTGTCTTTCCCTCCATCAAAACCACATCATCACTTTTTATCCATGGTTGAAACAGGGGCGACTTGTGACGTAACCTGCCAAGCGGATCTATAAAACCTGAGAAACCGGTATTGGCAACCCGAACAATACTCCGCCTTGTTTCAACAGCCCGCAGGACTGTCATTGCCAGACTATGATGAGGAGCACTGGAGAACCCATACCAGGCATCATTTGTTAAATTGGCCAGCAGATTTGCCCCCGCCCCTACCCATTTCCTTGAAATATCTGGGAAAATTGACTCGAAACAGATCAAGGGGCCGACCTTTGCCGGGCCGCTTTCAAGTGGACGCTCAATTTTCCCACTTGAAAATCGTCCCACAGCCTCCACAAGAGGTCTGACAAAAAACAGTATTTTGGCAAAAGGAATATATTCACCAAAAGGGACCAAATGGGTTTTAAAATAGTGACCGGCCACTTTGCCTGTTTGATCATACAAAAGTGCCGAATTATAATACTCACCTCTCTTGCCGCTCTTTTTAGGCAAAGGGACAAACCAGGGTGCCCCGGTAATAACATGCTGGCCCTTCTGTTGAACAAAACGTATGAGTCGTACAGTTTCATCATTATATTTCGGATAGAAAGGAAGCGCTGTTTCAGGCCAGATTATGAATTGAGGTTTTGCCTCTTTGATAAGTGAGCTGCTCTTCTGCAAATATCCTTCAAGTGTTGCTTTTGCCTTCTCCCTTGACCATTTCATTTCCTGCCTGATATTGCCCTGTACCATGCCAACCCTGGTTTTTGGACGTATCTCAAGGGCATCTACAACCTGGTTCAAGCGAATGGCCGAATAGCCAACAACCATTGTGATCACCAGGATCGGTGTTATCATCACTTTTACAGTACAGCAGCGGGATCTATCTGTTATCAGCTGAGCCAGCAGGATATTAATCATAATAAGCAGGAAGGTCACACCATGATGTCCTGTCAAATCAGCAACCTGAATGAAGGCTGTCTGTTCCCACAGTCCATACCCGGGGTCCATCCAGGGAAAACCGGTTAAGAAAAATGATCTGAACCAGTCAATCCCGACCCAAAGCGCTGGAACAAACCAGACCACCAGCAAGGGTGACAGATACTGTCTCATCTGGTGGGTGATGACACAGAAGAGGACCAGAAAACCGCTCATGCATAGAACCAGAAGCAGGAAAGCGGGAATGGCGGCAAACCAGGGCAATCCACCATAATGGGTAAGCACATTGACAATCCAGTAAAGAAGCAGACTATAGTACACAACTCCGGTACTCAAGCCACATAAGGCTGCCTGCCGTATATTCTTAGCGGAATAGATAGATAGGAAAAGAGGGATGAACATGAAAAAAGCAAGCGGCCAGAAGCCACCACTGCCGGGATAGGACACCCACCACAGAATGGATGTGAGCAAGGCAAAGAGGACAGGAAAGCGTATCATTTCTCTTCTGCGTTCTAACCGTTCCGGGAAATGATGACCCGTTTGATCTGGCGGGGGGTAGCCTCTTCAACCGTAAAACACAGTGAATCGATTTCCACTTGATCTCCAGAAGTCCCAAGGCGGCCCAAACGATGAATAATCAGTCCAGCTACAGATTCATACGGTCCATTTGGCAGGCTCACGCCGAATCGTTCCTCGACCTCTTCAACATCTACAAGCCCTTTTACCCGAATAGAGTTCTCATCAATCTCTTCTATTGCCCGCTCTTCCACATCGTATTCATCATCGATTTCACCGACAATTTCTTCTAAAACATCTTCCAATGTAATCAGACCACGGATAGTGCCGAACTCATCGGTGACCATAGCCATATGAATTTTTCTTTTCTGAAATTCTTTAAGCAGATCAACAATGGGTTTTGACTCGGGAACAAGGTAGGCCGGAAGCAGATACGATTCCAGGTCCACATCCTCATCCCTGTAACGATGACAGATTTTCAGCAGATCTTTTGCATGTAGAATACCGATAATAGTATCAGGACTCCCCTGAAAAATAGGGATACGGGTTACCCCCTGATCTATAGCCAGCTGAATCAACTCTTTAATCGACCTTTCCAGGTCGAAACTGATGATATTGGCTGTAGGAGTCATGATCTCCACGGCGGTTGTATCCCGAAAATCGAAGATAGATTTGATCATCTGCTCTTCCAACTCAGAAATCAAACCCTGCTCTTCTCCATCCTCGAGCAGTTCCTGGATCTCACTCTCCAGTTCTTCAGTGGTATCGGGAGCCCGCCATGGTGTCATGACAGACAACAGCCGCTTTAAAAAACTCTTTTTTGAACCGGATTCCGGTTCAATATGTTTCTCTTCCGGACTCATTAGTTGACGCTGATGAATAATAAAACCAGAATGTTCCCTCTAAGCAGGACAAGCATCGAACGTAAAGTTCGCACCATCGCTGATTACTCCTCATCAGGAAAATTTTCAGAAATAAGCTTGTAGAGATAATCGCTGGTTGCTTTTACAACCTTGGCACAGTTTTGCCGGGAACTGTCCGGATCTTTATAAAACTGTTTCACCTGATCCATGTCTTTCCAATTGATCCGGGCAATATCAGAACAGTTCGTGCCTCCATATTCTTTTGTGATTTTTTCAAATTCACGAACCATTTGATAGCTCATTTTCCACATCAATTTATGATCTTTTCCTTCGGGTGTTGTTTTTCCCAAAGTAAAACCAATTACTGCCAAAGCACCAGATAAAGTTCCGCAAATCTGGCCGGAACTTCCCATACCACCGCCAAAAGGTGCCATGGCGGCAATCAACTCATCGGAAGCAGTTTTATCTTTAAAGAGCTTGGCGCACGCGCCAACAATTGCCTGGCTTCAATGAAGACGATTTAAAAAGAGTTCTACAGCCTGCTCGTTCATTTCCTGCCGATCAACACGTCCTGGCATCTTCTCTCCTGTTTTTGAGAATTTTTATATTTGACAATGAATTTCCATATATTTCGTAACCATACTATTTAGATCATATTAGTGAGGAGTTGTTTTTAAAGTCAAGACGGAATTTTATGTTATAGAGGAATGGTGTGTCATGCCCGGCACACAATCCATTTCAGTCCGCCCGTTTTTATTTTTCTTTTCTATTTATTTGTTGGCGAGTATAGTATGCTATTTTGTTGCTTTTCAGGGGGAAAGTGCCTTAATCGAACGACGTCTTATCCTCATAAAGCATGATGATAGAGATATAATCTTTATTATTTTCAATGGACTATTCTTTTCTGTTTTTGCTCAAGTGCGCGAACAGGAATGAGTGAACATTACTGAGATACATGAAATAAAGAGGCGAATTTTGCAAGGAAAGGTTCTTATTGCCAATCGTGGTGAAATTGCAATCAGGATAATGAACAGTTGCCGTGATCTGGGGCTGGATTACGTGGTGGTCTATACCGAAGCGGATAAAGACTCAGAACATGTTCAACAGAACAAGACCGACGGTCCGGACCAGAATGCCTGGCGGATTACCAGCTACACGGACCCTAACGATATCTTCGCCGTGGCTGATCATACCGATTGTACAGCCATACATCCCGGCTATGGCTTTTTCTCGGAAGATTTTCGTTTTGCCAGGCGGGCGGCCCAACGAAGCCGCCCTTTGACCTTCATCGGCCCAAACTGGGAAGTGATCAAAAACCTGGGCGACAAAATCAATACTAAACGGGTTGCCAACCAACTCGACATTCCCACCATCCCCGGAACTGACAGTCCCATTTACAACGAGATGGAGGCCGAAGAAATTGCCCAGGACCTGCTCGATGAACAACTCTCACAGGGGATCAATGATCCTTCCATTCTGGTAAAAGCAGCTGCTGGCGGCGGTGGAATGGGCATTGAAGAAGTCTCTGAAATCGAGCAGTTCAGACGCATCTACAGGCAGGTTCAAAGCTACGCCAAGCGGCAATTTGGTGATGGCGGCGTCCTGATTGAGCAATGTTTGCGTGATTACAATCATCTCGAAGTGCAACTTGTCTGCTCAAGGCACGGTGAGCGGGCCCATTTCAGCTCCCGGAACTGCACAATCCAGTCGACTGGTCGTCAGAAAAGAGTGGAGGCTGCACCTGGCTTTGATAAATCATGTTTTAACTATGATTTTGATGAACAAAAGGTCTTGAAACAGATTGTCGATTATTCTCTGAAACTGGCCGATCATGTCTCATACGATAATGTCGGCACCTGGGAATGGATCGTTTCCCGCTCCGGCCACCCGTACTTACTGGAAGTGAATACCCGAATCCAGGTCGAAAACGACGTCTCCGCACGGATCAGTTACCTGGACGACAAGCACCCCAATCTCATTAAAGAGCAAATCAGGCTGGCCCTGGGTGAAAAAATGGGATACGACCAGGACAACATAGAGTTTAAAGGAGCATCCATCGAACTGCGAATAGTTGCTGAAGACACAAGTCGCGGCTTTGCTCCCTGGATCGGTAAAATCACCAAGTTTTCTTTTCCCGGCCATGACTGGTCAGTTGTCTACTCACATGTACCCAGGGAGCGAGAGTACCTGATTCCAAGTGATTTTGATCCAAACCTGGCCCTTGCGCTGGTCTGGGGAAAAGATATGGATGAAGCCAAGAAAAGGGCGGCAAAATTTATCAGACAGACAAAGATTCGAGGAGAAAATTCTGCCGGAGAGCCCATTATCACCAACCTGGATTATCTCAAGGAGAACCTGGATCGATTACTTGTCTTTTGATCCAACAGGCCATCCCCCTTTAAATAATGAATACACGCTGCCAATGCTGGTGAATAGAAGCAGGAATGAACGAAAGAACAGATATAAACTGAGCGTCTGATGACTGACTTACAAAAACAATTACTCAAAATAGAAGAACGGATCAACTATTTGATCCACATTAAAGATTCGACCGATTGGGGAAATCTTGAAGGCTTTAAGCATAACTGCGAAGATCTGAAGCAGTCGATTTACGATTACAGTGAGAAAGAGCTTGCCGGAGCAATCAAAAAGCTTGATGACTCAATCAGTTTTCTTGAAGACCGGGCTGAAGAACAACTCACTCCCATGGAACGAGTCCGAATTGTCCGATCCAGCCAGCGCTTTACCCTCACCGATATCCTCGAAAATGTCTACGAAGACTATACCGAGCTTGGCGGTCATGAAGATGCCAACATTGACCCGGCGATGATCTGCGCTAAAGCGACCATTGTCAGACGGATAAAAAATAAACCTTATACCGCTTCTGTCATGGTCATCGGCCAGGAATGCGGTCATGGTGAAGAATATCGCAACGGCGGCTCATGCAAACCTTGGGGAAATGAAAAGGCCATGCGGTATATGAAAGTTGCGGAAACCGAAGGCATTCCCATCCATTTTTATGTTTTTACCCCCGGTTCCTTTCCCGTGGAGGAATATCCCGGGGCCGCACAGCAGATTGCACGAAATATTTATACGATGACAAAACTGCGGGTCCCCATGATCTCGGTCATTTCAGAAGGCGGCTCCGGTGGCGCCGAAGCCATCGGCCTCTCCGACTTCAGACTCATGCTGACCCACGGTTATTACTCGGTGATTTCCCCCGAAGGCGCAGCCGCTATTGAAGGCAAAGTCAGAGAAGGAGAAAAGGTTCCCAAAGAGCTTGTTGAATTGTGCGCAGAGAGACTCAAACTCACAGCGAAAGACAACCTTGAGTTGGGTACCATTAATCGGATTATCCAGGAGCCTCTTTTAGGCGCCAAGCAGGATGATTTTACCTTTTTTTCCAAGCTCAGGGCCGAGGTTGTCCGGGCAACGGATAAGGTGATCCTCTCCTCAAAAAGTTTCCAGACCATTCGAGCAAAAGAAATTCGCCGGCTTAAGCATAAACAAGAAACCCAGGAACTCAAAGTCGATATTCCCTGGGATTTGAATCGGTCTGAGATCAGAAGGTTATTAAAGCTTCGTTCCAGGAAATACCGATACATGGCTCTGCACGGCTTTTCCGGGCAGCCATCCGCCTTTGCAAGCGCCTATAATATCACCAGGGAGCGGATGGAAAAAAGCTATTACACTTTTCGCTACGATGTCCTGAAAAAACAGCAGAAACAGCTGCAAAAAGCGCTTAAGGATATGTCTGGTGAAGGATCCGTTCTCCTGCAACGGGTAACAAAACAGCTGAGCAAAGCACTCGATTTCCTTGCCAAACAGCGAGAGAAGAAACCGCGCCCGCAGATTACCTATTCGGGTAGAAAAATGGTTGCGGCAGCAAATGGGTCGTCAACGGTAAAAGATCCTCTTGAGTTGACCGATACATACACCAGCCCTCTTGCAAATGAAGACCGAACCGTTACCTGCCCGAATTATAAAAAGAATGGCTGCAAGGATCTCTGGTTGCCTGATCTGTATGGCGAGTTTTCCGGTGTCTGTGAGAACTGTGGTCACCACTTCCCCCTGGAGCACCAGTGGTACCTGGAAAATATTTTCAACCCAGGTTCAATAGTGGAGTTCAATGGAAGTTTCACCTCCGAAAACCCGCTTGCCTACACAGGATTTTCCAAGAGATTGCAACTGGCCAATGACAGAACCGGAAAACAATCGGGCAACATGACCTTTCATGCTAAAATCAACGATCTTCAGATTGTTGTTTCCATGCTCTATTCCGATTTTAGAAACGGAACGGTCGGTTCAGCCGAAGGGGAAAAATTCGTTCAGGCCTGCGATATGGCAAAACGTAAAAAGCGCCCGCTGCTCTCTTATGTGCACACCACCGGCGGCATCAGGATTCAGGAAGGGACCTTAGGGGTTATCCAGATGCCCAAGTGTACCATGGCTGTTAGAGAGTATATCGATGCAGGGGGATTATACATTGTTGTCTATGACAATAATTCTTATGCAGGCCCTGTGGCCTCCTTTCTCGGCTGTTCACCCTATCAGTTCGCCATCCAATCGTCACGGGTCGGTTTTGCCGGACCTCGGGTTATCAGAGAAACCACAGGTGTTGACATTCCTCCCGATTACCATATGGCGGTTAATTCACTCAAAAGAGGGCAAATTCAGGGTATCTGGGACAGAAGAGACTTCAGGAGGAATCTGTATAAAGCATTACGCACAATGGGCAGCCCGGGTCTATACTACCGCTAATAACACGCTCCGACAAAGTAATAACCACGGCTGCATCAAAGACAACAAGAGAAAAATCGACTCATAAAACCTGTGTACTCTGACAAAAATAAATCCGACAAAACAGTCGTTTTTTTATTGAAACAATGGTATGTGTGTGAAATCTATATAATTGGCCGGTTATCTTGGTAACTAGATGAAATAATTACCAGTACATTAATTCACCATAGTTTTGATAACATATTTCCCTTCACCGTTTTCAAAGAATACTTATAAAATATATTATATAATATCAGAGTAACTTGATGACCTTATCCGGTGATAAATTGAATAAAGAAACAACAGACATAACTGCTTTGACAGGTTCGGACGAAGCATCTATCTCTCAGCGGATTGACTCGATTAAAGTCGATACCCTTTCCCGCATGACCGAATTCATGCTCAGTGATAATCAGCATCCTATCATGAACGAGTTCGTCGATGCAGCCAACGAAATATTACTGAGCGATGATGCCAAACGCCTTCGCTGCATCCTGCCTGTTATGATAGCAGAGCAAAATGATTTCTCATATGAAGAATGCCTTGATTACGGTATTGTCATTGAGCTGATGCATTACACATCCCTGATCCATGACGATGTCATTGATGAGGACCACTATCGGCGGGGCTGCAAAACCTTAAACCACCAATTCCCAAACTCTCAGGCTATCCTTATCGGTGATCTTATTGTCTGTAAAGCCATTAACTATTGTCTGGCATTTCAATACAGCTCCGAGGTCATTTCCCTGGCAGTAAAAGCGATGAAAAGCCTCGTTACCGGAATTTTAATTGAGCAGCGGCTCCTCCCAAAAGAGCAAACGATCAGTTGTTATGAAGAAATGGCTATGCTTAAAACCGGTTCTCTTTTTGGTCTTTCCATAGGGCTCCCCTTTGTCGGTAGAAAAGAACTTGACGAAGCATTGCGATGCGGAGAAATATTCGGCACGCTATTTCAAGTATTTGACGACTACCTTGACCGTGATGAAGATGACCCCGGATACAACATCTTTGGAATGTTGCCCCAAAAAGAAATTATCCAATTCTGGGATGAGCGGATGGAACAATTCATGAATCACTGTCGTCGTTTACAACTTGAGCCGACGATAGCCGTTCTCTTTCAACATCTCCAGGCTCATGGTTACTTTACCGAGATTTCCACTCCCGATGGACTTCTTTTCCGTTGTCCCCGGTTTTGATGCGAATCCGCCGCCCACAAGACAATGCTGCGAAACATCATTGAATTCTGTAATAACAACAGAGATCTTGCCGGTATTGTTGACGGCAAGCGAGCCTTTCTTGGCCCGGAACTGCTGCAGATCGACCCCACTAACCTGTGCAATAATAACTGCATTGCCTGCTGGTGCCGCTCTCCCCTGCTGGGAGACAAAAAAATCTCAATAGATGAACGGGATCTATCGCTCCCCTTCGAAATCATTCAACAGCTTCTCGAAGACTGTGCCTCCATGGGAACGACAAATGTCTACCTTGCCGGCGGCGGGGAGCCGTTCATGCACCCCGATATCATCGAGATCATCGCACATATAAAGAAGCTTGGCATGTGCTGCCACGTCAACACCAACTTCACCCTGGTTGACAAAGATCGGGCAAGACAGCTGGTCGACATGGGTGTGGACCACATCATTGCAAGCCTCTGGGCAGCCTCACCCAAAACCTATGTGGCCAGTCATCCAAATAAAACAGAAGCCGATTTTGATCGGCTCATAGATGTGCTGCAATACCTGGTTGAAATTAAAAAAAACGGACCACCCCACATCAAGCTGTACAATGTGATTATGAATCTCAATTATCATGAAATTGAGGAGATGGTTGATCTGGCCTTTGATCTGGGTGTGAACGCCGCCGAATTTACCGTTGCCGATGTCATTCCCGGATGTACCGACAAACTCCTTCTCAATACTGAACAGCGGCAGGAAATTCTTGCTGCCTGTGAAGTCTCCCAGCAAAAACAACGACCGGAAGAAGCCAATACCGAAATCTATATGAAGGAGTTTAAACGCCGGTTGGCCGAAACCGGAGCAGCCGATGGCGAATATGATACATTGATGCTTGTTGATATCCCCTGTGTAATCGGCTGGAATTTCGCAAGAGTCCTACCCAACGGCAACGTGAATGCCTGTTTAAAGGCCCATCGCATTCCTGTGGGCAACCTGCACAAATCATCATTTAAAGAAATCTGGAACGGTGAAAAGCAGTTTGAGTTCCGCACAAAAACCGGTATAGGTGACCCGGAGGATCCCTATTTCACTCTTATAGGCAATGATGTCAACTCCAAAAAAATCGGCTGTCACCGTGGCTGCGACGACATTGAACGCAACAGACGCCTGTCAGGCAGATTTGGGCTTTTAACACCCTTTCAGCGTCTTGCGCTCAAGTTTGCCGGCTATTATTATCGGATGAAAGGACTGAAGTAACCATCTGGATATTAATTAACTTTAGAGCTGTATAACCAACGAGTCGTTATAGAATAATTCAATAAGTAGCCTTCAACTCCTACTAGAGAGATGAGCGAAACAGTCATCACACAGGAACAACTCATTATCGACGGTATTATTGATGGCACCCGTTCATTTACCGGACCGGAACATGTGGTCATAGACCTGACCAACCGCTGCAACAACGACTGTATTGCCTGCTGGACCCGTTCACCCCTGTTGAAAAACAACGGTCCCGGCCCTGAGTGGCACAAGCAGCAGCTTGAAACAGAACTTGTTCTTCAATTGATCGAGGAACTGGCGGAACTTGGGACTTCTATTATTCGTTTTACCGGCGGAGGTGAACCCTTTCTCCATAAAGATATCCTCAAGCTGATTGGTGCAGTCAAAAAACATGGCATCTTCTGTGCTGTGACAACGAGCCTTAACATGATTGGTCCCGAAGAAGCGGACGCTATCGTCGACTCGGGTGTGGATGAACTGTCAGTGAGCCTCTGGGCCTCAGATGGTGCCGAATATGTGGCGACCCATCCCAATAAAACCAAGAAGACCTTCGAGCGTATTACAGCTGCGCTTACACGTATTGCCAAAAGAAAAAAAGAAGCCGAATCTTCTTTTTTCAGGAATAAAAAGTGCAAGCACCAGCTCCCCCGAATCAACCTTCTCAATGTGATATCAAAGGTAAATTGCAACAACCTTGAGGCCATGTATGATTATGCCCTGTTCGTTGAGGCTGATTCGATCTATTTTGCGGTGGTCGATATCATTGAAGGAAGCACAGATAGTCTCTTGCTCTCAGAAAGTGACCGGCAAACTGTTGAACAGGCCTGCAGGGTCATTGAGAAAAGAAATCGAACACTCTTTGGCAGAGAAAGAATTCACCTGGATAATTTTGCAGGATTTCGCGACAGGGTCAGTGACACCCATGCCCAAAACGGTCTGTATGACGAAGAACGGGTAGAAACAATTCCCTGCTATATCGGCTGGCTCTTCTGCCGGGTCATGGCTGACGGCCAGGTTGCCCCCTGTTGCCGTGGTGTCGACATCCCAATGGGTGACCTCCATGAGCAGTCCTTTCGGGAAATCTGGTTTTCAAAGAAATATAACCGCTTTAGAAGACTTGCCAAAAACATCAAGGAGAACAGGGCCTATTTTGAGCAGGTAGGCTGCGGTAAAACATGTGACAATCACATGCATAACCTGGATATGCACAACCGACTAGAGGGAAGAAGCGGTGAGTAGAACCTCTCAGACATCTGCTGATATCCTGTTGACCATCTGCCCACCCTGGGGCGTGCTCAACCCTCCGCTTGGTTTGGCTTACATTGCCGAATCTCTCAACAGACAGAAGATCGGAGTAGAAATCTGCGATCTTAATGTTCTGCTGTACAAACGGGTTAGAAGAAGTGATCAGCATTTATGGAAAACCAAAAATGATTCGCACTGGAGAAAGAAGGCAAATGTCGACCATCTCCTGGAAAAGTGGCAGGACCATATCGATGAACTTTGCCATACAATTGCAGAGTCTGAAGCGCCTGTTGTCGGCATCTCCATTGTTGATCCAAATGAATTTATTTCTGCGGCCATCGCTGAGATCATAAAGAAAAAGGCACCTGAAAAAATCATTATCGGTGGTGGACCGGGCTGCGCCGATTACGGCCAGAGAAAGCTGCTCATGGCCCATTCAAACAGTAGTTTTGATTATTTCATCGTCGGTGAAGCGGAACACAGTCTTTGGCAACTGGTTAAAGCCCTTTTGCTGGGAAAAAAACCGGACAATATTGATAACCTGGTGACAACGGCCACCTCTCTCCACCTGGATGAACCAATTATCCGACCTGATCTTGACACGATCTCATTTCCCACATTCAATGACTTTGATATCGATCTCTATGGCCGGTCGAGTCTGGCCGTAATGTGGAGCAGGGGCTGCATTGGCCGCTGTCTTTACTGTAAAGAACGCGCTCTGTGGGGACCATATCGAATGCGCTCCACCGATTCCATTATCAAGGAAATAGAGCATGCTGTCCATACTCTGAACATCGACAATTTTGTTCTCTACGATTCGGCAATCAACGGCAACCCAAAACGACTCTTTCAGATCTGCGACACAATCATTAAGAAAAAACTGCAAATTACCTGGTCAGCCGAAGCCATTGCCTTAAAATCAATGGATGTCAATCTGTTAAGACGTATGTCCCATGCCGGCTGCCATACCCTGGTGTACGGCATCGAGTCGGGATCAAACAAGATCCTGAGCTCCATGCGAAAGCTTTGTGATACAGAAACAGCCGCCAAGGTGATTCAGCGAACCCATGAAGCCGGGATAAAAGTAGCGATCAATATCCTGGTCGGTTTTCCCGGTGAGAGTGAAGAAGACTTCAAAAGGACAATTGATTTCCTGGTGGAAAACAGCCAGTATATCGACAGGTTGGACGGTGTTTCCTCCTTGCAGATTGTGGCCGATACGCCTTTGGAGAAACAGACAGAAGACTTCAATATTATTCTGCCTGAAAAAGAGGCCCACGACAAATGGTTTATCACTGACAGCAACACCTTTGAAATCAGGCAAAAACGGCTTGCCGAAGTACTCGAAGTTGCCGATAGAGAAGGGTTTGAGGTTGGCCGCACTTTCCTGGCCGAAACCTCTTCCAAAACAGCTGTCGAACAGGGCGGCTGGCCAAGACCGGTTCCATTTAAGCTCTCTGAGAATGAGACTGAGGGCTTTTCTTCATCAGAACCGGACGACAGCCAATCTGTGCAGACAACTCAGTGTTTCCCCGAAAAAGAGAAATCTGACCCCCACAGTAAAAATATCCTGATCGTCACCTGCCAGTCGCTGCCTGACCCCTCTCAACCGACAACAGGTGGCAGTCTGCGCGCCCATAACCTGGGAGAAGCTTTAAGGGGTTGCGGACACCGGGTGGTCTACTCGTTGCCGCATGATTGTCTGAAACAGGAACAGACAGCTACAAACATTCAGCAAACGGCCCATGATGGGACAAACATTGCCGAAATTGTAAAACAGACAGGCGCTGAAATCGTGCTGTTCTGTAATTGGGGACTGGCTTGTGCTACAAATAGTCTGGATGTACCGGCTATTATCGACATGAACGGCTCTCTTGTACTTGAAAACCACTACAGAAACCGTAACAAACAGTTTCAGGATTCAATGGCTAAGCTGGAGGCAATTGCCAAAACCGACTTTATAATCGCTGGATCCAAATTGCAGAAAGGTTATCTCACGGCCTGGTCACTCATGGCCGGTCTTGACCCGGATCAACTCTCTATCGGCATTGTTCCCTACTCTCTTTCATCTAAACAGATTGATGCTTCTGAAAATGATGAAATCCGTTTTATTCTGGCCGGATATGACTGGCCCTGGCTCAGCGGTGACGGGCCAATTCAAACTGTCTGTGGGGAGCTTGCAAAACATGACAGTGGTACACTTCACCTTTACACATCCGCCGCCCCCTATTCCGATTCCATCAACGAGGACTCCTCAGCCGACTCATCAGGAGAGCTAAGCACACTACAGATGCCAAAACTGGTGAAACATCCACCCGTTGCTTTTGATCAGCTGACTCAAAAGCTTGCAAAGGCAACTGTAGCCCTTGACCTGTGGCATCGCAACCCGGAACGGGACCTGGCCTTTCCATCAAGAACTGTGGCCTACTTAAGAGCTGGTTTACCGGTTATTACCGGCCCCCATGGAGAGTTGGCCGAACTGATCGATCAGTATCAAGCCGGCTGGCTTGTCGACAGCAACGATCAACAACAACTGGCAGAACTGACTGAAAAAATTATCAAAGGAAAGGTTGATCTCTCAACATATTCCAAGAATGCCAGAAAGTTGTTTGAGCAGCATCTTTCACGAGAGAGGAGTATCAGCGATCTTGATCGGTTTTGTCGGTCACCCCAATTAAATAGAACCGTTTCACCCTTTGTGGCAA
The DNA here is from genome assembly GCA_964565605.1 of uncultured Desulfocapsaceae bacterium. Classification (GTDB taxonomy): domain Bacteria; phylum Desulfobacterota; class Desulfobulbia; order Desulfobulbales; family Desulfocapsaceae; genus CAZLGM01. The sequence continues at coordinate 77,322 of CAZMFP010000003.1, read as the reverse complement.
AACACTATTTCTCAAAAGAGTTGATTATCCGGCTGCAAAATCAGCTTAAGCATGACCGGGGACGGATGAAATTATGGAGTCGGGAAGTGGAGATGATGCGGCTGATTAATCGACGTCCAAAAGGGTTTGGTCTTCTTACATCACCCAAACTTCTCTGGAGACGACTGCGACGCTTTGTTGTGGGCGCACCTGTTCTGTACTATCTGCTCAACCTTACTGTTTTTGGCTATTTTTTCCACTTGATGCTGATTAAAAGAAATGAAAAGGGGAAAAAATCATGAAAATAATGATGGTTCATCCCCATGACATCTACCATGACCTTGAGCCATGGACTGTGCGTATTACCTACCTGGCCCAGGAACTGGTAAAAGCGGGACACGAAGTCCAACTGATCTACCACCTCTTCAACCCACACCAGAATCTGCATACGGCCTCAAAACAGCAGGACTTCGCCTTCAACACCATCCCTCTTCATCGGGACCCCAGAAAACTCTTTCACAACTTTAAGGTGATGAGCCGGACAGCCCATTGGGCCGATGTGGTTCATTTTCAAAAATGTTCCAACTACGCATCTGTTCCGGCAGCTATTGCGGCCTATTTCCAGAAAAAACCGCTGCACTATGACTGGGATGACTGGGAACAGGCCATTTTTGAAAAAGACAATCATAACCCCATTGGCTCCTGGGTCTACTTTAACCAGATGGAGAAGCATCTGCTCAAAATCGTCGATACCATTTCTGTTGCCAGCAAAGGACTTGAAGAGCTGGCTGAAAAATGGAACTTTGCCGGGGACCGTACTTTTTTTATCCCTGTCGGGGCCGATATGGATGTCTTTTCACCAGATATCGATGGTGATGAAATCCGTCGTCGGTACAAGATCGACAAACGAATTCTTCTCTACCAGGGACAGCTGAGCGGTTCGAATTATGTTCATCTTTTTCTGCAGGCGGCCCGCAAGGTTGTTAATGACCGTGATGATGTTCAAGTTGTTGTTGTCGGTGGTGGTGATAAACTTAAAAAAGCAAAGCAGGTTTGTGGTGAACTGGGCATCAGCGACAAGGTGCTGTTCACCAACAAAGTCCCTCACCAAATGGTTCCAAAATTTATAGCCGCAGCAGACGTTGTGGCAGCGACCTTTGAGAACAACTCCCAGGTGAGATGCAAAAGCCCGCTGAAAGTTGTTGAATATATGGCTTCCGGTAAAGCCATTGTTGCCAGTCGTGTCGGAGGAGTTCCGGATATGATTGGTGATTGCGGTATACTGACTGAACCGGAAAGTGTGGATGAGTTGGCCCATGGAATAGAGAAGCTATTGGACGATGACAAACTGCGTAGAGAATTAGCTTATAAGGCTAGAATCCGAGCAAAGAGAATGCTCAGCTGGCAGAACAGTGCCCAGACTCTGCTTCAGGCCTTCTATAAAGCGATTCAACACTATCATGGCCTGCCTGGTTGAAGCCATGGAACGAATCGTCATCCTCCATTTTCCACCCGATTCCATCGACTATCCACCTCTTACGTGCGCTCAACTGGCTGCTGGATTGAAACAAGCCGGTTTTCAGGTCTCTGTTATCGATCTGAACCTGAAATTGAGGCTGCATGCCAGGTCCACTTTTCAATCATCATGGCTGTCAATCAAGCATCATTACTGGCATGAAAAGGATCGGCTCAATCGATTTTTTCAAGAGAACAGAAAACTTATCGACTCCCTGGTTCAATCTGTTGTTAACAAACAGCCCACATTTCTCTTAGCAGAGCTTACATTTCCAGGAGATTATTTCGGCTGTGAATTCATCCGGCTGGTTAAGAAAAAGCTCCCAGACCTCCAGGTGATCGGCCACGGTCTTTCGTGTGTACTCAAAGAGCAACAAGAAACTCTGCAGCAATTATCTTCTACAAGTTTTGATGCTTTTTTGGATGGCGGATCAACAACCGTATTATCTTCATTTTTAAGAAGTCAGAAAAAAGCTAGGCAAACCGATATCAGCCTTCTGCCAACCTATGACGAATTTGAGCTGGACCAGTACCGGGGCCAGATACTTCCTGTCTCCTTGGGTTTTGGCTGCAGCGGCAGCTGCCTGTTTTGCAAAAGACATATCTACCCGGATGAACAATTTCTACGACCGGCAAAAGAGATTGCCAAAGAGATTTTTTCCCATATCAAGTCTTTAGGGATCAGACAATTTCATCTCTGCGATGCGCCGATCAACTCAGATCCCCAAATAGCCCTTGAACTCAGCAATCTACTGCTCTTAGAAAAAACCGCTATTTCCTGGTCAGCAGAGGCAACCGCCCAGCCTCCACTTTCTCCACCGATCCTTGTAAAAATGAAAGAGGCGGGTTGTCATACCCTTTCCATCTGCGCCGTTTCCGGCTCAGAGCAAATTTTAACACAGATGAACTGCGGTTTTTCTGTCACAGATATCGAAACCCTGCTTGATCAGGCAAGTACGGCAGGAATCAGCCCAGTATTAACGCTTATCTCCGGTTTTCCAAAAGAATATAAAAAAGAGTTGCTGGAAACATTTGATTTTATAAGCAGAAATAAACCTCCACTGATCCAGGCTGTAAAAGATCTCGTTGACCTGCGCCTCTATCCATCCACCCGGCTGTATAACGACAATGGATTTGAAATCCAACCAGATGATTGTCTGTCCATTGATCAATGGAGATGTCCGGACGGGAATACCTTTTATAGACGGAAACTGTTTCAGAACCAGCTGCATCATCATATCCTGCGCTATCGTATATTTTATAATCCTGCCAACCTGCTGAATAAAACCCGGGGATTTCAACAGCACAAGGTGAACGGACGCTACCGGGAGATACAATACAAGCTCAACAGCTTCTATGACCCTTGGCACGCCTACCGCTCCGATATTCTCTCAAAGCTCATCATCAGCTACACCTGCGGTAGAACTACCGTTGTCGAAAAAGATGAGATCGACCATCCGTTTATACAAGGAGTGGACCATGGTAAAGAGGCCTTCATCGGCCCGGAAACCGTTCATATAGATATTACAAACCGCTGCAACTTTAACTGTATTGCCTGCTGGGACCGCTCGCCTCTTGTACGGGAAAAAGGAGTCAAAGATGATTATCTGCAAAAAACCCTTTCTTATGAACAGGTAACCGGTTTCATTGATGACCTGGCAGAGCTTGGAGGAATCCGCTTTATTAAATTCACCGGTGGTGGTGAACCTATGATGCATCCTCGGTTTGCAGATATACTCACCTACTTGCGCAATAAAGATAAATATGTTGAGATCGATATCAACACAAACTTCTCGTTGATGAATGACAGGCTCCTGGATCTGATAATAGAAAAGCAGGTTAATCTGCTTACTGTCAGTCTCTGGGCTGCAACACCTGAGGTCTATGTTAAAACCCATCCGAACCAGAAAGAAGCTGCTTTTGAGAAAATTATCACCAACCTTAAACGGATAACCGGCAACAGGAACGACAAAGTCCTGCGAGTGTTTATCCACAACGTGCTGATGAGCCAAAATCATCACGAGGTTGATGATATGCTCAAGCTGGCCCTGGAAGTGGGAGCGGATGAAGTTCATTTTACCATTGTGGATCCAATCCCCGGCAAAACCGATTCGCTCCTGCTCTCCCATGAAGAACATCTGGCGTTAACCAAGAGTTTACAGCAAATCAAACCCCACGTGGACAGATATAACCAGTACCATGAACCGGGAACAGACCGAACCATTCAGGTGACCAATTTCCACGAATTCTATTCCAAAATGTCACAATCAGACGTTGAAGAAGGTGTTTACGATAAACGGGCAGCCGACAAGATTCCCTGCTATATCGGCTGGCTTTACACCCGAATCATGGCCGATGGTCGAGTGGTCCCCTGCTGTAAAGGTCACCGGTTACCCATGGGCAACCTCAATAACAAACGTTTTCTTGATATCTGGAATTCCCCCCAGTACAGAAAATTCCGCTATAACGGTTTGACACTGAGCAAATCGGCACCCTATTTTTCAGTTATGGGCGATGACGGTGCCGGGCGCACCGGCTGCCTGAACTGTGACAACATCATCCACAACACGGTGATGCATGACAAAGTTCTCTGTCACTCGGATATGGTGAAATGGTTTTTCTTTAAACTTGGCCAATGGTGGGAGAAACGGCCTTAATCTGCGGGCAGTCTAGTACCTATGAAACAGTCACCCAGACAAAATAAAACCTTAGAGCTGGTTGCTTTTTATCTTTACCCTTTTTTCTGCCTGGCTCTTTCACACCTTCTTAAGCTGAACTCCTTTGGCTCGGTGATCATTTTTTTTACCATTCCAGCACTGTATCTCTCCTATAAATGCCGTAAAAAATCTATTATTCGCCAGGCTCAGTTTTTTTCCGTTGCTACCGGCCTTCCATTTATTATCGTTATCGACTGTCTTGCCAACATCAATCAGCAATGGATAGTTCCGGGGTCAATTCTTCCTTTTCGATTTTACACCTATGTGGCCCTCGAGGTCATTTTATGGGCTGTGTTCAATATTTATTTTGTTATTCTTTTTTACGAGTACTTCATCGATAACGGTGTTAAGAAATACTGGTCTAAACGGGTAATTGCCTTTACTGCTTCAGTTTTCCTGTTTTTCATCGTTTTCACAATTCTCTACTATACTGCCCCCCACTTTTTCAAAATCCCCTATTTCTATCTCGGTTGGGGGACTGTACTCCTTCTTATCCCAACAATCATCCGGTTGCTGACAAACCCACAGCTGTTGTTTGATTATCTGAAGGTCGGATTGTACTTCTTTGTTTTGACCTTTGTCTATGAAATCGCCGCTCTCCAGCTGGATTGGTGGGACTTTCCCGGGACAAACTTCATCGGCTGGGTATCTGTCATCGGTGTTCGGTTCCCACTGGAAGAGTTAATCTTCTGGGTTATCCTCTTCTCAATGGCAGTACTGGCCCATTACGAGTTTTTCTTTGAAAAGAGTGATCAATAATGGGGATAAACCCTTCATTCAGTCTCATAAACGGAGGTAAAAAGCTCCTATTCCTGCTCTATGGCTGGCTTGAAAAGCTCAGGATCAATAGTGCCAGTTTTCACACCCACCCGCCCATACTGGTCTATCAGATGGGTAAGGTCGGCTCCACTTCCATTACCAGGATGCTCAAGCAATCTTCTGTTAAAAATCCCGTTTTTCACCTTCACTGGTTTTCAGACCAAGGGTTATCACGGGCCGAGAAAATCAAACAAAGCTCTCATGACCCCCGTTTCAGCCTGCATCTTAAGCGATGCAAATTGCTACGATCCAAGTTTGATTCAGGCGCTATCAACAAGCTCAAAGTTATTACCCTGGTACGCGATCCCATCGCTCGGGAAATTTCCTCTTTTTTTCAGAACCTGGAACTCACCAACACCCATCTGATCGATCAGCAGAATCAATTAAAAACGGATGTGGCGGTCAAACTGATTGAAAAAAAAATCACCTGCAATCTTCTCGATATTCATTATTGCCTAAACTGGTTCGATCAGGAGTTTAATCCGGCTCTTTGCCTGAATATTTATGATTATCCCTTTAATCAGCAGAAAGGGTATTCCATTATCAGTATGGACAACATTGACGTCCTTGTTCTCAAGCTGGAAAAGCTTGACAGCTGCTATGGTCAGGCATTAGAGGAGTTCCTGGATATTCAGCTGTCCGGACCATCTATAAAAGCCAATAGAGGTGATCAAAAGAAGTATTCCCATGAAAGGGAAATGATAAAAAAGTATCTTCAATTAAGTCCTGAAGCCTGCCAAAATATTTATTCAACTCGATTCGTCAAACATTTTTACTCACAGGATGAGAGAGATACTTTTATCGCCCGTTGGTCCAGGCAAACAAAAGATTAGACTGACCTTTCAATGTTAAAATAGAAGAGGTTATCACACCAAGACCACATTGAAAGATTGTTGGTACACGCTGCACCGGTTACATCACCATCTCCAATTGCCTCGGTTTTGGAATAGGAGACATAGACAAATTTGATCCTTGTTTCATTTTACCCATCAGAACCACATCGACTGGTAAATAATTAGCTTAAAGAGCTTATATTTTTCCCGCACCGGACTCTTGAACAGATATGCCAAAATGAGATGGCTGATTCCCCATGGACTATGGTATCATCCATCCTCAAGATGCACACAGCTGACTGGCTGTAAAAAGAGATAATTAACCTTACTTAAACGGGCTCCCATCCATGGTCACTCTCCGTTCTTTAATGTCGAAATTCTGGACAGTTCAATCCTCTTTGAAACGTCGAGTTCAGTCTCACCGGAACAAGGATATCGTTCTTGCAATTTGCCCGGCATGGGACTGTGATATGCCGCCATTGGGCCTGGCATATTTATCCCGATTCTTACGAGCCCATGATTTTCAACCGCTGGTACTCGACCTGAACATTGAAATTTTCCACAGTGTTTCAGATAAAAAGAAAAAATACTGGTCTTCTTCCAACCTCTTTTACTGGACCGAAAAAGAATTTTTCGACAAGAAGATCAAACAGGCTATCTCAGACTATTTAGATAGCTGGGCAAAATTTTGTGTCACCACAGGTATTCAGGTTGTTGGGCTCTCCATCAACAGAGCCAATATCTATGCCACTATCGAATTTATGCAAAAACTGAGAAACAATGGTTTCTCAGGTACTATGATAGTTGGCGGACATGGTTGTTCCATTGAAGGTGAACGAATCCGTATCCCAGAAGGTCTTGTTGATATCTTTGTCCAGGGAGAAGGCGAGCAATCTTTAGTGGATATCTTAACCAAGCTCAGTGACACTCCACAAAAGAGAAAGGAAAAAGCCAAAGATCAAATCCTAAAAGCCCCCCCGATCAAAGATATAGACTCAATCCCTTTTCCTGATTTTTCCGAGTTTTCTCTAGAAAAATACCAGCACAAACGTTTATCCCTTATTGGCAGCCGTGGCTGTGTAAATCGTTGTTATTTTTGCAACGACTGGACCGTTTGGCCCCGTTACCGGGCACGAAAAGGAGAGCTGATTTTCAAAGAAGTCAGCCACCACTACAATCGATATAACATTCGCTCCTTTGAGTTTGTCGACCTGGCCATCAGCAGCTCCATTAAAGAATTTGAAACATTTTGCGATTGCGTCATCCGCAAGGGATTGGAGATTGAGTGGATCGCCAATTTCTGTATTGCCGAGGGTTTGAATAAGACCGTATTTGAAAAATTCAGGCGGGCAGGCTGCTGCGCTCTCAGGCTGGGAATTGAAAGTGGCTCAGATAAAATCTTAGCAAAATACAATAAGAATTTTGTCATCTCACAGGCGGAAGAAGTGCTGGCCATGATCCATGATGCTTCCATTGAGACGCATATAAACCTGATTGTCGGTTTTCCAGGAGAGAGACAAGAGGACTTTCAGGCCACCCTCGACTTTGTCGAAAGAAACAGGGACACCATAACCCGTATCGCCAATGTTCACCCTTTCTACATTACACCAAGTTCTGTTGTTGAAAAGAACCATCAAAAATTTGGTGTTATTTTTCCCAACCACCACGACTTCGCCCTCACCTGGCATGATGAAGAAAAGAGCAATACATATGAGCTGAGAAAGAAACGGGCATTACAACTCAAACGCCATGTTAAAGATCTGGGCTTAGGGTTCGAGGATGACACAGCCCTGGTATTCTATGATGAAGCATAATCACTGATCCACTTATGACTACTGGATTAATAGGATGGTGAAGCAGTCCAGTCCTTTCTCATCAAAGAGCTTCTTTGTAGATGTTGAGCCAGTCTTTCAGAGCACCACTGCTCTCTTCAACTTCCAGTGAAATATCACCGGAATAGTCATATTGTTCTAATATTTTTACCAGTGCTCCAATGTGACTTGTTTTCCTGCTCTTGAAGTGGACATACCGACTATACGGCAGCAGTTGTCTGAAAGCTGTTTTGGGGTTATCACCAAAATGGGCAAAATGGTCCTCATCCGGCACAAAGGTAACATTTGCCGACAGGATTGTTCGAATCTTCAGATAATCATCGATTCCCTGAAAAAGCCACTGTCGGTGGCCATGATTTTCCAAACCCAGTTCTATGCCACCTTGCTCCAGTTCGGGTCGTATCAGTTTGATCACCCTGGTTAACCGCTTAAATCCTTTCTCTTTGGAGAGAAAGATACCCTGGTCCCCTTCAATATCCAGACTGACCGGAGCGACGATTCGGGGTGCTTCAAGAGCTTTTGCCACCCATATTGCCCATCTCAGTCTCCCAAGCGCCTCCTCTTCAGTCCGCAGTGGAATATGGCCGAAGTGAACAGAAGCTACCTTGAGGCCCAGCCTGGTAAGTTGTTTTTTAACCAGGAATATTTCTTCTAAAGTAACATCATCACCAAAGCCATATTTGCTATCATAGGCAACAATATCAACTGCCTTAAAACCGGCCTCACCGATCTTTTCGATACCTTCTGCCAGGTTCTTCGTTCCGTTATTATGATAAAAATAGACCGTTGAACAGCTCAACGTTCGATCTCGTCCAGGTTCCGGTTTATGTGGAACCAAAACAAAGCTGTCGATCCAGAGCCTGTTTGATGTACTGTTCCTCATTTCAAAAGAATGCACTCCTTTTTCCAGATGGATTGTCAGCAGAGGCTGAAAGCGCCACAATCCATCCTTCTCAAGTGCAATTTCTATTTTTTCCGCATCTTCCCGCTTATTTTGATAGACGGCCATTTGCAAGGTTGTACGACCACTATCGCGCAGCAGCCCCGCAAGCTGATAGGTACCGGACCGGGGGATGTCAACCTGAAAAAGTGCTGGAACGCCCTTGGCACTTTCGATAATTCCACACCGATCCTCTTCCCGGTACTCAACCCTGCTCCAATCTCCGCTACATCGCTCTGCTTCAAGCAAATTCTGTACAGTTCCGTCCTCTTCTGCTGGAATAACCAGAAATGACCAGAGATAGACGTTACCCTCCACACCAGTCTCTACCTTTTTACGGATGGATTTCAAAGAATTGAGACGAAATTTGAGCTGGGCTCTTCCTTTCTGCAGATACGGTGTTTTGCCAAGATCAGTAGATTTAACAAGCCAACGACCGCGATCCAGGTGGGACAGATCTCCAGGCTCCAGCATAAAATAACCTGTATCGACGATACGGTTATTCTGAACAATTTCAGTCTCAATAACTGGCCAGGCTTTGTTCCAGCGATGCATGAGGATAGCATAGATCTTGTAATTACCGTCTCTTGGAAGTTCTATGTCAATGGAACCTGCCTGGCCCCTGCTGTCAGCGACAAGAGCCAGCCTGTTTGAGATTTGAACAACCTGCCAATCACCTGCCGCATCCCGGTAGTCATAAAAAACCTTCTGAGCAAAGAGGGGAGATACTGTTAACCAGCTAACTAAAAGTAGGGTGATAAGAGATAAAAGCTGTTTCATAGTGCTGAACTCACGATGAAGATGACGTTATTATTGCTTGTGATTGTATTGCTTGTGATTGTTCTAAAACCGGGCACCTTTTATTGAATATACTGTTAAATAAGGACATTTGATAGTGCCGTAGCTTTGTTCAATTTAACTGTCCAATAATAGTACATGCTATATCGGACAGTTAAATTGAACAAAGATGCAGTACTGGCAAGTGTCCTCACATTTTATGGTTCCTCCGGGTAAGCATTACGCCCAGGCATATTCCAATTCATGCTCACCTGTTCCAAAGAAAGGCCTCGTACATCGATTCGTGATTGTCGCAACTCTCCCAACCGCTGGATATGAGCCAGACGCAAATGATGCACATAGTAAGGCGTACCAAGATCCTCATTTTCAATGGGTTGCCAGTCTCTTGTAATAACCCTGGTTCCGATCACATCCGTTGCCACAGGGTCCCTGCCGGCAATGACCAGAAAACCGCCTATGCGATTACTGACATCAACCGTTCGACCACCGAACATCATCGTTGTTCCTTCACCCTCCATACCATAGCTGCCGTCAATAACGGTCAAATTCGGTCGCAGTGCTTTATTGATATCAACAATGACCTGGTGTATTCCAGCCTCATGCAGTTTGTACCGAGGTTCTCCGTAAAGTGAAGAGGGCATAATACCCATCCAGTTTTTCATCCCAAGGGTTACCGGTGATTCTTCGTGATGGGTTTTTAATGAAGGGATGGTGATTTTTACATGGGCCCGCGCAACAAGATCCGGTAATGCGATTGTTTTTAACGGGGTGAGCGACGGATAATAGAGAAAATGAGAAGTATGGATCATCAGGTTTATTAAAAAAATCCGCTGGCCATATTTTTTATTGAGTAGATCAATCCTGTGACGGACCTGTGCTCCCTCCCGGCCTTCCTCCCCTCCAAACAGAACCTTCGGCGGCCTTTCAACCCATTCACCGATCAAAACCCGGGATGCTCCGGCCTTGACACACTCTTCGGCAACAGTGGCTACCACATCTGGATGAGCAATTTCTCCAGCGGTGACCGGATCATGGCCACCGAGGCCGCCACTGATATAATTGGGCTTTATAAAAACCGATTGCCCCTTTTTGACAACCGTTCGCATGCCGCCGATATGCTGTAATGCCTCACGGGTAATGGCACTGATATCCATCCCCCTTGAAATGGCCACCCGAGCTTTTCTTTTAGGCAAATATCCTGCAAACGAGGCTCCCGGTAATACTTGAGACAACAGGCATCCAGTGCCGGCAAGAGTGATCTGCTTTACAAATTTACGTCTGGTAGCCATTATTATCTGTGTTTTATTAACTCATGAAAAATAGAACAACAGTATGTAATTACCATCAAAGCTGAGAATCATTGGTGATCAGGTAATGTATTGTTTTCATTCTACTCTATCAAACATACTATTCTCAAGCCTGTCGTTAAATCATGGAGTATGAATTCACTATTCTAAAGTGGTTCTATACAATGCTCCACTCCCATCCACTGTCATTCCAGCGAAAGCCGGAATGACAGAAAGATCATCCCATAGTAGCAAAAAATGTTAGATAACAGCTGAGTTTCATTAACAGGCACTTATTCTAATTTGCTTGATTTTTCGGTAAACCAGCCAGTATCATGGTATCTTGACGGGAACAAGGCCCTTTCCCCTCTCTTTTCATTTTTCAACCATTGTAATCAGATTGAGTCATCCTGTTTTCCATGAGGAAAAACAACCAATCCAGCCAACTTCTTTTCGTAAACAACCTTCGTTATCTCATGGTACTGCTTGTTGTTATCGCTCATGGTGCGTGTTCTTACTCAAACCTTTATCCATGGTGGCCTGTTAAAGAACAAAATAATTACCACTTTTTTTTCAATAATCTGTTGGTGATACTTGAGGTCTTCCTCATGTCAGTCCTCTTTTTCTTTGCTGGTTATTTTGCTCCATCATCACTTAAAAAAGACGGAATCAACACGTTTATCAGAAAAAAACTCAAACGGTTAGGGCTGCCGCTGCTGATCGTTGTGCCTATTTTCAGCCCAACCTATTCCTATATTTACCACTACACCCATAACGGCTATCTCAACAAACTCAGTTTTAAAACCTATTGGTGGAATTACATGAAAGGCGGACTCGAGTTTTACACCGGAACCATCTGCCCAATAGATTATTTTCATCATTCCCATCTCTGGTTTATTTCCCTGCTCCTTTTCTTTTTTATTGCATATGCCCTGTCTGCTTACCTGCTAAGATGGCAGGAAAAAACCAGGAAACCAACCTCTTCTATTACCAAACTCGGAAAACCGCCCCTCATCCTGTTTTTTTTAGTAGCTGTTCTTTCTTCTCTTAGTTCACTTCTTGCAAACACCTTTTTTTCAGAACCGTTTGACATGGCACCGTGGGTAGTCGTCGCCAATATCCTCCACTTTCAACCGATCCATGTAATCTCTTATATGCTATATTTTTCTCTTGGTGTGTATGGATATCACAAAAAATGGATCACCGTGGTGAAAATCGGCGGTCATCCGCTTATGTGGTCCTGTATTACCATTCTCCTTTCCATCCTGCTGTTTACCGTTGTCAACTGGGTACTCAAGCACCCGTCTCCTTCATTCGCGCTGATCTACCTTTTTGTACGATCACTGCTCTGCGTTTCTTTTTTAGTAACCTTTGTTAAACTGGCATCTCGCTATTGGAACTGTTCTTCTAATTTTGATAAACGTCTGACAGCCAACTCCTATACAATTTATCTCATCCACTTTCTTATCATTATCCTCCTGCAACTCCTGTTAACCGGATGGCTGGATGGGCCGGTATTGATGAAATTTGGAATTGCAACATCAGGGTCAATTCTTATCAGCTATCTGATCAGTCAATATATTATTCGACCATACCCGCGTCTTTCAACCATCGGTGCCTATATTGTCTTTGCATTTTTCCTCTTTTCTATTCAGTCTTCAGGTTCATAAAAATCCCAGCGATAGTTATTAGTACCCGTCAGAGTTTTTTTATGTTTTAGATTGACAACATCATCCATTGGATTTTTTTTAACGATTCTGTTATTTTCCTATTGTTTTGAGAAACAGTGAGATTACGTATTTTCCTAGATGTCCGGTAAAGAAATGATTAGAGTGTAATCCGTTCATCTCATCGTCAGAAACTATCAGTTGAATTATCTTTAACAGGCCAAATACGATTGATTCTATGAGAATTCTCTTACTCTTCACAGCCATACTTCTCACCCTCCCCGCCAACCTGTCAGCAGACTGCCTGGAAGGCAATTGCGCCGATGGCTGGGGTAGAATGAAGGGTCCCCAGGGATCGGAATATGCCGGTATGTGGAAAAAAGGCAAGCCCAATGGAAAGGGAACAGCAACCCTTCCCAGCGGAAACATCATCAACAGTGACAACTGGGTTGATGGAAGGGTTCAGGGCTATGGCGAAGAAATTTACAAAAACGGCAGAGTATATAAAGGACAATTTAAAAATACAAAATACCACGGTGAAGGAATCAATATTAATCCCGATGGTATGTCATATGTGGGTGAATTTGTTGAAGGCCGTCCCCATGGAAAGGGAAAGCTTATTCATCCGGATAAGTCAGCTTTAGAAGGGACTTTCGAAAATGGTCATGCCAATGGAAAATGCCGGGCAACCTTCGGAGACGGCTTTGTCTATGAAGGTAATTGTGTCGACGGTCACTTTTCGGGTAAAGGAAAGCTTCTCTATCCAAACGGTAATTACTATGTGGGACAGTTTAAAATGGACGAGCCCAACGGATTGGGAACTGAGTATTTTCCCGATGGCACCATTTTATACAAAGGCAAATGGATACGCGGTAAAATGGTCAACCCGCCTAAAATGATGCCACCAAACATGATGCCCCAGCAACAGAACTGATAACTTATTGTGTATACCATAAAGGACTATACCCAGCAGGCCAGAATAGCCCAGGGCTTATTGGACAGAAAAGTTTATTGCGGCCCCTGGAACGTGCAGATTGACCTCACGAACAGGTGCAACAATGACTGTATTGCCTGCTGGTGCAATTCCCCTTTTCTAGGCGACAAAGCCATGAAAGAAGAGGTGAAAAAACAGCACCTCACCTATGAAACCGCCATCAATCTTATTGATGAGTTGGCCGATCTCGGCACCCGGGACATCTATTTCACCGGCGGTGGTGAACCATTCATGCATCCCCGTATTCTCGACATTATGAGACATGTAAAACAGCGAGGTATGCGGTTGGGCATGTCAACAAACTTCACCCTGGTCACCAAAGAAAAAGCTGAAGAACTGGTTGATATCGGTATTGACCATATGAACCTGAGTATGTGGGCGGCAACACCGGAAATGTATGTCATTCAACATCCAAGCAAGAACGAAGACACATTTCGAAGGATGTCGGAATCAATTGATTATATTTACAAATTGAAGAAAAAAACGCTTTTCCGGCGGCCAAAACTGGGAATGTATAATGTCATTAACGCCTCCAACTGTATGGAAGTAACTGATATGCTGGAGTTTGCCTTCAAGCATAAGATGGATGATATCAGTTATGTTCCTGTGGACACTATCCCAGACGGTACTGACAAAATACAGTTAAAACAGAAACATAGAGACATTCTCAAAGAGCAGGTGGTTGAGTTGGCGGCAAAAGCCAGGGAGTTTAAGAAAAAATATAAACATTCTGTAACGTTTACAAACCTCGATGTCTTTACCCAGAGAATCACCAGTGAAGGTGTTGAACAGTCAAATTACGACACGGAATTGTTATCTACCCTGCCATCCTGCTATGCCGGCTGGTCCTTTGCCAGAGTATTGGCGAATGGAGATGTTAACTCCTGCCTGAAGTCGTTTAAAATTCCCATTGGCAACATTAAAAAAGACAGCTTTACCGATATCTGGTTTGGTGAAAAACAGAAAGAATTCAGAAAACATACCATCGATTACGATATCAACGATCCCTACTTCAAACAGATGGGCAACGACATGCTGACCCAGGAGCAGGGCTGTTATAAATGCTGCGATAACTTAGGGATTAACATGTCCATTCATAAACAGATGGAAAAGATTAATCCCCCTCGAAAGTTACTGATTAAGCTGGCAACCCGCTTTCTCAACACGAAATAAAACTTTTCAGTCCTTCTCTATGGCTCTTACATTCCTTTTTGTCCGACTGCCACGTGTAATCTTTTTTATTGTCGTCTTCTGCATTGTCGCTCACACCGGGGATGTCAAAGCAGCCGATGTACCCTTACGGACATTATCATTAAAAGAAAGTCTTCAACTGGCCAAAAAAAATTCTACCTCCCTGCAAACAGAGGAACGAAAACTGCTGGCAGCCAAGCTGAATATGAAAAATGTCGATCTGGATCTTGTCCCAGATCTACTCGTCGGCGCCAGCTATCAATATGATGAGAGCACTGAAGACAACCTGGGAGATATCAAGCCATTTGTGACTCTCAGCCAGGTTGTTTTTAACAGTGCCACTTCATATTCAAAACAGCTGGAGGCACTCAGCAGGCTTATCAATTCAAAAATCCAGCTGTACAGCAAACAGAATGAACTGTTTAGTAATGTCATCACCAATTACTTTACTCTCATTCAGGCCCAGAACAAATCACAACTGGAAAACCATTTTTATAAACAGAGTCAGGTTGAGTTTAAAAAGGCACAAATCCGTTCCCAGGACGGACAGATTTCGAAGATGGAGCTGCTGCAGAACGAATCGATGCTCTCATTTGCAAAGATAGAACAGGAGGCCGGTCAAAATAGAATTGAGTATAAGGCGATGGAGCTCTCCTCCCTTCTCAATTTTCAAAAAGAAACACGAGTACGGGCCGGTGATACCTTTATACCTGTTTTTTATTCCATTGATTTTGATGCCTGTAAAAAATATGCCAAGTCGAATAATCCCATTATTCGACTCAACGATCAACTGTTGAAGAAAGTACCGGAGTTCAGAGACCTGATTCCACGGCTTCAGTGGCCCACTGTCTCACTTTCCGCCTATGTCGGTGCCGGTGCCAACCAGTGGGAGAGTGAACAGAGTTATGGGATTTCTGTTACTGCAACTAAAAGTCTCTATGATTTCGGTAAAACGAATCGTAAACAGCAGATCCTGGCCCTTGAGCTTGACTCCATGGAGAACTCGATTCAACAGAGCAGAAAAAAAATGTTCTCACACCTCAAACGACTCCACAAAGAATTTGTCGATTCCGGCAAGATCGTACAGAAATTACTCAAACTGAATGGTACTGCTGAAAAACTGTTCAAGGTGTTACAGAAGAATTATGAGCTTGGTCTTATTTCATATGAAACGTTGCTCAAAGGCCAGAAAGACGAGATAGTTAGAAGAAATAACTACCTTAGTGCCGTCCACCGTTATCTTGCAGCAGAAATGCTCCTCAAACTGAGCAGTGGTGTTTCAGATATCGAACTGTTATCAAAACAGGATCCGGACTGGTTCAAAACCACACCGCCAGACGACGCGACCACACTCAAGCTTTTTTAAACCAGGGGAATAGAGTGAAAAAACTTATTTTCATCATCACCATCGTTATTGCAGCACTGATTCTCTATATGAAGATCAGAATCGATTCACATTCCGGTGTCTCACTGCAAATCCCTCAATTTGAAACAGCTGAAGTGACTCGTTCAGCCATTTCCTCAGGAATCCAGGGGCGCGGCAAAATCGATCCGAAAAGGTTGATTAACCTGACATCCACCCTGGATGGGCAGATAAAAGAAATTCTGGTTGCTGAAGGAGATGAAGTCAAGAAAAATCAATGTCTCGCCACAATCGGAGCACAGCCGCAAATCCAATTAAAACTGCTGAACCTGAAAAACAGATTCTTAAAAAATGATATGGATAAAGAAGAGCTGACCGAAATGCTCGAGTTTCAAAACAAGCTCTTTGCTGAAGGGATGACCACAAAAGTTGAGATCGAAAAACTTAAAAGAAAGAAAACATGGGTAGAGGAAAATGAATCGGCCCTGGACAGTGAACGTAAGCTCCTTGAAAAACAACTCGGCTCCAAACTGTCTAAATCAGCTTTGCTGAAAAGCAACATTACAACGCTCACAGACGGTTGCCTTCAAGCCTCTATTGCCGGCACTGTGCTGCAGATCAACTACCAGGAAGGCGATTTTGTTTCTACGATGTTCAATATGAACACTCCTCCTTTTATGGTTATTGGTGATCTGAGTCAATACTTGATCCATTACAAAGTCAGCGAAATCGATCTCAGTAAAATTAAGATTGGTCAGCCGGTCGATATAACACTGGATTCGTGGCCGGAAAAAATCTTTCAGGGTGTGGTAGACTCAATTGGTTCAATATCCGCACTGGAGCAAAATGAACTCGGTCCGTTCTCAAGCCCCACTCACCAGCTCAGCAAATATATTGCCAAAATCAGCCTTACCGACACAGTGCCGGAGCTCAGACCCGGTCTTTCCTGCATGGTTTTCATAAGAACAGTTACCAAAAAAGATATACTGGTTGTTCCGGTAGCAGCTGTTTACACGGCAGAAGCAGATAAACAATTTGTTTTCTTCAAACAGGGCGAGGAATATCAACCCAGAGTGGTTGAAACGGGAATCGGCAATGTTGATTTCGTCGAGGTTCTATCCGGACTGCAGGAAGGCGAAACTGTCAGTCTCGCTCCATATAAAATTATTGAACACAGAAAAATCATCAAAGCTGCCCGCTCAAAGACCTTTCTTGAGAAAATCCTGAATTAATGACTAACCCGGTACGAACGTGAAAATAATCGTCTGGTATGAGTGCATTCTTATTTCCCTGCGTCATCTGAAAACGCATCCTCTACGGACGGTGTTGACGATCCTGGGTTTTACCGTTGCCCTGGCATCATTGTTGGCAATGGTAGGTATCGGTGAAGGAACCCGCCAAAAGATTATAAGAAAAATGGAACTCATGGGAAGTGCCCGGGTTATCTCCACCCAGATCAACAAACAGTTTGTAAACGACCCTACCTATGTCTTAGGTATGGAGAATAAGCTGACACATGAAGACATTGATGCAATCAAGCGGACATCCAATCATGTCACAAGGGTTGTACCGGTAAAAAGCAAACCTATTACCTTTTACAACAAAAACAATCAGTTTAAAGGGCATTTTCTTGGAACCACCCCCGGCTATTTTTCTATTTTCAATTGGCCTCTTAGCTCCGGCAGGTTTTTTAACAAGATTGATGCAACCAACAAGAACCGGGTCTGCATAATTGGTTCAGATGCTGCAAACCAGCTCTTTGGAAACATCAATCCCATTAACGAGACGCTGCTATTTGAAGGGAACGAATATCGTGTCATCGGTACCCTGGCCCCTGTCAATTTTGAAGCACATCGTATGATCAATGACATGGTTATCGTACCCATTGGCCTGAATAATGCGGATATCAGTCAGGTAAAGTTCTCGGAAATCTTAACCCAGGTTGATAACCTGGAATATATTCCGATTATACAGAAGCAGATCATGGCGATGCTGCTGGACAAACATGGAAGATTCAGTAAAATCAAGGTTGTTTCCCAAAGCGACTTGATTGAAACTCTCTCTCAATCCTCAACGCTTATGAGTTTTACTTTCGGTATTATCTCTATCATTATTCTGTTTGTCGGCGGTATCGGTATTATGAATCTACTGCTTGTATCGGTTACCGAACGGACAAAAGAAATCGGTGTCTATAAGGCTGTTGGTGCTCAAGACAACGATATATTCAGACTGTTTCTCTTTGAAGCTATCATCATGAGTTGTCTCGGCGGTATTGTTGGTATCCTGTTCGGTATCAGCGGCTCACGATTTATTGGCATGCTTACCGAGGTTCTTCTTCACAATAAGATTGAGTCCATTATTTCCATAAACATTCTCATTCTGGCCCTTGTCGCCTCAATATTACTTGGTATTTTCTTTGGTTTGTATCCAGCCCTTAATGCCGCCAAAATTGATCCAGGCAAAGCGCTACGATATGAATAATATTTGCAGATGAAACCTTTCCGGAACCGATATCATGCAGGCTACTGACAGCAAACAGATTATGCGAATGAACGATATCTGCCACATATACGGCTCGGGCAAAAAACAGGTTCTGGCCTTAAAAGATATCAATCTGACCATCAACTCCGGTGAGTTCATCGCCATAACCGGCCCATCGGGATCAGGTAAATCGACACTCATGCAGGTTATGGGCTGCATGCTGACCCCAACCAGCGGCACCTATTACTTGATGGAAGACAAAGTCTCTTCACTCGGAAAAGATCGATTGGCAGAAATCCGCAACAAAAGCATCGGTTTCGTTTTCCAGTCTTTTAACCTGATGACCCGGACATCAGCAGAATACAATGTTTCCATTCCACTCATCTTTGCCGGTGTGAGAAAGAAAAAGAGAATCGAACAGGCACGATATGCACTTTCCCGAGTCGGTCTGGAGAAACGGGCAGCCCACCATCCAAGTGAACTCTCTGGCGGCGAACAGCAGCGAGTTGCCATTGCAAGAGCCATAGTCACTAAGCCGGCAATTCTGCTGGCTGACGAACCGACAGGCAACCTCGATCAAGAAACCGGCAAAGTCATCATGAATCTTTTTGCGGAAATGGTTCATGAGGGTATGACAGTCATCTACGTCACCCATGATCAGAACCTGCAGCGGATGGCCACCAAGTCTATTCAGCTTATTGATGCAAGCATCGTCTAGCCTGAATTTCTCATAAACATTTTAAGCATAACTCGATAAGATATTGATTGCGCAAAGTGATTTTTGATCACAATTGACGACTGATTGCATACAAACTGTTCACCAAAGGCGAGGCGATAAGGCTACTTCTACTTCGTCTTTTTGCGTGTAAGCATAAGCAACTAACTATAGCTTACACGCATGTTCCTCATATAAGTAGCCGTCTCACCTCGTGAGAAATCCTGCTTAGACATACTACTTGATAGAGAAAATATGGTTTGTTAACCATGCTGGCGAGCCGGTCCAGCCGCATCTGATCGTTGTACCAATATGCCTGGTATAGGTAACTGCAGCGTATTATATACCCTTCGCGCACCTGCAGCCCCGACTCGACGTGTGAACACTCCGGCCAGAAGAGAGATCCTGGTCTCTTCAGGGTGTTGAACGCTTCGGTTTTATGACAATACTCCCGCGCTTTACATCAATCGCCTTAGCTGTCGCCAGGCAGCTCTGGGGTTCAAGAGGTACTGGGGTAAATTTTTTAAGGCCCATTTAACATCCTGCCCGCTCGGCTTCTGCATGGCCCGGTGTTTAACCCAGGTACGCCAGGCATACTGGACCATCTCTTCAAGATCCTCAGCACTCATGGCCTCTGTGCGGACAACGGATGAAAAGTAGCCGTCAAGATGTTCCCAATCGGAAACTTCCAGGTGACCACGCTCAAGCAATTCGTCATAGATCCTGGTACCAGGAAGCGGTGTCAGGATAGAAAACTGGACAGATTCGGGATTGAGCTGCTTTGCCAGCTCAACGGTTTTTAGAGCGCTTTCTTTCGTCTCACCAGGCATACCGAACATAAAGGTGAGATGAACCTTGACCCCCAGCTCTTTGGTCAACTCAACATTATCAATGGCCTTTTGTAGATCAAGATTTTTGCCGATCCGATCAACAAGATTCTGGTTAGCCGACTCGATCCCGTATTTCACAGCTTTAAGACCGGACTGGACCATGGCCTCCAGGATTTCCCTGTCCATCAGATCGGCACGAGCCATGATAGCCCAGGGTAGATCGTTGCCCCGACGGATCTTTTCCCGGCAGAATTCAAGCATCCGTTTCTTACCTATATTAAAGGTATCGTCATCGAAATAGATCGACTGGTAATTATACTCCTTTACCACATGCTCAATCTCATCTAAGATCGCAGCGGGTTTACGGGGGCGATAGTGACCACCGTCCATCAACTGGGGCCAGATACAGTAGCTGCAGTTATAAGGACAGCCACGGCTGGCCCACATCTGCAGAGCCGGCTCCGGTATGGAGCCCGGATTATCGAAATAGGCCTCCATGGGCAAAAAGTGCCTGGCTGGCCAGGGCAAGCTGTCGATATCTTTTACCGTTTCTGCTGGCCCCGTTGAAACAATCTCCCCATCTTTGGTTCGAAACAGCATCCCGGCAATACCTGAAAAGTCTCCACCTTCACTGAGGGTGGCAACTGCTCTGGATAAAGCCAGCTCATAGTCTCCGACAAAGACGAAATCTATCTGCTTATGATTCTCCAGAAAAGACGGATCGGACATAGGAGCATGGGGGCCGCAGAGGGCAACCTGAACCGTACTGCCAAATTTCTTCCGAACCAGTTCAACCACTTGCAGATCCGCCCCAAATGAAGGAGTTGAAACTTCATGAACAATCAGGTCCGGCCCATACTCTTCTATTTTACCCAGATACTCTTCATCACTCGACTTTTCGGCGATAGCATCAACCAGCAGCACATCCACACCCGCCCGCTCCAGCAGCGCAGCGCCATAGGCAAGTTGAAAGGGAAAAGGCATATAGTTATTGGTCTCGACCTCGAAATGAGGCCAGCGCGATCCGGCCCGTACCCCGTAATATCCGGGTTTACTCCAGGGAGGATTACCAAGAAATACTTTTATCATTACTCTTTTTTCCTCATTTTAGGATTTCACTCTGTATCAGTTGTGTAACACGGCTACTATTTCTTTTACCTTCGTTCTTGATTCAATTTCTCAGTTGCCACTTACAAGGATTATACACCAGACCCGCACCCTTTTCCCTCGAACTTTTTATATGGACAACATAGGCCCACTGGTGACAATCGTAGGCAATATCGGTCATTGTTGAACGATACTCATCGGGCCAGATGCCAATTGAGACATAATAATCCCCCTCCAGAAAGTTCAGGTTAGGATAATCGATAACCATCTCCCCTTCCCCGGATAACTCATCCAGATCCAGACCGGCGCGGCCGGTATTTGAACCTTGAATAAGCTGACCGTTATTCTGGAAGAACTGTACCCTGAATAGCGGCTTCTTCACCACCCTTTCACACCTGAAGCGGATAGTAATCCGCATGGAGTCACCGGTATGAAAGGTATCGCATACTTCGCTATTACCGTTGGTAAACAGAACATCTGAAATAGTTACTTCCCGGGTGTCTGTGCCATATATATTCTCCGGCTTAAACGGGTGCATTGAACGGGGAATAGTGTTCTGTGCCTTCTCACAGGCATCCCAGTAGTCCTGCAGAACCTGCTCGCTTAAACCATCATGTTTAATCTTGCCGTTTTTCAGCAAGATGACCCGATCGCAAATCGCTGAGACATCTCCTAAATTATGGGTTGCCAGCACGATGGTCTTACCTTCTTGTCTAAACTGTTTTACTCGAGCCAGACATTGCCGCTGAAAAACCAGGTCACCAACAGATAAAATCTCGTCCATCAACAGGATATCAAAATCCATATGCATGGCAATGGAAAAGCCCAGACGGATCACCATACCGGAAGAATAGGTTTGGATAGGACTGTCAATATATTCACCAAGACCGGAAAATTCTATAATTGTGTCCAGCCTTTTGTCAATCTCCTTTCTGCCCAGACCGTGTAAAGCACCCTTAAGATAAATATTCTGTTTCCCAGTGAGTCTTGGGTGCAAACCGCTCTGGACATCAAGAACGGTTGAGAGACGCCCATTTACCTGAATTTCTCCTGTACTTGGCTCGATAATCCCAGCCAGCAGCCTGAGCAGAGTCGACTTGCCCGAACCATTTCTGCCGATAAAACCGACACAGATTCCGGGTTCAATCGTAAGATTGATATTATCAAGGGCCCGCCAGACATTATCGGATGCATTGGCCCTCTCTTTTCCAAAAAGCAGGTTTAACAACAGCTTCTTTCTCGACGGATAGGACAGGTAGTGCTTTGATACATTCTGTATGGAAATCTGCGCCATATTACACCCAATCAACTATTTCTCTGTGGGTTCTTAAATAGCAAAACGACCCAACCATAAGCGACAGAGTGGTGAAAAAACTAAAAGCGGCTATCGTTTCCACACTTGGAATGTTCTGGAAGAGCAGCAGATCCCTGTAAATCTGGGTCAGACTCACCAGTGGGTTAAGCCAGGGGGACTGGAGAAACCATGGCAGCTTTTCCAGCGGAAAGACAATGGGTGAGGAAAAAAACCATATGGTCAGAAAGGCTGCTATCAAATGTGTAATGTCCCGGATAAACACGGTAACCGTAGAGACGGCAAGACTCAGTCCCATATAAAAAAGCAACTGCACAGGCAGCACAAAAAAGAGCAGCAGCGCGTGAAAACCGGGTAGCCCTACGAGAATTGAGCTTACAACGAGGAAGACACAAATGGCCATGATTCCCGAACAGGCCGATGAAAAAACAAGGTGCAGCGGCAATATATAGATCGGCATGGTGTGATGCCTGATCAGGTGAGCATAATCGATCAGCACATTGGTACTGCGCTGCAGCGACTCCTGCAAGGTAAACCAAGGCAGCATACCCGCAAAAACATAGAGACCGAAATGATATGATTTACCGGTTTTGAGTTCAGCAGAAAACACAACAGATGAAAAGATAAACACATAGATACCGGCCAACACCAACGGTTTAATCCAGGACCATAAAAAGCCCAGCACAGAGTCCATATATTGGCTTTTAAAATCATGGATGGCAAGGGTGAGAATCAGATAGCGGTGTTTCATTTCAACTCATCTGCTCCAGGATTTACCGACCGCTCTACTTGCATACATCATTTAATATCGGATAGTTACCAACTAATTTATCTGTTCCTTCATGGTCGCCATACAACTCTTGCAGCAGCTGGTGGTTCTCTGCATAACGATAAAACTCCTTTGACGGATCATCCTGTAGATAGGCAAAGCGGCGACTTGGATCAATAGCCCCCTTTTCACGGTGGGGGAACAGTCGTTCGCCCAGCTCCAGAAACCCTAACATTGCCCCCATAACAGCCTTTGGCCTGAGTATCAGATCTTCATAAAAAACCGTCAGCTCACGATTTTGTTGCCGACAGGCCTGTCTACCGATTTCAACATAACTCTGCCAAAGATCAAGACAACCGGTCAGTGTCTGACACCGTCTTGAATAGTGGGGATCATTCTCACCATATCGTCTTGTTGTTTCACGTCGCCACAAGCTCACAGATACATCGATACCATTTCGAACAACATGAATGACTTTACTCTTGGGAAAAAGAGTTCGCCATACCGGCAGGGTAATCGTATTTCTCGGATCTTTCCAACCCCATAGCGTTGAGCTTCCTACTCCGTATTTTTCCCCTTCCGGTTGACGTTTTTGATAATACTCAAGAAGGCTTGCCACGTAGTTGACGGCAAGAACCAACCTGTCAGGTGCCTGAAGAGATTTATACAGTTTTTCAGGATTATCCCAATCAGCCCCCTCCTGACGAAACAGGTTTTCATTGACTGTCTGAAAAAAGAGTGACTCGTTATGTTCATCCTTATCCCAGCCTTGAAATATACCACACTCTTCGAGTAGACGACTGACCAGACTTGTGCCTGAACGGTGCATTCCAATAATGATGACAGGAGGTGAAGACGTTCCAATGCTCTCCATGAGAATCTGTTGATCAAACATTAAAATAATGCGACTCCTTTTAAATCCCACTTTCCAGTCATTATTTCAGACTCTACACTTACCAGTGTATGCCATCTTCTCCACAATAAAACACTGGAATACTAAACTGTTATATACAAATATCTATTCGGTGACAAAAACCAGTATGCCAATATTTACAAACAAACCATCGATTCTACCAGTTGTTTTTACCCTTTTAAAAAGTTGATAACCATGTTCTTTTATTCATGTTTTCCCGCTCTTTGTTGAACAAAGCATGACGACATCACATAAGAGAATAAAAGACATTTCACTCCAGCCATGACAAAAAAACGTAACCGGTTGTTTTTACTATTAATTATCATTAATGGCTATTTTATTATTGCTCTTGTCTTGGCAATTGCCGGTAAATATTATTTTCTTCAGCCTGATGATACTTCACCTGATAGTGTTGTTCAAATCGTTCCATTTTCCTGGACAGAAAAGAAAACGGTTACACCATTTAATACCTACTCTGTTCAGTTCAATACCTTTGGAGCACGAAATACATTTGAAGTTGACGAGAGGGATGGTGACATCGTCGTATTATTGGGTGACTCCTTCTTTTTTGGATATGGACTCAATGACAATGAAACAATCTCTCATTTTCTGAATGAAAATGACACGACAAGACGATATCTTAACTTAGCGTTCAGCGGTTCCAATTTATGGGATTCTGTAGACAGATTTGTGAAAAAACAGAAGGAACTCCCTCAAGCTCCTACCTGGATCATTTTCCAGGTCCTCTTCCACAACGACATTTATCCTTCAAATATTGAAGCGAAGATACTCCTGTACTATCGATTCATACTGCCTCCATTCAACCTTTTTATCAGCAAAGATCGCTTTGTCCGTTCCTTTCTAGGCAGATATGAACAAAAAGTCTATAATGACCTTTCACCTCAACGATTTAAAAAATATCTCAGTGAACCTCTTAACAGGTTAAAAAATGAGATTTCTAAATCAGCCACAAATATTATTATTGTTTGCTATAATGATGAGGAAAAATTCAGCGACTATATTGAACGGCTCAAGAGATATTGTCATCAGAACAGTATGAGTTTTATTCAGGTCAGCAGACTGATGACGCCACTCCAATATGAAAACAGATTACCTGATGGTCATCCCACTGCAGCACTCAATGCTACTTTAGCCCGTCAAATCATAAAGCATATCAATAACCAGTAGAAAGAATACGCCGTGGCCAGTAATCAAGTGCAAAAACAGCTATCTGTAACCATTGCCATCCCCTGCTATAATGCCGAATCGTTCATTGCACAGGCGCTGCAATCGATCAATGAACAGAGTATTCTTCCTCAGGAGATCATCATCATTGATGATGGTTCAACTGATAGAACTGTAGAAATTGTGCGCCAATTCCCTCAAGTGCGACTGATCACCCATGAGACCAACAGCGGCATAGCCGCTTCCAGGAACAGCAGTTGGCAGGCGGCAACAAGTGATATCCTGATATTTATAGATGCCGACGGCATTGCCCACCCGGATTTTATTAAAAATATGATTGCCCGTTACAGTGATGAGCGTGTTGCTGGAGTCTGCGGACATGGTATTGAATCGATCCAGAAGAACATCTACGATCGCTGGCGCAGAGAAATTCTTTTCCAGAACTGGGGAGAACAGGCCCGGGATGAAATCTACTTTCTCTTTGGTCTCTGCTCATCTTACCGACTCACTGTTCTGAAAGAATTAGGAGGTTTTGACTCTCTTTTCAAGATCAGCGGTGAAGACATGGACATGGGTTTCAGGATTCTTGCAGCAGGGTACAGACTAACCTACGCCCATGATGCTATTGTCTACCATCAACGACGCGATGACAAAGAATCTATTTGCCAAATGGCCTACCGTCATTGTTTCTGGGGTTTTCTGGCCCAACGGAAAAACCGGACCACACTTAACAAAATTCCGCTTTCTGTATCACTGATAACATTTTGCCGCCATATCTTTATTGACGGCATAATGAAGGGGAAACTGAACTTTGCATTTTTATCGATCAAGCTTCATCTGTTGATGGCAAAAGCCTGGATTGATGCCAGAAACAGCTATGACAAAATGGTCAAACAGAATATTCGCCCTGCTGATCAGACCTGGGAAGGGCATATCAATCCGCAATCCGATGAACCTGTTTAATCTTTTCTTTTTTATCTGTTTTTCGGTCTGCGTCGTTGGCCTTATCCTGCACTCCTTTTTTACCTTTTACCTCAGACGAATTGTTAAAACGAACATTGAAACAAAACAAGCAGACAGTCCTTATCCGCAGGGCAAGGACGAGTTATTTTATCATGTCATCCAACTGCCCGTCTTCAACGAAGACCCGGAAATGGTTAAAGGTCTGATTGATTCTGCCTGCAGGCTTGATTATCCGCAAGAGAGACTGATCATTCAGCTCCTCGATGACTCAGACTCAAAACAGATATCTTCTGTCATCAAAAACCATATTCAACATCTACAGGATAAATCACCGGAGCTTCAGCTTCTCTACCTGCATCGACCGGACAGAACCGACTACAAAGCAGGCAATCTCAATTACGGACTTGAGAAACTGGAACAGTATTTAACAAAGAGAAATGAGTGGGAGCCGGAACGAATTATCATTTCCATCTTCGATGCGGATTATCAAATCCCATCCGACTACTGTAAAAGAATTGAAAACCACTTTTCACCTCCAGATGTCGGTATTGTCCAGACCTATACCAACTTTCGCAACAGTGACGTTAACGACCTGACAAGGGCCCAAACCATTTTTGGGGATAATCTCCACTTGGATGAGTTTTCAACCCGGGCAAGGGCTGGTCAGCTCTCTATGTTTCGAGGTTCCGCCGGCAGTCTCAGGCTGCTGACTATTCTTGAATCCGGATGCTGGCAGGGAGACACTCAGATAGAGGATGTCGATCTCTCTTTTCTGGCTCAATGCAATGGCTGGAAAGTACTCTATGACGATACCATCAGCAGTTCCAGCCTGCTGCCCGAGAAATATAACGGTTACAAACTCCAGCAACGCTCCTGGATGAAAGGGCTTATGGAGGTCATGCGAAAACGATTTTTTCAGATCATGACTTCAAAACATCTTCGTTTCAGTCAAAAAGTCATAGGCCTCGACTTCTTCCTTATCCTCTGCCTCCAGGCCACATTTATCATTATCGCCCATTTGACCCTGATCCCCGCCTACTACTTTTGGTGCTCGTTTGGCAGTTCAACAGTGCTGAACACGGTGTTTCTTGGTGTCCTTGTCCTTCTCTTTCTGACCCATATTCCCTTTTTCGTCCGTGAAACAGACAGTGAACTTCAAATTATAAAACAAAACCTGCAACCAAAGAACCTTACTGTTCGGACGACTTTCTTTGCCTTTGGCCTCATGACAGCCATGTTTGTTACTCTTTTTTACGGGTGTGTGGAAGGACTGCTGAAAGCAGCTGTTCATCGTGATAGAACGAGTAAAGGATCCGGGCAAAACAGTATGGAAGGTGCGCTTTCTATCCCGCTAAGTTCGATGAATATTTTAAAACGGATTAATGGGCTGGAATTCTTTATGGCTGCCTACAGTATCTTTTTTATCGCCTGGGCATTTTATGCCCAGGAGTTGATCTTAGGTTTTGTCTTTTCAACATTGGCTCTTATCTATCCACTGAATTTTTACGTTTCTTTCCAGGCATTAAAAAAGACATCGGATGGAAATAGTAGATAAAGAAACGGTACATCAGGCAGATGAAGATTCGCTATCCATTGGATATGTTGACAAACCGGCCTGTTCCAATTGACAGCGGCAGAGTGCTGTCAGGGCCAAAGCACTCGGCAAAACAGGTGACCTCCAATAAAAACTCACCTTCTTTTCAAAGGTCCAGCAGAACATAGCCTCTGGCCAACTACCATCCTGCGGGTTCTGCTTCCCTGCCAGCCATCGATACCCACCATCAAACAGCGGACCACCCCGTCCACTGTATGCCAATGCCAGAAGAGCAAGAGATGTGGAGTAATGGGGAGTTTCCCCTTCCCAGTAGACCTGGCCATCATGGCTGACAACCGCCTGTTTTTCGACTTCATCCGCAAGCCGTTGCGCCACAGGGCCAAGTGCAGCCACACCACCATATCGATACGCATGAAGAACAGCATACTGAAAAGACAAATTATCAGGGTAATACAGGGAAATATCTTTGATATTCTTGTAAAGCCCATCCTCAACAACTTTTGTAATGAAATAAATTGCCTCTTCAACACCAGGAAGGTCAAGTCTTCCATAGCGACCAAGTACTGATAGTACGTTGGCATTGACATTTAAGTCAATATCGTTGACTATTTCCTGTTCCGGAGTACCCGCAAACCAGGTAAGAAAGAGACCAGTTGGCTTCTCCCGCCATTTGGGAAAAAGCACCGGGACATTGCCCGTGTCACGCCATGTGCCAAAAAGACGTTCTGCAGGAAGATCGGGTTTGGGAAGACCTTCGGCAACTGCGGCATCGAGATAAGCCGTATAAATAAATGCTGTATCATCTGCATCCGGCCAAACCTGATATTGGACCGGTATTTTAGGCATATGAAGTGGAGCCAGTATTCCATTATATTCTCGTGATCTGAGAAGTAATCTTAAATAGGTATTAAAAATCTTCCGGGAAATAGAGTCCTTTCTCAAGCGAGGTGGCCAATAACCGTAAGAACCATCAAGTGCTCCATGCCCCTTTATTTCAAGTCTTTGGAGAAATTGGACCGTTTTCCGACGCATCCCGGAGACCAGATCCAAATCGTCTGACGACAACCCAAGAACTGATGCTGATTGATCATTAATGACGCTTAAAGCATGAATAACCAAGGCGGACATCGTCGTGACTTCCGGAAGAGAGATCTTCCTCTTTTTCCAATAGATATCAATCTCCATGGGCCAACTTCCGATCCAATACGGCAGCCCCGGGCCTTCTTCGGTGACCTGGGTATCGGCTAAATACCGGATTGCCTTTTGAACAGGAGAAAGTAACTCCCAGTCATCTTGATCAAACTGTTTCTTTTCAACGCCTTCTTTAATCACCGGTTTATCATCCCGTATTAAATGAAACTTGAATCACATTCCCCATACAACTTTGATGCACCTGGCCTGAGCTTCTCATGAACATCTTGCCACAAGCAGGTAACATTTTGATATTTATGCAAATTTATTGGATTTCACAGATACCGTTCTTAACAAAATGTCCTAGAAAAATACAGACTAGAAAGAAATAAGCTTATGTTTCTTAAAAACCGATAAAATATTATCCGCCATCATCCGATACCCTTTTTCATTGGGGTGACCATCGGCAACAAAATATTCTTTGCTTCTCACTCCTTTTTTAACGTACGGCTTAAAGGTTGTATGCTGGTCCACGAAAGGAATATTCCTCTCTCTGGCAATTTTGGTATAAATTGACTTTATCCCTGATTGAACCGGGTAATTCTGGAGAACAACTCTGGCATTATGCGCGTTGCACATATCAATGATTTTTTCTACATCAGTCTTTATCCAATTACGGATTTTTGCCCAGTCATGGATCTTTGACAGGCGGCCTCCTGTCTGAAACCTGGATAAATAATCGGCAGCAAGAGACTGAAGATGGTCATCGACCATCGGTTCTCGCTTTCTTTCTTGTAAAAAAAACTCCGTCGCACCTCGAAAATCTTCTGTTTTCCTAAATGCCTCTGCAATTCCTCTATAGCACTGAACATAAAGTGTTTCATTGCGGGCTTTTTCAAACCCTTTTTTAAACCAATTCAATGCCTGCTGAAACTGATTCTGCTCACTGTAGACAAAGCCAATCCCTTCATAATTACTGAACTGTCCCGGGTCCCGTTTAATCCCTTTTTTATACCATTCAATGGCTTCATCATAACGACCATGCTCTTTATAAATCTGGCCGGCCAAATTATAGCACTCGGACTCAACCTCTATTTTTTTAGTCACATTGAGTATGAGTTCTAACGCTTTATCAGACCCTCCTTTCTGGACAAGATCCAATGCTGCCAAACATTCTGGTGTATTACCTCCCCTTTTTTCATTAATAGAATCGGCCAACGGGAATATCGCATATTCATCCACATAGTTCTCCAGCTCTTCCAACGATAGATGTGCTGGAGGTACACCTCTTTTACCGGAATATTGCTGAGTCGTTTGAACAGGATCTGTATGCTGCATCTGCTTTCTGGTTTCTTTAACCTGCGCATTGATCTGTTGATCCATGATCTCTGTTGGCTGAACCTGGGAATCTTGTTGTGAAACGTTGGCTTCACCCTGAATGAGAAGACGAGCGAATTTGTAAATCCGGACACTGTCCAATACGTCATGAAGAAAGAGAAGAAGAATGTGTTTTTCCTTTAATGAAGTTTCCAGATAGTTACGATAACCGTAAAAATTCATCTGGTTCTGGGCCCCAATCAGAATGGTAACGATATCCGGTTTCAATTCATCCAACTGGCTTTTCAGGCGTGTGAGAAGTTGGGCCGTATTCTGAGCAGGCCGACCTCTGTTAATGACCCTGTACTTGGTTGTAGTATTCGACTGGTTCAACATTCTCTCCAGCTGAGCAGGATAGGAAAGATGAGAAGGTGCACCAATACCGAATGTCACCGAATCTCCGATCGATAAAATGGTCACCTGGCCTTCTTTGCTGCCTGTCGGGATTCTTTTATCCGATTCCGACAATGCGCCATAGTAAGACCCCACTATCCGAAGAGAAATTTCAAGGACAACCAGGCAAATTACTATTCCTGCTAAAAGGACAATGAAACGTTGTTTGGCTTTTGTCATATCCAATCCCAGACTCTATCAATTCTCATCATCGATCTTTGCTTGCAGAACCTTCAAAATATTCTTTGCCATCAGATGATACCCTTTGGCATTGGGGTGACCATCAGGAACAAAGAAGTCACTGCTTAATTCACCACTCAGTGTATGTTGTTGAAAAGCCCCCTGATGATCAACAAAAACAAGATCATGTTTTTGAGAAATCTTTCTGTAGATGGAATCAATTGCGGGCTCAAAGGGATAATTCTGAAAAACAATCTTTGCCTTATACCGTCGGATAATTTTGAGCAACCTCTCAATGTCAGCCTCTATCCACCCAGCCACATCACTGGCTACGCCTCTTTTTTCAAAGATAAGCAGAAAATCATTGGCAAGCGTTTTAAGGTAGTTATCACCTGCAGGAGCCTTGCGTCTGACTTCTTTTTCAAAGAACCTTACCGCTTCTTCTATTCGACCAGCTGTCTGATAGGCCTTGCCAATGCCAACATAACAATGACCATATAATGAGTCAAAACGTGCTTTTTCAAAACCGGTTTTGAACCATTGTATTGCCTCTTTCATCCGGCCCTGACCACTGTGTACAAGACCCATTCCATCATAATTACCGAAAAAAGTGGGGTCCTGTTCAATTCCTTTTTCAAACCATTCTTCTGCTTTCTTAAACTGTTTCTGCTCATTGTAAATCGAACCGGCCAGGTAATAGCACAATGGATCAACAGATTGCTTCTCTGTCACCTTCAGGACATACTCTATTGCTTTTTCGTACTCCCCCATCTCCTTAAACTTTTCAGCTGTAAAGCAATCATCCAACTCACCAGCTGTATTTGAGTGATTCTCGTCATCTATACCGCGTCTCACCTCACTTGGATATCTTCCCGGCTTAATTTCTGGTAAATCATGCTGTTTAGCAGAAGCGGAAACCTTATCCATTGCCATATTTCTGATAAGTAAGCGGAAAAACTTGTAGAGCCGGATAGTATCAAGAGAATCGTGCAGATCAACAAAGAAGCCACGTTTTTCAGAATTACTTTTTGTCAGATACTCTTTAAATCCATAGAAATTATCCTGGTTTCTAGCTCCAATCAGAAGGGTAACAATCCGAGGTTTAAATTCCTGGAGATACCCTTCGATTCTAAGCAGCAACTGGCTGGTATTCTGTCCAGGCCAACCCCGGTTGACAACTGTATAATTTTTTGAAAGAACTGGTGCATCAAGCAATTTCTGCAACTGCGCCGGATAGGAGAATCCCCTGGGTGCTCCAAGTCCAAAGGTTAAAGAATCACCCAAACATAAAATTGTCTCACTCGATACAATATTTCGCCCACTGTCAGACTCTGATTTATGGCTATAGATGAGACCAACGACTCGTAAGGATACTTCCAAAAGGAGGAGACAGAGAATAACTCCCCCTAAAAAGACGAAAAACCTACTTTTAATCTTTTCCATTAAAGTATTCACATTCCGAGCCCGCTTACTTGTTCGTGGATATCATGAGCTTATTCAGAACTGTTCTCTATCTCTGTTAAAAATAAAATCTGCTTACCCTATTATCCAGCAAATTGGCAAGAGAGTCAGCTTATCAACGGAAATAAAACACAGTCATTGCAAGTAAAACGCAGTAATCTCTACAGGATAGGAAAGATCGCAACGGCCTGCGGCTTTTCTACGACTCCTACTGATACATGCCAAAAACAAAGGTTCTAACCTCTACTGAGAATAAGGGGGAATCAGAAAATATTATTCTGGTGCTTCTGGTTAAGCGCTGCTTCTATCTGGATCCTTTTTCAAATATCATCCACAGGTTGTTTGCCATCAAACCGTATCCTTTTGCATTCGGATGTCCATCAGGTGCAAAATACTCCTTGCTCAACACCCTGCCGTTCACATACTTTTCAAATGTAGCCTCATGGTCAACAAATATGACACCATGCCTGCGTGCTATTTTTTTATAAATAAAATTGACCATCGGCTCAACCGGATAACTTTGCAGGACCGGTTGGGCATTATACCGGGCGCAGAGTTTGAGGAACTTCTCAATATCGGCCTCAATCCATGCATAAATAGCAGGAAAAGTCCTTCTGTTCTTAAACATTGACAGATAATCACCGGCAAGTTTATGCAAATTATCATCCAAGAGAGGTTCACGCCTGGTTTCTTTTTTAAAGAAATCAATGGCTTCGTTATAGTTGCGATTGGCAAGGAAGATGAGGGCAATTTCCAGATAGCATCGTTCATACAGGCTGTCATATCGTGCCTTTTCAAAACCTTTTTTATACCAGGTGAGAGCTTCATCCAGTTTGTCCTGTTCACGGTAGATTTGCCCGATCCCTTCATATAACCTGTAATCATCAGGTGCCTGTTGAATTCCTTTTTTGAACCATTTTATTGCCTCCTCATACTGTTGTTGCTCAAGGTAAATTCCACCAACAGCATAGAAACAATCAGAGTCAATACCCGGTTTATCCATTACCGGCAAAAGAGCTTGTAGTGCTTTGTCGTATTCTGCCTGACTCTTATAGACAAAACCGGCCATGCACTCATGAGTTATCGTATTGTTATTTTTAGTGGAACCGGCAGGTTTTCCTTCACTCTCTTCACCTTGATGCATGACTGTCCCGTTTTCTGGGAAACGAAAGAGTTGCGACGGGTCTTCAACCAACTCCTTTTGCGCTGTGGACTGGGTTATACTTTTGCCTTGAGCTCCTGTCCTTTTTTCCGGTGGTTGTGACTCCCCATTAGATGAGCTAGTGATTGTCTCGTTCCCCCTTAACAACAGGCGGGCAAACTTATAGACCCGAACGTGATCAAGAAAGTCATGCAGACGGAGAAGCAACCCTCTCTTCCTGCCACCTGTTTCTTTCAGATACTCTTGATACCCATAAAAATTCGCCATGTTCTGAGCACCGATGAGAATGGTCACAACATCCGGTTGAAATGTTTGAAGCCAACTCTCGAATCGGTTTAAAATCTGGGCTGTATTCTGGGCCGGCCAACCCCTGTTGATCACCTTATATTTTTTATCCGGATGAGACGCATCTAAAAGCCTTTGCAGCTGCGCCGGGTATGAGGACGCTTTTGGTGCTCCTATACCAAAGGTTACCGAGTCTCCGATACACAGAATAGTATCACCCTGCTCATCGGTAATCACCGCATCAGATTCGGATAAATCGGCATAAATCAAGCCAACCACTCTCAGGGAAATCTCCAGTACAACCAGGATTATTGCTATTGCTGAGAAAAAGACAATCAGCCGATTTCTTATTGGTCCCATTTATACAGCTCCCATATCTTCTCTGCACCCAACCGATCCGAACCTGCCACATATATCGATAATACCGGTGATGATATTCACCTTATCCTGTATCAGCGGATAATATCTTCCAGCACTAACCACAGGTTTTTTGCCATCAGATTATACCCCTTTGCATTTGGATGACCATCGGGAACGAAGTAGTCCGGATCAAACTCATGGTGATTCGCATACGGTTCAAATGTCGTCTGGTGATCCACAAAAGGAATTTCACGCTGCTGTGCTACTTTACGATAGATAAAATCGATCTCCGGCATAAAGGGATAGTTCTGCAGAACAGGCTTGGCCTTATATTTTTCACAGAGATCAAGAATTTTGTTGAGATCGGCTTCTATCCAGGCATATATTTCCTTCATTGTATTCTTCTTTTTAAACAGAGCCAGGTAATCACGAGCCAGTTGATGAAGAAAATCATTGGATTGTGGTTTTCTCTGAACCTCTTTTTCAAAAAAACGAATAGCTCCCTGGATGTCTCCACTCTGTCTAAAAAGACGGTTGATCCCTGTATAACAATGGGGATGCAAGGTGTGGTGCTGTGCCTTCTCAAAACCCCTTTTAAACCAGGTTTCCGCCTCCTTTAATCTACTCTGATCAAGATATACCTGGCCAATGCTTTCATAGTTCCTGAACTGGATTGGATCATATTCAATCCCTTTTTTAAACCATTTAACAGCCTCTTCAAATTGACCCTTTTCCCGATAGATTGAACCAAGAATATTTGAACATTCGGCCCCTATCTCTTTTGTTGATGCTACAGGCAAAATGGTATCAAGCGCCTTTTCATACTCGCCCTTTTCTTTGTATTCCAAACCAATCATGCATTCAGGAACCTCATGCTCACTATAATCTTGAGGGTCTCGCTCCCGTACCGCTTTGAGTTCTTCCCTGAACTGTTCTTCCATTTGGTTGTTGGGTCCAAGTTTGAACATAAGTCTGACGAACTTATAGACACGAACAGTGTCGAGCCAATTATGAAGAGTAATACGAAAATCACCACTGCCTTTAGCCGATTTGTTCAAGTAGTCATGATAGCCAAAGTAATTATTTTGGTTCTGAGCCCCTATGAGAATGGTGACGATATCCGGCTGAAATTCACGCAGATATTTTTCAAACCTCATGAGAAACTGGGTAGTATTCTGTCCGGGCCACCCCCTGTTGATAACCGAATAGCCTGATTGTGGATGTGATTGAGACAACATACTCTCCAACTGTGCCGGATACGACAAATCACTGGGTGCTCCAATACCAAACGTGACGGAATCTCCAACAGACAAGATAGTATTTGCAGCCGCTGCGTTGACATGCTTGTCCGATTCCGATTTATGAGCATATATCATTCCGACAAGCCGCAAGGCAATCTCTAGCACAATGAGACATATGGCTGCCCCTGCAACAAACACAAGCAGTCGCTGCTTATTCCTCTTGTCCATATTTCTTCCTCCAACAAAAAACATTGGTCAGTTACTCCAATCAGAGTGAAGTTGAATGACAGTTACTCTTTCTTCTTTTGAAGAACCTTCAAGATATTTTGAGCCATCAGACGATACCCCTTCTCATTGGGATGGCCATCAGGAACAAAGAAATTGGGATCACGATTTTCATCTTTGTCGATATATGGAGTAAATGTTGACTGATGATCAACATACGGCACATTCCGATACCGTGCTATTTCTCTATATATTGGTTCAATAGTCGGCTGGGCAGGATAATTCTGCAGAATAACTTTGGCATTATACTTTTCACACAGATCAATAATTTGCTCAACATCAGACCGAATCCAGCTGTTCACCGCCTTTCTATGCCGTTTATTTTTGAACATGTACAGGTAATCACCTGCAAGTCTATGAATAAAATCATCCACAAGAGGTTCACGTTTAATTTCTTTTTCATAAAATTTTACGCCACCATTAAAATCTCTCAATATCCTGAAAGTTTCGGTAATACCATCATAACACTGGGCATACAGCGTTTCATATCTGGCATGTTCAAATCCTTTTAGAAACCAGGCGTGGGCCTCTGTCATTCTGTCCTGTTGATGGAACGTCCAGCCAATTCCTTCGTAATTTCTGAACTCTCCCGGGTCCCGTTCTATACCTTTTTTATACCATTCTACCGCCTTGTCATACTGCTTTGATTCTCTATAGATCGTTGCAGCAATATTGTAACACTCCGTCTCAATAACTTTTTTACCCACAACATTCAGAATGATCTCCAGAGCTTTGCCGGACTCTCCTTTTAGTTTAAACTCCGTTGCCTCAATACATTCCGGGGTATGTTCATGATACGGTTTATTGGGATAATAGAGAGGTTCCCTCTTGCCATCAGGCTTCTCGTTCTCATACAGATGGAGATCCGGGTTCTGCAATGAAGCGAGCTTACCGGTAGACATCTTCTCTATATCTTCAATTTCCCCTTCAGGGGCGCCTCTCTTATTGTTCTGCTTTTCTTCTGTTGCTATCTCTGTTGCTGTTGCACCATTGCCACCACCAAGACGGGACATATGTGTTGTATCTCTTAGAAGCAAACGAAAGAACTTATAGACTCTAATTCTATCGAGCGCATCATACAGATCAAGGAGAAAACCGGGCTTATGATTGCCGGATTTTTTCAGATAATCCTGGTAACCATAATAATTTGACTGATTCTGAGCACCAATAAGAATGGTGACTATATCCGGTTTATATTTCCTGAGTTGCCCTTCAAGGCGGGGAAGGAGCTGTGACGAATTCTGACCGGGACGTCCTCTGTTAATTACGGTAAAACCGGGCCTTGGATGAGACCGGTTTAGCATCTTCTGCAGCTGCATCGGATAGGAAAGATCTCTGGGGGCACCAATACCAAAAGTCACTGAATCACCAATTGCCAAAATAACCTGATGGCTTTTCAGACTTGCCACATCGAGTCCATAATCTTTCTCCGACAAGCCCGCATAGTGGGAACCAACAATTCGAAGAGAGAGTTCCAGTAGCAGCAGGCATACCCAGAAACCTACCAGGAACACCATTAGTCGCCGTAGTACTTTATTCATAGAACAACCTTTTTATCATCAAACACAATACGATACCACCCATCATCTTTCTCCTTCACTCCTCGCGGGAATTTTCTGGAGAACTTTCAACACATTTTCCGCCATCAACCGGTAGCCCCTACTATTTGGATGTCCATCTGCAATAAAGAATTCTGAGCTGAGTACACCATTTTGGACAAATTGAGCAAATGTCTTCTGGTGATCAACAAACAGGACATCCTGTTCTTGTGAAACTTTATTAAAAACAAAATTCACCATCGGTTCAGCTGGGTAATTCTGCAGGATAATTCTGGCATTATTTCTGCGGCACAAATTGACAATTTTATTCAGATCACTCTCTAGCCAGCTTAAAACCTCTGCATCAATCCTGTTCTTTTTGAACATAGCCAAGTAATCATTGGCCAGAGTTAAAAGGTAATGGCCTTCAGGCAATGAACGCTGAGCCTCCTTTTCAAAGAAAGCAATAGCTCCTTTAATATCACCTGTATCTTCAAATGCCACATTGATCCCAATATAGCAGAGCTTATGCAATGACTCTGGTCGTGCCTTGGAAAAACCTTTTTTAAACCAGACAAGAGCCTCATTCAATTTGTTCTGATCTCGATATGTTTCACCAATTCCTTCATAGTTGTTAAAAAGACCTGGGTCCCGCTTTACTCCTTTTCTAAACCAAACCCTTGCTTCATCATACCTCTTACGCTCCCTGTAAATTGAACCCCCAATATAATAACATTCAGACTCAACGTCTTTTCTCTCTACAACATCTAATATGAGTGCTAATGCTTTGTCGTAATTGCCTTTTCTTCTCTGCTCCCATGCTGCTATACATTGAGGTGTCTTTTCTCCACGATCCGCCCCATCACCATAGAGAGTAAACTCTTTTGTGTGTTCACCAAGATAATCAATAGCCTCTTCTGAACCAACAGGGGACTCTACTGATCTGTTTTTACTTTTTTGAATATCTTTTTTTTCAAAAACAAACCGAACAAACTTATAGAGACGAATAGTATCCAACATATTATGCAGTCTGAGAAACAATCTGTTTTGCTTATTGTTTACCTCTTCGAGATACTCCCGATAGCCAAAGAAATTGGCCTTGTTATTTGTGCCGATCAGGACAGCCACTACCTTTGGCTTGAATTCCTGTAAATACTCTTTCAGCCGTATCAATAAACGTGCTGAATTTTGCCCCGGCCACCCTCTGTTAACAACATTTATTTGCTGCTTCGGATCGGCTTCATCAAGCATTTTCTGCAGTTGGGCCGGATAGGACTGTTCTCTTGTTGCCCCGATCCCAAAGGTAAAGGAGTCTCCCACACATAAAATTGTTTCCGCACTATTCTTTTTCTCTCCATAATCGGACTCGGAAAGACCGGCATAAATAGAGCCAACAACCCGAAGAGAAATCTCAAGCACAACCAGAGAGATAAAAATCCCTAAGAGAAAAATAGTCATTCGATGTCGAATTCTTCCTTTCACTTATTTATCTCCTGCACCACCTTCCGTAAATTCTCTGCCATCAAGTGATAACCCTTTGTGTTGGGATGACCGTCAGGAATAAAATATTCAGGACTGTGCACACCTTCTTTTACAAACTCAGCAAATGTTGTTTGGTGATCCACAAAGGGAAGATTTCGCTCTTTTGCAGCATTTCTGTAAACAAACTCGATTGAATGCTCTGCTGGATAATTCTGGAGAATCGGCTTGGCCCCATATTTTAGGGAAAGATTGATCATCTTCTCAACATCAGCCCTGATCCAATCATATATCCGGCGATTGTTCTCCATGTTTTTAAATCTATGCAGGTAATCGGCGGCAAGGTGGTAGAAGAACCCTCCATCCGGCTTCCTTCGCTTGACTTCATCTGTAAAGAAATTTATAGCCGCCTGCCGGTCCTTCAACAGATTAAAGGTATCGCTGATTCCTGCATAACAGCGTTCGTACAACGAATCATTCCTGGCCTTCTCAAAGCCCTTTTCAAACCAGAGCAGGGCTTCTTTCAATCGACCTTGATCGAAATAGCACCAGCCAATCTCTTCATAATTTTGAAAAAGGCCCGTATCCTTTTCAATCCCCCTCTTATACCACTTTATCGCCTGGTCAAACTCTCTCTTCTCTCGATAGATAGAACCGACAACACTTGCGCAGGCTGAGCCGATTTCCTTTGTTTCTGCCGCTTTCAATATCAGAGCCAGGCCCTTGTCAGCCTCACCTTTATCATGGTATTCCGCCCCCTTGATGCACTCTGGGATTCTCTGCTGCTTTTCAGCTCCCGGGTTCATAGTCGGTTCAAACTTCTTTCCGTCAAGTAGCATATTTGCTGTCCGGTTCACCTGGTTTGAAGAAAAAACCAGACGGAAGAACTTGATTATTCGTATTTTATCAAGGATAACTCGGAGTTGGATGCCGGATTTATCCACACTGCTGTCTGTTGTTTCCAGATACTTACGAAAACCGAAATAATTATTGAGGTTCTGGGCTCCAATCAGGATTGTCACCATATCCGGTCGAAATTTTTTCAGCTGCTGTTCAAACCTCAGTAAAAGTTGTGAAGAATTCTGGCCCGGTCGCCCCCTGTTGATGACTGAGTATCTTTTTTGTAAATGAGATTGATTGAGTAACCGCTCCAACTGCGCAGGGTAGGACTGGTCCCTCGGTGCTCCAAGACCAAATGTGAAAGAATCCCCTACAGTCAGAATTGTTATCGTATCTTCACCCCCCCCTCTGTTATCCCGTTCCGATATACGACTATAGACCATCCCGACAACCCGAAGAGAGATTTCCAGTACTATCAGACATACGACAGATCCGACCAGGAAGAGTTTGATTCTCCGATTAATTTTCCCTTTCATTGGATGACCTCTTTTACAACTGTCCATAGATTCTTTGCCATCATGGCATAACCCTTACGATTGGGATGTCCATCCGGAACAAAGACTTCATCTGATCGTTTCCCGTTAATAATATATTTTTCAAAGATTCCCTGGTGGTCGACAAAGGGTAGGTTGAGTTCTGCAGCTACTTCTCTGTAAATATAATTCACCTTCGGTTCTGCCGGATAATTCTGCAGCACTATTTGGGCATTATAACGTCCACAGAGCTCGACAAGCTGTTTGATATCGGCTTCAATCCAACGATGGATCTCCGTGCTGTCCCTTTTATTTTTAAACATGGAAAGGTAATCACTGACAAGGGTACGCAACTTCCTGTCACCATTTGCTCGCCGTTCTTCCTCCTGGTTAAAAAAAGCAATACCACCTTCAATATCATCGCTGTCACTAAAAGCCTGGGCAATACCGATATAACATTGAGCATGCAATGTATCCGGCCGTGCCTGGGCAAACCCCTTTTTGAACCAGGTCAAGGCCTCCTGAGGATTTTTTTTCGCATTATACAACCAGCCGATTTCTTCATAATTATTAAAGTTGCCCGGGTCCTTGTAGATGCCTCTTTTAAACCAGGTAACAGCCTGGTCATTGAGATTTTTATCTTTATACATGGAACCGACAATATTATAACAGGCCGCATCGATATCCCGGGTTTGACTCGCCTGGACAATAGCCTGCTGCATTGCCTCAAAATCACCACGTTCTCTGTGATTTGTACCAATGGTACAGCCAGAAGCTGCATCTACCCCTATTTCACTATCATGTGCTCCGGATGTGAGTACCTCTCCACTCAGGTTCACAGCACGCTTATTGTTGTCCTCCAGGTGTAACACAGCCCCAGGACTTGATTGTTTTCTTACTAAACGGCTGACGAACCTGTATATCCTGATCTTGTCCAAAAGATCATAGCTCCGCAGAAAAAAACCTCTCCTGCCTGTATCCGTCTGTTTCAGATAATCATGGAAACCAAAATAATTGACCTGGTTCTGGGCGCCGATCAGAATTGTAACAAGAGCCGGTTTGAATTGACGAAGCCACCCTTCAGCTCTTGATAGAATTTGGGCCGAATTCTGCCCGGGCCGACCCCGATTTATGACAGTATAATTTTTATCAGGAACTTCTTTTTTGATTATTGCTTCAAGTTGGGCCGGATATGAGAACCCGGTTGGGGCTCCTATGCCGAATGTGACTGAATCGCCGATAGTTAAAATAGTGACTTGTCCCTTGTCTGTACTCCCAGTGTCCGATTCTGATAGATGGGAATAAACAGAACCGACGACTCGAAGACAGATTTCAAGGATTACAAGAAACAGCACCAGCCCTGCTAGAAAGGCCATTGTACGGGATTTAATTGTTTCCATCACCAATGATTCTTTCGTGTAAAACAGTGAAGATATTCCGTGCCATTAAATGATATCCTTTGGCATTTGGATGGCCATCGGGGACAAAGTACTCGGCGCTGAACTTACCGTTGTGCACATTTTTTTGAAACGTAGGCAAGTGTTCAACCAGCGGAACCACCATATCAGCGGCAACCTTTTTATAAATAAATTCAATTTGGGGCTCGTAGGGATACCCCTGGAGGACAACACGCGCATTATGCTGCATACATATATTTACGATTCTCCTGACATCCGTTTCAATCCATCGATGGATCTCCCGATCAATGGCTCTATTCTGTAAAATCTGCAGGGTTTCACGGGCCATCGTGTACATTTCGTTATTGGTGTAACGTCTCCGCTTGACCTCTTCCTGGAGAAACTCAATAGCTTCAGGAACATTTTCAGTCAACCGGAAAGCCTCAACGATGGATTTATAACTGTTAAGCCGCAATGTGGAACTCCGGGCATGTTCAAAGCCCCGTTTCCACCAGTACATTGCCTTTTCCAGCAAAAACTGTTCAAAATATGACTGACCTATTCCGTCATAATTCAGAAAATGTCCAGGATCATTTCCAATGCCATTTTTGAACCACTCTATCGCCTTGTCATATTGTCGCCTTTCACGATAAATTTTGCCGGCAAGATAAAAACAGCTTGCATTGGCCCGTTTATTTTTAATGATTCCGTTGATGGCATTCAATGCCGCATCATAGCGTCCCTGCCTGGTCAATTGTACAACCGCAAAGCAATCTTTCACAGAATCAGGCGTTATCTGCTGCTGGGATTGATCTTCATCCTTTTCCAAATCCCTTTGTACAGGCACTACGGCCAAATTCTTTCCGGGGCCGGAAATCCACTGGAAACCTTTGAAAAGTTCAATGATCAACAATCGGGTTAATTTATAGATCTTAATGCTGTCGAGCCGATCGTGGATATCACGTTTTAGATCACGGTGCTGGTTTGTGTTCTTTAAGTAGTCTCGGTAACCGAAGTAGTTGCTCAGGTTTTGGGCACCGATCAGGATAGTTACAATATCTGGCTGAATCTGCTTCAACTGTCTCTCAATATTCAACAGCAGTTTGGTACTGTTCTGTCCAGGGACACCTCGGTTGATGACCCGATATTGCTTTTGTAAACCAGGTTTATTGAGCAGTTTCTCCAGCTGGACCGGGTAGGAAAATTCTCTTTCAGCACCCAGACCAAAGGTGACCGAATCTCCAACAGAAAGTATTGTGGTATGCTTATCGCTTTTTTTTGCGATTTCCGGTTCCGCCAGGTGGGCATAGATGGAACCAACGATTCGAAGTGAAATCTCTAGGACAACAAAGAGCAGAAACAGCCCTGCAACAAAGACAAATAGGCGGCGTCTTGCTTTAGACATGGGGCTATTCCTTTCTGGCAACCCATTTTCCCATTACCAGGATATCCATGCCGCTTCGTTCAAAAGTTGAAATAGCATCTTCGGGAGAACAGACCATCGGTTCCCCGCGAAGATTAAGGGAAGTATTGACGATGACGGGAACATTGTTCAGCTTCTCAAGTTCCCGAATAAGCTTATAGAGCAGCGGATTTTGCTTTTGGGCTATGGTTTGAACCCGAGCGGTTCCATCCACGTGGGTCACAGCCGGAATAACATCCATTTTCTCTTTTCTTACCCGGGGAGCAAGCAACATGAAGGGAGAATCGGTCTCCATTTCAAAGTAGTCGTTTGCATTCTCTTCAAGGACGATGGGGGCAAACGGCCTGAAGCCTTCCCTATGCTTGACCTGCTCATTTAAAACATCCTGCATGTCAGGCAGGCAGGGATTTGCCAGAATACTTCGACAACCCAGGGCTCGAGGGCCAAACTCCATCCTCCCCTGAAACCAGCCGACAATCTTGCCTGCAAAGATTTCCTTTGCTATTTCCTCGCACAGGGCCTGCTCATCTTCAACCTTGTCGAAGGTAAACTTACCGGACAATAACAGTGCTCTTCTTATCTGAACGTCATTATACTCAGGACCCAGATAGGCGTTTTCCATTACGTAATTTCTGGGATTATCAAAAAGAATATTATTGGCATAGCAGGCGGCGCCTAACGCCCCACCACTATCACCGGATGCCGGCTGGATAAAGACATTTTTAAACGGTGTTTCCTCTAAAATTCGCTGGTTGGCTACACAGTTGAGAAAGAGCCCCCCCGCCAGACAGAGGTTGTCTGAACCAACCTCTTTATGAACATGTTTGGCGATGGTAATGAGTGTTTCTTCGACAAAAAGCTGGAGAGATGCCGCAATATCCTGATGGCGCTCATCAATTTCACTCTCGGGAGTACGTTCCGGTCCGAATTCATTGATGAATCGCCTGGTATACATCCGCTTTCCTTTCGTATAGGCGAAGTATTTCTTATCGACCTGGAAACTGCCATCCGGCTTAACCTGGATCATCTCTTTGAATTTATCCAGGTAGGTTGGGTTACCATAACTGGCAAGTCCCATGGTTTTACCCTCACCGCTGTTGGCACGAAAACCTAGATAGGCGGTAATCGCTGTGTATACCAGACCCAGAGAGTGTGGATAACGTATTTCCTTATGCACATTGATCTGCCGCTCTTTTCCGTGACCATACGTCATGGTAGCCCATTCACCAACCCCGTCAGCTGTGATGATCGCAGCCTCTTCAAAGGGTGAAACAAGAAATGTGGAAGCAGCATGAGAGAGGTGATGCTCAAGAAAATGAACCTCGCCCTCGTATCCGATTTCCCGTTTCAGGACCAGTGGCAGAATCAGCCTGTCCTGAAGCCATTGAGGCATACTGGTGAGGAAGTTGCCCATGGAAAATGGAAATGATCGTAAATGATCAATAATGACCCGGGAAAATTTAAGGTGCGGTTTTTCAAAAAAAGCTATGCAGTCAATGTCCTCAAAGGTGAGACCACTGTCCTGGATACAATGATTAATTGCCTGGATTGGAAAATCGGACGAGTTCTTGACACGGTTAAATCGCTCCTCTTGAACGGCGACCACCGGCACCCCATCCTTTAGCAGACAGGCTGCAGAATCATGATAATAGCATGATATACCGAGAATATTCATAAGAGTTGACCACGAATCATCAAATACAGCAAAATTCTTGAACTAAAACGGCCCAAGGCGCATCATAACATTGCCATGATGCCTAAAACTATTTTCTCTAGGTTGTCTGTCAGGCCTGAATTTTAGATACCGGCATAAATAAAACTGACAATAATGGCCGGTCCAATATGATAGCAGAGGAATGCGATCAGGGCCAATGCCATGAAAATAGGCAATATGAAAAAGAGCTTTTCCTTTTTTACCATATACATCAGCTCTTTCATGAGATATCTGATTTTTTGCGCTTT
Source organism: uncultured Desulfocapsaceae bacterium (assembly GCA_964565605.1). Lineage (GTDB taxonomy): Bacteria > Desulfobacterota > Desulfobulbia > Desulfobulbales > Desulfocapsaceae > CAZLGM01. The sequence continues at coordinate 32,511 of CAZMFP010000003.1, read as the reverse complement.
CATAACCTATTCAATTTCTTTTTTATGATTGTCCAAATTCCTAAGTAATCTTTGGTACAGCACGTTAGGAGGCTAAACTATTTGATACGAGCAGGCAGTTTATAATATTTCAAACTCCAAAGTAGAGCAGTCAGCAACGTTCACACAATCAGGATTGCCTCTGGCTCTCTTCCAGGCCACCATATTCTCTGGCATCCTGCCAGAACGTTTCCGAATCGCTGCTCTTTTCCAATCTCAACATTGGCGCTTTAAAGATCCGAATCAGCAGGGTTGTAATACCAAGTCCGAACACATAAATCAAAGTAAGGAGAAAGGTGACCAGTATTCGCTGAACAAACCGAACATACCTGTCGATGAATATTTTATATTTTGCTTTAAATCGTTCCCACATTGTTTACACGTCCGAAATCAAATTTTATATAGCCTCGCTTGCGACTCTTTGACAAAATCATTACAAACAAATTCGATATGTTAAGGCATATAACATCTTCCATGCTTGAAGGCAACACCCAATTCATCCAACTATTTGGTCTCCATTTAAGACTACCATGGTGGAGGTCCCGGAGGATTGTGGGGACCCGGCCTGAAAGGACCAGGGCCGCGGCCGGGAGGTGGAGAAAAATTGCAGCGGGTGGTATGAACCATTCTCACATCTGGAACCATTATCTGACCGGTGCTCTCAGGGGGGAAATGCTCCCATCTGTTTTGCGAAATTGGATGGTCATTGGGTCCAAAAGCTATACACTCTACTATTCCGGGAGCTGGATAAGAAACCCGGACAATCCAAATGTTATGGTCAGCCGGCCCACTGTGCTCGATAATGAGCCGGGGGTTGGAAGAAGAAGTAGACACAGAGAATAAAACTGCAAACAATAGGACAAAAACGGTGAGTAAAACCTTTTTCATAACTGCCTCCTACATGTGAGAGTGATTCCAGTCCTCTTGCCCACCTTGACAATATCTCTTTAAAGGTGGCCTCTTAATTTTAAGTTATCATAGTCGCTCATATTTTCACAGTTTTTCCCGTTCACTATTGCTGCTCCAGGTGTTTGGAAAAACCATGGAAAGATGGTCTGCTCGTGATAACTTACAACGATCCTACTTAAATTTATAATCCAGATCTTTGGCAATCTTGTTCAAGACATCTTTATCAAAATCGATTTCAAGTTCATCCAGGGCTTCATCCCGGGTCATCATCATCTCCCGAATCATTTTGCTGGCTTCAACATGATAGTGGGCATAGCCAAAATGCTTAACGGAATTATAGACGGAAATAAAGTTTAACGAGCAATTTGTCGATCCTTTTGGATAACTGAATTCAGGCCTCTTCCAGCCCAGCTCTTTCTTAATGACCTCGATATATGTTTCCGGGCCAAAGGGGAGGAACCAGTGTGGTGATACAACAATTGTTTTAAACTTTTTCTTTGCCCGTTTCAGCACCTCTTCCATACTCTTGGGAAAATTTTTATATTTGGGCATATCATCCAGCTGGGTATCCAGAAATTCGGCTGTTGCCTCAGCCATCTGCCGGAATTCCGGCGAGTGGACATTACAGCCGCATTTTGACATAACCTCCTGCTTGGTCGACTGGCCCTTGGTCCAACCGGCAACAATCATCGGAATTTTGTATCGCGCCGCAATATCAAATGCCAGGTCCATATACCAGATGGAACAGGGATGACAGATAACCGCCTTGGACTCGGTCTTCAGTATCTTTGAGAACATATCCTTCATGAAATCGGACTTAAAAAACATGAAGTCTACACCAAGGATATCAACGGCTCTATGGATATTGTCCATCGCTTCTTTCGTTTCAAAACCATGGTCAAAGGTGAAAGCAAGCACATTGAGTTTATATCGTTTGACCATGTAATACAGAGAGGAGGTGGAATCTTTTCCCCCACTGCACATGACCAGACAGTCATATTTCTGTTTGCCCTTATGCTTATTGAGAATCTTAATAAAATCCGTTTCCATGGGCTGATTTGCTTCGGTCTGGTCCCTCACAGCCTCATAGGAGAGGCATATATTGCAAATGCCGTCTTCGTTTAAAACAATGTCCGGCTTATTTTCAGGCATGACACATTTGGCGCACAGTCTTCTTTCTTCCATGAACGTGTAATCCTCCTACAAGGCTTTAATCAGTAATTTCCAGGTCTGTTTATCAACTTGTTCTTTTACGATAATCTCAAATCCCTCTTCTTCCACCGATCCTGGAACATTTTCAATGGGTTCGCCATCGTCTACAAAAACTTCCAGAATCTCATCTGTGTCCATCATCTCCAGTCTCACAATGGTCTTTGCGGAGTTTACCGGACACGGTACACCTCGAAGATTCAGTGATTCGTCAACTTTAACACTATCCATTTTCTATTTAATTTCCATTATTTTTCCGTTCTTCTTCAACAATCTCAACCAGACATTGTACAACATAATCGAGTTGATCAGGTGTGGTAAAATTACTGATACTCAACCTGATCGCACCATTTGCCATCTCATCATCCTGCCCGATAGACAGAAGTACCCTGCTCGGAGTCAACTTCGTGCTGGAACAGGCTGAACCGGTGGAAATGTAAACACCCCTTTTATTCAGTGCTGTGAAAATCTGTTTACCACCCACTCCCCTGAAGTACAGGTTGATATTGTTGGGCAATCTGGCATCCCCCAGTGGACCATTTAAGAATGCTCCATCAATGGAACGGGTGACATCATCGATAAAATCATCCCGCATTTTTGCCATATCCGTCAAATCAACAGTTTGAGAAACTTCAACCGCTTTACCAAAGCCCGCGATTCCAGGTGTATTGTAAGTGCCGGGTCGAAAATCTCCCTCCTGCCCACCTCCATGCCATAATGGATTTAATCGACATCCGCTGCGGATATACATCGCCCCAACTCCTTTGGGACCATGTATCTTATGACCATTCAGCGACACAAGGTCGAGATGCTGCTCGGTGACATTAAGCCTTGTTTTGGTAAAGCTCTGGCAGCCATCAGTATGAGAAAGAACCCCTTTTCCGCGACAAATTTCTCCGATTTCTGCGATGGGCTCGATGGTTCCAATCTCGTTATTTGCATGCATGACTGAGACGAGAATGGTGTTGGGGGTAATTGCCCTTAGAACATCTTGCGGATCGATAAATCCCTTTGAATCCACCGGCAGGAAAGTCACATCAAAACCGTTGGCTGACAGCCATCTGACGGGCTCATAGATGCTAGGATGCTCAATTACCGATGTGATGATATGGTTTCCCTTCCTCTTATTGGCATAGGCAACTCCGAGAATAGCTAAATTATTGGCCTCGGTACCACCTGAGGTAAAAAAAATCTCTTCCGGCAGCCCACCAATACTCTTTGCTATAATCGATCTGGACTTCTCGATAGTTGTCGCCGACTGTATTCCGGGCTTACTGATGGAAGAAGCATTACCAAAATTGGACTCCTGGCATGCACGCATCACCTCCATGACCTCTTGATAGGGTCTGGTTGTCGCTGCGTTATCCAGATAAATATTCATGATATTGTGCAGAGTTGGATGAGAAGCTTCTGTGATACGCTATATTGCTCGATTATCGTATCATATGATTCTTCATTCCCGTATGTGGTTGAGCTAAATATACGGATATGGTCTGACGAGTGATTGCAGAATCCTTTGTACGGATTTTGACCTTTGTTATTCCAACAAGCGAACAAGCATTTTTTAAGAGTGCTTTGAACTACTCTATCACTGATGTTCATACAACGTGGTATCTACAAAACAGGTAATTGAAAGTCAACTGCTTTCATAAATCCAGCTATCTCCATCCTATTCTCCCAATCCTCACCTAGCTCCTGAAACAGAAAGCAACACACAACACAACTCAAAAGAGGTAACCTTATCCTCAACCCTTACTGAGTATTATTCACCATGAGAAGAAATCGTTTGCATAAATCTTATCACTCATACCCCCTGGCCATGTCCCTCTGCTACGGAGCCATCATTTTAAAAAATTATGCGCTACTATTGAAAAAGAACAGGCTGTCCAGAACCTCTCACCTCAGAACTGAAACCGGGTAGTTGTTTCTAAATAACAAATTCGTTACAAAGGCCATTAGTCGTTCCTGACAAACAATCCATAGCGCAGCGAGGACGTTTGTCAGGAACCACCAATGGCCTGTTAATTTTTCAACTTAAACAGGTTATCCTGTTAATATGCTGGTTACGCTAAAGCCAACAATACGCCAGAGACAGGTCAGGGTTCTTGGAAATACATGAATAGAACAGTGAACGAGAAACACCGGAAATTGCATTTATACATCTTACAGGATCAATAACCATTGGGGTTGTTAAACTGAAACCGCCAACTATCCTCACACATCTCATCTATCCCCCGTTTTGCCTGCCAGCCCATCAGCTCCTCCGCCTTTGATGCATCCGCAAAACAAACGGCTATATCGCCAGGACGTCGGGCAACTACCCTGTAAGAAATATCTCGACCGGAAGCCCTGGAAAAGGCCTGAACCATTTCCAATACCGAATAGCCCTGACCTGTTCCAAGATTGAAAATAATGACACCCGGATCTTCATTGATAACATCAAGTGCTTTGACATGGCCATCAGCCAGGTCAACAACATGGATATAATCCCTGACCCCAGTACCGTCTTTCGTCGGATAATCATCTCCAAACACTGACAGCTCCTCTAACTTGCCTATTGCTACCTGGGAAATATAAGGCATAAGGTTATTTGGAATCCCACTTGGGTCTTCGCCGATACGACCACTTTCATGGGCGCCTACTGGATTAAAATATCGCAGCAAAACCACATTCCAGTCATTGTCCGCCGTCTGAATGTCGGTCAACATCTGCTCAACCATTAACTTGGAATGACCATACGGATTGGTGCAGGAGAGTGGAAAATCTTCAGTAATTGGGACAGTAGCCGGATCACCGTAGACGGTCGCCGAAGAACTGAAAACGATGTTTTTTACATTCATTTCAGTCATTACCTGGCAGAGGTTGAGTGTGCCTGTCAAATTATTCTGATAATACAAAAGAGGTTTTGCAACCGATTCACCAACCGCTTTTAACCCGGCGAAGTGGATAACCGTATCCACCGGTGTTGAAAAATCGCTAAAAACCTTCTTCAGGCCATGGTAATCAAGCAAATCAACCTGATAGAAGTCGATCTGCCTGCCGGTCAATTGCCGAACCCGGTTCAGTGCTTCCACACTAGAATTTGACAGATTGTCGACCACACTCACCTTATGTCCGGCTTCGAGCAACTCAACACAGGTATGACTGCCTATATAGCCGGCGCCTCCCGTTACAAGAATATGCATCATTTCCTCATTGGGTAGAAGGTACGTTCATTGGAAGAACTGTTATAAATGAATTCTTGGTTACCGATGATAAAATTTGTATATAGTACAAAGTCAAATCTTTTTCCAACTCAACTCTATAATAACAAGGAGCATACACAATGCCATACGTCAATATTCGGGTCGCAGGGAACCTGAGCAAAACCCAGAAAGCAAAAATCTGCTCAGGGGTTACAGATGTTATTTCAAAAGAAGCAAACAAGCCACCGGAAGCAATACTCATTTTCATCGACGAAGTAGAGCATGAAAATATCTCAAAAGCGGGCAAACTCCTTGAGAAAAAATAAGGTCTCAGTTTTCTTATGGATGCTGCAAGCCGCATAAAGGAGCTACGGACAAGGCTGCACGAGCACAGCTACCGATATTACGTTCTTGATGACCCCATCATTTCAGATGGTGAATATGATCGTCTCTTCAAAGAGCTTATCGAGCTGGAAGAGGCCCACCCCCATCTTCTCAGTGATGATTCACCCAGCAGACGAATAGGGGGTGCCCCCCTCGACGGATTCAACCAGGTAACCCGAACCATCCCCATGCTCAGCCTGGAGAACGGTTTTGACGATCAGGACCTTTTTGACTTCGAAAAACGAATCCACCGCTTTCTCAACAACCGTGAACCGATCCGTTATTCAGTGGAACCAAAACTGGACGGACTGGCGGTGGAATTGAGCTATGTTGATTCTGTTCTGAAACAGGGTTCCACCCGAGGTGACGGAACCACAGGCGAAGACATTACTGCACAGCTCCGCACGGTTTCAGCCATTCCCTTACGCCTTCACCAACAACATAGCGGCCGACTGGATATCAGGGGTGAAGTCTACATGGACCTTGAGGGGTTTGCCAGGCTGAACAGGGACAGGGCAGAGGCTGGGGAACCGCTGTTTGCCAATCCGAGAAACGGGGCTGCCGGCTCTCTGCGTCAACTTGATCCGAAAATAACCGCTCAAAGACCATTAAAATTCTTTGCTTACGGTATCGCTGATCCGTTTCAGACATCCTGCAACACTCAAAAGGACCTATTGGGATACCTCAAGCAGCTCGGGCTTCCTGTAAATGATCTTGTTTCGTATTGTAATACAATAGATGAGACCGTGGTCAACTTCCAACGGCTGACTGAAATCCGGCATGATTTACCCTACGAAATAGACGGTATGGTCGTAAAAGTTGATAACTTTAGACTTCAGGCACGGCTTGGCCACAAGACGCGAGCCCCTCGATGGGCAATCGCCATGAAATTTCCTGCAGTACAGGCAACCACCAGCTTGCTGGATGTTACATTCCAGGTTGGTCGCACCGGTGCTGTAACACCTGTTGCTCTTCTGCAACCCGTTGATGTGGGTGGAGCCATGGTCAGCCGGGCCACCCTGCACAATCGAGACGAACTGGAACGCAAAGGCCTGAAAATAGGTGATACTGTGCTTATTCAACGTGCCGGTGATGTTATCCCAGAAATTGTGAAACCGATTATTGATGGCCGCAAAGGCAATGAGCTGCCGATCACCTGGCCTGAGAACTGTCCTGTCTGCAACCACCGTCTTGTCAAACCGGAAACAGAGGCAGTCACCCGGTGCCCAAATCCTCATTGCCCGGCCCAGCGCCTAAAGTCTCTTATTCATTTCACATCAAAAGCCGGACTCGACATCGACGGTCTGGGAAAAAAATCAATCGAACAATTGTTCACCTTGGAACTGATTAAAGATATTCCCGATATTTTCCTGTTAAGAGAAGAACAGTTACAGGATCTTGATGGCTGGGGAGAGCTTTCTGCCAGGAATGTTGTCGAAGCTGTCAACACGAAGAAGCAGCCGACACTTGGCCGACTCTTAGCCGCCCTGGGTATCCGGTTTATTGGCGAGGTGAACAGCAGTCTGCTTGAATCACAGTTTTCATCCCTTGATAAACTGAGCTCTGCTTCGATTCAAGACCTTCTTGAGATCGATGGAATTGGTGAACAGGCGGCTGAATCGATCCACGATTATTTTTCAGACCCGGACGTTCAACAGATGCTTGAACGACTCAAACAGGCTGGTATGACCATTAAAAAAGTCGATACCAACCAGGAAGGTCTACCACTGACCGGCATGACATTTCTTTTTACCGGCGGACTTAAAAGCCTCTCCCGCAATGAAGCGAAAAAACTGGTTAAAGAACAGGGCGGATCCATGGCCACAACGGTCACAAAGAAGCTCACCCATGTGGTTGCAGGTGAAAAAGCTGGATCAAAGTTGAAAAAAGCCCGTGAACAGAAAAAGACCATACTGACTGAAGAGCAATTTCTGGCGCTTACCCAAACAAATAGCAGCCGGGAAAATCGTTAACAACTATTCACATCAGTCAATCCCACACCCGAGTTGTGTAAATACACCCTGTTCGACCTTAGACACACATATTTCCTGCCCAAATCAGTTGATCAGTACAAGTTGTTGTAAACAAAGATCACAATCCAGTACTCTTTCAAAAAATGCCACAAACCACATTTTACCATCGATCGGACAACCTGTGATTTCAATCTTTTTATTATTGAACCAGCAGAACCTTTGAAATCAAACAAAGACAACAGACCAGGAAAATCTGTCAGTAGAGAACACTAAACTGAGAAGAGACATCAGCAGCGCCTGCAAGTTTCTCTCCTTTCAGTTCAACCCATGAATGGGCATACAACTGATCGTCCCTCCGCTGTACACCCAAGCGGATTTCCGGTGATAGCCCCCACTTGAGCAAAAAAGCATACAGCACCAGAGACTTTTTCAAACAATTTGCCCTGTAAAAACCGTACCGGGCGCCCACGTTGACCATTCTAACCAGCCCTTGAACATCCTCTTCCAGAACCTCTCTCTTTGAAAGAGTCGTCACAGGATCAAACATTAAGAGTCTTGTAAACAACCGTTTTGTCCGCAAAAAGCCAAACAGGCGCAGCATCAGGGCAACTGCAGGCAGCAGAAACAGCGCGGCAACAAGCAGCTTCCACTCTACCAGCGTCAGTGTGCTGAGCTGTTGTACTCTTTTTTTCATCAATAAATCTCCAAACACGGGCATCAACGCTGACAACAATGAAGAAAGCTGACTCTTGTTTCTGATGGTTGAAAAGAGAACTACCTGTGACCCTAAACAATCAAGGGCTGAGAGAAGAAGGGCTTAAATGAGGTTACGGCCTTTGCCTATGGGTCTGGTGAAGATGGTTTTCTGGCCTCCAGGTACTGCCACCAGTTGTCAACTGGGTAACGGTACCCAAAGTGATAAGTTGAGGTTTTGCATATTGTTTCAACAGCTTCTCTCCAGTTTTGGACTGAGCTGTTCGAACCTCATTTTCCTTCTTTTCGCTTAACACTTCTATTATTCCCATTCTATTTCAGAACAATCAACAAACCTACACGGACTTAGCTAAATACTATCTTTTCTGCTTTGAAAACAAAAGTAAATTTCTAAACAAGATTGCAAGACTGTATGTTTCCCAAACCTTCAACTGCAATGTTGGGTCTGTTATTCCTTCTATTCCTTTCTCTACTGTAATCTCTTTAAGCAGTAAATCAACATCGAGACTCCTCCCCAACTCCTTTTTAAACCGTCTAATTTCTTTTTCGATCTCTTTATGTATTAAACGAAAAAGAGTCGAGGTGAAATCCCAGCCTAGGTGCTCAACACTGTGGCGATTGCAAATCTCTTCAGGTAAAAAATGAACAGCCGTTCGGCGCAAGATAGATTTTGACTGCCCTGCTCTTACCAATTGATGCCACGGGAGAGCGATGCAGAACTCCACAAGCCTCCTGTCCAGAAGCGGATGCCTGGGTTCAATTGAACAACGTGCAGCAACTCGGTCATATCTTTCAAGAGCGACGGTTAAAAACGGATGGCAGATCGAATAAACATGCTTTTCACGTAACGACCAAGCACACTCTGTGTAACTGTGAGAAACCAGTTTTTGCAGACGTTTTGCCAAGTGAATACGCCCAGCAAACGATGCTCTGATAAGTGACTCTTTTACAGCGTTTTTTGTAAGCCTTGCCTGAGATATTGGTTTATACACCTGTCGGAGCCAGCCTGGCACGAATAGTTTTCGCCCATATTGCATAAGGAGGCTACCGACAGATACATTCCCATGATAATACGTTTTGCTCAAGGCAGCTGTTTCATTAAAAGCAGTTTTAAACAAACCTTGGCGAAACAAATACACCGGATAGGCAGGTGATAACGATGCAATAATATCCCCGTCAATTCCATCAAGGACGACTCTGTGGTTGGCCTTCTGTGCCGCCAGATAGAGAACACAATGAAGAACCATGGACATGTCAAATGGTTCCGGCAGACAGCCTAGAGTATGTAAGAGTTCCCCCTTGCTTTGGGACAACTGAGAGGGACTGATCATTTCCCCTTTAATTCCGGTATGCGCCAGAACTTTTGTGATATATTCACTTTCCAGGCAACCATCTGCGTTGTTGGAAATACCAGAATAGGTTGTCAGCTGTTCGGCTTGGTCATGGCCCGTAACCTTCCCGGCAATTGCAGCAATCAGTGATGAGTCGATTCCACCTGAAAGCAGCAGGGCCGGATCTGTTTTGCTACGTAATCTTGCCCGTATCGAGTGCGTTAAAATTTCTTCAAAAGCTTCTTCGTATTCTCTATCAGATGATAGATTCAGCTCTTTTACTCTTTCAAGTTGCCAATACTTTGAGACATTTTCTTTTCCCGGCTCTATTTCGATCCGATTGGCCGGTGGTAAACGGTAAATCTCCCGGAAAAACGTTGAAACGTGATCAATCCCTTCCAGCGGGTTGACCAAAAAATCACCAATTCGGTCTTCATTGAGGCGCACATCAATGAAGGAGAGGGCTGCTATTGCCTGGGCTTCAGAAGCAAAAATAAAGAACCGTCTGGAACTGTAATAATAAAACGGCTTTACTCCCAATTGATCCCGGACACAGAACAGTTTTTTTCTTCTCTGATCCCAGATTGCAAAGGCAAAGTCACCAAGCAGATGAAAGACACAATCAGAGCCCCATCTTTTATATGCTTCAAGAATCAGTAGACTGTCCGGTATTCCCTTACTACCGTGTTTTTCAATTTTCAGGCTGGAAAAAAGCTCCACGCGGTTGTCAATACGGGCATCAGCCGTAATCACCAGACCACTTTCAGGGTCCTGGAAAGGCATTGCTTCGTTTTCCGACTCCGGCGTCGACTTGAGCATGCAATGCCCCATCCCAACCACTTCGTCATTCCATGTCCGTTGACCATCAACACCACGATGATGAAGAACCTCCTTCATCTTCGTGAGTTCCTGGTCCGAAACCGGCCTGGTATCGCGACTATAAACCCCGAATATTCCGCTCATTTTCTTATCTTAGCCGCAGACACTGTTTCTTCCACTTCAGAGCAAACATCTGCCAGCACATCATACTTCCGCGGATAACTAAGCAGATAGAATGGGACAGGTGCACCAGCAAGGGCAGCCAGCCGCTCCAGTTGTGCCTGAATCCTATCAAAATCACCTACATCAAGGAGAAACGAACATTCAATAAATCGTTTGACAACCTGAGCCCCGGAAAGTTGTTGAATAGATACTTCTGTTACGTCTGAATGAGTACGAGGAGAATCGAGAAAGAAGATAGCTTGGGTACTATATTTCGTTTGACGTCCAAATTTTGCCTTATCAGGCAATAGACGTTTTTTTAAACTGGAATCTTCGGGTACTGGAGGAGATACGGTCGAATTATCCAGAGAAACACGGTGGAAGGAATCACTCCAGAGTCGAAGAGAGGGGTAACAACCTGTCATGCTTACCCTGTCTTCTTCCAACTCAAGCAATAGACAATCATCACTGAGCAGGTCATAGTCTCTGGTGAGAAAAGCTGCTGCAAGAGTTGATTTACCGCAGCCGCTATCACCCAAAAAGCAAAGACCTGTTTTCCCCCAAAAAACACCTAACCCGTGGAGGGTCGATTTGTGGTAAAAGTGATGCACCAGCCGGGGGATCACCTGGTCGAGTAAAAAATGACGAACAGCAACCTGCTCCGGCTCTGTTTTTTTTAGCCAGAAACTTTCTATTTGCCTGCCATCTTTTGAAATACAGAAATCGGCTATCAATGGAAATCGCAGATAGTGGCAGTTATCTGTCCTTCCATAAGAGATAGAAATCGACCCAGCATCGTTCCTCCAGTGGTGCAGCCAATTCTTGGCTGGAGAAACAGGAGTCTGCCCTCTTCGTAAAGTAAACGTTATATCGGAACGACTCTTCTTACATGTCGTAAGTTCCGGTAATTCAATGTTCGATTGTATGGAGTACTGAAAAACCTTGTACATTTCCATTCAGGTATCCATTTTCTCACCGAGCAAGAGAAATAATTGCTGATAAAGAGAATAAGGCTGGTCATGAGGATCAGCAGACCACTCACGCCAGTAAAAGAGAAGTGCAATCAGCGACCTCTTTTCAAAAATGCTCAGACTTTAAATGTTGAACATTTTTTACTCACCACTATTTTTCTTTTCCAGATGGGCCAGGCCACCGTCAACAATTTGTTGGACCAGGTTTCTCATATCACGAAGCAGTTGGTCTTTCCCAACATCGTATTCATCTAGAATCGCCTCGTAAACAGATTGAAGATCATCGTTTTTTTCAAGTAACTGCCAAATGCGAACGCCAACACCATCCAGGCTAAAATATGTTTCATTCTCCAGGTTTAGAAAAACCAGTTCATCGACAACTTCATTGCATAATAAATCTTTTGTAATGACCAGTCGATGTTTAAGCAAATCTTCCATAGTCTCTTCTCAAGCTGCGCAGGATATGAGTACCAGCATTTCACAAAAAGATGTCTGCCTTGCCGTATGGTTGCCTCTGTAAAGCACTTATTAGAAAAGTATACTACCAATCCATGTTGCCAACAATAACGCTATCAGAACATTCCTCTCTTTCCAGGGGCACAACCCTTAATCTTCTAGCCGGTAGCATTGATAATAACCCGACTATTTTTATATCACTGCGCTCTCTTCTGTTCCAACTCATCCCAGCGTGAATAGAGTGCTTGAATCTGTGACTGAACTTTTTCCAATTTCAGCCAATATTCGTGCAATAAATCCGGGTCACTTTCCGCTTCTGGTGACTCCATAAACTGCTTCAGGTCCAATTCTTCACTCTCAGCCTCAGTAATTTTCTCTTCCATGCTGTCATATTCCCGCTGTTCAAGATATGACAGACGTGAGGGTTTTTTCCTGCTTCGTTCTCCCCCGCTCTTCTTCAACTCTGTTTTAGCAACCTTTTTCTGCCCATTTTTTCGGTTGTCCACGGCTAAGAGATACTGTTCATAATCACCGTAATAATGTACACCACCATTACCATCAAACCCAAGGATCTGATGACAAACCTGGTCGAGTAAGTAGCGATCATGGGTCACCAGAACAAGGGCTCCTGGAAAACTGACAAGACTCTCCTGCAAAACATCTAAAGTTGGAATATCGAGATCATTGGTGGGCTCATCAAGCAGCAGGATATCAGCAGGCTGGCGCATCAGTGCGGCAAGGTGGATTCTGGCCTGTTCACCTCCTGACAATTGAGCAACCGGCGTCTCCAGCTGATCGACCCGAAACAGGAAGCGCTTTGCCCAGGAGACAACATGAATCGACCGACCTCGATAGATTATCGAATCACCTTCCGGTGCCAGAGCACGCCGAAGTGTCTGGGTCGTATCAATCAATCCCCTCTTTTGATCAAAACTGACAATCTGAACTGAATCGGCAGTTTGAATAGTTCCCCCATCAATATTGACATTTTCCGGATTGGCAGCAGCAGCGAGAATGTGCATCAATGTCGACTTGCCACAGCCGTTTTTCCCAAGAATACCCAACCTGCTTCCGGGCGAAAGAACAATATCAAGATCTGAAAAGAGAGTGGTTCCCGACACCTGCTTTGTTATTTTCTTTCCAACAAGCAACTTTTTCGTCTTTCGTCCGCTGGAGTCAAAGTCAATCCGAGCTGAAACTCCGGTCCGATTTCTGGTCCGTACTGTCAGAAGTTCCTCCTGTAGCCGATGCGCCTCATTTATCCGAAAGCGTGCTTTTGTCGTTCTGGCTTTTGGCCCCCGTCTCAACCACTCGGTTTCCCGCCTTACCTTATTTGACAAACGCAGCTCAAGCTCCTCCTGGCTGGAAAAAAACTTTTCCCGTTCAACAATAAATTTTGAGTAACTGCCACTTACCTGGAAAGACCCCTGGGGATATCCTGGTGAGAGTTCCACAATTCTATTGGTGCAGTTCTCAAGAAAACGCCTGTCATGACTGACAATCAAAAATGTAGATGGAACTGTATCCCCAGAACTGTTCAGCAGCCTCTCAAGCCAGAGAATAGATTCTACATCCAGATGGTTCGTTGGTTCATCCATCGCCAGGATGTCAGAACGACGAACCAGTGCTCTACAAATAGAAAGCCTCTTTTTCCATCCTCCGGAGAGTGATGATACAGCACTGCCCGGATCTACAAATTCGCCGAGACTCAGTGCTGTTTGAGCCAAAACATGTTGCTCACTCTCATCAATATGCTCATCACCGTGAAACACTTTGAGCATATTCTCCATCAAGGTACTTTCTTCCTCAAACTCGTCATCCTGGGCAATGTAGCCGGTGGCAAGATGCTTTTTTTTCATCACCTTTCCAGTATCCGGCTCTTCCAGACCGCAAATGATTTTTAGCAAGGTCGATTTTCCTGAACCATTCGGGCCAATCAGGCCAATACGGTCTCCTTGATCAATGAACAGATCTATATTTTCAAATAAGCATTGTTTACCAAATGATTTTGATAAACAGTGGCTGCTGAACAGATGCGACATGGAAAACCTGAATTGAAATTTGAATGAAATAAAAAACTTTTTTAGCTAAAAATAACAAGTGTTTCTTGATTTTTTACCGTTCTGATAGTATAAATAACAAAATTATCCTGTGTTTAGACAGGTATTGGTAGTTAAAGCCGCTTTTCGTCCAAAATATTTTTTCTATACCCCCAATCGAGACAAACTTCAATGAGTGAAAAACTCCATATTATTCTGGCAGGTGACCACAATTCGACTCGCTCTCTGGTCTTTTCAAAGAAAACACTTAAAATAGGCCTGGGGCTTATTGTCCTGACTATTGGTGTTTCTATTATCTGTAATTGTTTCACTGCAGGGCTTTTTCATGAGTCAAAAAAGCTGACCGGTGAAGTCGCAAACCTGAAAAGGAACCTTTCAGAGACAAGTAGTGCCAACGAACAATATGCTGACCAGGTTGCTCAGCTTCAGTACAAGTTAAAGTATCAACTTACCCAGTTTCAGGCCGAAAAGCAGGAAATAGTCAATACCGCAGTCAATGAACTGAAACAGAGGAGCCAGTTCATTGAAAACGTAATGGATGATATCGGCGTAAAAATCAAGAAGAAATCATTGGACTCACCGGGGAAAAACAGCGGTGGTCCATTTTTGACCATACCTGAGGCAGATCAAAAAAGCCTCATCAATCAGACAGATAAATATCTCAAGGTAATGTCGACCCTGCCCCTTGGCAGACCGGTTGCAGGCCCGGTTACCTCTTCTTATGGCAGCCGGAGAGACCCGGTCAACAAACGTAAGGGTTACCATTCAGGAGTTGATTTCCGTGGCAAATATGGGACCGATGTTTTGGCAACAGCTGACGGTAAAGTAATTAAAGCGGGAAGAAACGGCAGCTTCGGATTGTTTGTTCAGGTCGATCATGGAAACGGTTACTCGACCTGCTTTGCTCATCTCAGCAAATATACCGTCAAAAAAGGAGAGCGTGTCAGAAGAGGGCAGACTGTCGGCAAGATCGGTTCAAGCGGTCGCTCTACAGGCCCCCACCTCCATTACGAATTGCGCTATAACAACAAACCTGTTAATCCGACAAAATTCCTCAAGGTTGCAGACCTTTCATTTTTATCTACCAGTCAATAGGGGAGAACTTGACATGGGCATGTTCGGCAAAAGCGACTCAATCGGTATTGAGCAGCAAATCCACAAAGCAGAGAATGAGGCTATCTCATCAATTATTGATTCCAGCATGAAGATTAAAGGAGAAATATCCTTTAAAGGAAAAGCCAGAGTCGATGGTCAAATTGACGGCAATATCAACGGAGAACACTTAGTGCTCTCAGAAGCCGGTATCATCAATGGGGATGTAACAGCTTCTTCTTTCATCTGCCAGGGAAAAATTGAAGGGAACATCAAGGCTGATCTGGTCACAGCAAAAAAATCCTGTACCATTACCGGCAAGCTGGAGTCGGGTAGTTTGACTGTGGAGCCAGGTGCTACCTTAACCGGTGAAATAAAAACGGCAACGGCTACCAAAATGGTTTCAACCCCTAAGCCCAAACCAGCAGCTGCTCCCAAAAAGTAACCATATCTCAATAACAACAGGGCTCCATGTGTTCAATTCTCATGGAGCCTGATATCTTCCCCTACCAGCATTGACAGATCGACCGGCAATCATACGGGACAGCAATTCACTCTTTACCCAATACTCCCAACTACAAGCCGGTGATATCATCAGCTCCCGGGTTCGAATGAAAAAGGGAGAAGAGTCTATCTTTGTCGACCTTATTGAACGGGGAATAAGGCTCATCCCATCCGCAACGTCTCAACTCGCTTCACGCTCAAAAGTCTTTCAGACCAGGCTGTTTGCTGACCTGATGATTCCCCAAACCAGGGCTATCTACAATCTTCACGATCTGCTGGAGGCCATTTGCGCCTTTGAAAAAAGTAAAATCAACCAGGTTGTTGTGAAACATGACCGGAAAAACGGTGGTTTGGGAATTCTTCGCTATAGAAACATCGAGGATGTATACACTCAGGCGGTCAACAAAGTGCTTGCCTTTCCCTTTGTCGTACAGCCGTTTATGAAAAACGCTGGAGACATCCGGGTAATTATTGTTGGCGACTTTTTCGAAGCTTATAGACGATCAAATCTGACTAATTTTCGCAACAATCTCCACTGGGGTGGAGAAAGCGAACGTTGTCATCTGGATAACAGCCAGTCGAAACTCTGCAAAACAATACTCACACGCGGATCCTTTCCTTATGGCCATATTGACCTGTTGGTATCCGAAGATGACAAAACCTTTTTTACTGAAATTAATCTTAATGGCGGAATAAAAGGGGCAGACATTACAACCCTGGAATTAAAAAAGAAAAAAAGAGAACGTGAAGAAGAGTTGCTGGAACAGATGTTGATGAGCAGTTCGACTTAAGAGCATCGCAAAGCTACATCCATAGTCAGCAGGGAAAAAAACAAAAAAAAAGGAGAAACCGTTTCCGGTCTCTCCTTTTGGAACGTCTACTAAATTCTTACTTATACACAGCCGGTCGGTTTAGGCAGACCAGCCATTTTACAGGCTCCTTTACCAGGTCCTGAAGGGAACAGTTCATAAATTCTCTTCAGTGGGAAACCGGTAGTCTTTGAAAGGATACGAACCATAGGAGCAATACCGTTCTTCTTGTAGTACTCTTGCAGAGCATCAATTACCTTGTTGTGCTCATCAGTCAACTCGGAAATACCTTCCACGCCTTTTACGTAATCAATCCAGTCATCGTTGAATTCTTCCATTCCTTTGAGCAGGAAGCCATCTTCATCAACCTGGAAAGATGATCCATTGTGTTCAATTGTGGGCATTTGAAACCTCCTTAAAAATAATATTTTATGGTTCTCACCGTCTTTTGCAAATCAACTAGGATTTATTACTATAGCGGATGTCGTTTGTCAAGCACATGAATGACCATTTTCAAATGTATGAATTTCACTTGCACAGATGAGACATACAGAGTAAATGCTTGGTGTTGTTGTGTTACAATCTCGTTTTACTCTCTTACTAACCCAAATTAATATACCACATTATGCTGCAGACGTTAAGAAACAAAGCACAGTCACCGGTTATCCAGGCAATTGTTCTGATTATTGCCATCGTCTTTATTTTCTGGGGTGTCGGTGCCAATATGGACAGTCGTGAAAATGCTCTGGTTGTCAATGACGATCAGATAACTTTACAGCGATACAGGCAGGTCTACGACCAAGTTGTCAATCAATATAGTGAGCAGTTCGGCGGCACCCTCCCCAAGGGCTTCCTTGACACCATCGACATCAAACAACAGGTGATTAATCAGCTTGTTCAGGAATCCCTGCTGCGCCAGGGAGCTGAAAGCATGGGTATTTATACCAGTGGTGAGGAGGTACAGAACGAAATCCAGAAGATGTCCCAGTTCCAGGAAAATGGCACATTCAGCATGGAGTTGTACAAGTCCATTCTCGCTTCCAACCGGTATACTCCAAACAAGTTTGAGTCTTCCATGCAACTCGACATGTTGTCGGGAAAAGCAATTAAAAATATCGGTGACTTTGGTTCAATCATCACCGACTATGAAGTTGAAAACCTGTATCAGCTGGAAAAGGAAAGAGTCACCCTGCAATTTGTCCGCTTTGAGCCAAAAAACTACCTGGGCGCCATCATACCTAGCGATGTTGAGCTCAATGGGCATTTTGATACAAACAAAGAGATGTACAAAACAGCTCCACAAGTCAAACTGAAATATATTCTTGTTCCTTTCAAAGAACTGGCCAGTCAACTTATAATTGATGAGGCTGCTGTCAAAAAACGGTATGAGCAAGACATCAAGGACTATCAGGTTGAAGAGACACGCCATGCTCGCCACATCCTTTTAAAGGCCGATGAAAATGATTCTACCGATGTTCATGAAAGACAACTGAAAAAAGCCCAGGATGTCTTAAATCTAGCAAAAATTGACAAAGACTTTGGCAAGCTGGCGAAACAGTATTCCGAAGGTCCGTCAAATAAAAATGGCGGTGATCTTGGTGCTTTTGAGCGCGGCAAGATGGTTCCGCCATTTGACAATGCTGTTTTTTCAATGAAAGCTGGTGAGATCAGCAATGTTGTAAAAACAAAATTCGGCTACCACATTATTAAACTCGAAGCGATCAATCCGGCCAGGACAAAGACAATGGCCGATGTTAAAGAGTCCATAGTCCAAGCCTTGCAGCTGGAAAAAGCAAAACCACTGGCATTTGAAAAGGCAAATGGCAGTTATGAGGGAATCATTACAGCCGGCTCTCTGCCGGCCTACAGTGAGGCTCACCCGGAAATAACAGTTCATATTACTGAACTCTTTGATCGTTCAAACCCACCATCGGCTCTGTCAAATGAAAACAGTCTGATTGAGCGTGCCCTGCAGTTGAAAAAGGGTGAACTCAGTTCACTGATCGAAACTTCTTCTGGCTATGCTATCCTGTTTGCCGAAGACACCAGAGAACCAACCATTCCTGAATTTACAGAGGTTAAGGAAAAAGTTACCGATGACTTCAAACAGAAGAAGGCTGCGGAAAAAGCAAAGGAAGCGGCAGAAAAACTGCTGACAAAACTTAAAGAAGGTGGGGATTTTGTAAAAGAGGCTGCTGAACTCAATTTAGAGGTTGAAAACTCCGGCTCTCTTCAAAAGATGGGAAACAATATCGGTTCTACTTTCCCGGCATCACTTGTCAATCCATCATTTCGACTCTCCAGGTTATCCCCATATCCTGAACAACCTGCAGAAGTTGATGGTAGTTATTACCTGTATAAATTTGTAGAAAGGACAACCCCGAAAGCAAAACTTTCTGATACAGACCGTGATAAGTACAGGAAAATACTCTTTGACATGAAACAGAAACGGCTCATTTCAGCCTGGCTGCAAATGGTGGAAACAGATGCAAAGATTTATACGAACAAGAACCTGTAAATCTATAGAACGTTGGTGATACATAATACCGACTTGGTTCTGTCGAATCCCTGTTTGAGCTCATGGCAAATTGACCACAACCAAACCTGACCCTGATCCGGGACCAAGCCCACTCTTTGAATCAAAAGTCGAAATCGGGGGACACGCTACCCCAACGCAATAACGCTATACATTCTTTTTTATTTTGCCCTTTTTAATATTGGCATAAAAACCTGCCAACCCACTGACATCTCTTTTAATCTGATAGGCGCTCCGGGGTTGATCATTGGTTAACTGAGTTGCGTCTCTACTTTTTTTTGAGGATTTTCCCCCCATATCTTTGATTTTCTCAATCCAGACAGATGATGTTCTGCTTGCAGTTAATGGACAGCTGGCATAGACAACAGTCTCAAAAACACCTAATTTATGTATTGCACCCACTGCCGCATCAGCCTCAGCCTCCCAACTTGAGCGTCAATTAAGCGACCACTATTAAAATAAAGAAAACCTTTGCCTTCTATAATACGAGGATGAAACACGAACACCGTGCAGGTAACCCCGTATTTTTTCACTGATTCCAACAAAGATAACAGATCTGATTTTCTTCTCTTCACCTCTTTTGATTTTTCATTTATAGAAGCAAAAAGAATTTTTCCGGCAAGATCTGTGGAAACAATTGGGTTTTGCACAATATCCGAAACGATCGATGACATTCCGTTGCGAGCTATCGTTTTTTCTCCGAAATTTCCTATTAAAAGGACTGGGGTGGCTGAACAAAGTTTCTGCCCGTGCTTGCTTAAAGAATATTCTTTAAAATATTCATACTGGGGGTTCTCACAGATAATTAAGGAAAATGTGGAAAGATCAACCAGACTGACGGCACCAACCACTGAATCTACCTGACTCAAGTGCCACTGTTTATCCATGAGTCGAAAAGCCTCAAGAAGTTCGTGCCGAATTACGGGGTCTGTACCTATGGCAAGGCAATTCACATTCATAATTTCTCTTCTACAAAAATTTACTTCCTGTGCCCGCTCAAAACACAGGCCAAGATTGGAATACCGAATAAAATAGATAAATTTCTCCCCCGCGAAATTAAATAGAAACTTGAAAATCGACTTTGTCAATTTTTTCCAGCAAACCTTACTGATTCTTTACTAAAATGGAGTAACTTCCAAGCAGAAATAAGACGATAATTCAGCTTGTTACTAAATAGAACAGTGCTGCAACACAATCACATACACAAAGGGGCTGTCAAAACCCGGCACAGATTTGTGGCCCAGGGTTCCCTTTGAATAACAGGACACCTCAACCAATTCCTCCCTCAGGAAATTTGACAATATTTTTCAGGCCTTAAAACAATTCTATCAATTTTAATTTTTTCCTCATTTTTCCATACAATTCCCGGCAAGACATGATATAGTAACTGGCTGGTCTGTAAATCTCGGCCCGACAGCGTGAATTACAGACTCAGGGGTCTGTTCTTCCTTATATACATTCTTCCCAGTTCAGCTTTCCGGTCTTGCAACGATTCTGAACCCGAACCGAAGATAGTTATTTTTACCAATACGCTATTTAGACAATACAAAATTCATGGACCTTACCACCTTAGCCTCCAAGCACGTTCCGCCCTGTGGGTCAGTTGCCGTCGCTGCAGCTTTGCTTGATTTAGCCATCTGATAGAGTTCTCTTTAACAGGCGGCTAAATCAAGCAAAGCTACAGCACTATCGACCGCACTCGGACTCAGGAACCATGCCAACATATTCAGACTTACTCCAACGGTATACCGATCTCAATTCCTTCGAACAGATCATTCTCCAGTTTCTCTCCATTGTTTATGAACCCGCACACACAACTCTTATTGTCAACTGTTTGCGTAAACTGGATATCAAAAGCCCCCGCGGCAACAAACCGTCCATACCGAATCTCAATCATCACATTAAAAAATTCCAGCAACTTGGCCTGGTGAATGACAATCAACAATGTGTTCCCGCAGTTGTTGAGACAATTACAAAAAACTCCATAGAGCAGGACAACTTCCCTTCATTTGTCGAGGTCATCCGCAAAGAAGCCCCTGTTTCCTATTATTATGGAAAGTGGACAACAAGATGCTGGCGAGCAGCTAGAGAGATGCGAATTGGCATCTATACGCAAAATTTTGAGCTTATCGACGAGTCTGCCGAATTTCTCTCTGGCCAGTGTACAGAAATCATCTCTGCTGTACCGCTGACGGTACAAACAACCTGTACGCCATTTGATCCCAAATGGTTCAAAACACTGCCGCCATCATTCCAGCTTTATCTGCTCGATGAGATAATACGTTACAGCCAGGCAAATCTGACTGATTTTCCTGAAATAACTGCCTATCTCGATAATGAAAAGAACTTTGCCCATCTCAACAGCGATGAACGGATACCGTTTATCCGCCTTCTTTTCGACCAACTTCTTTTCAAAGGTGAATTACACAGAGCAAAAGAGCTGTTTTCATGCAATGAAGCCCTCTTTTCAGGCACCGGGGCTACAGGAGCTTTACAATTTCTTTCAGGTTGTCCACAAGAGGCTGAAAAAGGATTCTGGATTGATACCAGAATATTGCAAGACATAACCGGTAATGATAAGCCTTTTTTTCGAGGACCAATTGGTCTGTTCTCGATCCTGTCCACTCTGCAAAGCAACAGAGATGATCGGTACGAGTCTATCATCGATATAATCAGCTCTTCCCCGTTTATACTCCCGGATGGCATAGAAAAAGGTGCCTATGAGTCGCTGGCAGCCTTTGCCTCGATATTACTCAATAAAGGAATGGCTGTAGACACTATCGGTTTTGAAACCGATTCCAAACCAAGCAGTTGGACGACACTTTTCACAGTACTCTGCCAATACTGGTTAAACAGCTCACTGCAGCAAGAAAGTGAAACACGTTTACTGGCGCTTTACGCAAAAGCCACAGAGAACAACAACTCTCTATTTAGCTTCATCGCCGCTGAAATTCTTGCAAAAATTTCTCATGACAATGCGGAGTATCTCCATGTCATTGAAGAGATAGCTGAAAAGCAGGGTATCAGTTCCATACTTTCCATCCAACAGCCGGATGAACCTTGGAAACGAGGACTCCAGGCCCTTATTCAAGCTGCCAGCCCGGAACAGGACGTAGCCGTACGTACAAACTTGAGGCTTGCCTGGGTCATTACTCATGACAACGGTACAATCAGCTTCAGCCCAAGAGAACAGAAACTGAGCGATGATGGCCGCTGGTCTAAAGGAAGGCCGCTCTCACTCTCCAGACTGTATGGTTCAAGTAAACTGCCTTACCTGACATTCCAGGATAGAAAAATTTGTACAACTATCTACAGCTTGAAAAATCCTGACACCTTAAGCACTACCTACGGGTTTGAAATGGAAAAGACCCTGAAAGAAATGATCGGACACCCCTTACTGTTTCTTTCAGGCTCCCCACTGGTTCCAGTAGAATTTGTTGCTGGAGAACCGGAGTTGCTTGTGGAAGAACGGGGAGAACAACTCCACATTCGGTTTGCCCAGCCGATTTCCGATACAAGTGTCAGCGTTTTCCACGAAACACCAACTAGGTTCAAGATCATTTCCATAGATGAAAATCATCGCCGTATTGCCCAGATTACCGGTAAAGATGGACTAACAGTTCCTATCGAAGCAAGTGAAGAGGTTTTAACCGTCATCGGAAATATCTCTTCATTCATGACAGTCCATTCAGCCATTGCCGCAGATATCCATACCGAACAGGGCAGGAAAATCAACTTTGTCGATGCGGATTCAACTATTTATATGCACCTGCTGCCCTATGGAACCGGGTTCAAGCTTGAGATGTTCGTCAAGCCGTTCAAAGATGGCGGCCACTACCTTAAACCGGGTCAAGGTGTGGAAAATCTCATGGCCGAAGTACAGGGAAAGAGACTGCAGACGAAAAGGGACCTGCCTCTTGAAGAGAATAAAGCCAGGGAAATAGAAGAGCTTTGCCCAATCCTCGATCTGGCCATTGATCTGGAACAGGAAAATGAACGTGAATGGCATCTCCAGGAGCCTGAAGATTGCCTGCAGGCCCTGCTCGAGCTTCAGGAAGTACGTGATAAGGTGATCGTTGAATGGCCTGAGGGTGAAAAACTGACCATCGGTAATCAGGTATCGATTAAAAATCTGAACCTGAAAATTCGGACGAACAGACAGAGCTGGTTCGCCATGAGCGGCTCTCTCCAATTTGACCAGGATCGGGTTATCGATTTAAAGGAACTACTGACTAAGCTTGACAAAACAAGTGGCAGCTTTATTGAAATAGAAGAAGGCCACTATATTGCCTTAACTCAGGAGCTGAAAAAACGGCTGGAAGATCTCAACAGCTATGGCACTGATATCGACAATGATAAAAATGATGAGCTATTAATCCATCCCCTGGCAGCAATGCCGCTTGAAAAACTAGCAGCCAAAGCTAATAGCGACACTGATGCCGGTTGGGAAAATCAGATTGCAAGAATCAATCACAGCCAAAACTACAAACCTGAACTCCCTTCAACCCTCCAGGCCGAGCTGCGGGAATACCAGGTTGAGGGCTTTAACTGGCTGGCCAAACTGGCCCACTGGGGTGTAGGTGGCTGCCTGGCTGACGATATGGGACTGGGTAAGACCCTCCAGTCTCTTGCTGTAATCCTCTTAAATGCATCTAAAGGTCCTTCACTTGTTGTCGCGCCAACATCCGTTACCACCAATTGGCACAGTGAGGCCACTCGCTTTGCCCCTACCCTGAACCTGAAAACATTAAATATTAAGGACAGAAAAAAAACCGTTAATGAGCTGGGAAGCTTTGATCTGTTAACCACCACTTATACCCTCCTGCAACAGGAGGCCGAGCTGCTGGCTACTGTCAACTGGCAGACCATCATCCTCGATGAAGCTCAAGCAATAAAAAATGCAGCAACCAAGCGATCAAAAGCGGCAATGAGTCTGCAGAGTAAATTCAAACTCATAACAACCGGCACTCCCATTGAAAACCATCTGGGTGAGCTGTGGAATCTTTTTAATTTCATCAATCCTGGTTTATTAAGCAGTCTGGCACATTTCAATAAGTACTTCGCCATTCCTATTGAACGATATCAGGATCGTGAAGCTAAACTGAAACTGAAAAAACTGATTCGTCCGTTTATTCTGCGACGAATAAAATCTGAGGTTCTTGAAGAACTCCCATCCAGGACAGAAGTGACCTTACAGGTGGAAATGAGTGAGGATGAACGACATTTTTATGAAGCACTCAGGCAGAACGCGCTTGATATTCTAGAATCAAATCGACAGAAAAAAGGTCGCCACCTGCAGATTCTCACCGAAATCATGAAACTGCGTCAGGCATGCTGTCACCCTAAACTGATCAGTGAAGATACATCCATTGAAAGTTCAAAACTGAACGTCTTTGCCTCTGTCGTAGAAGAACTGATCGGCGGCCGACACAAGGCCCTGATTTTCAGCCAGTTTATCGGTCACCTGAAAATTCTACGCGAGCATCTTGATCGCAAGGGTATTCATTATCAGTACCTGGACGGCACCACCTCCAACAAAAACAGACAGGATCGAGTTGAACGATTCCAGGCCGGTGAAGGTGACCTGTTCCTGATCAGTCTCAAAGCCGGCGGACTTGGCCTGAACCTCACCGCTGCCGACTATGTTTTGCACATGGACCCCTGGTGGAATCCTGCCATTGAAGATCAGGCATCTGACCGGGCCCATCGTATCGGCCAGACCCGACCGGTAACAATTTACCGGCTTGTCTGCAAAAATACGATTGAGGAGAAAATTGTCCAACTGCACCAGGAAAAACGGGATCTAGCAGGTTCTCTGCTTGAAGGATCTGATATGAGCGCCAAAATGAGTGCCGACGCCCTGCTTGATCTGATAAGAGAAGTCTAACCCGAATTTCTCAAAAACAGTTTGAGTGCAACTCGATAACATGTTGATTGTGCCAGGTTATTTTTAATCACAATTGACGACTGGTTGCATACAAACTGTTCACCAAAGGCGAGGCGATACGGCCACTTCTACTTCGTCTCTATTCGTGTAAGCATAGGCAACTATAGCTTACACGTATGTTCCTCGTATAAGCAGCCGTCTCACCTCGTGAGAAATCCGGGTTAACAGAGCTCAGAGGTTATGACCTACACTCCTTTTGGCACCGGTTCAGCTTATTGAATCAGTTTTTTGCCAATCAGCCCAAAGAAACCGAAACCGGTTGATTGAAAGGCCCAGCCAAGATGTGAGAAACAGCCGGAACAGAGAGCAAATCGCCAGCTGAACCCTTTAAACCAACTAAACTCCTGAGAAGGAGGACCATTTTCAAGGCAACCGGGGGCTTCGGAAAAACAGCAGATTTCGTAAACAATACCTGCCGGGTTAAAAAAGGTATGTTGATGGGAGCCATCTACATCGATGCGATGGGTAATGCTGGTGACAGTCCGGCCACAGTGGCCACAGCGAATCGATTTTTCACCCTTGCTTTTTCTCTTCTTCTGTTCAATTACCTCTGGAGAACCCACTTCTCCCTTACTGCCGTCGTTTTCCCTGAAGTAATGTCCTGTTACCGTCACAGATTTTAACAAGAATAATAGTCGTTTATTGCCCGAATTAAGCCTGGAATGGTATATTCTCCAGGCTGAACATCAACCGAGAGACCACTGTCAACCACTGTCTTTCCAGTAATCGGACCGATTACCGCAATTTTAACATCCGCCATTAAACGGGCAAGTTCTTCTTCGCTCTGCGCATCAATCATGGTTAAGAAGTTCCGCGCAGTTGAGGACGACGTAAAGGTCACCATATCGACGTTACCGCTTTCAAGTTCCTGCCTCAATTCATCTTTTTTGTCCTGAGGAGGAACATTTTGATAAACGGGCGCCACTGTAACCTGGGCTCCGGCTCCGCGAAGAGTCTCAGGCAAGATTTCCCTTGCCCTGACAGCACGGGGAATAAGAATATTTCGCCCCTCAACGCCTTTGTCCAGCAAGGTTTCAGCCAGTCCGTCACCGGTAAATGTTGAGGGCATCAGGTCGGCTTGAATGCCATGTTCAAATAAAATATCTGCCGTTGCCTTACCGACTACGGCAATACTGGGCCCTTTTAAATCCCTGGCATCCATACCCTTTTCATAGAGACGTTTAAAGAAATAGCTCACCCCATTTATCGATGTGAAAAGGACCCAATGATATTCGTTCAAGCGTTCAAGTTCATCATCAAGTATTTCATATGAATCAACCGGCTCGATATTAATCGTCGAATATTCCAGACAGCTGGCACCAGCCTCTTCCAGTCCGGCCACCAGATCACTTGCCTGCTCACGGGTTCGGGTAACAACAATCCGTTTGCCGAACAGCGACCGCTTCTCAAACCAGTCGATCTTCTCACGAAGTTTGACCACTTCTCCTACTATGATTAATGCAGGCGGTTTTATTCCCGCATCCTTGACGACATCGGTGATGGTGTCAAGGGTTCCTTCGACCGAGTGTTGTTTCGGTGTTGATGCCCAACGCACTACAGCCACAGGAGTATCAGGTGCCCGACCATTTTCAATCAACTTCTGAGTGATAATGGGCAGGTTTTTTATACCCATATAGATGACAATAGTGCCTGCCCCAGTTGCCAGTTTATCCCAGGCGATATTGGATTGTTTCTTATTGGGGTCTTCATGGCCTGTGACAAAGGCAACCGATGCGGTATACCCTCGATGGGTGATAGGAATACCCGCATAGGTGGCAGCTGCGGTTGCCGAGGTGACTCCAGGTACCACCTCAAATGGAATATCCTCTTCAATGAGGTCCTCGATCTCTTCGGCACCCCGACCGAAAATGAATGGATCGCCGCCTTTAAGGCGTACTACATTCTTGCCTTGCAAGGCATGCCGAATAAGGAGATGATTGATCTGCTCCTGGGTAAAGGCATGTAATCCACCACCTTTTTTTCCGGCATAAATACACTCCGCATCTTTTGGGACGTATTCGAGTAATTTCTTATTGGCCAGATAATCGTAAATCACAACCTCTGCCCGTTCCAGCAGGTATTTACCGCGAAGAGTTAAAAGACCGACATCACCCGGCCCTGCTCCGACAAGATAGACCTTGCCGATTGATCTGTTTTGGTTTTGCTTTTCCATATTGTAAATGATAAGTGAAGAAATAGGCCCAGAGATTATCCTAAACGTAGCCTTTATTCCTCCTCACTCCTTACACCTGTCTGTTTCAATCGACTGAGCCGATTCAATAATTTTTCATATAATTCCCCACCCACTATTCCAGGAAGAGAACTATACACCAGCGACTACTAAAAAGAAAAGAGTGCTTTAACTCATTTCTTAAACTTGAAACACATTTAATCCGTGATCCTTATAAAATGCCAGCCAACCGGTAACACCTCTTTTCTTCCAGACCGGGAACCATTGGTAACCAGATTTCTTTTACCGTACTACTATTGAACATATTGGTGAAATGTCAATCGGCAATTGATTTGCTGATTACTAATAATTCTCTGCCTGGACGATAAAAGAGGTATTGTTAGTTTGGCTGGCGTATTTCAAGAATCACGGGTTATGGTTTAAATGTACATCAAGGTAAAGAATCTATTAATTTATATGCACTGTCATCATCGACAAAAGGGTGATTCTTGACCGAAGGCTAGCCAGACAAATTGACAACACCTCGTGTTAGGCAGAGCTTTCTTGGTAATCAAAATTGGTTTTGCCATTTCTTACCAGGCGATAGATGCAAATTTTTACAAAGCACAAGATAAAAAAAAAGGACTTATGGGCTGATATACCCATAAGTCCTCATGCATAGCTGAAGAATCACGAAACAGCTGATTCTTTAACTCCTGTTTTATATGTAATTAATCCAGATCCTTTAAAATAGAGTCCGTAACCTCTTTAATTGAAGGAGAGCCGTCAACGGAAATCACCTTTGTGCTGCCACTATTCTTAAAATAATTCACAGCAGCCATGGTGCCTGTATCAGTATCATAGTAGATGTTGTGTCGCTTATTGATGGCTTCCTCATCCTGATCATCTGCACGTGCGGAAAGCTCTCCACCACAGACACGACAAACCAGAGTTCCGTCTTCGAGCTCTTTTGGCTTGATGGCGTCAAAGGCAATGTGATTGGGGTGATTGTTGTCATTGGCACAAAGCCTGCGGCCCATGATACGATCTTTGGCAATCTGCCTGTCGAGCATGATCTCAATCACATAATTCAGATCCATCCCAGCCTCATTCAATGCCTTATCAAGTGCTTCAGCCTGAGCAAGTGAACGAGGGAAACCATCGAGCAGCCAGCCTTTCTCTTTAGATTTGCCAAGTGTCTCAAGAACCATGGGAATTGTAATATCGTCGGGGACAAGGTCACCTCTATCGATGTATTCTTTTGCTTTTTTTCCAAGCTCGGTACCACCTTTGATATGCTCACGGAAAATTGCACCCGATTCAATATGATCAATACCATACTTTTCTTTGACGATAGCACCCTGGGTACCCTTACCGCTTCCGTTCGGCCCAAAAGCCAGAATATTCACTGCCATAATGTTCTCCTTTTAACAAATCAGCTTTGCCGGATTGTTCTTTCCGGTTCCATTTCTTTGAATAGCAACCTCGAGTAATGAAGAGTTGTTTTCGAAGTACCATACAATTTATGAATGGTTATTCATTAATTCTTGCGTGACTATATACTAAAAGTTCATTTGAAGCCATAAAAATAGTAAGCGGCCACAACCACCCCCGCATTTTCACACTCACGGTTCTCCGCTTAGGGACCACTGCAGCATACAGTCGTACCAGCAGAAATCTGCAATGGTTGTGACCGCTTGCTACCAGGTCATTTGTTAATTTGTAATCGCCTCAGTTATCAAAAGTGTATTAGAGCACAAAAAATATCCAGGCAAGTTTTTGACTTTCGACCTCAAAAAGAGTATTTAACACTCCTACAATTCTCATTGGATCAAACTATTAAACAACCTGCATACGAAAAATTATGAAAAACATACACATCGGCCTGATCGGTTTCGGCACCGTCGGAAACGGCCTGGCAAGAGCATTATCAGAGCAGAAAGAACGACTCTCAAAGAAGATGGATGCCAAGCTCATCCTTTCCCGGATTGCCGACATCAGTCTTGATACATTGCCGGAGGAATTCGGCCATATCCCGTTAACAAAGGACGCGGCAGAACTGATTAACGACCCGTCAATTGACATTGTGGTTGAGCTGATCGGTGGTATGGAGCCTGCCAGAACATTTCTTCTTGATGCGATTGAGCAGGGAAAACATGTGGTTACAGCCAATAAAGCTCTGCTCTCTGTCCATGGCAAAGAGATATTTGAAGCGGCTGCCAGGAATAATGTAGAGGTCGGATTTGAAGCCAGTGTCGGTGGCGGTATACCTGTGATCAAATCACTGAAAGAAGGTTTGGCTGCCAACGAGATTCAATCCATCCGCGGAATCATGAATGGTACTGCCAACTATATCCTCACCCGGATGACCGATGAGGGTATCGATTTTCATGAGGTGCTCAAAGATGCCCAGGCGAAAGGTTATGCCGAGGCTGATCCCACATATGATGTCGAGGGAATCGATACTGCCCATAAACTTGCCATTCTCATGACGATTGCCTACGGCAAACATGTCCATCTGGATAATGTCACCTGTGAGGGAATTAGCAAGATTGAACCCATCGATATTGAATTCGCCAGAGAATTTGGTTATCGAATCAAGCTGCTGGCCATCAGCCATAACCATGGTGATCATCTCGAAGCCAGAGTCCATCCAACGATGGTTCCCGAGTCCCATATGCTCGCCAATATTAACGGCGCTTTCAATGCTATTAATTTTGTCGGCGATACGGTGGGAGATGTACTGCTCTATGGTATGGGAGCAGGCATGATGCCGACAGGCAGCGCTGTTGCCGCAGACGTTGTCGATATTGCAAGAAATATTCTGTTTGATTCGGTTGGTCGAGTACCACCGCTTTCCTACATGCCGGAAAAGATCGGACAACCGACGATCACTCCCATGGAGCAGCTCAGCTGTCCCTATTATTTCAGGATAACGGCAATCGACAAACCCGGCGTGCTCGAAGTCATTGCCGGAACATTTGCCAGATATTCCATCTCAATCAAATCGGTCATCCAGAAAGCACGAAAGGAAAATGAACCGGTTCATATTGTCATTCGCAGTCATACAGCTTCTGAAGCTTCTGTAGAAAAAGCTGTGAAAGAAATTGACGCTCTTGATGTCTGCACTGAGCCGACAATCAAAATCCGGGTCATGATTCTTGATAAGTAATGCAATGGTCTGGACCAATCCACTGAACACAATAGAGGCTATGAGCCGATGAAATACCTGATCCTTGTCGGCGACGGCATGGGGGATGAGCCCATTGCAGAGCTTGATGGCCGCACTCCCCTGGAGGCTGCAAAAACACCTGCAATGGACTGCCTCTGTGCCCGGGGTGAATTATTCTTCAACTTGACTGTTCCCGATGGTTATCCACCCGGATCGGATGTGGCCAATCTTTCCCTGATGGGTTATGACCCGGCAAAATATTACACCGGCAGGGCACCTCTAGAAGCTGCAGCCATGGGTATTACCATCGCTCCGGACGAGACAGCTTTTCGCTGTAATATGGTCAACCTGGAGTTTGACGAAAACAACCGGGTCTCCATGGTTGATTTTACTGCCGACCATATCTCAAGCCGGGAGGCCGCTGAGCTGATCTCAGCACTCAATGATGCTTGTGGCGATGAGCGGTTCCGATTTTTCAGTGGCGTCAGTTATCGCCATATCCTCATGGTCAAAGGAGATTATCCCGATCTCAACCCCGTACCTCCCCACGATTATATCGGCAAGGAAGTAAGCGACCACTGGCAGAGGTACTTTCAAGACCCGAACTGGAAAAGTCTCTATGACAAAAGCCTTCATGTGCTGGCTGAACATCCGGTAAACATTGAACGAATCAGGAAAGGGAAGAAACCGGCAAACTCCGTCTGGCTCTGGGGTGAAGGAAAGCTCCCACAGGTTCCCTCGTTTCTTGATGCCTTCGGCTTAACCGGCTCCATGATTTCCGCAGTTGACCTGCTCAAAGGTTTAGGTGTTGTTGCCGGCTTGTCTGTTGTTAATGTTGAAGGAGCTACCGGTTATCTTGATACCAATTATGCAGGTAAAGCAAACGCAGCGCTCGATGCCCTGGCCAAGCAGGATTTCGTCTTTGTCCATGTTGAGGCACCTGACGAAGCTGGTCACCAGGGACTTGTCCCTGAGAAAATCCAAGCCATCGAAGACTTTGATGCTAAAATTGTTGCTCCGATTATTCAGGGACTTGAAGATCGTGCTGAGCCGTTTCGTGTTGTAGTTACAATGGATCATATGACCCCCATTCATCTCATGACCCACACATCGGATCCTGTACCGACCCTGCTTTACGATTCAAGACAAAACGATAATGGCTGCAACAGAAACTTCAGCGAAAGAGATTGTAGAGAAGAAAGGGAAGCAACAAACAGTGAAGTAAGAACCGGACATCACCTGATGGATCACCTGCTGGGCGATAGTTAAAAAGTCTATCAAAGCCCAAATCATTGCCAAAACAGAATACGAAACTAAAAAATCTGAAACCTAAAACCTCCGTTTATGAAAACAGCCCTGAGCGAACCGATCTTTTCAATCCAGCACCGGGTCATATACGGAGATACCGATGCAGCCGGTGTAGTCTATAATGCTAACTATCTCAGATATTTTGAAATCGGTCGCACTGAGTTTATGCGTGAGCATGTCTGTTCCTACCGGGATATCGAGAAGCTTGGCATTGTCCTGCCGGTAACTGAATGCTTTACCCGTTTTAAGGCTCCCGCCTTCTACGATGACTTGGTCACCATCGAAACATCACTGAGTGAATTAAAAAAAGTTTCCTGCCGTTTCACCTACCGAATCAGCCGCACAGACAAAAACAAAGTAAAACCGACCTTGCTTGTCAAAGGGTATACTATCCATGCAGCGGTCACCAGAGATGGTAAACTGACCCCTATCCCAGAGTCGATTATAACTCAAATGCAGCAACTGCTCTAATCCGACCGCTCATTTCTCCGCTCGACAATTTCTATTGACAATCGCCAATTTCGGTGTATATTGTGGCTTCGCGTCGCGGGGTGGAGCAGTCTGGTAGCTCGTCGGGCTCATAACCCGAAGGTCGTAGGTTCAAATCCTTCCCCCGCTACCAACGATATTTCAAGCACCTGCAGCTTTCTGCTGTAGGTGCTTTTTTTTTCACAGATAAGCAATAGAAGACATTTCACTCTGACCTCTCTGGTTCTTTACTCGGTACATGTAGCGCGACGCAAGGTATGCGACCAATTGTCGTAAGGTTTGAACCCGGAATA
>CAZMFP010000002.1:0-178084 GCA_964565605.1 uncultured Desulfocapsaceae bacterium | reverse complement strand
GAATGACCTTTTCTTGTCAATGGTTATTTGGCTTGTTTGTTCGTTTAATTCCCTTCAACATCGACCCGAAGTCGGTGTCGCAAAGACCGGGTGAATGTATATCATCAAAAGGCTTCTGTCAATGAAAAAGAAAAGAAATTTTCGCTTTGACAGGTCCTTTTTATTTAAGCTCAAGTCCAGCCCAATTCTTTGCGTTGATGACGGATATAATCCTTTGTTAAACGTGGATGTTCTTCAATGTGGATACGAAGGTCATCAGGCAGATTTTTTTCCAGGTATTTCCTCGCCTTTGCAAAGCTCATTCGTTGCTGAACGGTCTCGTTTACAAATTCAGTGAAACGGCTTTTGTCTTCATCGCTTTCAATATACCGAAGAATATGCATTGGTGGTGGCAGGTCGTCAGCAGGAGCGGTTGCTGGTGTCTGATACGCAGAAAGCTGCTGACTGACGTTTTCCTGGAATGTTCGGAATTCATTTCGAAGCTCAGCCATCTCTTGCGACAGGGCTTCAACTTTTTGATCAAGCTCAGGTGAAGTTTTTGTCTGTTGAGAAGGTGCGGAATCATCTTGAGCGTTGGTATCACCGGTAACAATCGAAGAAGATTTTACTTTTTCCGTCAGGTTGGCAAGCTTTGTCGTGAGATCCTTAACCTGATGTGTCAGGTGTTCTTTCTTGCCCTGTAGCTTTTCAGAGTGTTCGATCTCATCGACTTTTTTCAGGAACAGTTTTTTAGCGCCCTCACCAAAAGATGTTGCAGAAGCCCAAACATTCTTGGACATCTCTTGAGCTTTTGGTCTTGAATAGATTGCCATTCCGCCCAGAAACAGGCCAATGAGAATAATAATGGAAAGAAGAATGGCTATTGTGATTCCTATAATAAAGGTAATAGTCGAGAAGAAAGCGGAGATGAGCATTTTCAGGTTACCCCAGAAAGTGGTCTCTCCGGTTGCCATGCCAAAAGAAATAAAAAACAGACAGACAAGGATAATAATGGCTGCTTGAATGATTGGTTTGTTGAATTTCCTATTCATGGCTGTCCCCCTTGTAAGTTTTATTTGTTCCCTTCAAACTCAAGTATGTAAGTTTCTCAACGTGCGTATCCGTTCAAGTAACGGTGGATGCGAATAGTATAAGAAGACATAGAGCGGATGAGGTGTCAGATTGGATAGATTTGCCAGGCTGAGATTTTTCAATCCGCTAATAAGATGATCAGGTGTACCGGTGGTTTTGGCAGCAAAGCTGTCAGCCTGAAACTCGTTGTTCCTGGAAAAGATATTGAACAGAATAGATATCATCAGGCTGATCGGAGAATAGAGAAAGCCAAAAAAGAAAAGACTGGCGTAAATGGAAAGGTGTTCCATGGAAAAAGCATCAAACATTCCCTTGTTTTCAATAAAGAGGGAGAGGAGGAAAAACATGATTCCCGTTTGAATGATGGAGGCAACGATCATTTTTTGAATATGGCGAAGTTTATAATGTCCCATTTCATGTGCAAGTACAGCGACTATCTCATTCTCTGAAAGCTTTTCAATGAGGTTGTCGAAAAAGACAATTTTTCTAAAGCGGCCAAAACCTGTAAAAAAGGCATTGGCTTTGCTGGACCTTTTAGAGCCGTCCATGGTGAAAATTCCCTGCATGGTAAAGTTCTGTTCGCTTGCATAGCGGCCAATTTTCTCTTTAAGACTGCTCTCTTCTAAAGGAGTGAACTTATTGAACAGAGGTAAAATAAGAACAGGAGCCAGCAGCTGCAGGACAATGCTGAACAGGACAACACCAACCCAGCAATAGATCCAGGCCATTTCTCCTGCCCACTCAAAAAACCATAAAACAAGAGCAAGAAGTGGAGCTCCAATGGCCACCGTCAGCAAGATCATTTTGATCAGATCGGTGAGAAAGGTCTTTACGGTTGTCCGGTTAAAACCAAATTTTTCTTCGATAACAAAGGTAGAGTAAATAGTAAAAGGCAGGGACAGGATGGAAGAAAGCAGCAGAAAAAGGCCGGTGTAAATAAGACCAGTAATAATCGATCCGAAGCCAAAGCCTCGGGCAAGAATGTCGAGGTGATTAAAACCACCCAGCAGAAGAAACACGAGAAGTATAGCCGTTGTAATGGTGGTTTCCATCAAACCAAAACGACTTCTTATACGGGTATATTCCTGAGATTTTTTATATTCCGTCTCATTAAATGAGTCTTTAAATTCATCGGGTAAGGCAGGTGATAGAGATTTAATATTGAGGGAGGTGACAATCAGCTCGAGCAGGTACCCCAGTCCGATAACAAAAAGTATGAAAAGCAGCCAGGGATTCATGGAGTCAAGTTTGAGATGTTGATAAATTCTTTTCAGTATAGTAGTGGTCAACGTTGCCCACGTCCTAACCGTTATGGCTGATCCTGCAGCAATTTTACATGCCAGAAGCCACAGTCGTGAAAAGATGAAATATTGTGAGAGCCTATACTCCTATTGTAATGTCAAACCTAGAAGAGTCAAATAGAAAACAGGGAGATTTGCTTGTGGTTGTCCGGAAATGGAACAGGCAGGAATAATAATTACTTGAGCAGTCTTCTAAAAATGAAGAAAGGGGATGTTCCCAGTAATGGGACATCCCCTTTTGACTTTCATTTAGTATGCTTTTATAGCTATTACATGGAACCGATAACTCCAGCGGCATAGGAGATGAACTTTGAAGGGACGACACCCATGACAACAATTGCTGCCAGAAGGATGAATGAGGCGAGTTTGGTTGAGAAATCTACAGTTATACTCTCCTGATCCTCAACTGGACTACAGAAGGTTATTCGTACAACCGACAGGTAATAGTAGATAGCGATTGCCGTGTTGATTGCAGCGAGTGTTACAAGCAATAGATGCCCCTGTTTCAGAGCGCCTACCAGCAGCATAAATTTACCGGTAAATCCGACAAAAGGAGGGATTCCGGCCAGGGCGAACAGGGCAATCAAAAGAGTGACTGCAAGCAGTGGTGATCGCTTGTGCAGTCCGCTTAATTCATCTATACGAACATTCTTTCCATTCTTGGCAACTGAACAAATAACCAGAAAACAGGCAAGGTTCATAAGGACATAACCAATAATATAATAGAGGGAATGGGTATAGCCTGTCTGCTTGAAAGTTAATAGTCCCATAAGGACAAAACCTGCATGGGCGATTCCTGAAAAACCGAGCATTCGTTTGAGGTCTTTTTGCACAAGAGCAGAGAGATTGCCGTAAAACATGGAGGCGACAGCAAGCACCATCAGCAGATTGACAATAAGTTCTCCCTGACCGCCGACCATGTCGGTGATCCTGATAAGCAGGGCAACTGCGGCAAGTTTAGGGACAGAGGCGATAAAGGCTGTGGTCTCGTTGG
This sequence comes from uncultured Desulfocapsaceae bacterium, assembly GCA_964565605.1. Lineage (GTDB taxonomy): Bacteria > Desulfobacterota > Desulfobulbia > Desulfobulbales > Desulfocapsaceae > CAZLGM01. The sequence continues at coordinate 174,718 of CAZMFP010000002.1, read as the reverse complement.
CCGCTCCTTCGTAGACATCCGGAACCCAGAAGTGAAAGGGGAAAATGGCAAGTTTGTAGAAAAAGCCGGCCATGAACATAACAATACCCACCACCGCAGCTGGTTGAGTGTATAGGGTTGAAAGTTTGCTGATCAACTCAGACAAGTAAGTCGTACCCGTCAGTCCGAAAAGATAACTCATGCCAAACAGCATAAAGCCGGTGGCCATCACTCCAAAGAGGATATATTTAATACCCGCTTCCATCTGCTGACGGCCGCCGATGGATTCGTTACGCATGGGAACCATAATGTAAACGGCAAAAGAGGAAAGCTCCAATGCGACGAAAATGGCAAGCAGTTCAACACTTGAGACAAGCATCATGAGCCCCAGCACCGAGACAAAGAGAAAGAGATAGTACTCAGCCCGGATTTTGGTGGTTATCCCATCAAGACGCTTGGCAAACAGCAGAACAAAAAACATAGCACCACTGAGGAGACATTTGAACAGCTGGGAATAGAGGTCGATCCGGTAGGAGCTGAAAAATAGATCACCTTTCTGGTTGACGCTGACAATGGCCGCGACAACAACCAATCCGCCAAGACCAAGAGCGATGTTTCTAAGTTTCTCGGCAGTAGGGTTGCCAAGACTGATCAAAAAGATGACCAGTGAAACTCCCAGGAGTGTCAGCTCGGGTAAAAATAGCATAGCGATACCTGTTTTAATGAATCATCAGTTGTGCGGTTACTGCCTGGCCCTGAACGGCATTGAACTTCTCAAGCAGATGAACAACACTATTATGGATGAGATCGGTAAAAGTCTGTGGTTCAAGACCGATCCAGAATACAAAAATTAAAAAGGGCAGCAGGGTAACGACCTCACGGCCATTGAGGTCTTTCAACCAGGATTGATCGGGATTATCTGTTCCACCCCAGACGATTCTCTGCAGCATCCTCAACATATAAGCGGCGGCCAGGAGCGCGCCGGGAATAGCCGCTAAGGCTAGCCAGACATTGTGCTTGAACGCGCCTGCCAGAATCATAAATTCGCCGACAAAGGAGTTGGTGCCGGGAAAACCAAAGGATGATAGTGAGAAAAAACCAAGAAAGACAGCGTAGGTCGGCATATATTTACCCACACCTGCGGCAACATCGAGTTCCCGGCTATGGGTGCGTTCATAGATCATACCGACACAGAGAAACAGGGCACCTGTGGTAACACCGTGGTTGACCATCTGGAGAATGGCACCTTCAATACCGATAGGATTGAGCACAAAGATACCAAGTGTGACAAAACCCATATGACCAACAGATGAGTAGGCGATAAGCTTCTTCATGTCGTTCTGGGCAAGAGCAGTAAAGCCGCCATAGATGATTCCGGCAATAGACAGCCAGAGAATCCAGGGCATGAGGGTGACCGTTGCCTCCGGTGTTATAGGCAGGGCAAATCGCAGGAATCCGTATGTACCCATCTTCAAGAGAATGGAGGCCAGGATGACGGAGCCGGCAGTCGGCGCTTCAACATGGGCAGCGGGTAACCATGTGTGGAAAGGAAACATGGGAACCTTGATGGCAAAGGCAAGAAAGAAGGCCAGAAAAAGCAGGAGCTGGGCAGTTGACGAGTAACCTTGCCACATCATATCCGGGATAAAGAAGCTGTAATTATTGGCGGTATAGAGCCAGATGATCGCAACAAGAAGGAGAATGGAACCGGCCAGGGTGTAGAGAAAGAACTTGACTGATGCATAGATCTTTCTCGGGCCGCCCCAGATGCCGATCAGCAGGTACATTGGAATCAGCATGGCCTCCCAGAGGATGTAAAACAGGACAAAATCAAGGGCCATAAACACCCCGAGCATAGATGTCTCCATAATCAGCAGACAGATCATGAACGTTTGCACCCGTTTTTTAATATAGGACCAGGAAGCGAGGACGCAGAACGGCATGATGAGCGTGGTCAGGATCACCAGAAGAATCGAAATGCCGTCAATGCCGACAACATACTGAATACCCAGAGACTCGATCCAGCTTTTCTGTTCGACAAACTGAAACTTTGGCGTGGATGAGTCGAACTGTTTCAGAAGGTAGAGGGAGAGCACGGCCACAACACCGGTCATCGCCAGTGTCCAGTAACGGCAGAAATCGTCGTTTCTGATAAAGAGCAGCACAGCAGCTGCTGCCAGCGGCAGGAAGATGAGGCAGCTTAAGAGCGGAAAACCTTCGTTTATGAGTAATTGATCCATGGTCTGTGATCCTTGATCTGATCTGTCTTAGAACCAGATGGTTGCAAAAAGTAAAACTGCAGCAAATGTTACTGTAAAATATATTGTATGTTGGATCTGTCCGCGCTGGAGGTAAAGGGCAACTCGTCGTCCGATCCCTCTCACGCTTCTAGCAGTTCCATCAACCACACCGTCGATTCCATGCCAGTCAAACCAGGACCAGAATCTGGCGGTGGTCATCAGCGATGTCAAACCGACAACACGGTAAGCCATGCCCCAAGCTGTATCGACCCACTGGATCGGAACCTTGGCCAACCAGAGAAAGCCTCGGCCGCCCATTCTGTAAAACCAGTCCATATCCAGGCTGATGGTCGCTCTTGCTTTGATTTTGTTTTTGAGGAAATAAAAGCCAAGAGCGGTAAAGCCCATGATCTGCAGGGTTTCACTCAGGTGATAGCCGGAGTATGGCTGGAAATGAACGTCTGCAAAGGGCAGCATGGAGTAGAGAAATGGTGTGTAGCTGCCGATAACAAAGCAGAAAATGGCGCCGATGATCATGGCCATCGTCATGTTGGCTGGCGGATCACCTGCTTGTTCATACACCTGGCTGGAACCTCTCTTTTCCCCAAAGAAAAGCAGATAGGGCAGACGAAGACCTGCCACCAGGAAGGTTCCGGCAGAGACCAGGGTGAGCAGGAATGCGGCCCAGTAAATATGCTGCTCAAAACCTGCCGCAATGATCATGGACTTGGTGACAAAGCCTGAGAGCAGTGGAGCACCCGAGACTGACAGCCCGCCAATTAACATGAACACCAGGGTAAGCGGCATTTTTCTATAGAGGCCTCCAAGCTCGGTGAACTTTGACTTGCCGGTCATGTGGATGATGGCACCAGCTCCCATGAACAGAAGACCCTTATAGAGAATATGGGCAAAGGCATGGGCACAGGTACCGTTGATGGCAAGAGCAGAGCCAATCCCAACGCCTGCGACCATATATCCCACCTGAGAGATGATCTCCCAGCCAAGCAGCCTGCGGACATCGTTTTCCATGGCCGCGTAAATGATACCGTAGATGGCCATGACAACACCCAGGATAATGAGGATGTCAAACCCTGCACAGCTTCTGGCCAGGGTATAGATTGCTGTTTTGGTGGTAAAGGCACACATGAAGACGGAGCCTGCAATGGTTGCCTTGGAGTAGGCGTCCGGCAGCCAGGAGTGGAGCGGTACCACGGCAGCGTTCAGCATGAGGCCGATCATGATAAGGTAGGTGTAGAGCTGGGGCGCCTGAACATCAAGCTGATTGAAAGCGAGATCCCCAGTAGCCTGATACTTGAGTACAAAACCAAGCAGCAGCACCACTCCGCCGAAGGTGTGGACGAGCAAGTATCTGAAACCGGCAGCCAGTGAGTCGTCACTTTTACGGAACCAGATGAGAAAGGTTGAGGCAAAGGCCATCATTTCCCAGAAGAGAAAGAGCACCAGGTAGTCACCGGCATAGATGACACCCAAAGAGCCGGCCACATAAAACCAGGCTGCCATATGCTGCCACTCATCCTTTACATGCAATCCGTAAATGGTGCCAATAAGAGCCATGAGCGACATGATAAAACCAAAGACCATTGCCAGCGAGTCAACCCGGCCAAATGTCAAAGTCCAGTCATTGGCCAGAAACTTAAACACGCCATAGGTCCCATGATGCTGCCCAAGCCAGAGCACGTCAATAAAGGTGAGCAGAGGGATGAGCACCAGGTAGGGTTTCCTGAACGGCCCTCGGATGAAAGGCAGGATCAGGGCACCCACGATCATGATGAGGGCCGGATGGATAAAATCAGTTGTCATAGTAGTCCTCCCTGGTCATCACACCAGTTCTGCCCACAAGCCTTGCCACCAGGACGATGAGTCCGCAGGAGCCAAGGCCGAAAAGGGCCCAGAAACCGGGAATCGCCTTTTCTGCCCAGCTATGGGCATGGCTGGTGTCAACGGTGAGACTCCAGACAATAATTAAGACAAGGGCTATGCAGCAGCCGATCATGACCAGTTTCAGCCGGTCTCGAAGAAAATCGATGAATTGTACAATCATCCTGTCACCGCCTTGACAAATTGCATCATAAAGTTTGGAAAGATTCCGATGATCACCGAGATGGTGCAGGCAATCAGGATCGGAATCAACATGGATAAGGGAGCTTCTTTAATACCGGTAAAGGGCTGTCCGGCAGGACGTTTGCAGAAGAAAGCCCTATACGTGACCGGAGCAAAATATGCGGCATTCAAGAGGGTTGAGGCGATCAGGATCAGTAGGATGCCTATCTGATGAGCCTCGATGGAGCCGATGAGCAGGTTCCATTTGGTGATAAAGCCTGCAACCGGCGGAGCACCGATCATGGAAAGGGAGGCGACACCAAAGGCCCCGAAGGTAAAGGGCATGGTCTTGCCCAACCCCTCCATTTCCGAGATATATTTTTTATGGGCTGCCACATAGATAGCACCGGCGCAGAAAAAGAGGGTGATCTTGGAAAATGCGTGATTGACGATATGGATCAGTCCTCCCTCAATGCCGCTGGGAGTGAGCAGCGCCACACCCAGAATGATATAGGAGAGCTGACTGACGGTTGAGTAAGCCAGCCGGGCCTTAAGATTGTCCTTTGAAAGGGCAATGATCGAGGCCGCGATAATGGTAAAACCGACAAAGTAGGCCGTGGGGATACCGAGATTCAGCTCATGCATGGTGTCGACACCAAAAACGTAGAGCATCACACGGGTTGTACAGAAGACGCCGACCTTGACAACGGCCACGGCATGGAGCAGGGCAGAGACCGGTGTCGGTGCGACCATGGCTCCGGGCAGCCAGTGGTGAAAGGGCATGATGCCGTTCTTGGCAAAACCGAAGATGCAGAAAATATAGAGCATGATTACATAAATGGACTTTGTGTCACCTGAGAAAATGCCTGAGCGGATGTCGGTAGCAAAATCAAAGGTGCCGGTAAGTACATAAATGAGGATCATGGCCGGCAGCAGGAACAGTTTGGCTGTTGAGGTCAGATAGATAATATATTTACGTGCCCCGTCGTAGCCTTCCTTGTCCTGGTGGTGGGCAACCAGTGGGTAGGTGCAGACCGAAACAACCTCGTAGAAGAGATACATGGTAAAGAGGTTAGCAGAAAAGGCAACACCGATGGCCCCGAAGATGGCCAGGGCGAAACAGGCATTAAACCTGGTCTGGGCATGTTCGTTGAGCCCTCTCATGTAGCCCATGGAGTAGTAGACAGCAATAGTCCACAAGGAGGAGGCCACAAGAGCGAAAATCATGGCCATTGCATCGGCCCGTAGGGCAACAGTGACAGCGCCCATGCCTGCACCCAGAGTGTTTTCCTGAAAAAGAGTAAACAGGGTGTACTCAAGAAGGACATTCTTGTCCAAAGCTTTGGGGATCAAAGAGGCAACAAGAAGCAGGAGAATAATGGAGGCAACCGATGATATCGCTTCCCTGTAGTTCTCCTGTTTACCGGCCAGCATAACACCGAAGGCACCTAACAGCGGCACAAGAAGAGCAAGCATTAGCAGCGGTGAACTGATTGTTGTAATGTCCATTTTTTTATCCTTTCAAGAGACCGATATCTTCCGTGTCAATGGATTTAAAGTGACGATAGACAGCAATGACGATGCTCAGCCCGATGGCCGCCTCAGCTGCGGCAATGGCCATGATGAACAGAGTGAAGATCTGCCCGATGGCCGGGTCAGGCGCACAGAACCGGTTAAAGGCCATGAAGTTGATGGACGCTCCGGCCAGAACCAGCTCAGAGGCAATAAGCATACCAATAAGCGTCCTTCTGGTGACAAGTCCATAGACTCCCATGGAGAAAAGTAGTGCTCCCAGAATCAGAAACGTGTTCAGAGAATTATAGAGCGTAAGTACAGACATCATGAACTCCTTCCTCTACGGGCGATGATAAGCGCCCCAATGATGGCGATGAGCAGGACAATGGAGACCAGTTCAAAGACCATGGAATAGTCGGTGAGCAATTTGATACCAATGGTTTTCACTGATCCGTCGTTGATCTTATCCGCATTAGGCCACTGGGTTCGAGTGCCAAGTATTGATAAGCCGCCAAACAGCAGTCCTGCAGTGATCAGAGCCAGCGGTCCAACCAGTGGGCTTGACGGGCCATGTTTCTCTTTTGCTTCCGGATCGGCCAGCATGATGGCAAAGGCGATGGTGATACAGACGGCTCCTACGTATATCAACATCTGCATCATGGCTACAAAGGGAGAATTGAGAAAGTAATAGATCGCTGCCACACCAACAAAGCAGACAATCAATCCGGCAATGGCCCGGATCAGTCTATCGGCATTACAGGCAATCAGGCCGCCAATGACAGTAACGGCCAGCATAATCAGAAATACAAGGCCGACCAGGGTATCAGCACTGAATAGAGAGACAGAGTCACTCATGGGTTCCTCTCCTTTAAACGTTGAAGAAGATCAAAGTGAAAATCTTCTTTACGTTCAGACACAAGATTGTAATCCTTGGAAAATTCGATGGCCGCGAAATTGCAATTTTCAATACACTGGCCACAGAGAGAGCATGTGGTAAAGTTTAAATCGTACTTTGTCAGTACCTTTTTCTTCTTCTTTTTGATTTCCCCTTTCACCTCAGCCTCATACTCGACAGTCTTTGAAGCCAGACTGATACAACCTGAAGGGCATCCCCGTTGACACATTCCACAGGCAACGCATTTTGGGTTACCTTCCTCATCTTCAATCAGTTCGATGTGGCCTCGGTACCTATCGCTCATCTTGATAGTCTTATAAGGATAAGGAACGGTCACCACAGGTTTGAAGAATTCCCTGAATGTAATGCTCATACCTACGGCAAGACTCTGCAGCCCTTTAAATATTTCGCTAAAATAGGCGCCCATATTAAAATACCTTCAGTAATCCGGCTGTGAGCAGCAGGTTAAACAGTGAGATGGGAATCAGTATTTTCCAGGACAGATTGAGCAGTCCATAGATTGTTGTTCGTGGAACTGTCCAGCGGATCCAGATAAATGTGAAAATAAGCAGATATACCTTTAACAGGAACCACCAGACACTGGCGGTGAAGCCAAAAGGACCGTACCAGCCGCCCAGAAAAAGAATGGTTGTCAGACATGCACCAATAACGATGTTGGCATACTCACCCATGAAAAAGAGACCAAATCCCATGGAGCCGTATTCGATGTGGAATCCGGCTACCAGTTCACCCTCCGCCTCACCGAGGTCAAAGGGAGTACGATTGGTTTCAGCCAGGGTACAGACAAAGAAAATAAGAAAGGAGAACAGCATCAGAGGGTTGAAGAGTCCCGCCTGGAATGGAAAGATATTCCAGTGCCAGAATCCCCCTTCCTGGTGGGCAACCAGTTCTTTGAGGTTCATGGTCCCGGCTATCATAACAACAGTAATGACCGTTATCAGCATGGGAACTTCGTAGGCAATGTTCTGGGATACTGCTCGAACCGCCGCCATGACACCATATTTGTTCCTGGATCCCCATCCCGCAAAAAGAACCGCCATTGCCCCCATGGAGGCGAAGGCAAAGATCATTAGGACACCGATATTCATGTTGTGGGCCACAATGGTCTCGGAGAAGGGGATGGTAACAAAGCTCATGATGGCAGGAGCCATGGCCAGGACAGGAGCGACCATAAAAAGAGCCTTGTCGGCTCCACCCGGGATAACGAGCTGCTTGGTCATCAATTTCAGGCCATCAGCCATAGGTTGAATTAACCCCAGAGGTCCATTGACGTTCGGGCCGGGTCGACGTTGAATTCGGCCGGCCCCCCGTCGTTCGCACCAGACCAGGTAGGCAGCATTTAATGCAGCAAAAGCAATGGCAATGATCACTGCCGCAATGACATTGAATAGTGTTAAACTCATGAGTCTTCTCCCTTACCTGTCGATCTCGGGTATAACGAGGTCAAGGCTCCCCATTAAAGCAATGGCATCCATAATCATCATCCCCTCACATGCCTCATCAAACATATGCATGTTGGAGTATGTTGGAGAGCGTAATTTAAAACGATAGGCGTTCTTGGTACCGTCACTGACGATTCGTATGCCGAAGTTGCCCCGGGCCGTTTCCACGGCCTGGTAGTAGTCACCAGCCGGCGGTTTAATCAGTTTTGGCTTTTTCTTCGGCATGATGGGCCCTTCCGGCAGTTTGTCCAACGCTTGCTCAATGATCCGCAGAGACTGTTCGATCTCATCCATGCGAACCATATAGCGGGCAAAAGAGTCACATTCATGATAGACAGGGACGTCAAAGTCAAAGTCGGAATAGACTGAATAGGGCTCGTTTTTACGTACGTCGTAATCGATTCCAGATCCCCTGGCCACAGGCCCTGAGGCCCCGTATTTACGACACATTTCCTTGGAGATCGGCCCAATATCTTTGAGTCGTTTCTGCAGAATGATGTTGCCGGTCACCAGAGCATGATATTTTTTCATTGCTTTGCGTTGTCTGGTGATAAAGGCCCTGGTTGCCGGAATGAACTCGTCATCAATATCGTTATACACGCCGCCGAATCGATGATAACAGTAAGTGAGCCGCGATCCGGTCACCCGTTCCAATATGTCCAGAATGTACTCACGATCTTCAAGAACATATAAAAGCGGGGTAAAGGCTCCGAGGTCCATGATAAAAGCACCGAACCAGAAGAGATGGGAAGAGACTCTGTTCAGCTCCGCGGTGAGGACTCGAATATATTCAGCACGTTCGGGTACTTCGATACCTGCGGCCCGTTCAACAGCCAATACATGGCCATGGGTATAACCAAGGGCGCCCAGGTAGTCAAGACGGCTGAGATTCGGCAAGACCTGAGGATATGATCTGTTTTCCCCCATTTTCTCATGCATACGGTGGATATAGCCAAGAACGGTTTCGGCCTTGACGATATATTCACCATCCATTTCCATCTTTATCCTAAGAACACCATGGGTAGAGGGATGCTGAGGCCCGACATTCAGGACAAAGGTTTCGTCAGGTTGAAGATGAATTGGAACGCTCATGGTTTGAAATCCTTTAAGAGGGGATGGAAGTCGGCATCTTCGGGAAGCAGCAGAGGTACAAGGTGTGGATGTCCTTCAAACTTGATACCGAAGAAATCGTGGGTTTCCCTTTCATGCCAGTTGGCACCGGTAAAAATTGGTGTAATTGTCGGTACCGATGGTTCACTGCGGGGAGTACGGGTACGAATGACTACCCGGCATAAATCAAAGTCATATCGACTGAAATCGTAAACAACTTCCAGCTGATCTTCCTTGATCCAGTCAACGCCGGTGATACTCTCAATAAAAAATTCGGAATCGTCTAATATCTGGACGGCTTCAAGCAGCTGAGCAGGGTCGACTTGAACATCCAGGTGGTAGCCACAGCTGTCATAATCGCACTCTATAACACCGTTTACTCTTGGCTCTTTCTCTTTCTTTTTGGCTTTTTTTTCCGCCTCATCGCTGTCGGCTGGAGACGGTTGTTCTTCAACCGTCGGTTCAGGGGTGGGAAAGAGTTTCTCCATCGCCTGTTTTACACTGTTTTGTATCATAATATTCGTGCTCCAAAGGGCCTTGAATAGAAAGATTAAACAAAGGTGATCATTGTATTCATACGTTTTCAGGCCTTCTCAGGGTCTTTCCATCGTTTCCAGCCGGAGACCTTATTTTCCAACTCAAGGATTCCCTGAAGGAGTGCCTCGGGTCGCGGCGGACAACCCGGAATGTAGATGTCCACTGGTAAAAACTTGTCTGCTCCGAGAACGATGGAATATTGTCCTTCAAAGGCAAAGGGGCCGCCGGAGATTGCGCAGTTGCCAAGAGCCATGACCCATTTTGGTTCAGACATCTGGTCATAAAGGGTCTTGATGCCCGGCATCATTTTCTTGGTAACGGTGCCGGCAACGATCATAAGATCGGACTGTCTTGGTGATGGACGAAACACCTCTGCCCCAAAGCGTGAGATATCAAACCGTGAACCACCGGTGGCCATCATTTCAATAGCACAACAGGCTAGTCCGAAGGTCAAGGGCCAGAAGGAGTTGACTCGGCCGATATTGATGAGCTTATCAGCAGCAGCAAAATGAACTAATGATGATGGTATCTCCTCTAACGGCGAAGGTACGTTCTGCGATCCCACTTGAATGCCCCCTTAATCCATGCATAGATGATTGCGAGTGATAAAATTCCTACAAAGAGAATGACCTCAACAAAGTCCCGGAGGACAATACCCATGTCCAGAAGTTCTTTACTGTTGTAAGCAACAGCCACGGGGAAGAGAAAGAGGACATCCACGTCGAATGCCAGGAAAATTAGGGCATAGAGGTAGAAGACGATACCGTAACGTATCCAGCTGTCCCCGATGGGTACCATGCCGCATTCTACAAGCTGCGTATTGAGCTTTTCAAACTGGCGGGTTTTTCTCGGCATGAGAAGGTAGACGATGACAATGGGTCCGAGGGCGAAAGCAAGTCCACCCAATGTGAATGCGGTGATCCACAGGACATTGTCACGGTAGAGAAAATCCTGGAACTGAAGATCCATAAGCCGCTCCTCCTAAGGCTCAGCCAAACAGTAAACACCCTCTCCCATATTGGGTATTTGTTCAATACCGAAATGGAATAGATACTTGAACTGTTTGGGATAATAGGAATACTTTCTTCAAGTATCTCCTCCAGATTACAAAAAGAAAGTGAAAGGAAGTTTAATGAAAAAGTTAAGTATGTCAATAAAAAGGTACAGGTCCTCCTGTGGTGAATGACCAAAAACTGGAAAAAACCGATTTTGCCGGACTAGCCAAAAAGTACTTTTTCCTTGCAATTTCACTATGAAAACTTATATAAAAGAGGGACGTAGAACCCACTGGTCAAAAATAGCGATACGAACTATCAGCAAAATTGTACAACGGTACTCTTTATGTCGATCACACTCAGACAATTGGAAATATTTATAGCAGTTGCAGAAACGGCTCAAGTCACTAAAGCCAGTAAAAAACTGTTTGTTACCCAGTCGGCTGTCAGTATGGCTCTGGCCGAGCTGGAAAATCAACTTGGCACGTCCCTGTTTGATCGTCAGGGCAGGAGCCTGCTGCTCAATGAGCGCGGTCGCTATCTTTTGCCGCACGCCAAAGACATCATATTGCAAGTCAATAATGTTGAAACGGTGATGTCAGAGAAAAATGATACACTCACCGGGCATATTGAAATCATTGCTTCCCTTGCCTTGGGCAATTACATCCTTCCATATCTCATAGGTGGATTCGAAAGAGTTCATCCCAATGTTACCGTCAATCTGCATGTTTATAACACCAGATATGCAGAGCGAATGATTAAAGACGGTTCCATGGATATAGGTTTTGTTGAAGGAAGGGTGACTGAGCCGGATATCCTAATCAGGCCATGGTTTGAGGATGAACTGGTTGTACTGGCCGGACCTATGGATCCGTTGGCCCATGAAGAAGTATTTGATGTGGAAAAGGATCTTAAGGGAACAAAATGGATTATGCGGGAATCGGGATCAGGAACGGCGGCTATTTTCAACGAGAAGATGAAGGATTATCTCGATGAGATCAATGTGATCATGGAGATGGGGCATCCTGAGGCAGTGAAACGAGCAGTGGAATCCGGGGTCGGCTTGGCTTGTCTTTCCGCACTGACAGTTTGCCGGGAAGTTGAAAATGGCTGGCTGACCAGTCTCAAAGTCAAAGGTGTCGACATGAAAAGGAAGTTAAGTGTCATTCATCGGCGGGATAAAGAGATGAGTGATGCGATTGCCGAATTCCTTGGATTCTGTGATGTGATGTCTAGCTGTAAAAAATCAAATATCTGTTTGTCTTCACCGTGGAAACTCCAGTCATTGTTAGCCCGCCATAGTATGGAAAAGAAATAACAGCGGAATGAGTGGATAAGTAGTTTTTCTGCCCACTCTATTTATTGAAATATCGTTTCAGCATATTTTTTCAACTATCTTGAAGAAGTTAACTTTTTATTCTCTCACCATATCGAGCGATGCCTGAGCTTGATACCTCTGTAGTTCTTTTTGCTTTTAGCCTGACACTTTTCGCCGGTCTTGCAACCGGAGTGGGGAGCTGTCTTGCTTTTTTTTCCAGCCGAACAAACAGTCGTTTCCTTGCCGTTGCTCTTGGCTTTTCAGCCGGAGTGATGATTTATGTTTCCATGATCGAGATTTTCGTGAAGTCACGAGATGCAACGGCCACCATGCTGGGTGACACACAAGGATATTGGGTGACAACACTGGCTTTTTTCGCTGGGATTGGCTTTGCAGCATTAATCGACTATATGGTTCCCTCATTTGAAAACCCGCATGAGCCTCGTTCTGTTGAAGAGATGAACAATCCTGGAGAGGATTTGAAAAAACAGAAGTTGTTGCGAATGGGAATCTTTTCCGCCATTGCCATAGCCGTTCATAATTTTCCAGAAGGATTGGCCACATTTGTTGCAGCATTAAAAGATCCGACCATGGGGGTTTCAATTGCCATTGCGATTGCTATTCACAATGTTCCTGAGGGAATTGCTGTAGCAGTACCCATCTATTTTGCGACAGGGAGTCGAAAAAAAGCTTTTTCCCTCTCTTTTCTTTCTGGCTTTGCTGAACCGGTTGGCGCCGCTGTTGGTTTTGGCCTGCTCTACCAGTTTATGAATGAACTTGTTTTTGGTCTGCTTTTCGCTGCAGTCGCCGGTATTATGGTGTTTATATCACTCGATGAATTGTTGCCCACTGCTGAAAAATATGGTGAGCACCACCTGGCCATTTACGGCGTGGTTTCCGGAATGGCAATAATGGCGCTCAGTCTGCTGTTTTTTGCTTAGGAGGTTGTCCGAGAAGGCCCTTTTCCCCCAACTCTTCGTTATCTTAAAAAAATAATGCTCGGAATATTCTCTATATGCCTGTGCTTATTTTTTCTAAGATGCCTCGATTTGAGAAAAAATGGCCTTCTCGGACAACCTCCTTGGGTTGGAGGGAAATATCCCAAACTTGCTTGTCTTTTCCCAGGCTTCTGCGTTGTGGAACGGGATACATATCCCCTCAATAAGCACACCTTTCAGCTCCTTTAATCCGGACCACAATCAGGTGCAATTCTGGGATAATTATTTTTTCCCGCAGCCTATAAATCTGAATTCCTGGGTTTTTCCCTGAAAGCCCCAGGAATCCGCCCTTACATCGTCGATGACAATATAACTGGCAGGTGTGATTGGACCGATAAGTTTGTCAATACCTGCAAACACGTCCTGGATAAACTTGGATTTTTCTTCCTTAGTATTGGTGCCTTCCGTTATTTTGATATCCAGATAAAAGGTGACTTTATCCTGCTTTTCCATGGACGAGCCGCCAACAAACCAGCGGCTGAGTGGAGTAAAAGTAATGTCGATTGAGATGACATTTTTCTGTTTTCCCAGGACTGTTGAGGTTGTATCCATTAAAAGATTGACCAGTTGTTCTGTTTTTTCCTTTGACTCTTCTGTTGAGAGCCGCACATTGAGGTAAGGCATCTTTGTCTCCTGCCTAAATCCATTAAAGCTATGGCGCTATTAAATGTTCACGAATTCAGGTCTTGTGTTGAGGTTGAAATTTGATTTCTTGTTTGACCGGCTTTTTTGTATGTAATTCTTTCCTATTCACTATCGGTTTTTGAGCAGTTGAGCTTCACCGCAACCAAAAGACCAGTCTTCTTCACTGTTTTCGGTAACAATAATGATTATGTCATTTGATGGAATGTCGGTCCCCTCTTCAATGGCGGTTGTGATCGCCTTGTAAAGGTTTTTCTTCATCTTGGCTGTCCGTCCACGTTTTGCAGTAATGCTGATAAAAACGATGTCGTCAGAGTGGGGGACATCAAGATAATTTGCAGGAAAATAGCAATGGTGTCCTGCTACTTCCTGAACGATATGAAACCGATCCGTTTCGGGTATAACAAAGTGTTTTACAAGTCCTTCATGGACTGCGTTTGAAATGTGGGAGCACATTTCTTGGCTTTTTCCGTGTTGCAGGATGATTTGGACAAATGGCATTTGAGCCTCCTGGTTTATCCTCTGATTTCAACCATAATCCGGTCATGGGTAATGTGGGATTGGGGACAGCCGAAGACCACTACCAGTTTCTCTTCGCTCATATTTTCCAGGGTGTGTGTCTGTTTTGGTTGAATCATGAAGACATCACCCTGTCTGACTTCAACATGATCTCTCCATACTGTTGAAGTATTACTGGTTGTTTCCCCTATATGGATTTTTCCTATACCGCTGATAATCTGATAAAATTCAGCATCTTTTTTATGGTAGTGGGCTTTAAGTATTTTCATTGGCCCGATCTCAGTACAGTACAAAGAAAATTCTTCTGTTCCGGCAAGGTGTGACAAACTGATTCCTACATCGGAATCTACCTTTTCATTGCCGAGTGTCTGATAAAGATTTCTCACTTCAAGTTTGTTCATGATTTAATCTTCGGTTCAGTTGTGCTGATATTTTCCTCCATGTAGTTGCGTATGCAATTATATGGGTAAAAAAATATCAGCTGTCTATTAATTTCTCTCTCATGGTTCTCAGTTTTTCAATTTCATCGGTAAGCTCTTTTTCTCCAAAAAGTTTTTTCATTTTCCTACGTAATTCATCACGGGTCTGGTGAAGCTGTTGATGAATTTTTTCAGCTTTTTGTGTGGGGTAAATGGCGATTTCCCGGCCATCACGTTTCCCAAACTGTCTGGTGATAAACTCTTTTTTCTCAAGACTATCTAAAAATCGTGTAACCGTAGAACGATTTAATTGAAGCATCTCCGCAAGCTCATGAGGCTGAATTCCTGGTTTCCCCAGCACAAGCCGGAGAAGAAAGGCGTGTGGCGGGGATAGGTCGAATTTTTTATAGGCACGGATCCAGATTTTGGAAACAGTTCTAGCTAGCGCATTGGAGTTAAAATAGAGGCAGTCTTCAAACATGAAACAAAGATAGCAGAATATGATTGCATATGCAACTATATTCAATCCATCACTGAGTTGAGTGAAGTAAAAGGTGATAAGATGGATCAAATAAACCTGAGCTTTGGAAAATCATTTGTTTGTATTGACACCAACAGGAAAAAACGGGTAATAATTCACGTTAAACAAGAAAATAGAGTGACCTGTTATTCTTTGCAGGTTGAATCAAGACGATAGTATCTCATTGTCACTGGAGGAGATTATGTGGAAAAACATTGAGCCGGCACCGCCAGACTCGATTTTAGGCTTGACTGATGCTTTTAGGAATGACCCGAGCCCGGAAAAGGTTAATCTGGGTGTTGGCGTATATAAAGATGATGAAAGTAATACACCCATTCTTGGATGTGTTAAAGAAGCGGAAAGAGTTTTGCTCGAGAGAGAAGCAACAAAAAGTTACCTGCCGATCTCTGGTGATGTAACTTATGGGGCAGAAGTACAGAAACTTCTTTTTGGAGAGGAGAGTGAGGTTATCGCTTCAAAGCGGGCTGTAACAGCCCATTGTCCCGGTGGTACCGGCGCCCTTCGAGTGGGAGCCGATTTGCTCAACAAGTTTAACCCTGGAGCCATGGTTTGGGTTAGCGCTCCGACCTGGGCCAATCATAACGGTGTCTTTGGTTCAGCCGGGTTTACCATCGACAGATATCGTTACTATGATGATGATACCAAAGGCTTGGATTTCACGAGTATGGTGGAGGATCTTTCGCAGGTTCCGGAAGGGGATATCGTTCTTCTGCATGCCTGTTGTCACAACCCAAGTGGTGTTGACCCTGATCATGATCAGTGGAGACAGATCGCGGAAATAAGCAAAGAAAAAGGTTGGCTGCCGTTTCTTGATTTTGCCTATCAGGGTTTTGGTTCAGGTGTGGCTCATGATCGTTTTGCTGTCGAACAGTTTGCTGAGGCAGGGGTTGATTTTCTTGTAGCCTCATCGTTCTCGAAAAATTTCGGCCTCTACAATGAGCGAACCGGAGCATTGACCTTTGTTTGTCCTTCGTCAGACGAAGCATCGGTTGCAATGAGCCATATGAAGACGGTGATCAGGGTGCTCTACTCAAATCCACCGGCCCATGGAGGCCTGGTGGCGGCAACAATTTTATCTGATTACGATTTGCGTGAAATGTGGATCTCCGAGTTATCTGATATGCGAAACCGGATTGTCGATATGCGTGTCAAGCTGGTTGACGGGTTGGCGGCAAACGGAGTTGAAGGAGACTTTTCTTTTATTAAAGAACAGCGCGGCATGTTTTCGTTCAGTGGACTTTCTGACGATATTGTTTTATGGCTGCGAGAGAACAAACACATTTATGTTGTCGGTGGTGGCAGAATTAACCTGGCCGGTTTGACCTCCTCAAATATTGATTATGTCTGTCGGTCTATTGGTGAGGCATTAAAAGCTGTTTAGAACCGTTGAAGACGAAGTATATTGAGTTGGTGCAGGTTGTGTCATGATAGCTTGGAGGTTTAAATGGCTAAGCTGCTTATAAATGATAGTGGTATTTGAATGAACATGGCGTGTGGAGGGGTGGAGTAGCAGAAACAAAGAGAATATTTCAACCTTTTGGGGGGAGAGATGCTGGAGAAATTTAAAGCCAGGCACAGTGATACAGGTATAGGGCAGATCGATAATGAAGAGACCGGGAAAGCTGAAATCACCTGTATTGGTGAAGCAATTTCAATAGAAGGGTCGATCAGCGGTAAAGGGAACCTAATTGTTCAGGGTAATATGAAGGGGACCATCGACCTGAGTGGCCAACAATTTACAGTGGGTAAAAAAGGCAGTGTTGAGGCTGATATCAAGGCGGAGAAGGTGACCATCAGCGGGAAAATGAAAGGCAATGTGAGTGCCCGTGGAAAAGTGGAGATCACAAAATCTGCTGACTTCGAAGGGGAAATCAGGGCCAAGAGGATTTCTGTTGAGGACGGTGCTTATATGAAAGCCGTTATTGAACTGGAAAAGGAAAAGCCCGCAAAGAAATCTGATCCAAAACCAACGTTATATAATAAGAGCGGAGCATCACAACAGGACACTATTAAGATATCCGAAAATAAGTGACCAGGGAGTAATTTTGTCAATTATTAGTGGACAGAAGCCGACCAGCTTCGAACAGTCTGTTATTCCCGAATCATATAATAGTAAAACCTGCAGTTTGTTCACCCAGTCGTTGAGCAAGATTGCTCAACCGCAAATCCTGGATTTGGGGCCGGTTTGTCAAGAGAATATCATGTTCTTTGGCAGCCGGGTGGAAAGGCTGTTTGTCAATGATCTGTTCTACAGGCTTCACAGATGCCGTGCGGAAAAACAACCGATTAAAACAATTTGGGACACTCTTGATTATCCAAAAGAATGTTTTGATGGTATTTTACTGTGGGATCTGATTGACCGGCTGGCAAAGGGTGAGGTTGATGATTTTATCAAGCTATGTTCCCGGATGTTGAAACCCAGAGGAATAATCATGCTCACAGCCTTTAACAGACAAACATTTTTACCCGATGTTCATACTTTTGTCGTTAAAGACAACTTTTCCATATCTTTTCGATCACAACAACATTTGAAGTTATTTGTGACCCACCGTCATAATCGAGAAATTATGGCATTATTTTCATCCTTTTCTCCAGTGAAGGCTCAGCTCAACAAAAACGGATTTCGGGAATTTCTGTTTCAAAGATCAGTTGGTTGACCGAGCTGATTCAAACCGGTTGTCGGAACACTCGTGCCGGCGGATACCCTAAAAGGTATGTCGTTGTGCTGTGTTATCTTGGAAATTTTTCAGCAAAAATCAAATTTTCTTTCATGGGACCAGGTACGTGAGCGACCAAACAACGAATAAGGTCAAAGTGGTTCATTACGGCTGGTATGTCGTTGCAGCAGGTACTCTCTGTATTTTTGGCTGCCTGGGATTGGGCCGTTTTTCTCTGGGTATGTTGCTGCCGGCTATGGGAGAATCTCTCGGACTTTCCTACTCACAGATGGGTCTTATTTCCACCATGAATTTTGTAGGTTACCTTGTTGCCGTTCTCCTCTGTGGCAGGTTAATGCCAAAATTCGGGGGGAGAAACCTGATCGCATTGGCCCTTTTAATCATCGGCTTGTCAATGATGGCTATCAGCCGTGTGGAGAATCTTTACCTCCTGATCTTCTTTTATATCTTGACCGGGATCGGTTCAGCACTGGCCAATGTACCTATAATGGCATTGGTATCGATCTGGTTTACCAGTGAAAAACGGGGCAAGGCTGCTGGTTTTATCGTCATTGGTTCCGGTTTTGCCATCATTCTGTCTGGAAAGCTGATACCGTATCTTAATCAGAATTATAATGAGGGCTGGCGCCTTGGCTGGTTAGTTCTTGGCTTTATAGTTATAGGTGTTGCCGTCCTTAATTATATCATTATCAGAAACAGCCCGGAAGAAAAAGGACTGAAGCCTGTGGGCTTTAAAGAACAACTCGGTGAAGGGGAAATCGAGTCGACAACTGAGTTATCGCTTCTATCAAAAATTGTTCTCCATTGCGGTGCCATCTATTTTCTATTCGGTTTCACTTACGTTATCTATGCTACTTTTTTTGTGACTGCCATGGTTCAGGAGAAAGGGTTTTCAGAAAGTGTTGCTGGTAACTTCTGGTCCTGGATCGGTCTCTGCAGCTTGTTGTCAGGACCCATTTTTGGGACAATATCCGACAAACTCGGCAGGAAGATTTCACTTATAATGGTCTTTTCCATTCAGGCAACGGCTTATTTGCTCATCGGTCTTGATTTACCGCAGGTATTTCTCTACCTGTCTGTCGGCTTCTTTGGTGTGGTTGCCTGGTCCATTCCATCAATCATGGCGGCTATGGTCGGTGACTATGTCGGCCCTCAACGGGTGGCGGCTGTTTTTGGTTTTATCACCTTTCTCTTCGGTATAGGCCAGATCACTGGTCCCTATCTGGCAGGATTACTGGCAGAAAGTTTCGGCTCCTTTTCACCTTCTTTTTTCCTCGCTTTTTGTATGGCTGTACTGGCTGCTGTGTTGTCCTCGTTTTTACCCGATAGAGGAGAATAGAGAAGGATGCTATCATCACTCCCCATGGATCATGCCTGGGTCGAGAACATTCGTTTCATCAGTCCAGAACTCTTCTGCCATCGTGTTTTTCCACATGCTTGTTGGGCAGGTTGTTTCCACCGTTACGTCAATTATTTATTGAATTGATTTTTATGTATCATGTGTGACTGGGGTAGTTTTGGTTGATTTTTTGTGACCAAGAGGTGTTGCTCTTTTTAGTAATGAGTCGTTATACGTTGCATAAACGGTTAGATAAGAATAAACAGCAGTGGCGATGAAAAAATGCCAGAACCATTACGCTATTTATCCTAAAGAAATTACCTTGGTATCGGTAACGAAAAAGAACTCAACACAGTTCAACTTTAATTTTATTTTCCATGACTGGAAATAGACCTTCAGGAGAAGTTGTTTGAAAAATGTTTATTTTTGGGGGACCGGTGGGGGAGCAACAGAGATTTGGGAAATCCTCCAGGGGATTAATCAGGCGGGATCAGGAACATCATATCACCTTATTGGATTAGTGGGCCCGAAAAAAGCGGAGTTTAATGAACTGGAACAATTTTCTTTTGTAAATACGACAAAACCGAATTGGAAAGAAAAAATTGATCCGCAAAGCACGGCAATTATCACCTCTGGAATACCAATCATTCGAAAAAAAATGATGCAAGAGGTTAAGGAGGTTGGTTTGTCTGTAGAAACAGTTGTTCATCCAACTTCGATAATTTCATCCACATGCCAGGTCGGCAAGGGATGTGTTATCGCTCCTTTTGTTGTTTTGTCAAATCATGTGAAGATAGGTGATAACTGCTATATTAATTTTCACTGTTCAGTGGGAAGTTACTCCCAAATAGGAGAGGACTCGGTCCTTTCTCCCGGGACACATTTAGGGGGGGATGTTCGTTGCGGAAACAACCTTTTTACCGGTATGAATTCAACCATTCTACCACTTGTTCGGATAGGATCGAATGTTAAAGTTTCAGCCGGTGCATTGGTCGCTCGGGATATCCAAGAAGGATCAACTGTCATGGCCAAGGCAAACCGGATAATACAAGTATAAAAAACGATGTGCGGAATTGCTGGGTTTTTTTCAAAAGAATATAGTCTTGATGATCTCGAAATGATGCTTGCATTGCTGGGGCATCGCGGGCCGGATGAGTTTGGCACCTTTATTGATAATGAGGTGGCCATTGGTAGTTCCCGATTAGCGATTATCGAACCTGATGGGGGACACCAGCCTGTTATGAACAGTGATGAGAATGTGATTCTTGCATTTAACGGGGAGGTCTACAATCATCCTGAATTACGAACTGAACTGCGCAACAGAGGATGTGTTTTGCGAACATCTTCCGACTCTGAAGTGCTATTACA
This sequence comes from uncultured Desulfocapsaceae bacterium, assembly GCA_964565605.1. GTDB lineage: Bacteria > Desulfobacterota > Desulfobulbia > Desulfobulbales > Desulfocapsaceae > CAZLGM01. The sequence continues at coordinate 154,101 of CAZMFP010000002.1, read as the reverse complement.
TTGTTATTTGGAGTTTGGAGAGGATTTCGTAAACAAACTGAACGGACAATTCGCGATTTCCGTTTGGGACCGTCGGAAACGCCAGTTGCTCTTGTTACGTGATCGTATGGGAATGAAGCCTCTGTTTTATTACCATACAGATGCAACATTTGTTTTTGCGTCCGAAATAAAAGCCCTGTTCACACATAATACTATTCCAAAAAAGATAAATCTCCGTGCTCTTGACCAGATTTTCACATTCTGGACAACAATAAGCCCTCATACTATTTTTCAGGATATTTATGAAGTGCCTCCAGGGCATATGATTGTTGTAAGAGATCATAAAATATCAATAACTCGTTATTGGGACTGGCCTTTTCCCAGTATGCAGCAATCACATGTTTCTTCATATAAAGATGAATCTCATGAATTTGTTGAAAGACTTGAGCGATCAGTTGACCTCCGGCTTCGAAGCGATGTTGAAGTTGGGGCTTATCTGAGCGGCGGAATCGATTCATCAGCAATTGTCTCCCTTGCAAACCGGACCAAACAGGATAACTTCAAGACCTTTTCAATTTCTTTTTCAGAAAAGAGCTATGATGAGAGGGATGCTCAACAGCTGGTTGCGAAACATCTGAATACGAAACATTGTATGGTTGAGTGCGACAACGATGATATCGAAAAAGTTTTTAAGCGAGTTGTCTGGCATACCGAACTTCCGTTGTTCCGTACGGCACCTGCTCCACTATTTTTATTGTCACAATGTGTGAGTGAAAAGGGAATAAAAGTGGTCTTGACGGGAGAAGGAGCCGATGAGATCCTTTTGGGATATGATATTTTCCGGGAACTGAAAATTCGCCGTTTCTGGAGCCGTCAACCACAAAGCAAGTGGAGGTCCTCTTTATTCAAGAAACTCTACGCGTATCTTCCGCATTTCCAAAATCAGCGTTACGCTAATATTGCAATTGGGTCATTTAAATCAACACTATTGGAAGACAGTCAATTTTATTCACATCTTATTCGGTGGAATAGTAACGCGTTAAATAAAATCTATTTTTCTGAGCAGACAAAAAAAGAACTTAACAACTACAGTGCTACAGATGACTTGGGTGCTATTTTGCCTGATGAATTTTCCCAGGTTGATGATGTTGACCGGGCTCAATATTTAGAGGTTATTACTTTGCTAAAGGGGTATTTACTGTCCTCCCAGGGAGACCGCATGTGTATGGCAAATTCTATTGAGGGACGGTACCCTTTTCTGGATCATGAGTTTGTTGCCTACGCAAATGCGCTTCCACAAAAACTAAAACTAAACAGTCTGAGAGATAAGTATATTTTACGCAAGAGTATGCGAAAGTACTTGCCTGAGGAGATTCTGAGCAGACCAAAAATCGCCTACCAAGCTCCGGAAACCCGTCCGTTCATCCGCATGGATCAATCTATTTCAGAAACTGTGAGTAAGTATCTTAATCGCCAATCAGTTGAAGAAGCCGGAATATATAATTGGGCTTTTGTGAAGCAGCTTGTTTCTAAAATCAAAAACAGCCATCTCATGCGATTAGGGATGAGGGATAATGTGGCCTTTGTCCAAATTTTATCAACGCAGATACTTCACGCCCTTTTCCTTCGACAGGATATACGTAGAATTGCCAGGGAAGCGCTTCACGATTCTCAGATAACCTATACTGTCAGAATAAATCATTTGCCCAATGGAGATAAAAAATCATTTTATGACAAGGCAGGAAATTTTAGTTGAATTGACTAACTTTTTACAATCAAATTTTCCATCAATCCATGTGCTGGATAAACTTGATGCTGATCAGTCTTTGATCGAAACAGGAATTATTGATTCTTTTGGAATTGTGGAAATAGCTGGATTTATAGAGAAAAACTGGTCTATGAAGATTTTTGATTATGAAATCAAAAGGAAGAATTTTAGTACTATTAACCAAATTGTTGAATTTGTGACAAAAAAGATGACATCAGAAAAGTTTTGATGATGGCCAAGGTTGAAAATAATTAATCATTAATCTGATTACCCCTAATTCTCAGCAGAGGTAAGAAACTTGCTTTTTGGGCATGTATTAGCAGAAGTCGTTGCGAGGCCGCAGGCCGTGGCAATCTCAGCTAACTAATTGAGATTGCTTCGTTTCACTCGCAATGACTGTTTTCATTTCCGTTGAGAAGCTGACTTTCTTTCCAATTTGCTGATTAATAGGGGCAATCAGGATCATTAATAACCCTGATTGCCAATAATGGGCAACCAGACTGACAACACCTCGTGTTAGGCTGAGATTTCTTGGTGATCAGCCTCTCACCGTATCACCAACAATAGACACTGGTGTCAAAACCGGTATTCCAGCTCAATGAGAAAGCGGTCATTATCACCGATATCGTTCAATTGATAATAGTTTCCCGATTCATAAAATATAACTGTACCTCTAAGACTGAGATCATCGCTCAGATCATATTCCAGCTCGAATCGTTCGAATCCGCCGCCGTCAAAAGAGAGTCCGTAGGATGAGATCAAAAGCGTGAAACGCAGGGTATCGTGCATGAATTCACGCACGAATCTGAAGACGTATTGAGCAAGATCTTCCTGCTGGGCATCAGGTGCTGCTTCCAACCTTGAGTCGAAATCGAAAAGATGCCGGTTGGCCATTTCCAGCGAGATGGTTGTCTCGGTAAAACCGCTGTATTCAACACCAATAAGAGCATCAAGTCTTGATTTTTCCTCACCGGGCAGATTACCAAATTGCAGACCACCAAGCAGTGCTGCCTCAGTCTTGACCAGCCAGTTGCCAAGGGCAATGTTGGCAGCTATGCCAGCCATGGAGATACGGCCATGTCGTCGTACTGGTGTACCGTTTGTAAACAGTTCAACATGTGATCGTTGATCGAAGATTGAGGCTCCATAAAAAGAGATATCCCAGCCGCTGAAGACACCGTTCAAAGCAAGACCAATTTGCTGGTTATCAAAGCTCCATAGGATTTCATCAGTTTCGGGCATAGAGGCTGTTCCAGGGAAAAAGTCACTGCCGAAAACAGGTGTCTTGTCGAATCTCGGTTCATGGATGACAACAGCACTGAGATTCCAGTCATCCCAATAATAGTCGAGCCTGGTCATCGTCACCGGCAGTCGTGTATCACGGATATCGACCAGTCCAGGCTGTCTGTAGTCAAGTGGGTTGAGAACATCTGTTATTCGGATATTATCCGATTTGCCCCAGACCGCGACCTGCCGACCGATCTTGATGTCCAGGTTCTCGAAGAGCTCAGTCTGGACAAAGGTCTCTGTAAGTTCAAACTCTTTTTCATAGGTATTGAGAAAGTCACTGGAATAGAGATCCCGATCACCGTCTATGGTGTAACTGAAATCATAAAACCCCTTTATCCCTATCTTTGCTTTCCAGTTACCGAGGGTAAGATCAGTGCTCAGTTCTCCTCGCAGACCGAACATGGAGAGGTCTCGATGATCGATTTCCCCGGCATCCGACCGGTCGTGGGCAAAATTCCAGGTCGATCGCAACGATAGGCTTCCATGGATCTCAAACCACCCGGTTGATTCGGGCTGATCGTTAACAGGAGGATTCACATTGGATCTCTCACTGTTGTCAAAACCGTCAAGCAGATGATCCAGTGAACTGTCTGGTTGCTTTTTCTCACTCTTTTCCGTTTCGAAACCTTGGAGCAACTGGGCAAGTTCATCGGCCTGGCCAGGGATACTGACAACCAGAGAGAAGAGCAGGATAACAGGGAAGATTTTTGTAGTTGTTCGTTTGTTCATTAGTTTTGTCGCACAATAGCGGCTGGAGAATTTATAATCCTTTTTCCAGTTGTCGAATGGAGAAAAAAGATTGGGAAAGATCCTGGTTGAATTTGATATTTGTCCAGTAAAGGATTGTTCGGTGCAGGGTCCTTTTCTTTCGTGTCGTTTTCATCCAAATCTCAGTAGCAACCCAAATACCGTCGATCTTGTCAAGTTTTCTGGTTTCCATGTATTTGACTTTGCCACCTTCGCTTAAGACATGAATGGCACGAACCACCACATAATTATCTTGACGGACAAAAACGATCGACTTCTTATAACCGTATCGTTTCTCAACCTTCTTGGAAACCGGAACCGCTTCAATCAACCAGCATAAATGACCGTTTACTTCCTGTTCTTTGAGGAGTTTATATTGCCATTCATCCAGCACGCGTCTTGTCATGTCGGCATAGGAAAAATCGGAGCCCATAAAGGACGAAGATTTATCCGAGGTGGCGATCCGTTTGGTTTTTTTAAGATCAGGAAGAAAGAGCCACTGATCGTCATCCTTATCACCCGAGTAGTAATCATAGCTGAGAAATCCGGTTCCTCTTACATCGGCGGGGGAGAGGAAAAACTGCAGTCGATTAGTATCACGTCCTTTGTCTTTACTGAACACCTTGAGATTGCGTATCCTTTTTTTTCCGGATTGATCAATAAGGGTCATTTTGGCATCCCCGGTCATATTGTCGCCATCGTCTCTGGCATCAACCTTTTCCATAATTGAATCGGCATCGCTGGCATCAACCGGTGCGGGTGTCAGGTAAACAGCAGCGAGTAAAAGAATTAAAAGTGTCTGGGTCAGTGTTTTCATTTATCTTCTCCTTTTTTATGGAGCATCAGTGTCATTAAGGCAGGTGCCAGAAAAAAATCGGCTGCAAGGGCAAGGACAATGGCCAGTCCGACCAGTAGACCAAAGTAAAACAGGTTGTTCATGGAGGCAAACATGAAAATAAAAAAGCCGATGGTGAGCACGACACTGGTGGTCAGCATGGCACGGCCCGCTGTGTGAAGCGTATGGTTGACCGCCTTTTTCACATCATTGTATTGGCTGTAGTATCGTTTGAAATTGTAGAAAAAATGAATGGTGTCATCCACCGCCAGACCAATGGCGATGGAGGCCACAAGCATGGTGAACATGTCCAGTTGCAGTCCGCTCCACCCCATGAAGCCGAGGACGATAACAATGGGGCCAAGGTTGGGGATCATGCTGATCAATCCAAGCCGCAGTTCACCGATAAGCAGGATCATCAGCACTGTGATCACACCAAGAGCGATACCGTAGCTCTGGGCCATTGAGTAGATGGCGGCATGGACAATCCTGCCGAAGAGCGACATGATGCCGGTGACGGTGATCTGCATCTCTTCGCCGCCGACAAGGGTTTTGCCACCAAATTCGGCCTGAAACCGTTTTTTTACATCGGCCATAAATGGGACATACAGCAGGGCATCGAGCCAGGGGACTTTCACAGTAATCCGGGCCAGACGGAACTGTGAGTCGACGCTGTCCTGCAGATCATCCGAACCTGAGTTTTCAAAAAGGAGAAATTCCTGGGGAATGAGTTTCTTGTTTTCAGGAATCCTGTAAAATTGCGGGTCGTTAGCGTGCAATGCCTGGTGGATTTCCTTTAAGATAGTTGTGATGGAGATTGTTTTGCCGATAAACAGGGTGGAGCTCCGATAGTCCTGCTCAAGTTCTGACATCAACCTGTCAATGGTCATCAGGGTAGAGCGGTCGTAAAGACCGTTTTCCTTGCCGGTGTCCAGAATGATCTCAAGAACGACGGAACCTCTGAGTTCCCGGTCGATCACCTCTGTTGCCTGACGGGTGTCCAAGCCTTCAGGCAGCCATTTCAGCACGTTGTGGGAAAAACGAACCTGGGTTATTCCGATTATACCGGCAGCGATAACAGCAGCGGAAATGATTAACACCAACCGGTAACGATCCACCGAAAAATTTGTGATCGAATCCAGCAGCCGATCCATAATGTTTGTTTTGGTGCCGTTTTTGCCGACTTTTTCACTCAGTGGCAGAATGGACAGCAGGACGGGAAGAAGTACGAGGGTGTAGAGCAGAGAAATCATGACACCGACTGCTGAAAAAAGCCCAAGATCGGCAACTGGGGCAACCCCTGCCATGGAAAAAGAAGCAAGGCCAACCGCTGTTGTAAGAGATGTCATAACAATGGCAGGCCCTGAATGAGCAAACGCTTGAACGATTGCCTGGTTTTTTTCCACCCCTTTACGGATATGTAAAAATGTCAGGGCGAGTACATGAACACTGGCTCCGACTCCGACGGCCAGAAGAAAGGAGGGAAGGATGGTTGTTGGGGTTTTAAACTGGATTCCGGCTGTTGCCATAATTCCAAGGGTGGCCAACAGTGACAGGGCGACGATAACAAGCGGCAGAAGAACGCCGCTGATCCGCCGAAACATGAGAAAGAGGAAAATACCGATGGTGAGAAGAACAAGCCGCATGAACTGTTTCATGTCCTGCATCATAAGTTGCTTGACAGTGTGAGTGACGATCGGCGAGCCGGCCAGGAATATTTGGAAATCATCACTGTTATATTTTTTTGCAACCTGTCGCACCCGGCTGACAAATTCGCTGTTTTCTCTGTCAGTTAAAAAACGGTCCTGTTCATTAGTGGTATCTACATCCTGGTCAATATTGTCATCAAATCCGGACAACAGGTTTTCATCCGTATCGCCTGTGTACACATCGCTTTCGATAAGAACAGAAGTAAAGTTGCCCTTTTGAGAAATGAGCTGATTACGATAGAGCGGGTTACTCATGACCCGCTCCTTCAACCGGGCCAGATCCTGATCGTTCTCAGGGAAACGGCTGAGCAGGTCGTCTACGTAGAGGATATCACCTTCACCGGTGGTGTTTCTCGCATTGACCATGGAAATGATATCATTGACATGAGGGACTTTCTCATTGAGCTCTTCATGAAGTTTTTTCAGTTTTAACAGAAACGCCCTTGAGAATATCTTTTCGCTGTGGATGGCAAGGGCCAGCATATCATCTCGACCAAACTGATCTCGAAACTCATTATAGGTGAGCAGGGTTGGGTCATCCTTGTGGAGAAAACCTTCATTTGAGGTGTCGATGCTTAAATGGCGAACCTGGGAAGCTATCAGGACACTGAGCAGCAGGGTGACGATAAGTACTATCCATCGAATGTGGATGACGGTACGGGAGAAGCGTTCAAAAAAACGCTCAGCCTGTTTATGTTTTTTCTTCATTTTGTCCCTCACCGGTTTTTTCGGATAATCCACGCACACCGTGTAAAAAGATAGTTGAGATGATTTCAGGATACTCTTTGAAGTACTGTTCGCCATAGCCCGGTGGCTTGGCCTGTTCCAACACCGGGGCGAAAAGAAAGCGTGAAGACATCATGCTGATGAGAAGAGGGCCGATGGTAAACGGAGAAATCATTCGCCCTATCTGGTCGGAGAGAGGAGAACATATCTCTTTTTGAATGATCTGCATAGCTTCCTGCGCCCATCTGGCCTTGTATTCAATGATCTCCGGATCATCGTGAGGCAACTCGGTCAGCACCACCATGACTCGGTCGCGGTTGTGCTCAATAAATGTGATGGCGCTTCGGATAAAGCGTTCGAGTTTCTCTTCGATTGTACCGGCCGGGGTCAACTCTTTCTCCAGAACTTTAAAGTAACTGGTATAAAAGGAGTGCAGGATGACTTTGAGTAACTCTTTTTTAGTCCCAAAAAAGTAGTTGATCATGGCAAGATTAACATCGGCATCTTCCGCCAGCTCCCGCATACCCACACTTGCATAACCTTTTCTGGCAAACAGCCTTACTGCGCTGGCCATGATGCGTTCTTTCGACTCAGGGCTTTTTTTATCCATTTTCCTCACCAATGAATATTAAACAGTCGTTTAACCCTGAAGGTATCACCGAGCTTAAGGGAAGTCAAGTGGAATATATTCAAACGTTTGTTTAACTCGTAAGGGCTGGTCGATGGGTAGTTTGCCTGGGTAAGAATTGGACCAATACAGCATGTGTGCGAAAGGGTATTGAGGTGGTTCTCTGAGGAAAAATGATTGAGGAATAGCGTTGTGAACATCAAATAATCGCTTTGCCTATAAAGGTTTTGCAGGTGATGTGGTTTGACTAGTCCCTTTTTTTGAACATTTTTGGTTGTTCTTGGAACAGAGATTATAAGACGCTACCTAACATTACAACTGCTTACCAAGAGGGGATCAGGAAATGAATTCTACCAAAATCTTTTACATTGTCCTTTTTGTCTTTTTCTCAATAAATATAGGCCATCCAACAGTTACATTATCTGCCCTGAAATCCGAGACACCTACTAAATCAAAGACTGCAACGAAAGGAATCAAGTCACAGACAACAACGAAAGGAATCAAAAAAAAGCAGTCTCAATCCAATAAAAAACTCATAAAAAAGAACTTGGTCAGAATATACTGGTGTTGCCGGGACGGAAAGGTAAGGCGAGTTTCTTCAAAAGGCCAGTGTTCCCGTAAAGAAGATAAGCTATATGACAACAAAGATAAGGCCGATGACCGCTGTAAGCCGATTGGCTATTGTAATAAAAGCAATGGAAACACTGATGTAAAAACAATTAATCGAATTACAGAAAAAAAATGTAAACAGCTTTCCGGCTCTTTTTTCAAGACCAGTTCTCTGGCTAAAGTTGATCTGGGCAGGCAGCTTAAGTTGATAAAGTTAAAGAGTCAATCTCAAAGGGTTTTGGGATTTTGCAACACAGAAGAGAAAATGTTGCCACAAAAGGTTAATCAAAAAAATGTGAGAGGAGGTATAGAGGTTCATTTTTTAAGACGCGTGCTCTTGCTAACCAGGATCTGATTAAGAAAAGACGATTTAAACTGAACAAAGATAGATCTCGACAGATGCCTGAGGGTAATCTTAGCGTGGCTGGACAATCTAATATTGCAAGAGGGGATGTTGGGATAAGAAGCGCAACATTCAGAAAATCGAGATCGGGGCCAGAGTATAAAATGTTTGTTGTAGTTTATTCTTCTGAGCCATATCCTGCAAAAAATGTGTATAGCAGAGTTACCTGTTGTGTATACACACCTAAAGGCGAAAGCTTTTGTGAACGAATAGGATACAGATCACCATGGAGATATGAATTTATAATGCCCTCACCGCAAACTTCCGCGGGCACATACCGGGTCAAGGTGGATGCGGAAGATGTCTGGGCGGAATCAAATGAGGAAAATAATGAAGCGACTGTATTTTATGGCGGTGAAATGTCAACTGCAACCTCTGGAGTTGACAGAGCCAACAGGGCTAATCCCGGTGATCTGAAGCTGCCTGAGGTAGGTCTGGAACTGCGTGATCCGAATCGCGGGCCGCAGGATCCCGGCAAGTTTCGGCCGGATTGGCAGCCAGGGCCTACTACGCCGTTGCCTTATGGTTTTGATGAGAACAATCTTACTCCTGGCAAAGGAGATCCACGCAATGATGATGAGCTGCCTGAAGCTGTGCCTTCTGATGGTGGGTCAGGGCGTAGTGGTGCTTTTAGCCAGTGGATTCCAGGAGAGACAACTCCGGATGGAACACCATTGTGGAGTGATGATGAACAAAGAGAAAACTATCCTACTAATCCTCCTCCCCAAGATGATGAAGAACTAGTGCCATGGAACGATAAATATACTAGAGGAGATCTTGAAGGTCCCGCAAATGTGACTTACGCTGAGCCTGTTGAACCTGGTAATGCACCTGCCCCTTGGACCGAAGAGGAGGCCGCCATTGTAACCGAAGAGGAATATGAAAAGATGATGCAGCAGCTCGAAGATGAGGGAATAGATGACCCTGTAGACCCTCTTGAAGACCTCCGTTCATCAGTAATAGATCGTGGACTGTCTCAAGGTGACGGTACTGGAGAGCGAGGAGATGGCAGTGGTGGTGTAACCGGGCCGGAAAGGCCTACTGGTGAAGGTTGGTTGCGCCATAAGATGGGAATTCAGGGCAGAGGCGGTGTGGATCCGGAAGGTGAAGGCGGTCCCGATGAAATGCACGATGTTGCAGCTGCGGGAGGCGTTAACAGAGATCAGGCCACGGCCGACGGCTCGACAGCTTCACCCTCGGTTGATGATAAGGGCGGTACCGGTCCTGGTATTCCACTGCCCAATGCTGTTCAATCAGAGGCATCAACCGGTTCAGGGGCTCAGACCAGTATGGGCGCCTCAGGCACAACCCATTCAGCCGGAAAACCGGCGGTAGGTGATGAGGGCGGCACTGGTCCCGGTATTCCATTGCCCAATGCGGATCAGTCTGAGATAGGAAGATAATCCTGTACTGAGTATCTGAGTTCAGTTTGATTCAAACATAATGGTCGCCTTTTTGGGCGGCCATTTCTTTTTCTGATTACCAAGGATTCTCAGCAACAGAGTTAAAAGAGTTCATCAAACAGGCAATCATGAACTGCATTCAGGATGACGGCCACCTTGATCCGGAAGAAAAGAAGTTGCTGTATTGGTTTCAGTCGAAACTCAGCAACGGGATAACCAAAAGGGCAAAAGGGAAATTCGTACCACTTAAGATTACCTTAAATAGAAAACAGGTCGTTTCGGATATGGTTGAGAGCAGGGAATCGTATTCTGGTTGCCTGGAGGGATTCCTGTTCAATATCTACCAGCAGGTTGGTCTCGCCATCCGGGGCCTTGATAACCACGGTTCCCCAGGGGTCAACCACCATGGATCTGCCATATGAGTTATGGTTTGGAGGACTGGTTCCCCACTGATTGATACCGATTACCCAGCTGAGATTTTCAACGGCCCGAGCCCGGAGCAAGAGTTCCCAGTGGTCTCTGCCGGTCTCCATGGTAAAGGCGGCAGGGACGAGTAAGACATTTGCTCCCTGCTGCACGAGCCTTCTGTACAGTTCGGGGAAACGCAGGTCGTAACATGTTGTCATACCAAAAGTGAAATCATCGATGGAAAAGGTAACGATGTCACTGCCGCCGGTAATGGTTTTAGATTCCAGATATTTTCTGCCCCCAGGAATTTCAACGTCAAAGAGGTGAATCTTTCGATATTTTGCCAGAATGTTTCCCTGGGGATTGAAAACGATGCCGGTGTTGAAAATAGTATCATCCTCTCGTTCCAGAAAGCTACCGATATGAATATGGATGCTGAGTTTGGCAGCAAGTTTTCCAAGCTTTTCCAGGGTCGGGGAATTTTTAACGGGTTCGGCCTGAATCGGCTTTAGTTTATCAGGGCCGATAAAATTAAAATGTTCCGGCAACACCACTAGTTTTGCCCCGAGCTCAGCAAGTTCCAAAACAGACTGCTCTGCTGCACTCAGATTGATTTGTTTATCATCCTTTGAGTTCATCTGGACAAGACCGATTTTCATGCTTACCTCTCTGTATACGGTTACAACGTAGATTCTTTCTTCTGTAGCACTTTTAATAATAAAACAATTGACACTGTATCTCAGTGGATGGTAGTTCCTCTTTGGATAATCCACGATTAAACCTTTTTAGTTTTCATATAGTACGCCATTCTAAAATTCAACGCTTCCAAAAAGAGTGCAATGACCCTCAGGCAACTGCTGGGTGTGTTGCTGCCAATTTTCAGACGCCATCGACTCCGGTTGTTATTTGGGTTCCTGGCCTTGCTCGGGGTTGATTTTCTTCAGCTCATTATTCCCAGAATATTAAAAACCGGGGTGGATGAACTTGCCACTGGCCAAGCCGATCAGGAGAAGTTGATCAGCCTTGGAATCCTTATCTTTTCCGTTGCTGTCTGTGCCGCTGTTTTCCGGTTCTGCTGGCGCTATCTGATTATCGGCTTTTCCCGGATCCTTGAGCGTGATATTCGAAAAAAGATATTTACCCATGTCATGACCATGGACAGTGTCTTTTTCAACCGTCATTCAACCGGTTCTATCATGGCTCACAGCTCAAATGACCTGGCTGCGGTCCAGTTGGCCTGCGGCATGGGAATGGTGGCGGCTGTTGATGCTTTAGTCATGTCCGTTGCCGCCATTGGTTTTATGATTCATATCAATCCAGGTTTAACGCTTATTGCTTTGTTGCCGATGCCTGTTCTTGCAGTAACAACTCGCGTTCTTTCAGGCCGTCTGCACCACCGGTTTGCCAAGGTTCAGGAACAGTTCTCTCTGCTCACCGAATTTGCCAGATCATCCATATCGGCTATCCGGCTGCTCAAGGGATATACCCTTGAAAAAACACAGGCCGATGGCTTCTCTTCACTGGGTGAGGAGTATGTGTATTTGAGTGTTCGAGTGGCTCTCCTCCAGGGACTTCTCTTTCCTGTGGCCACACTGGTTGGCAGTATTGGAATGCTGCTGGTCCTCTTTTTCGGTGGCAGGCTGGTGATGGAAAACAGTATCAGTATGGGTGATTTCGTCGCCTTTGTAACCTATCTCTATATGCTTGTCTGGCCCATGATGGCGGTTGGCTGGGTGACCAACCTGGCCCAGCGTGGTGTAACATCTCTTGAGAGGATTAATACGCTCATTGAGGAAAAGAGTGAATTGCCGCAAGGTGATATTTCACTCGAGGTGGTTGAACCGATATATGAATTAAAGGAACTCAGCTACTCCTATCAAGGTGAAACTGCACCGGTTCTGGAGGATATTAATCTTAAGATTGAACCTGGTACTTTGGGTATAACAGGCCCCACTGGTTGCGGTAAGACCACCCTGTGCCAGATTCTTGCCAGAATGCATCCGGTTGTTGATGGTGCACTGTTGATGGGCGGGCATGATATCAACAGCCTTGCACCGGAAAATGTTCGCAAACGCATTAGTTATGTAGGGCAGGAAGCAATTCTTTTCTCCAGCAGTCTGGCGGAGAATATTGCCTTTGGGAAACCGGATGCGAGTCAGAAGGAAATCGAACAGGCTGCCCGTATTGCAGCTATTCATGATGAAATCACATCTCTTCAGGATGGTTACGATAGCCGGATCGGGGAGCGGGGTGTCAATCTGTCCGGAGGTCAGAGGCAGCGGGTAGCCCTTGCAAGGGCACTTCTGGCAGATCGCCCTGTGCTGATCATTGATGATGCCCTGGCCGCAGTTGATACCGGTACTGAACAAGAGATAATTGAAAACATACAACCCTATTTCCAAGGTAGAACAGTTATCTGGGTGAGCCAGCGGATAAAACAGCTCTCAAGTATGGACAGAATACTCATCCTAGACAACGGCAGGATCACAGGACAAGGTCTCTATCAGGAACTGGCAAACCGAAATAGTTTTCTGCAGGAAATAATCAGCCGCCAACAGGTTTCGGAGCTGCAGCAGGAGGATATCCATGCGTAGTTTCGGTTATTTTGAAGAGGGCTATGAGCCGCAACTGTCAGAGCGGGGGATGTGGCTGAGAGTCATTACCTATCTCAAGCCGTTTTTTCTGCCGTTTGGGGTTGCGGTTATCCTGTCGCTCCTGGTGACTGCTACAACCCTTGGCCTGCCGTATCTGATGCAGCAGGGAATAGATCTGTATATAATCGATTCCTCCAAATCACTGCAAGACCGGTCCTCAGGATTGGCAACCATTGCTGCCATGTATGGAGGGTTGATATGTGTTCACTTCTTAACGGTATTTCTCCAGGTTATTTTGCTGGAATGGATCGGTCAGTCGATTATGCAGCAGTTGCGGCAGGAACTATTCGATCATCTGCTGAAGATGGAGCTTACTTTTTTTCATGAGCATCCGGTTGGGCGACTTGTGACCAGGCTGACCAACGATGTCCAGAACATGCATGAGATGTTCACTTCGGTCATGGTTACCCTGTTCAATGACTTGCTGCGGATGGGTGGTATCCTGGCATTGCTTATTTATATGAACTATCGGTTGGGCCTGATTCTAACCATGTTTGTTCCGCTTGCTGCAATCGTGACCATTCTCTTTTCACGGCTTGCACGGGAGCAGTTTAGAAAAATACGCAGACAACTGGCAAAGCTCAATAGCTTTATTCAGGAAACGGTTTCTGGTGTACCACTTGTGCAGCTTTTCGGCAGAGTGAAGGATTTAAACAACCAGTTCCGTGATCTGAATAATGGATATTTGAACCGAACACTTGGCCAGATCAAGCTGTTTGGCACCTTCATGCCGCTTACCGAATTGATGAGTTCTCTGGCTATCGGCATCATCCTCTGGTATGGCGGCGGTGAGATCATCAGAGAGCGGCTCACCCTGGGTGAACTGGTCGCCTTTCTCTCCTATATGCGCCTGTTTTTTCAACCGCTCCGGGAGCTCTCTCAGAAATATTCCATTGTTCAATCGGCGCTTGCATCAGCCGAGCGGATTTTTCACCTGCTTGACACCAGATCAGCCGAAGAGGAGAATATTGCTGCTGCTCCTGAACTATCAGGCAGAGAAACAATTAAAGGAGATCTGGTATTCGAAAACATTAATTTCTCCTATAAAGAAGGCGAACAGGTGCTCCATGATATCTCCTTTACAGTGAATCGTGGTGAAACAGTTGCCATTGTCGGGCCGACCGGCAGCGGCAAGACAACACTGATCAACCTGTTGCTTCGTTTTTATGAGCCAGACGAGGGTAAGATCTTACTTGGAACTCAACCACTTGCTGAAATAGCGCGAAATGACCTGCGTCGTGCTGTAGGGGTAGTGATGCAGGAATCCCTGGTCCTTCAGGACAGCCTGCTGGCAAATATTGTTCTTGATAGTGGTAAAGATCGGCATGAGGTCGAACAACTTCTGCGCTCAGCCCAATTAGGCGAGTTTGTAGCCGGGTTGGAAGAAGGGCTTGATACCCGTATCGGAGAAGGTGGCCGGACAATGTCCAGTGGTGAGAAACAGCTTTTGGCCATTGCCCGGGTATTATGCCGCAATCCGACTTTTCTTGTACTGGATGAAGCCAGCTCCGCAATCGATTCCATCACAGAGGAACTTGTGGAGCAAGCTCTGGTCAGTGCGTTCACAGGAAGGACAGTGCTTATCATTGCCCATCGGTTGTCAACAGTCAAACGAGCTGACCGGGTGGTTGTCCTGGAAAAAGGACGGATTGCCGAGCAGGGCAGTCATCAGCAGCTGCTCAGCCGAAATGGTATCTACAATAGGCTTGTGCAGTTGGATTTGGCCCGCTCCTAGAAGAAAAGGGTGCTGAACTCCTCAATTAAGCTTTTTGGTAGTAAGAATTGCTGACAAGACGACATGGAGTGCTTACTATTTAAAGCCAACTATAAAACAAGGGAGAAAATTGAAGATTAACAACCAATCAGACCAACCAACCGATGCCAACTGGGCTATTCTGTTTAGCTGTTGGCTTGTAGCTGCCCTGTCTACGGCAGGCAGCCTGTTTTTCAGCTATGTCATGGAGTTTCCCCCATGTGTTCTATGCTGGTATCAGAGGATTTTCCTGTTTCCGCTTGTCATTGTTCTGGCTGTTGGCCTGTTTCCCTTTGATAAGAGTGTGTTGAGGTTTTCCCTGCCGTTGGCACTGGCAGGTTGGCTGACAGCACTTTATCACACCTTGCTGCACTCTGGGATTATCCCAGATAATATCCAACCCTGCAGCAAGGGAGTCTCCTGTACGGAAGAATATATAAAACTGTTTGGTTTTATAACCATACCGATGTTGTCATTGCTGGCATTTACCGTAATTATTGCCCTATTACTATTGTTAAAGAAAAGGATTTCTCAATGCAAAAAATAGCACTGTTTGCAGTAGCATGTTGTATTCTGTTATTCGCCTTTGTTTTAGGCAGCAACTATTATAAAAAGCAACAGGCGGAAAAGATTGGATTCATGGCCCAGGAAAATGTTTCCACTTTTGTCAGAGAGCACTCGATGACTCGGGGAAGCGATGACGCCAAAGTCTATCTGGTTGAATTTATGGATCCAGCCTGTGAGACCTGTGCGGCGTTTGCTCCGTTTATCAGGAAGATAATGGATGCATATCCGGGTAAAATAAAACTTGTTGTCCGATATGCCCCGTTCCATGATGGTAGTGAATACATCGTCAAAATCCTTGAGGCATCCAAAAAACAGGGGAAATACTGGGAGACTTTGGATATCATGTTCAGGTCACAGGGGTATTGGACGAGACATCACAAGCCGCTGCCTGAAAAGTTATGGGAACTTCTTCCTAAAGCAGGAGTTGATATCGAAAAACTCAAAGAAGATATGAACGATCCTGCTATTGAAAAACGTATTGCCCAGGATATCGCCGACGCCGAAGCGCTCAATGTGCGCAAAACTCCTGGATACTTTGTTAATGGTAAACCTCTCCAGACATTTGGAGACCGGCAGTTGCTCAATCTGATTCAGTCTGAGATACAGGCGAATTATCCTAAATAATCGTCAGCAATTGTAATTCATGTTCTAAAACCACATTTAAATCTCCTATGAAAAACCTCATTTTCTTTTTTATCGTTTGTATCCTAGTCATGTTTATTACGGCGTGTGAACAGCGACCTCAAGTAGCAGCCATTTACAGTAAGGCTCCTGATTTTTCACTGGTCGACACTGCGGGAAAAACATGGAAACTCTCCGATTTGAAAGGAAAGGTTGTATTTGTCAATTTTTGGGCAACATGGTGCGCACCTTGTCGAGAGGAAATGCCTTCAATGCAGAAGCTTTATTCGAGTCTGCCAAAGGATCAATTTGAGATGCTGGCAGTCCTCAGCAAAGATGACCTTACACGAGCAGAGAAATTTGCCCAAGAGCTTGGGTTAACCATGCCGATTCTCAATGATCCTGCCAGTACACTTGGCCCTAGATATGGGCTGACAGGTTTGCCGGAAACTTTTATCGTTGATAAGCGCGGGATGGTTCGGGAAAAGTTTGTTGGTCCAAGGCAGTGGGACGCACCTAAATATTCTCAAATGATCATGGAATATATAAATCAGTGATTGCTGCAACAGGCAATAAGTCGTGAGAAGTCAGTGGAATTGAAAGAATAAAGCTGTGATGCTTTGAATGACAATTACCCAAACGAGTTGAAAGTCTCTGTTCTTTTGAAACGAATAATATTGCCAATGGATCTGGTCTTTTCCCGTTATCTATGCCTCACCTGTTATCGATCCTTCCTCAATTAAATTTGATTATATGTTGGTTGACTTCTTGCTATTCATCTTAGATAAATATGGCACTGGCTGTTTGAAAAAGGGTTTATCATGACAAGAGTGATTATTTAACAGCCTCGTTGCACTCTTGGTGAGATCAGCTAAACATCAGATTCTAGTACGATATACTTCTTATCCGCTTTTTGGGTTTTTATAAGTGGCAAAAAAATGAGGAACAGGTGGTTCCTGGGTATCGTCATAGGCTTCAAAGCTCTCTTCCGTAAGACCACATCGAATAAAACCGTCTATTTCTTCTTTATCAAGTGGAAGGGGAATGTCACTTTCCTGTTCGCCTTTATGACGACTTCTACATGAGACAAGGATATATCCCTGTGGGGCAAGCAGTGAGATCATAGCGTCTCGGGCCTGTGTTCTATATTTTCCAGGTAAGACTTGGATGGTGTTACACTCATAAACAAGATCAAAACTATAAGCCCATTGTTGTGGGTAATCAAAAAGATCTGCAACAATATAGCGGACATTGGTGTCAGGATAACGGTTTTTACAAAGACGTATCGCCTCAGGTGAAATGTCAAAAGCTGTCACTTTATATCCTGCTTCACTTAATGCCTCGGCATCATCACCAACCCCACATCCAATAACAATTGCCATACGTCCTGTATGTGTAATAACACATTTTTTTAACCATTCTAAAAGATAAGGGTTAGGTTCAAGATCTGCCCAAAAAACTGATCTATAGTCTCCCTCTGCATCGGTATAGATACTGTCAAACCATTCCGTAGGCTTGTCTGCATCCTGGTAAGTCTTGACCATTTTCTTATATGCAACAGGGTCAAACTCTTTCATACCCATCACCTCATGATTTGTTATATCGGTGGTCGCGCAATTGCGGGATTCTTCAGGCCTTTATGGAAGACATTTGAACCTGAATCAAGACTGTTAAAAAAAACTGACTATCGAAAATCTTGTTTGTCCAAAGTTGAATAGCAAATACATCGAATTGCCGATTATTAAACTACAGCACCAATAAGCAGTTTTTTATTCTGATCAATGTTACAGGAAACTATACTGCTTGTGAAGGTTCATATCAGGGGTTAGTCATGATCAGATGACAGCACAGGGTTTATTTACTTGCTGTTTTGAAGCAGACGCCTTGACATACCACATCGTGGTATTAGGTTATATATAACCTCAGATGATAATTCTAACGGTAACTCTCTGAGTCAACTTCAAATAGAACAATCGGAGGAACGATCATGAGTAGATACCATATTGATTGTCGTGACTATCCAAGTGATAAAGTAAAGTGTAGTGTAGCTCTCTCGGCCAATACAAAGGAGGAGTTGCTGGAGGCAGTTATTCAGCATGGAACCAAAGTTCATGGATATGAAAATACTCCTGAATTCAGGGAAAAAATCGTCAAGGAATTTAAAGAAGGAAACCCTACCGGTTAATTCTCCAGGCATGAACATGAGATGAGTTGCGTAATGCGTAATTACAATATGAATCAAATAGCAATTAATCATGGCCAATCATAATAATTTATGGTTGGCCTTCAAAATTAAAAATGACCCGCCAGGCAGCACATCACGTGGTTTGCACTTAGATCATCGAATATCTGAATCTCTTCCCAATTATCAAGCTCAATGTTGAGACCGTATATCTTCATCTAGAGCCTCACCTATAATTCAGACAGACAAAAGCAGAGATTTCGTGCTTTTTATTTGGTTTCCTGAAACTTTTTCGGGGTTCAATTTCAGAGCAATGAATAGGAGCGAAATCCATAATAGTCCTTTCATCAACTATCAATCTTGTTCCTTTGTTGTTGGCAAGATGTCTGCTGTCAATACGTTCTTCATGGAGTACAGACAGCTCAGCTGATAGAAAACAGGCAAAAAAGCAGAACAGATATTCAATATATTGACTTTATTTCGTCCAGGACAAAAGAGCTGCGTGTTGCCGTCACACCTTTGATGCCGAACACATCTC
Organism: uncultured Desulfocapsaceae bacterium; assembly: GCA_964565605.1. Lineage (GTDB taxonomy): Bacteria > Desulfobacterota > Desulfobulbia > Desulfobulbales > Desulfocapsaceae > CAZLGM01. The sequence continues at coordinate 135,281 of CAZMFP010000002.1, read as the reverse complement.
GCATGACCACCTGTGAGTAATGCTGCATATCGCGGGCAACAATCTCAAGCATATAGTCAACTTCTCCGGAAACGGCAGTGACTGTCACAACCCCTTCAATCTGAGCCAGCTCCCGGGCTAACTCTTCCCAGCCAACATTTGCGTCTCGAAGAACACCACAATAGGCTCGAACAGAAAGTCCAAGTTTCCGGCGATCGGTGAGTGCCCTATAGCCTGTGATAATGCCTTCCCGCTCAAGCCTGGCAATTCTTCTTGAGCAACTTGAGTGAGATAACCCAACCAGTTTGGCAACTTCAACATTTGACAGACGTCCATTTTCCTGAAGAGCGGTAAGGATCCGCCAATCCAGATCATCCAGTTTCATAATGTGCAAACTCTTTGCATAATGGTAATAAATTAACTGTAGCTGTGGAAATAAATAGCATAACATCTGTTATTAGTGCAAGAAATTTGAATCTTTTTTAATAAATCGACTAATTATTGCATATAGAGGTTGTTTGCCATACATTAATTGCGTCTATGCTGGTTGGCAGAATAAATGGCCGACAAAACTGCATAAGGACTATTCCGATAACACTTAACAGTATTGAGAGGAGAGAGATGATGGGCCTGATGAAACGAATATCAACTTGTATGAAGATCAGCGTAATGGCTGCGGCAGCTGTTGTAATTATGATGTCCTCAACCTATGCTAAATCTTACAGGATCGGCGCAATTCTCGCTGAAACCGGGCCGGCCTCATTTCTTGGCGGACCGGAGGGCAGATCTCTACGAATGCTCGTTGATGAGATAAACGCAAAAGGAGGGATCAACGGTGTACCGGTAGAGCTTATCGTCAAAGACTCTGCCGGCAGTCCCGGAAAAGCCATCTCTTTTGCCAAGCAGCTTATTGAGGAAGAGAAAGTATTTGCCATCATCGGGCCCTCCACCAGTGGTGAAACCCTCAAAATCAAGCAGATCTGTCAGAAGAGTGGCACAATACTGATATCCTGCGCTTCAGCCGAGCTGATTGTCAATCCCTTGGCAGCCTATATATTTAAAGTTGCTCCCAGTGATTCATACGCAGCACGGCGAATCTTTATGACCATGAAAGAGATGGGCATCTCGAAAATTGCTGTTCTGGCCGGCAATACCGGATTCGGCAAGGCTGGGAAAAAACAGATTGAGAAAATAGCGCCGGAATACGGTATCCACCTCGTAGCAGTGGAAGTGTATGATAAAAAGGCAACAGACCTCTCAGCCATAGTCGCCAAACTGAAAGCGAATAAAGATGTGCAGGCGGTTATCAACTGGTCGATTGTCCCGGCGCAATCAATTGTAGCTAAAAATATGAGGCAGGTGGGATGGGATGTGCCGCTTTTTCAGAGTCACGGATTTGCAAATCTTAAATATGTGGAGGCAGCAGGTGCTGCCGCTGAGGGGATCATTTTTCCGGCAAGTAAAATTATGGTGGCTGAGACCTTACCGAACGGCCCTGAGAAAGATTTTTTGATGAAGTATGTCAGCAGCTACGAGAACAAATTCAACGAGAAGGCCTCCACCTTTGCCGGTCACTCTTATGATGCCATGACCATACTGGCAAAGGCCATCCAGGCAGGCGGAAGTGATCGCGAAAAAGTTCGGGCAGCCATTGAAAATATTACGGGACTGATCGGCACAGCCGGAATCTTTAATTTCTCAGCCAAAGACCATAACGGCCTGGGTATTGATGCCTTTGCCATGCTGACGGTGAAAAACGGCAAATTCACATTATTAAAAAACTGATCGGACAACTCTCCAGTAGCCGCTAATAATAGTTCATCCTCCAGTGATACTCTCACTTCCTTTTACAAGTGAGAGTATCACCTTCATTCGTCCAGGTACTCATTTGTTGGATGAACCATTATTTCGATAATTCCAAACCCAATCTTCTGGCTTTCATATGATCACTTCAAGAATGAAGTTTTTCAGAATAGAGGCGAGACTTTCATAAACAGCTGAAACACCAGGTCTATAGTTCGGCAAAGCAGGTGTCCTACTTGTTGCCTGTGGCAACTTCGCAAAGTAGTTGTGTGGTTACCTCTCCCAGTACGTTCCTGTAGTTTTTTTGAACGTAAAGAGTTGTTTGGAAATACAGGGTCAATTTGGTGAGTTCACTCAGGAAGCCCAAATAGTCACTCAAATCTTCTTTCTCTTCCTCTTTTTTCAGAGTACAGTAAATCGAAGTTATAACCGGAAACGGATCTTTTGAAAGATCATGATATTTTTTACAAAGAAGGAGAATAGTTATGAAAATTGACTGGGCATATTTTCGAAAGGGCTGAGTATCGTGTAAAAAAGCTCAAGAGGTTCTTGATGCAAAAAGTGTTGATGTTGATGAAGAGGTAAATGCCCGTAAGGTGCCGATTGAGTCGGAGCAGGCCTGGGATATTCTCTCAAAATCGAAGAAACTGTTTGTTGCCAAGGGAAAGAAAGTCCTTGAGTTCACTCCCGATGCAGCCAGCAAGGATCAGATTCTCAAAGAGTCCATCGGTCGCAGCGGTAAGCTTCGAGCGCCCACTGTCCAAATTGATGATGTGTCATATGTTGGTTTTCAGGCCGACATGTATGCTGATATGGTAAAATAACCTTCAAAACCTGTATTTAGGGTAATATCTGCCAGGAGCCTGTTGGATGCTTCTTTTGCGTTCAACAGGCTCATTGTTTTTGTTAATATTAATTTTATGCTCTGGTTTACTCTCACCATTATTGTTGCGGTCTGTGTGGCAACCCGGGATATCCTTTTTAAAAGTTATGCCGGTGAGTTGAATGTTGTGGAGTTGTCGAGCAAAGAGTTGTTCTGGGCTATTGGGCCGTTAGCTCTTTGTCTCTACTTCACGCCGATACCTCCTCTGGATTCAGTGTTCTGGTGGGTGTTGTTGCTCTCAGTTCCCGTTAATGGTGTCGCTTATTTTCTCTACAATTATGCCATAACGGTTTCACCGGTTTCACTGACAGTTCCCTTTCTTTCTTTTACTCCGGCATTTTTGATCATCGTTGGATGGCTGGTGCTGGGTGAGGCTGTTTCTTTTTGGGGTGGTGTTGGTATTCTGCTGATCGGTTCAGGGAGTTATGTGCTTAATATTGACCGGGTGAAAGACGGGCTGTTGCAGCCGCTAATAAGCCTCAAAGAGGAAAAAGGTCCCTGGCTGATGCTGCTGGTTGCCTTTATTTTCTCTTTTGGTGCGGTGCTGGGAAAAAAGGGGATGCAGCATTCATCCCCACTCTTTTTCACTTTTTTCTTTTTCCTCATTTTCTGTTCTACAATGCTTCTGGTTCTGTTTTTCCTGGGAATGCTGAAGCCGGCCACTCTGTTTAAGTCCAGAGGTGTCGGTGCCGGGTTGGGTGGACTGCTGACAATTCACGTTGCTTTCCATGGTCTGGCAATTATGCTGACCAAGGCGGCCTATATGGTGTCGGTGAAACGCTCGTCAATTCTCCTGACTGTTCTGCTCAGTTGGCTGTTTTTAAAAGAAGAAAAAATTATAGCAAGAAGTTCCGGCGCGTTCCTGATGTTTCTCGGTATTGTGTTGATTGTTCTTCAGCCATTTAGTTAATGGGGCAGCCAGTGCTGTATTATCGACTGCTCATGATGCCAAGAGTAAGTGGATGAAAAAAGGAATACTACTTCTGATATTCATATTGCTGATGGTGGGTCTGCCGTTGGCAGGAGTGTACTTTTCCGGTCTATCCGTTGAGCACTATTGGGAGTTCCCTCCACTCACCCGGTATATTCATCATGCACAATTTTCTTGGGTTGTATTTGCTCTTCTTCTCCTGCTGGGAATAGGGGTCGGGCTGCTTTTTATTCTCCAGATTTGGCACGGGATTACTTCAAGCCCGCCATTATCACAAAAAAGAAGTCCATCCAGGTTCCCCTGGTGGGGCATGTTGGGGTTTGTTCTGGTGTCCGTCGGTTGGTGTCTTGCCTGGAACAGATTTCCATGGTTTGAGGTTTTGCAGGCCCACACCTTTTTGGTGCTCTGGTTCGGGTATATCCTGCTTATCAATGGTGTAACATTTTACCGTGAGGGGCGCTGTCTTCTCACTCATAAAACAGGCTTCTTCCTTCTGCTTTTTCCTTTCAGTGCACTCTTTTGGTGGTTTTTTGAATACCTGAACCGTTTTGTACAAAACTGGTATTATGTGGGAGTGGAGGATTTCAGTACAGCCGCCTATATCGTCCATGCCTCACTCGCCTTTTCCACGGTATTGCCTGCTGTTATGAGTACCGAAGAATTGCTCGGCACATTTAGCAGGCTTGTAAAACCTTTGCAATCGTCATTCTGCCTTCATTTAAGAAGATCGTCATGGCTGGTTGGTGTTGGTCTTCTGCTTTGTTTTGGTCTTTTCGGGATCGGAGTCTGGCCCGATTATCTGTTTGCGGCTCTCTGGCTCTCCCCCTTATTCATGGTACTGATGTTTCAACATCTGCTGGGTCAGAAAACTGTTCTGGATTTTCTTGTGATGGGTGACTGGAGACCCGTGTGGCTACCGGCTCTGGCGGCATTATGCTGCGGTTTTTTCTGGGAGATGTGGAATGTGAAGAGTTATGCCCATTGGGTCCATTCGATCCCGTTTGTTGAGCGATTCTATATCTTTGAGATGCCCATACTTGGCTACCTTGGTTATCTTCCGTTTGGCCTTGAATGCCGGGGTATTGCCGAACTGCTTAAGCAGCTGCTTGATGATTAGCAGGGCTAGATCCGGATTTCTCATGAACATATAGGCTAGTCACGGTCCTCGTCTACATTTCCCGGCAAACATGCTGGAGTCGCATCAGGTTTTTCTGAAGGCTTGGGAGGAACGAAGACACCGTGAGGCCATGATGGTGTTGAAATTGCTTCACCAAGATCGTTGATGATCAAGCGGCTCCGTAACTCAAGAAGTCTGGCGACCAATCCTCCTTCCGCTTTGGCATAGGCCTCTTCGTCGACCACCCGTTTAACTACAATGCCGAGCAGTTCAGTAATTGCATTGCCGACTGAATTCTGAGAGATGGTAACAATGAGCCGTCCCTTCTCATCTCGATAAAGGAGCTGTTTATAGGCAGGGCGCCACCTTATTTCATTGGCAAAGAGCGGATCTTCCAGAACCTGAAGGCGTAGAATGCGGGCGGCCTTATGAAATTCATTGGAGAACAGCAGGACATCCTCAATCTGATCAGGGAAAAAGGCCTGGTCGGGAACACGGGTATCGTTGGCCGAAACCAGGGAAAACAGAGTCCTGTAAAAATCAAGGAAACCTTTAAGGATCATATCATATTCTTTCCAGAATCGACCATGATTAAGGGCTTCCCCTCCACCTACAACTTCCCAGCTGGGCAGTCCCTGAGGGTAGCCTGTCAGTGCCAATCGCGTATTATCTGCAGAAAGTGGGCGTAGGACCTCCAGCTCGAGGACTTCTAAGAAGCGCATATACACTTCGCTGAGGTAGTTCAAAAAGAGCCCGTGATGACCGCTGTCTGTCAAATTCGGGTTGTCGTGTGAGGCTTCAGGAGAATTAAGAATGTCCCGGTTATCAAAAGCCATAAAATGATTGTGGATCATGCGTATGGAAGGGACACCCGGCTTTGATAGTGGCCAGGTAGCATCCAGGCTGGCTTCACCGCAGAAGATCAGATGTTTTTCCGGATCGGGAAATTTTTCCTGCATATACTGAAAAACAACCTGGGTCATGCGACTGAAAACGATGGATTCCCGTTTTGAAAGCTGATCTCTTCTGACAGGACGTCCCAGCGGATCAAGAATTCGTTGTGAAGAGTCGAGGATGATTGAGGTATCGAAGAGGTTGGAATGGCCGATAGCCTTTCTGTAGAGGAGAAATCCTTCCTGAGTCCTCAGTAAACCATTCTCCCGGGCAAGGTGCCGAAGATTACATGGACTGTTAAAAAATTCAGTAGGGGTGACCCCGTCCGGAATTTCAAGGGGTATTTTTCGATGGGGGACGGTTAATTCACGGGGAGAGCCTAATGTCGATTGCATAATCATCCTTTTTGGTAATCGTTCAAGCTGAATGACTAAAATTTACAACAAATTGAATGAGTCGGCAATTAGTTATAACACTCTAAAACAGTAACAGCTGTATGAGACCATACAGGTGCACTTTATTGCGTGCGGTAGTTTTGCGCGAGCTGCAAAAACCGTTGGCTTTGCCGACGTATACAGCTGCTCATCAAAATATGAGAGTTTATTTTTCAATTTTATTCTGACGAATTGAGATCTGTTCAACAATCTTTTTATAATAATCGTCGTTGGCCTGGAGAGCTGAGCCGGAATCCCGCTGGCTATCCAGTTTTCTTAGAAGGACATTGAGCTTCTGCATCTGTTTGAGTCGGATATGTTCGTCCTCGGTTGCAGAGATCAATTCCTGCAGGTTGGCTATTTTTTTTCGTGTTTCAAGTTCGGGCGGGAGATAACCACTGTTTTTCAGAATCTTATAGGCAATCTTCAGGTCATCAGCAACAAAACTATCTCTTTCAAATTCAAGAGGCTTGTTCTTCCAGTGCTCAATCGGGGAGAGTTTTCCCTCTTCGATTGCTTTTTTAATTTTTTTTTCGGCAATTCTTCTGAGGATATCCATGAGAAGACAAGGGAATTGATTAATCTTTGCTTAAATTGTTAAAAAGTACTCTACCAGATTTCTCAAGAGTGGAGAAAAATAAAAGATTCCTCAATCTGGTGAAAAATCTCTCTCTTGGTTGAACAATCCTAGATAACCCAGTGTGTCGCTTTTGCAGAGGCGTGAGTGGTTCCCCTTTCGTCTTCGACAACAGCTTCAAAAAAGAGCTGCCGTCTCTTCTTTCCGGTAAAAATAGCTTTGACGTAAAAGTGTCCCTGTTCAGGGTATATGGCTTTAGCATACTTAAGGTTGAGATAACGGGTGAAATTGGCAGGGGAAACAAGCAAGCTGAGTGGGCCGATGGTATTGTCAATGGCAGCTGAAATCATACCCCCCTGGAGAGTGCCGTATGGATTAAGATGTTCTTTTAAAATGGGAAAACGGTTCGTTAAGATTTCCTGCTTGCCGTCGTAATCGATGACTTCACCCTTCATTGCAATAAACACAGGAGGAGGAAAGAGAATCTCATCGCTTCGGTCACCAAGCTTTTCTTCCAGCAGTCTGTGGAGCTTTTCTGGAACGCAGTTTTTGTCTATCATTTTTTTAAGTACGTGCCTCCTTCAGATAAAGCTGGCACAAAAACGTGTTTATTACTGGCATGTTGACCTTGTTTATTCAATATGCCACAATAACAGGTATTGAAAAGTTCCTCAAACACACCACATTGGAGAACGGTATGAAAAATATCCTATTGTTCCTTTTTATACTCGGCTTTCTCTGCACCTTCGGTTGCAGTTCAAAAGAAGATGCCTATAGGAATGTTTACGAAGGGCTGAAAATGGGTAAGGATCTTCAGGAAGAACGTGATGACCCCTCTGGTGACAGACGAATTACCGATGATGAAAAATTGCCGGAATATGATCAGTATAAGAACCGGCGGAAAGAGATTTTGAAGAAAGATAAGTAGTTTTTAATTACCCGAAGCGTTTAGCCATCGCGATCTGTAATCAATTTATTTACCTGGATTTTGGACAGGGAGCACTCCTTATAGATGGCGATGTATTTTCACAGCTGTTCGTCCCCATAGAATATTTCTTTTAGATAGAGACCATGGGCTGGTGCTGTTGAACCTGCCTGAGAGCGGTCTTTTGCCTCAAGTATAGCCTTGAACCGGTTCACGGAGTGTCTGCCTTTGCCAACTTCAAGAATAGTGCCGACAATGTTTCTTACCATATGACGCAAAAAGCCATCACCGGTGAATTCAAACTGGTAGGTGTCTGCGGTCAGCTCTTTAAAACCGGAAGTCAGAATTGTCCGAATTGCACCACGTCCCCCCGTTATTGACTTATCCCTCGAGCCGGAAGCCTCGAAGCTTGAAAAATCATGGGTGCCACAGATCAGTGTAAGGCAGCTTTTCATAGCGTCGTGTTGAAGAGAAAACGGAATATGAACCGTATACAGCCTCTCCGTCGGCAGTTGAATCGGCCCGGTATATATTCGGTAGAAATAGGTTTTTGCCCTGGTAGAGAAGCGGGCGTGGAAGCTCATTGGTACTTGATCAACGGCTGTGATCCGGATGGATCTGGGCAGCATGGAGTTGAGCCCGTTTTGCAGGGGTGGACAGTCAATTGCTGACTGTGTATGAAAATGTGCTGTCATGGCCAGCGCATGAACGCCGGCATCGGTTCTGCCGGCGCCATGCAGTATGACCGGATTGTTGGTGATAATTGAGAGTTTTTCTTCAAGCACAGCCTGGACGGAAAGCCCGTTTTTCTGCTTCTGCCAGCCGCAATAGTCAGTGCCGTCGTAAGCTATGGTTAATTTGATGTTACGTGTTGCCATCGGCTTACGGGAAAAACGGTGCTCCTTCAATCCCTGTCTGTTCTTCAAAGCCAAGCATTAAATTCATGTTCTGTACGGCCTGTCCGGAAGCACCTTTAACGATATTGTCGATGGTAGACATGACAATGATTCGCCCGGTTCTTTCATCAATCATAAAACCGATATCGCAATGGTTTGATCCGCGCACATGCTGGGTAGCCGGGAATGCCCCTGGCTCTAGAACTCTGACGAAATATTCACCATCATACATCTCGCTGTACAGTTCCTGGACAGATTCAGTAGTTATCCCCTCATTCAGGGCGGCGTAAATGGTCGACATAATTCCCCTGGAGATCGGCAGCAGGTGCGGTGTAAACGAGATGTTCACCGGCTGCTTGAGAAAAGCATTGATCTCCTGTTCAATTTCAGGAATGTGACGGTGGGTCCCGCCCACTCCGTAGGGCCGAAAACCATCTGCCACTTCACAGAAAAGGGTGCCCACATTCGCACCTCTTCCTGCACCGGAAGTACCGGATTTCGAGTCGACCACAAGAGTCTGCGGGTCAATGACTCCAGCTTTTAAGAGTGGTGCCAGACCAAGGATTATAGAGGTTGGATAACAGCCGGGATTGGCAGTTAACCGGCAGCTTTTAATTTCATTCCGATACAGCTCAGGCAAACCGTATACCGCCTCTTTTATCAGAGCCGAAGAACTATGGGGCTGATACCATTTTTCGTAGGTTTCCACATCTCTGATTCGATAATCAGCAGAGAGATCAACTACCTTTTTGCCGGCATCCAGAAGTGTCGGTACGATATCCATGGCCGTTTTATGAGGAACAGCGGTAAAAAAGAAATCCGCCATATCGATCAACTCATCGACTGTATGATTGCGGCAGATAATATCGAATTTACCCCTCAGGTTAGGAAAGACCTGAGACAGGGGCTGACCGTCGTATTGCCTGGATGTGGCAGCAGTGACATTTACGCCTGGATGGTTGCAGAGAATTCTGGCCAGCTCAACTCCGGTATAACCGGATGCGCCGATGATGGCTACGTTTGTCATTGTTTTTACCTTCTTTCTTTTTAATGAAACCAAATGAAAAAAAAAGAGGAATAACAGAACTCCTGTTATTCCTCTTTTATATGTGAAACGATTTTCAGGTTACCGGCCAACTTACCCAGAGAGGCAAAAAGAACCGGATCCAAAGAATCGAATTAACGCTTGGAGAACTGGAATTTGGCGCGAGCGCCTTTTTGTCCATATTTCTTTCTCTCTTTTTTACGAGGGTCGCGGGTCAGCAGGCCGGATTTTTTTAACGGCAGTCTGTAGTCGAGATCCACTTCTAACAGAGCCCTGGAAATACCATGGCTTAAAGCGTCAACTTGAGCTGATTTACCACCGCCTTTCAGGGTTGCCATAACATCGTACTGATTAACAGTCTCGGTAACCTTGAACGGCTTGTCAATTTTATGTGTTTTAAAAGTGCCGCCGAAATAAGCATCAGGATCAACCTTGTTGATGATGACCTTGCCGCTGCCGGGCTTAATCCAGACTCGGGCAACAGCCGTTTTTCGTTTTCCGGTAGCGTAAAAGCTTTCTTGAGCCATGTTATCTATTCTCCATCTAAATGAGTTTCTTATCCGTTTGTACAGGATTAAAAATCAAGCTCGGCAGGTTGTTGCGCCTTGTGAGGATGATCAGTGCCGACATACACTTTGAGTTTTTTCAATTGAGCTCGGCCCAACTTGTTTTTCGGCAGCATGCCTTTCACCGCTTTATAGACCAGCTCGGTCGGCTTTTTTTCCAGCAGTTCTTTGGCTGTGGCTTCTTTGATACCGCCCATATAACCGGTATGGCGATAGTATTTCTTGTTATCCCATTTGTTGCCGGTCAGTACAATTTTCTCAGCATTGGTGACAATAATAAAATCACCATTGTCGATAAAGGTTGAAAATGTGGGTTTATGTTTTCCCCGGAGTCGACTGGCAACTTCACTGGCTAATCGGCCAAGTACCTTGTTCTCTGCATCTACAACGTACCAGTCTTTTTGGATATCCTTAACCGGAGCGAGGTAAGTTTTCATTGCATTCCTCAAATGTATAAATCTCAAAAGAATAAAAAAAGGTTCGAGCAAAGCCGAACCTTTTACTGTTTCTAAATGGAGCGGGAAACGAGATTCGAACTCGCGACGTCAACCTTGGCAAGGTTGCACTCTACCACTGAGTTATTCCCGCTCTCTGTTGTGGTCCTGAACGGCAAATTTATACATACTCGAAGGTGTATTGTCAATAAAAAAGAGATGAGAAATATGTTGGAGTTTATTATTACTGCTACAGCAATAAGAAAAAAGAGGCTGATTAAGGCTATTTAGTGTATTGTCTGCTCATTATATAAAGTGTTATGAGGGAGTGATTTTTTAAAAAATAGGCTGATGTAAGCCAAATAATAATGAGATAGAAGATACCTTGAAAACCGTGGTATTTCGGAGTCTACAATTATCCGCTTGAGAACAGGAAACTGTATAATAGAAGCAGAACATACTGGCAGTAGATAGACATTTCATTATGTGTGAGGTGATAGTCGGGTAAATGCACCTTTTCAGGGTGCTACAGGAGGTTGGCGCAAGATTTTGGCAGCCGACCAACATTGACGAGATTGGATTATGGGTACAGAAAAAAAACGAGAAGGCTCAGTTAAAAGAGCAACCAAAGAAACCGATATTGAAATTATTCTGTCTTTGGATGGTTCGGGAAAAACGGATATCAGCACAAGTGTTCCGTTTCTTGATCACATGTTAACACTTTTCGGTGTTCACGGTTTCTTTGATCTTCAGATAAAAGCAACCGGTGATGTGGAGATTGATGATCATCACACTGTGGAAGATGTTGGTATCTGCCTGGGCAAAGCATTTGATCAGGCGCTTGGTGATAAAAGCAACATTAACAGATATGGTATGTCCTATCTGCCAATGGATGAGGCCTTGGTGCGGGTCGTTGTCGATATATCCAACCGGCCATATCTTGGCTATAATGCCCCGGTGCCGGATGCAAAAGTCGGCACTTTTGATACAGCCCTGGCCATGGAGTTCATGAGAGCATTCAGCCTGAATTGCGGACTCACTCTGCATGTCGATTGTCTTCGCGGAGAGAACAGCCATCATATTATTGAGGCAGTTTTTAAAGGTCTTGGACGGGCAATGAATCAGGCCGTTACCCGAGATCTCTCTTTGGGGGGAGCATTATCTTCAAAAGGCTGTCTGTAGCAGGAAAAGAGTCTTGCTCAATCTTGCTGCCGGTCTTTTTGAGTTTTGTATCGCTGCCACTATGCAACGAATGTCATATGTTCCGGGGAAATTCTCTATACCAATGGATTCGGAGTAGGATATGAACAGAGCAATGAACATTTCTGTTTTTAGTCTGGTTCTGCTGATTGCATTTTTGATAACCGGTTGTTCAGGGAAAAGACAGGTTAGCTATCATGAAAAAAGTCGTGATGAGTTAAGCTGTATTGCAGTTATTCCGTCGCAGACTCCGGTGAATTGGAATGATTCCATTTCCTACGAGCAGGCCCGGGAGCTTGAGAAGGGAGCTGCACTTGTCGATGCCGTTTTAAAAGAGAGACTGGCTGGCAGTAAGTTTTTCCGCTTTGTTGAAGAAGATCAGCTAGATCATGCGATGAAACGCAAAGGGAAAGAAAGGCTGGCATCACTTCGATCGGTGGCGAAAACAATAAGTTGCAACGCGATACTATCCGTCACGGTCAACAGGTACAGGCAGCGAGTGGGCGGCAGTTATTCGGTTGATGTTGCTGCTTCAGCCGCACTTGAATTGGAACTGATCTCTACGTTCAATGGCCGTAGATTATGTAACGAGTCTTTTGATGAAACACAGGAACCGCTGCTGAGCAACCTGCTGTCGATGAAAAAGGCTTCCAGAAGGGGATTTAAATGGGTCAAGGTTGAAGAACTTACTCGAAACGGTATCAATGAGCTGCTGACAAAATGTCCATATACCGTTTTGACCCCCTAGCCCTAGCCTGAATAGAACATTCAATGCAAGAGATGACACCTGCTGAATGGGAAAGGTAATTCAGTGGGTGTTTTTGTTTCCATCCTGTACATATACATTTGATGAAACTCAGTACAGTTTTAACTCCGAAGATAAACAGGCGCATTGGTAATGTCCTGTCCGACTACTCCATGCTTGACGATGGTGATCGTGTGATTGCGGCTGTTTCAGGTGGAGTTGATAGTTTGGTTATGATCTGGCTGCTGAACAACTGGAAAGAGAAAGCACCTATTGATTATACTCTACAGGCTGTAACCGTTGACAACAAATTTACTCTTCCAGAAGGGGTGAGCCGGACAAAATCAGAGCTGATAAAAAAGCAGCTTGGCCGCATGGGGATTGAACTGCTTGTGCTTGAGGGCAAAGAGATGAGTGAAGAGGAAAAAAGCTGTTTTATCTGTGCCCGGAATCGACGTAATCTGCTGTTTGATTTGGCTGAAAAAGAAGGATTTAACAAAATTGCTTTTGGGCACCATAAAGATGATCTTGTGGAAACCCTTTTTATCAATATGATTTACGGGGGAAATATATCCACCATGCTGCCGCGCCAGGATATATTTGGCGGCAAACTGTCGCTGATCAGACCGCTTGCCTATCTTGAAAAAAAAGATGTATATGATATTGCGGCAAAAGCACAGATTGAGCCTGTCAAAAATGACTGCCCTCTTTCCGGTGAAACAAGACGGGAAAAAGTGCGTGAGATACTCTCTGAGATATACCGTCTTGAACCGGGGGCGAAAAGCTCTATTTTTGCCGCCCTGTCAAATGTGAGGCAGGAGTATCTGCTATAACCACTACTGTTTAAGGTTTGTCTAAATAAGTCGTTTATAAGCCCTGTAATTAATGAACGTATGAAGATGTCCGTTGAATGTTTACCCTGTTTCCTGCAGCAGGCCCGGCGTGTTGCCCGGATCGGCGGAATGGATGAACAGGCACAATATCATGTTGTTCAAGAGGTTGCACAACTGGTAGCCAAGATGGATCGGCAGTTGACACCTCCGGAAAATTCCATAAAAGTGTATGAGACGATCAGTCGGCTTACTGCTTGTGCTGATCCCTATTATTCGCAGAAAAAGCAGGCCAACAGGGAGGCTATGGCTCTTCTGCCGGAATTACGCAGAGAAGTCTCTGAGAGCGGCCAACCGCTAAAGACAGCTCTTCGTTTGAGTCTGGGCGGAAACCTGATCGACTATGGCGCTGCCCAGTCCTTTGACCTGGAAGAGGGGTTTAAACGATGTCGAACTGCAAGGCCGGTTATCGATAACAGCGCTTTTCTGCTCGAAAAGGTGGAACAACTTTCAAAGGGGGCAAAAGTCCTTTATCTGGCTGATAATTGCGGGGAAATCGTCTACGATTCTCTGGTGATGGAACAGTTGGCAGACGCAGGTTTTGAAGTTGTTGCGGCTGTTAAAAAGAGCCCGATTATTAATGACGCAACAGTAGAAGATGCACTTGAGGTCGGGTTGGACCAGTTCTGTACAATTATAGATAACGGAACCTGCTGTCCCGGAACACCGATTAAAGACTGCTCGCCAGAGTTTTTGTGCCATTTTGATGAGGCCGAGCTGGTCCTCTCAAAGGGTCAGGGGAATTTTGAAACACTGTCTGAAGCTGACAGAGAGATATTTTTTCTGCTGACGATAAAATGTACGGTTGTCGGTCGTCACCTCAGTCAGTTGGCGGGGTTGTCAGAGGACACCTTTAGCGGAAACGGTGAGATGGTTATTTATTATAAAGACGGCAGGGTAGCAGCAAAAGGTAAATAAAAATGATTGATAAACAGATAGCTCTGATATTGGCTGATAAGCCTGTTGGTGAAAAAATAGAGGTTTCGGGTTGGCTGAGGACCAGAAGAGACACAGGTGGTTTCTCTTTTCTTGAAATCAATGATGGTTCGACCCTTGCAAATATCCAGATTATTGCCGATAAGAAACTTGCGAACTACGAGAGTGACATTAAAAAATTGACAACCGGCTGCTCAGTCAAGGTTGCTGGTATTTTAAAAGAATCACCTGCAAAAGGCCAGGATGTTGAGATAGAGGCGGACTCTGTGGAGGTTCTGGGCTGGGCAGATCCCGAGAGCTACCCTTTGCAGAAGAAACGCCACTCTTTTGAATTTCTGAGGGAGATCAGTCATCTCAGGCCACGGACCAATGCTCTGGGAGCAGTTGCCCGAATCCGGTCTCTTCTGTCCTATTCCATCCATTCATTTTTTCAACAGCAGGGATTTGTTCAAGTTCATACACCCATTATTACCACCTCAGACTGTGAAGGTGCCGGGGAGATGTTTCAGGTAACAACCGGCGAAAAAGAGGAATTCTTCGGTAACCCGGCCGGTCTGACGGTCTCCGGGCAACTGCAGGCAGAGGTCTATGCCCAGGCCCTTGGCAGAGTCTATACTTTTGGTCCCACATTCAGGGCAGAGAATTCCAACACCAGTCGCCATCTTGCCGAGTTCTGGATGGTTGAACCGGAAATGGCCTTTTGTGACCTGCAGCAAGATATTCGGGTGGCAACAGATATGATCAAGTTTTGTGTGAACGACTTGCTGACAAAAGGAAGCAATGACCTGGATCTTTTTAACAAGTTTATTGAAAAAGGGCTTTTGGCGAAATTGGAAAAAAGTGTCACTCAGGATTTTGCCCAGATCAGTTATACGGAGGCCGTTGAGCGACTGGAGAAGGCAAAAAAGACATTTGACTATCAGGTGAGCTGGGGCAGTGACCTTCAGGCGGAGCATGAACGTTATCTGACAGAAGAAGTCTTCGGCTGTCCTCTTGTGGTTACCGATTATCCGTCAGCGATCAAACCATTTTATATGAGACTGAATGATGATGGTAAAACCGTGGCTGCCATGGATATCCTTGTTCCTGGAATCGGTGAGATTGTCGGCGGCAGCCAGCGTGAAGAACGTTACGATATTCTACTTTCGAGAATGCAGGAGAGTGGCATCGATGTAGACGATTATCAGTGGTATCTCGATTTAAGAAAATATGGCACTGTTCCGCACGCGGGTTTTGGCTTGGGTTTTGAACGGTTGGTCCAGTTTGTGACAGGGATGGCTAATATTCGGGATGTTATTCCGTTTCCAAGGGTACCCGGTTTCGCCCCCTGCTAAAAAACAGGTCCAGGCAGCCCATATTCAAGCGATCATACCTGGCCGCATAGGTTTGACTATAGCGGTCAGGTACGCTTACTTGAATATGGACCACCTGGACCTGTTTATCAAAAGACACAGACGCCCCATATTTACATGATCACGTCATGTCGCCTAGGAATAACTACAGCGAACTGTCGTGCTTATGCAAACCTGAAGCACCCTGAGTACTTTTCTGTAGAAGTTAATGAAATTGAACGATTTTTTATGAAGTAAAGAAAATATGAGGTGTTGCAGCATACCAAATGAACAAGTTGGACTATAGTAAGTAAATGCGCGTACCTGAATCTGAGCAACCTGGACCATTTTTCCAGGCAGGAAGAAAAATGCAAAGGTAAAATAAAACCGAATGCTTCATAGGATTTCAGCTTATTTACACATTAAAAAAACTAGCTTGTAGACTAATCTTCTCTCTACCATCATGCCAGACTCGATCTGGAATCTACGTTGTTGTTTATGGATTTTGGGAGATTGTTTAGAATTGATGATAAACGTCTAATTCATCATGCTGAGGACAATAAAGCTGAGTCAAAAATAAGATTTGAAACAGAATGAAAGCAATGGCCTTGGCCCGGCTGGGTAAAATAGATTAAACATCTGAGCTGCTTGATTTGGTGGAGATGATTGGCAAAGGAGTCAAGCGTTGTGAACTCGGAGACCGGGTAGGTGTTGCCTGGATATTTTCCGCCTATGGTGAATGTGAGTATTGCCGAAGAGGCCTGGAAAATGTATGTTCAGAATTCCGGGTGACCGGTCGGGACGTTGATGACGGTTATGGTGAATACATGATCGCTCTTGAGAAATTTGTTTATCCTGTTCCTGAAAGGTCCAATGATTCTCATGCAGCACCCCACCTGGAAACCCGTTGTTCGAGCTATGGGAATCCTGCGGCCGGGAAGGCGGCTGGTCATTAATGTGATTCGAAAAGAAGAAAGTGACAAAGAATGCCTCTCTTCTCTAGCCTATAAAAGGCATCTCTGGCAGGAAAAAGAGATCAAGTCGGTAGCCAATATTTGTCGTTTGGAAATGACTGATTTTCTAAAATTGGCCAACGTGATGGAGCTGCAGCCAACTGTGGAGGAATATTCACTAAGAGAGGCCAACAGGGCGATTGTGGAATTGAAAATGAGCAAATCAACCGGTTCAAGAGCATTGGTGATATGAGCCAGCAGGAAGAAAACAAAGGCCCGTCGGTCAGGCGCATGTTCGATGCGATAGCTGGTCGCTATGATTTGATGAACCGGGTTATGACCATGGGTCAGGACCAGAAATGGCGACAATTTGTGGTTGATAAGGCTGGAGATCCAAAAGGGGGGTGGGTGTTGGATCTTGCAACGGGTACCGGTGATATCGCCTGTCTGACGCAGCACCAGTATAGAGAAGCCCAAATAATCGGCGCTGATTTTGCCTGGAATATGCTGGGTGAGGCAAAGAAGCGATTTGCCGATCTGCCGATTGGCTGGCAATCATGCGATGCGAATATGTTGCCGTATCAAAACGCTGTTTTTCAATCGGTTACCTTCGGCTACTTGCTCCGTAATGTGGATGATGTAAGCCGGGTACTGAGAGAAGTACAACGAACGTTGAAACCTGGTGGGCGGGTGGTCTGTCTTGATACGACACCACCTGCAAAAAATGTACTCTATCCGTTCATAAACCTCTATTTAAAGTATATTGTCCCGCTTTTAGGGCGGTTGATAGCAGGAGACGAGGCGGCTTACGGATATTTAACAGGTTCAACCATGGAGTTTTATTCTGCCGAAGAGCTGGCGGAAAAATTCCGGCGGGCTGGATTTGTTAAAGTGGGTTACAGGAAATTTATGATGGGAACCATTGGAATTCATTGGGGAGAGAAAGATGATTCATGACGAGTTGGTGGGTTACGATCTGGTGCCTGTTCAGCAGGCCCCCGCAACACTGTTTGATATGCTTGTCCACAGCTGCAGGACCTATCCGGATAATCTGGCCTATATCTACACAGCGGAAGACCAGGAGATCCGGGTCACGTATGAAAAATTGTTTGAAGATGTTCTGCTGCTGGCCCGCAGTTTCAAAAAACGGGGCATATCGGAAGGGGATAAGGTGATGCTGCTCTCCGATAATCGGTATGCCTGGATCGTTACCGATCTTGCAATTCTCTCCATTGGAGCGGTCAATGTACCGCGCGGCTCGGATACCCCGACACAGGAACTGAAATTTATCATCGAAAATTCGGAGTCTACCTACCTTGTGGTTGAGACCGATGCTCTGCTCACCAAGCATACAGAGTTTGTCAAGGGTTGCAAACAGCTCAAAGGTGTCTTTGTCATGACCGGTGACGGAGTGCATACGCTGTTTTCCAACCGCTACTCGTATAAAGAAATGTTGGGTGACAGGACCTATACGGCAACAGATGTTAAGAATTTTCTAAAGAATGGTGAATTGATCAAACCGGAGCAGGTTCTGACCATCATTTACACTTCAGGTACGACTGGCATGCCCAAAGGAGTCCAGCTGACCCATGCCAATATCATGCACAATGTCCGACATGTGCCGAATATAATCAAGCTGACCCCGGAAGATTCCTGGCTCTCAATTCTGCCCAGCTGGCATATTTTTGAACGCACCGTTGAATATAGTGCGCTCTATATGGGTACCTGTCTTATCTACTCATCGGTTAAACTGTTTGCCGCCGATCTTGAAAAATATAAACCGACCTTGATGGCGACAGTGCCACGGGTTTGGGAGTCGCTCTATTCCAAGGTTCAGGCCGGTGTGAAAAAGAAAGGCAACGCTGCGGCGAAAATATTTAAAATGTTGGTTACTGTTTCTGCCAGCTATCGCCGCAACAGCCGTGTTATGGCCAACCATTTGCCGCAATTCAGCAAGCGGTCTGCAATAGCAGGGTTGGGGCAAAAGCTTGTGGCTGGTTGTAAGTTGGTCTTGCTCTTTCCTCTATTTAAGCTTGCCGAAAAGAAGCTGACCGTCGTTCAGGAACGGTTTGGCGGCCGTATGCGTTTGGCGATCAGCGGTGGCGGGACTCTTGCCGAGTATCTCGAAGAATGGATTGACGCGGTTGGGGTTCGTATTGTCAACGCTTACGGCATGACGGAATGCTCTCCGGCCATTGCCGGAAGAGGGCTCAACTGTGAGATTTTCGGCACTGTCGGTCCTGCTGTTCCTGAAACCGATCTTCGTGTTGTCTCAAAAGATGGAGAACTGGTACCTGCCGGTGTAGAGGGCCTGATCGAAGTTCGAGGCCCCCAGGTGACACCGGGCTACTATCAGAACAGGGATGAAAATGAAAAATCTTTTACCCGGGACGGCTTTTTTAAAACCGGTGATCTTGGCAAAATGACCATCACCGATGAGCTGGTGATCACCGGTAGAGCAAAAGAGATCATTGTACTGTCCAGTGGTGAGAATATTGATCCAACCAGAATAGAAAACACAATCACCATGTTTCCTTTTATAGAGGATGCCGTTCTGGTCGGCCAGGATAAAAAGGGGCTCGGAGCACTGCTGGTCCCTAACCTCGATGAACTTCGGGCCTTTATCTCAACCAAGATGAAAGGATATAAGAAAGAGGGTGAAGAAATTCTCTCAGACAGCTCGGCCCTGGGGCATGTCAAAAAAGAGATGAACAAACTGCTCAACCCGACAAAGGGCTTTAAACCCCATGAGCGGCTCCACAATATTGCTTTTCTTAAAAAGGAGTTCACTTTAGGCGATGAACTGACCAACACCTTAAAGAAAAAACGTCATATCATCGAGAAGAAGTATAAAGAGATTATTAACAGTCTGTTTCACTGATACCTGCGCAGCTGAGAGAACTGGCCTTGTTTTTTTCCACACCAGTGAATTATTTGCCTGCCACAGAGCTTCACTATGTGGTTTAAGCCAACAATTTACTGACATGACAAATTTCTGCGCATATTACGACAGTTCATCATTGAAACGACACTAGTCGTCATGGTCAAAGATATACCCGAGCGAACGGCGGCTGATAAAGTAGCGAGGGTTTTTTGGATCAACCTCAAAATATTTTCTGAGGCGGACAATATAATTGTCCACGGTGCGGGTTGATGTCCCCTTGCTATACCCCCAGCCGATCTCCAGCAACCGGCTTCTGGCCAGCGGTTTTCCTCTGTTGGTTATAAAGAGTTTGAGCAACTTGAGTTCCTGTTCTGTCAACTCAAAGGTTTTGGTGCCGGATTTGGCTCGTGCGGTGGAAAAATCAATTTCATTGCTGCCAAAGCGGTAACAGTGTGTATTTGTTGTGTTGCCAGTTGAGGCTTGCTCCTGTTGCCACCTGTCCCGGAGCAGGTGCCGTTCGATCCGCAGCAACAGCTCTTCTAAGTTGAACGGTTTGGTCATATAATCGTCAACTCCATCAACAAAGCCATCGATTTTGTCTGCCGGATCACCTTTGGCCGACAGGATCAGGATGGGCAACCGCTCATCTTCTAGGCGGATGTTTTTCAGGATCTGCATACCATCCATGTCCGGCAGCATCAAATCGAGGATAATAAGATGGGGACACCATTGTTTCCAGGTGGTAAGGCCGCCTATTCCGTTTTCGACACTTTTAACCTCATACCCTTCCAGTTCCAGGTTAAAGACGAGACCCTCGGCGATATGGGGATCGTCTTCAATGAGCAATATTCTTTTTTTATCCATTCTGTTCATCTGAGATCCATGTCTGAGTTCTTAGGAGATTTCTGATTGCTCTTCTGGTTCTTTTCTCGGCAGCGAGACAATAAACTCTGATCCTTTGCCCGGTCCGTCACTTCGCGCGGTGATTTTGCCTTTGTGCAGCCTGACCGCCTGATCAACCATGTACAGACCAAGGCCGGTTCCTCCGGCATGGGTAAGGGCTTGCTGTTCAATCTGAAAGAATTTTTTAAAAACCTTTCTGGCCTGGGACTTGTTAAAGCCAATACCGTTGTCGGCAACATGAAGATGGACCGTGTGCTTCGTCTGCTTGAAGCTTATTGTGACTTCGGGCCGCTCCTGTTCATTGTAGCGGATACCGTTTGACAACAGATTCATGAGCATCATCTGGAAGAGATCAATGTTGATGGAACAATAGTAGTGTTCTTGCTGTGAAGGCTCAACCCGGATGTCACAGTTGCGAAACAACTGCTTGTTTTTCTGTAAGAAGGAAGCCACCTCCTCTACCAGGTTCACAACAACAAAATTTACACCCGGAACCTTTGCTTCAAGTCGTGCCAGATTGAGAATACCGTTGATATTGTCCGTCAGACGAGCCACATCGTCAACCATATAGCCGAGATATTTTTTCTGCTTGTCTCGTGGCAATTCGATCCTTGCCATTGTTTCCAGGTAGAGCTTTAGGGAGGTGACCGGGGTTTTCAGCTCATGGGTGAAGCTGTTGATGAATTTATGTTGAGAGCTGTAAAGGGCAAGAGTCTTTCTCTGATAGACGAAGACCAGGATAATACCGACCAGAATGATTCCTACAAGAATGGACAGGACCATGATGACCACCCATGTCTGCCAGGCGATAAACTGTTCAGGATCCAGGTTGGTCTTTTCAATCACCCGTCTTAAGCCGGTGCTCGCTTCAACATACCAGTAGATGTAGAGAAAAAGGGAGAGAGCAAGGGCGATAATAGAAAAAATAAAAATGGCAACGGGATGGAGGAACCAGAGTGTGCGCTTCATCTATTGCTCTTCTTTTGTAAAAGAATTGTCATTTTGCTGTCATCACTTTCTTAAGTCAGATGAGTACCTTATGATCATCTTCACAACATAAGATATTTATTCAGATCAATTCATCACACAAGGTACAATAATGACAAATGAGCACCCTGTCCATCATCTTGGCAATAAGGCAAAGGTTCTTTTATCATCCGTTTTTGGTCCTTATGCCCAGGATGATGAGTATGGCAGCAGCAAGATCAATCCTATGGAGCTGTATCATAACCAAGTCACCCGCGCACAGGGGGTTTTCTCCTTGCGGATGTTTCATCGATCCTTTGGCCTGTTGATGATACAGGAAAATATAGATGCTCCATGCACACTCCTCGACTTTCCTGATCTTGATACCTTTGTTAACACCATCAGCAAGAACCAATATGATGTGATCGGTCTGAGTTCGATTATTCCCAATGTTGAAAAGGTAAAAAAAATGTGCCGACTGATCCGCCAGCATCAACCGGGGGCAGTGATCGTCATAGGCGGTCATATCAGTAACCTGGATGATGTGGATGAGATTTTGGATGCAGATCATATCGTTCGAGGCGATGGAATTGAATGGTTTAGACGATATCTCGGACAGGATGCGAGAAAAAAGGTTAAGCATCCTGCAGTATCCTCTGCCACCAAGACAAGAATCCTGGGTCACACCCTTACTGCCAATGCAGCAGATACAGCGGCCATAGTTGTCCCTTCTGTCGGTTGTCCCATGGGCTGTAATTTTTGTTCGACTTCCGCACTTTTTGGCGGCAAGGGGAATTTTAAGAATTTTTATGAGACCGGAAAAGAGTTGTTTGATGTGATGGTTGGGCTTGAAAAGAAGCTGAAAACACGTTCATTTTTTATCCTGGATGAAAATTTCCTCCTTCACCGTAAAAGAGCGCTCGGTTTACTTGCTGAGATGAAAAGGCAAAAAAAGAGCTGGTCTCTCTATATCTTCAGCTCTGCTCGTGTTTTGCGTTCGTACTCCATAGAGCAGCTGGTAGAGCTTGGGATCTCATGGGTCTGGATGGGGCTGGAGGGGCGTAAAAGCCAATATGCAAAACTGGCAGGCATTGAGACCAGAGACCTTGTGTCCGAACTACAAGAACACGGTATCCGGGTGCTTGGTTCTTCTATTATCGGACTTGAAGAACACACTCCTGAAAATATTGGTGATGTTATAGAGTATGCTATCTCCCATACTGTCGATTTTCATCAGTTTATGCTCTATACAGCCAACCACGGCACACCTCTGCATGCAAAACTGAAAAAGGAAGGGACATTGCTGCCGAAGGAGGAGATCAAACTTTCCGACAGTCACGGCCAGTTCCGATTCAACCATCGTCATCCCCATATTCCAGCTGGTTATGAAGAAGAGTATCTGCTAAACGCTTTTGAACAGGATTTTAAAATCAATGGACCGAGTCTCTTTCGTCTCATCAGAACGACCCTTGCGGGCTGGAAAAAATATCAGGCGAGCTCCGATACACGTATTCGCAACCGTTATCTGGCCGAGGTAAAACCGCTGCGTACCATGTATGCCGGCGCTGTCTGGGCCATGAAAAAATGGTATCGAAAAGACAGATTGCTCAGCCGAAAACTAGGGAATCTTCTTCAAGAGATATATAGCACCTTCGGGTGGCAACCCAGGTTGATTGCGCCACTGGCCGGCAGCTATGTGTACCGGGCCATGAAAAAAGAACAGAAAAGGTTGGCTGCGGGATGGACCATTGAACCCGAGACCTGCCTGGAAAAAAATAAAGCGGCTTATCTGCTGGAAAGAGGAAAAAGTACGGATACCCAGCCTGAGCTTGACAGGAAAGAAGGCAGAACCGAGGTGACTGGTGTCTTTCCTGATGTCAGCTTTTCACAGCAGTAGAGAGGGTCGGCAATATATAGAAGAATGATTTGATAGCTTAATTATTGAGTAACTCAAACTGTCTTGCATCTTCCATCGTTCGGCAATAATAAATCGTGGTGTTATCCTTCGTGTAGCTGTTTTGCTGTTTGTCAGATAGCTGATAGCCGGCAAGGGCCATCTGGTGAAGCCCGTCCGGATCATAAAGCAGGACATGGTCGATCTTTTGAAGGTCGGTAAGATCATTGAGAATGGCGGGCAGGTTGTCCTGCTCTTTATTGAGCCGATCAAAGCGAACAAAGGCGCAGGAGAAGTTGGAGACCATTGTTTCTTTTAACTGGTCGCCAAATTCATTTTCCACGGCCCCTGTGCCGACAATCCCCCCACTAGTTGAGCGTGTTTCGAGAATTGTGATAGGATCACCGAGCTTAATCGTGCCGCCTTTAATGACGATAGCAAAGATACCTTCTCGTGGCATGACACAGTCCCCAGCCTGGTGATAAATAGCGCAGCGATGGTGGCAGACTTTGCCCAGTTGAGAGATGATCACTTCAGTTTCGCCAACCTGCAGATGGGTCCCCACTTTCAGGTTGGGCAGGTCGATGCCGGTGGTTGTTATATTCTCAGCGAAGTTGCCGGCCACTACATCAAGGCCCTTTTCCCGCATGAAATCGATAGATTCCTGAGCCAGAAAACTGAGCTGCCTGTGCCATTTACCGCCATGGGCATCCCCTTCAACGCCGAAGTTCTCAACGAGGACGGCCGACTCGACATTTTTTTTACGGATTCCTTTTCTCTCACTTATGGAAATGGCAGATATTTTCATGGTAGCTCCTGGCAAATATGGTCACATTGTAGTATCTTGCCATTCTTAACATACGGGGCTTGAGGTGCCAAACAAAATCTCACCTAAATCCGTGAGCGTCCACCTGCACCGCATCTGAAAGCGCTCAAACCAGCCAGTATAGCCAACTATAACTGGCCGGATCGATCACTTTCAGCTACAGCACAGCTGGACGCTCACGGATTCAGGTTTCAGTAAATGTATTTGATTATAATGGACGGGTGGTGATCGAATGGATAAACTATTTGAAATCATGCTGCGATTTACCGGGAAAGACTATTCGGTGATGTACAGGCTTCTTTCCATGGTGCCGGGATCGATTGTCTTTCTTATTATATCTCCGTTTTTTCTCTTTTTCCCTGCGCGATACCTGGGCACATTAATGCCATTAGGTTTGAGTCGGTCGGTGGAGTACAGTGTGATGGTGATTGCAGGGTGCATTTCCCTGGTGCTGATGTGCTGGTCACTGTATGTCTTGTGGTTTGACGGCAAAGGTACACCGGCGCCCATTGCGCCGACCAAAAAACTGGTGACATCCGGCCCGTACGCATTTATTCGTAACCCAATTGAATTGGGAACGGATCACTATTTCCTCGTTTTAGGAATTTGGTTTGATTCACTGGTAACAGGACTATTTTGTATGCTGTTTGGTATGTTGTTGGGTCTTGGCTATATAAAGCTCATTGAGGAAAAGGAGTTGAAGCTCCGTTTTGGTGAGCCGTATGACCGATATAAGCAAAATGTGGCATGTTTCATTCCGAAACTATTTTAATATAGAAAGGAAAAGATATTGAAGAAACGGATTCTTATCGTTGGTGCCACCGGCTTTATCGGACCGGCCCTTGTTGAAGAGTTTTCACTGGCTGGTTTTGAGGTTGTCTGCGGAGTTCGTAATCTGGATAAGGCCAAAAAACAGCTTAATTTTCCAGGAGTTGAGTTGATCAAGGTTGATCTCAATAATGATGTTGATCCGGCTGTCTGGTTAAAGAGGCTTGAAAAACTCCAGGTCGACGGCATTGTCAACAATGCCGGAATTGCCAATAGCTTTGGTAATCAATCTATTGAAAATGTCAATTTCACCTCGCCAATGGCTTTATTTGAAGCTGTTCGGAAATTTAATGAAACTGTGGGGAAGAGGGGGTTTTCTTCGTCGGGGATCAGGGTTATTCAAATTTCAACCACTGGAGTCAACTGGCCTGATGCGGATAAATTTGACTATCCGGCTATGAAAAAGAAGGCCGATGAAACATTGCTTGAGATGGATGATCTTGATCGGGTCATCATCAGGCCAAACGTAGTGTATGAACCTGAGCGAGGTCATCTGCTTCTTGAACAGATATCGAAGATACCTCTTATCTTTTATATTTTTGGAGGTTTTATTCAGCCGGTGTTTTGTCGTGAGCTTGCCATCGGCGCCGTTCGTGTCATGAATCGGAAAGACATTGATTGTCCGCCCATCCTTCATGCCTGCGGCCCGGAGCAGCTTACCTGGGAAATGATCTTTTTTTCCTCAAGACGTGCGCTGGGAGGTCGTCATGCAATTTTTATCCCGGTCCCGCTGAAGCTGGCGCAATGGTTCACCATGGTCGTTCAGCTCCTGCCGGAAACGCTTCTGTTGAAGTTGGGAATACTGTCGAAAATGGATCCCGAAACAATTCTTATGATGACAAGAGGCAGCATCTGCCGGAAACCTCGCTGGTCTCCCCAGATCCATCTGCGATCGGTTAAACTTTACAACGTCTACAAGTCTTATCGTTTGGGCAAGGAGTATTACCAGGACTACCTCGATCAGCTGCGGAACGAGTACACCTCCCAATTTGAAGATAGTATTACAATCGATAACGAGTTTTGTGAGTAAATTTTCCTTTCACTTATTTGAAAAAATTAGTCCTGTGTGGGATAATTTAACTAAGAGATATGATAATATCTTTGCGGTAAAAGATGTTAACTATGAAATATGAGTAGGAACGGTGTTATTATATAGCAGGACAAATGAGCTGTTTTGAATAATCTTCAGCTATGGAGGATGATATGGGTAGAAATTTGACTGTCAAGAAGGTGATTACACCGGTTGATTTTTCAAAGAATGCCGATTTTATAGCCAGGTCGGCTATCTATATTGCCGGATCGTTCAAAGCATCTCTCATATTCATTTTTGTCGTCCAGAATTTTGAAGATTATTCCGGTTTTTTTGTGCCTGAAATGAATATGCCGAACCTGGAGAGGGATCTTCACATCAACGCCGAGAAAAAGATGGAGTCATTTTGCCAGGAGTATGAAGAACTGTGCAAAAAGAGTGGAGTGACTTCCTTTAAAAATACAGTGCTGCTCGGTGATGTTGCCGATCAGATTACCGACTATGCTCTAGAGGAAAAAGGTGATCTGATTGTCATGGGAACCCATGGCTATAAGGGCCTGGAAAAGGTCATGTTCGGCAGTGTTGCGGACAAGGTCGTGAAATCAGCTCACTGTCCGGTCACAACGATCAATCCATATACCTGTTGCAAGTAGATCGTCTTTGAGAATTGCTGTTTTAGCTGATTAATGTGTTTCAGGAAAAGTAAAATGGCCTCATATGACAGCTCTGTTGCGCTTTTATTTTAACCTGTCTCTTTTTCTCAAACAAAGTCCATAATCGTGAGCATCCGTTAGTACTGTAGCTCCGGTCAATGAGATTTCCGATCAAGGCTGCATAACAGTGCATTTGTGTGAGAAGACAGGCCTTCACTCTGTTTATCAAGCAGTGAGTCAAATGTGATATCACTCAAAAGAGTGGCTGTAAGAACTATACGGCCATATTGAGGTTGCGGGAAAAATGTATCGACAGCCTCTCGCCACTCATTATCCTGGTCATCAGCTTCTTTCTTCATCGTTGACACAGGAGTCAATAGTCGTCCAATCTGCTCACCAATTCCGGCCCGAAGCGCGGCTGTCGTGTCCCGAAATTCATTTAGTGTTGTGAAGATGCTGTTGTGATCTGCTGTTCCTATTGTCGGAAGAGTGAGGGAAAAGGCCTCTTTTGCTTTTTGGTTCTGTTTGTTCTCATACGTTTCAAAAAGGGTTTCGGCAGCCGTTTTTTCCTTGCATACCCAAACCGGGATTTCCGGTGCGTCCCAATGGTGGTACAGAGTCAGCCAGGATTTTAATCTGAGGCTGTCCTGTTCTGAAGAGATAACTGCTGAAGAAGATGGTGACTTTGAAAAGCCCAGTTTAAAAGCATCACTATCACTTTCTCCCTGCAGATTCTGGATCATTTCATCCTGGAGGGAATCGATGGAGCTTATCTGTTTGCTGAGGCTATTATCTTCCAGGTCGATTATTTCAGCCAGTTTCAGGATGAGTCTGGCCTGCCAGAGTTCAAGGGCGGTTTGTTTGTCCTCTTCCTGCCTGACAGAGTCTGTCTGAGAAAAGAGAGTAGACAGGATTCCTCCGGAAGACTCTTTTTGCTGTTGGCCAAGAGTTGAAACGGAGGCAATTGTAGCCATTTTCAGCTGGCTGACGAAATCAGAACCGTGAGTTCGGATTTCTTTGAGCAGATAGATAAAACCTTTTTGATCATCCGGTGGTAAAGGACATGGGATATGCACTTGACAGAAACCCGTATCCATGAAAGGATCAGTTGGAGGAAGAAAGGTCTTGTCCGGCAGTGGGGCTACCGGTGCCAGACATTGAATTGCTTCAAAACAGGATACCAACGAGAGGCCTGTTGAGGCATCCAGAGTGGTGCCCGGAAAATAGAGGGGTACAAGAGGTTTCATATGTCTATTGTAAAAGAAAGATTTACACTCATTATTATTGCTTTTGTGTATGTGCTGTTTAACCTTCGACCATCCCCGGATCTTCTGGTTACTGCCCGTTCAACCCTCTATCAGATGATGATTACAGCACCCTATGTGGTGGGCATTACCCTTGTCATTGTCGCGACCTTGCAATATATGGCCGGCGGGAAGAAGGTTCCTTGGGACAGGCGGCTACGCCTGTTTTTTACCATAGGAATTATCGTAGGCTTTGTCTACGCAATTTTTGAATATACCGGGGTGAAATAATGACGGTTTGTTTTGACTGAAATGTGAGACTGCTGGTCAACAGGAAAGAAGGGTTTATTACGGCAAATCATGTTTCATGAACACCCACCCAAAAGCACCCTTGGAGTTCACTTGATAGCTGTATGGATATAATCATTTATGTTCTATCTGCATGTTTCTAACAGGACAGAGAATCTGGTTCAACACTTAGCGGAAGTTATCGATTCTGATCGTTCGGTTTCCATCTTTGAAAAGGAGATTTTTCTTATTCAGAGTCGTGGCATGGAGAGGATGCTCTCGCAGAATCTAGCCGACCGGTTCGGTTGCTGGTGTAATTTCAGTTACCTGCTTCCGCTGGGCTTTGTCGACCTGATAGCCAACCGGCTGGGCATGGGGATTGCCCCCGACTATTTTGATAGAGAGGTGTTAACCTGGAGGCTCGAGAAACTGCTGCGTAACCTTGACCATCCTGTGTACAGGTCACTAAGAAGTTACCTGGAAGGGGAAAATAGCCAGCTGAAGCGGTATCAACTGGCCCGCAAACTTGCCAATATCTTTGACCAGTATCAGCTGATGCGCCCTGATATGCTGCAATCCTGGGATGTTGGCAAAACTTTTGTCAAACATTCTGCGGAAAAATGGCAAATGGCGCTCTGGAAACAGTTGCAGGATGACGACTCCGTTTCTCCCCATCGAGGTGTTCTTATTCAGCAACTTGTAAAGAAGCTTCGAAGAGAGGAGGATTTATCTCAGTTGCTGCCTGGGCGAATATCCATATTCGGCCTTCACAGTATGCCACCGCTTTTCCTCGATGTTATCAGCAGTCTTGCTCTTCACAGCCAGATCCATCTCTATCTTCTTTCTCCATGCAAAAACTACTGGGGGCATCTCGATTCAAGGCGCCGTCGGATTGCCCGGGAAATATCTTCGCTTAAAAGAGATGACCGGATACAAACGAAGCCTGATATTCCTCATCCACTTCTTGAAACGCTAGGTCGGCAGGGCAGTGAATTCCAGGAGATGCTTCTTGAGCATGTTGACTTTGAGTTAGAGTTCAAATCGTTTGAAAAACCGGTCAATGATTCTGAACCATTCTTGCTTCATAAAATACAGGCCGATCTGCTTGAAGGAGAAGTAACAACAGGCGATGATCAGGCTATGATTGTCCTGAAAGACGACTCAATACAAATCATCTCCGCTCATACAAAAATCAGGGAGATGATGATCTTAAAAGATTATATCCTTGACTGGCTTCACTCTGATCACACGCTTGAACCTCGGGATATTGTTGTCATGGCCCCCGATATTGGTGAATATGCCCAGTTAATCCCTTCGGTTTTTGAAGAAATACCGCATTCGGTCAGTGACCGGACAACAGCTATCCGCAATCCTGTGATGGCTGTTTTTTTAGACTTTGTGGAAATGCTGAAGGGACGTTTTGGCTGGAGCAAGCTCCTGGAATTGTTATTTCAACCATCAGTTTATCCCGCATTTGACCTCTCTTCTGCCGATTTCGATCTGTTGCGTCACTGGGTGAGAGCTGTTGGGATCAGGTGGGGACTTTCAGGTGATCATCGGCGTGATCTCGGTCTGCCGGACTTTGACGAGACGAGTTGGAGCAGTGGCCTTGAGCGATTGTTGATGGGGTATGCCATTGATTCGGAGGAAATTGTTGATGGTATCCTGCCATATCAAGATATTGAGGGCAGCGGATCACAGCCACTGGGAGGACTTTGTCGATTTGTTGAGCTGGTTGGGCGTGCAAGAACAGATATCTCCAGCCCACGGACATTGGCCCAGTGGTCGAGGCTGCTTGTTTATTATGCTGAAAATATGTTCTTCCATCAGGACGAGGCCGAATACCTTGAGTTGCGAGGACTGTTAACCGAACTTGAAAGCAGTTATGGCTATTTTCATCAAGAATTGCTTGAGTTTGCTGTAATTGAACAGTGGCTTCAATCTAAAGCGGCTCAGTCAAGGTCGAGTTCCGGTTTTCTTCGTGGTGGTATAACCTTCTGTTCCATGTTGCCCATGCGGTCTATTCCCTTTCAGTGTGTCTGCCTCATCGGTCTTGATAATGGTGTTTTTCCTGCAAGAGACAACTATGCTACTTTTGATCTCATGGGCGAGTCTCATAAGCCGGGAGATCGTTCAAAACGAACAGATGACAGGTATCAGTTTTTAGAGGCTCTTTTAGCTGCGAGAAGACGTTTTTATGTCAGTTATGTGGGGCAGTCGGAGAAGACCAACGAGTCTATCCCGCCATCAGTAACGATTACCGAACTCCAGGAACTGTTGGAATACGGCTATGGGATTAGTGATATTGTAGAAAACCATCCCTTGCAGCCGTTTAACCCCGACTATTTTACCGGTGATAGTCCTCTAGTCAGCTACAATGAATATTATTGCCAGGTGGCAGAGAAACTGAGCGGCTCAATACCAAAAACAGATCCATGGTGGTCTGGGGAGCTGGATGAAAAACCGGATCAGACGATAGCTCTGGGCTCCCTTTTGTCTTTTTATGCCAATCCTCAGAGATGGTTTGTTCGGGAGCGACTCGGTATACGACTTGATAAAACCCGGGAAGAGGTGAAAGAACTCGAACAGTTTAAACTCGAGGGCCTTGACAACTATCTTGTCGATCAGGAAATTGTAGCCGATCTGTTAGCAGGCTATGGGATGGAGGACAGCCTGTTCAGAATGCAGGTTGCAGGGGATTGGCCGCTGGGGACTCCGGGGCACCTTTCTTTTAGGGAGAAATGTGCTGAGTTGGAGCCGTTTATTTCGACCATTCGTGGGGCTGATGTCGGCACCAGACAGGTCGATATTGGTGTCGATCTCAATGTGGGACAGTATCGTTTAAACGGGAGTCTGACAGATCAATATGAAAAAGGGATGCTCGTTTTCAGGTACGCAAAATTGAAGGCTAGAGATATCCTCCATGGATATCTCTACTCCTTACTGAGAGCGGAGATTTTGCCCAAAGCAGGAGAAGTACATGTGATTGCACAGGACAGATGGATCTGTTTTGAGCACAAAGATGAGCCGCCGTTATCGTTGGCAGAACTGGTGGAAGTGTTCCAGCAGGGCTGGAGAAGGCCGGTTGACCTGTTTGTTGAACAAGGTTGGCATTATTTACAACAACTCAGAAAAGGTGTTCCTGAAAAAAAAGCACTGGCTGATACCCGTAATTCTATTCTCAGTCAGATGAAAAAAAACCGTTATGAATCTTCTGTTCGCGAACCGGAATGGCAATTGCTATATGGCGGTATGAACTCTGAAGCGATTCCGGGGGATCAATTTCAAGAGTATTGCGAGCTGGTCCTTGAAAAAGTTTGCTTGGCTGCCAACATTGTCGATGGTGATAACGTATTGATACCTTGATTATGTATGCTGTCGGAATAACGGCCAGGAAAATGAATCACCATTCATATTCCTGATTGTGGTTATTGTCATGAAAATTCATTGATTATTAACTTCATCTTTGATATGACCAATATACGTACGTTGCCCAGCGAATGAATAAAAACATCATAGAACGCCCAAAAGCGTAATTTGTGGAATCGTTATCTTGAAAAAGTTGAACGGGGAAACATGGAGACAAAGGTATGAAAGTTTCTTGCGAACAATGTAATCAGCAGTATGTCATTAATGATGATTACTTGAAGGCTGCGACCAGCCAATTTCAATGTAAAAAGTGTTCTCACAATATCATTGTTACAAAGTCTGAACCAGAGCCTTTGCAAACCGAAGCAATGGAATCGGAAACGGATTTCGATTTTGTTGATTCAATCTTAAATGAAGAGGCTGAACAGACGGAAGAAACAGCTGATGACTGGTCGGATTTTGACGATCAGCTTGATTTTGATACTGATACTACTTCAGCTCCGATTGAGGAGACGAGTGGGTCAATGAGAGGTTTTGAGAGTACGGCTTCAGCAACACCACCTGTTGCGGATGCTCAAAAATCTAAAGGTATGCCGCTCCAGGGTATTTTGAGTGTCACCTTTCTTCTGAGTTTCCTCTTGATGGCGGTCTTACTGGTGTTTGTGAATAAGCAGTATATTCCACCGCTGATTAATGAGCAGATTGATCTGCGAACAGCAGCTATCTCAAAATCGTTTTCAGGAGCGGTCAAGCAGCCGTTGCTCGTTCGGAATTATTTGAGAGTAAACCAGGAAGCTGAGCGTGTCGCCCAGTTGCCGGGTGTTGCCTATGCTTCGGTAATCAATAAGCGAAATATCGTCATCGCCGGCGTTTTTTCCAAACCGTCTCTTTTTCAGGCTACTTTTATGGAGATGGTCAATAAAGCCGGCTTTCCACAGGAACTGGCCAGAAGAAACAATCTCAATCCCAATGAAAAGGAAAAAAGTGCCGAATTCACCATTGGTGGCCAGCCGGTTTACGATGTGGCCATCTCGCTCGGTGAAGTAGGCGGTGAAGTACATGTTGGTCTGTATACTGCCGATATTAAAGCAGCGGTTAAAAAGACGATTATTCCACTGCTTATGGTAATTTCTAGTCTGTTCATTTTTGGAATGATCCTTTTTACAATCCTGGCTAGATCAATTTCTAAGCCGCTTCAGGATCTAACCCAGATGGCGGATAGAATCAGCCTGGGCGAAATTGATGAAAAGATCCTTCCTAAAGGTCCAAGAGAAGTCCGTGACCTTGGTCATTCACTGGATCGGATGCGTATTTCCATCAGGGGTGCTTTGAAACGTTTGCAGGGATAGGTTGCAGACTGTCTATGTATAGGGGGGAATGATGAGAAGATATGGAATACTGGTAATAGCAGCTGTTCTGTTCTTGTGTGGTGCAGGAAGATTAATGGCTGAAACCTATCAACTGTCAATGCTTCCCAGATACTCCTCCGAGGAAATCCTTAAACGGATTTCACCGTTGGCCAATCACCTGTCGGCTTCAACAAAGGTAGAGCCGTACCTGACAAGCAATTTTGACCAGTATTTAAAAGGATTGCAGAATGGGACGATAGAAGTTGGATATCAGAACCCATATATATACACCTTGGCTTCAAATGAGCATGAAGTTATTGCCATGGCTGTGAAAGGAGCATCCGGTGATAAATTTCGAGGAATTATCATTGTTCGAGCAGGGAGCCAGATCGGTTCTGTTGATGAGTTGAGAGGGAAACGAGTTTCCTTTGTGGGTCGAACATCGGCTGGCGGTTTTCTATCGCAGAAGTTGACTCTTATGGAAGCAGGTATTGATATTGATAAAGACATTGAATTGATGGAAGCGGTTGAAAATAAGCAGGAAAATGTGATTTTTGCAGTTTATTCCGGAGATGCCGATGCAGGATTTATCAGGGAGTCGGCCTTGGGACGTGTGAAGAAATTTGTACCGCCAAGCGCTATAACAGTGATCAAGCGGACTGCCTGGCTGCCGAACTGGGCTTTATCTGTAAAGCGCTCCTTGCCAGAGTCGTTTAAAAAATTGATAAAGCAGAAGTTGTCGCAAATACAGAAGAACCATCCAGTGTTGAGAGCTTTGAAGGTCGATAGCCTTCGACCTGCAGATGATACGGAATATAACCCTGTTCGACAGGCGGCGGGTCTTCCTTTGCCGGAAATACAGTAAAAGTTTTGCCAGCAACAATTAATTCCCCGAACGAATTGGGGAGAGAAGTAAAAAACGTCTATTATTGAATTTTGCCATGAAGAGAATACACTATATTATATCAGCACTTTGTCTGTCTTTTATTCTATTTTCAGGTCCGGCTCATGCCCAGACTGTTTATAAGCTCTCTATGCTGCCCAGGTATTTTCCGGATAAAATTCGGGCAATGATCAATCCGGTGGCCGAGTATCTGTCTAAGGAAACGGGGCTGACGATCAGGCCTGTTCTGACTGATGACTTCACTGCATACGAAAAGGCGCTGAAAGCGGATGAAATTCAGATCGGTTATTCAAACCCATTGGTCTATGTCAATGTTGACAGTAGCCATGAAGTAGTTGCCATGGCAGTTAAAGGAGCAAGTGGAGAGAAGTTCAGGGGGATTGTTATTGTAAGACCCGATTCGCAGATTACGGATTTGGGGCAGTTGAAGCATAAAAAGATCATGATTGTCGGCAAAACATCCGCTGGTGGTTTTCTCTCTCAGAAGATTACAGCAAAAGAAAATGGCATTAATGTGGAGACAGACACTGAGCTAGTATCCGCAGCCGATAATAAACAGGAAAATGTGATTATTTCCGTTTCAATCGGCGATGTTGATGCCGGTTTTATTCGTGAGTCAGCATTGCATAAGGCTGATAAATATATCGTTCCCAATTCAATTAAGGTCTTAACCCCAACAGCCTGGCTGCCAAACTGGGCTTTTTCTGTGTCGAGGACTATGCCTGAGGAGCATCGAAAGATGATTACCCAGTGCATGCTCAAACTGACAAGTGATTCCGATGTTATTACAGCAATGGGATTGAAAAAGTTTGTTTCGTCCAATGACTCCAACTATGATATCATGCGCTCTATCTTGACGCAGTAATCCGGCGCCTCACCATAGATGATCTATTTATGGGTTCAAAATAATTCGAGCATCGGTTTCATTGAGAGAGGAACGTCGGTACTAAAACAAACAGCTACCGGCATCCATGCAGATTTTTGACTCAGCAGAAGCAGAGCTTCATAAGGGAATAAATCTTATTGAAGCCAGCGCGGGCACTGGAAAAACCTATGCTATATCCATGCTGGTCCTGCGCTGTGTCACAGAGTTGCAGATTCCCATTGACCAGATTCTGATTGTTACCTTTACCAAGGCAGCCACCGAAGAACTCAAAGAACGTATCCGAATTCGTATTCGAGTGGCAAGAGATGTCCTGATGGGACGGGTGATTCCCCAGGATGATGATACTCTTAATCGCTGGGCGAACAAAGTTGATGACAAAGAATTGTTTGTCAAGCTTGTTGAACAGGCCCTGCTCGATATCGATTCGGCCTCCATCCACACCATCCACAGTTTCTGCCAGAGGATGCTGCAGGAACATTCGCTGGAATCGGGCCAGCTGTTTGATGTGGAGCTCGTTCCCGATCTAAGCCAGACCCGTCTTGAGGTCGTCTACGATTTTTGGCGCAGACAGATGTATCATCTCAAGCCCCGTTACTGTGCTATTCTCACAAGTCGCTACAATTCTCCCGAGTCCTTGCTGGAAAGTGTTGGCTACAGCTCCTTGGGTGATGTTCGGATAGAACCTGATACACCGCCTTTTGAAGAAGTGTTGGCTGCTTTTGACCAGGCATATGAAGAGATGGCCGCCTGGTTTTCAGCAAATACTCATAGTTTACAGGCCTATTTTAACAGTGGGGTTGAAGAGAATAAGTTCAGGCCGGTTTTTGCTGGCAAGTTCTCACGCTGGTGGGCCGATATTGAGAGCTATTTTTTTGATAAGGCGGAACAGCTGCCTGACAAAATAGAGTGTCTTGAACGCCAATATCTTCTTGGCCAGCTGGATGGCAGAAGGTTGAGATCGGAGGAGAAGAAAAAGAATTTTTTGGCTGATTGGCCGTTACCGGAAAAAGAAATTATTGCTTTTAATCGAGCAGTCGAGGCTCTTGTTCTGGGTTTACGAGTTGATCTGTTTTTCCAACTCCATGTTGAAGTCGATAAACGGTTGAGAAATCTCGGGGCAATTTCTTTTAATGATCTGATTCGCCAATTATCCGAGGCTCTAAAGGGAAGAAAAGGGCGAGATTTTGGAGCTTCTCTTGCCAAACGTTATCAGGTTGGTCTCATTGATGAATTCCAGGATACAGATCTTACCCAGTATCATATTTTCTCAACAATCTTCAACACGTTGAATCAGTATCTTTACCTGATAGGTGATCCAAAACAGGCGATCTACACTTTTCGCGGCGCAGATATCTTTTCCTATTTTAAGGCCAGAAAGGCTGCTGATCATCGTCTGACACTTCAGAAAAACTATCGGTCTCATCCTGAACTGATTCGGTGTGTAAACCACTTATTTTCAGCACATCCCAATCCATTTCTCTTCACTGAGTTATCCTATCATTCGGTAGAGAGCGCTCTTAAGGAAACACAATTCTATCTAAAGGCAGCACAACAGCAGCAGACCTCTTCCACTCATCTCTGGCAGCTTGATCTCAATAAGGAGAAAAAGGGAGGGAGGTGGAGTTCAGCAAAGGCTGCTGATGCCATATGTGGCGCTGTTATTGGCGAGATCGAAACGCTTCTGTCGACCGAAAATGGTTATTGTATCTGCAAAAATGGAGAAGAATTCTCGCTGTCACCAAAAGATATCGGGGTTCTGGTTCGGACCAACAGTCAGGCGGAGCATTTCAGGCTTGCCTTTTCAAGAGCTGGAATTCCTGCTGTAGTCACCGGACGTCAAAGTGTATATGAAAGCATTGAATGCGGGCAGGTCCTTCTGCTTATGCAGGCTCTTTGCTCACCAGGTGATATTCAGAAACTCAAAACAGCTCTCTCACTGGATTGGTTTGGTTTCAGCGGCCAGGAGCTTTACCGCTTATTTAACGATGATGATCGTTTTGATAGCACTATCAACCGGTTTTACGCCTATTCCCAGCAGTGGCATTTACAGGGGTTCTGGTCGATGATGACCTCTGTTCTTGAAAATGAAACGGTTTTTGAGAATCTGGCTGAGAGTGAAATACCTGAGAGGCGATTGACCAATATACTTCATCTGATGGACCTGATTCAGGCCGTGGAGAGCAGAGAAGGCTACGGACCCGAGCAGGTTTTTCTTTGGTTGAAGGGAATGGGGCAAGAGCGCCAGAACATGGATGAGACTGAACTCAGGCTTGAAAGTGATAAGAAGGCGGTAAAAATCGTTACCATGCATAGTGCAAAAGGGCTGGAGTATCCTGTGGTCTTCTGTCCTTTCCTCTGGTTTCGTTCCAACCGGTTGAACAAAGAGACTTCTCTGGTCAGTTGTCATACGAAAGAGCAGGAACTGGTTGTTGACCTTGGCTCTTCAGCTTTTCAAGAGAGGAAGGAAAGAGCGATCCGGGAACAGATGGCAGAGGAGTTGCGGCTCTGCTATGTGGCGCTTACTCGTGCTTCATTGCGGTCGTACATACTATGGGCCGATGTTCAGTCGTATGGGTTGGTGGACGACTCGTTTAATTCGGCGCTTGGATACCTGCTTTTTTCTAAAAACAGGGTCTCTTTTGAGGAGCAGCAGGAGAGACTCAATCAATTCTGCCAGCGGACAGAGAGTGAATATCAGCTCATTGAGGCCGATAGATTTTCAGGAGCCAATCGATTACCGTCTACTCGGCATGCTGAAGGTCTGTATTCAGCGAAACAGCCTTCAGGAAGAAGTCTGCAGCAGAACTGGAGTATGGCAAGTTATTCTGCTTTGGCCTCATTGACCATCAGGCAAGTTGATGAGACCCGGACTGATCAGGTCACGACTTCGGCAGAGGGTAACGATGAACAGATTCTCGAATTGCCGATAGGTCCACGGTTTGGAAATGTGATCCATGCTCTTTTGGAAACCATACCTTTTGATAAGCTTTTGCTGGCAGAGGAGCTTTCCGACTCGATAAAAAACGAATGCGAACGCTATGGTGTTGAGGCAGATCCGGGTACTATGGCAACCTTTCTTCATCAAATAGTCACCACTCCGCTTGTATCACCGTTTTTTGACAAGGAGCAAACCGGCAATCCGCATCTTGCCATCTTGGATGAAAACCGGGTATTGAAAGAGATGGGTTTTTATTTCAGATTGTTGAAAAGTACAACTTCCCAGATAAATGATATTCTTGCAGAGGAGACGCTTTATTCACCACTTTCTCATCTGGAGATGGAAGGATATTTGACCGGTTATGTCGATTTGATCTTTCAGTTTAACGGTCGTTTCTATATTGCCGATTATAAAACAAACTGGCTGGGTGATCGACTTGATGATTATGGTTATGACCAGATGAGCGATTGTATACGATCACATAACTATGGACTGCAGTACTGGATTTACACACTGGTTCTTCATCGATACCTGTCCAGATGGTATCCGGGATACCAATATGAAGATCATTTCGGAGGCGTTTTCTACTTGTTTGTTCGTGGCATGAAAAAAGAGAGGCAAACAAACGGTGTATTTTACACAAAACCGGATCCAGCCGTTCTGGATCAACTGGGCAGATGTCTAGGTGGTGCTGATGATAGATGAACGACCTTCCAGTCTTCTCGATCATCATTTTGGTGCTTTTCTGGCAGCTCGAAGTGGTCTGACAGCAGATGAAAGAGAATTCTTCAAACAGAAAGTAAGTGAACTCTCAGCAGCTATGGCTGCCGGTCACAGTTGTCTTGTGATCGATAAGCACGAGGCTGACCTGCTTGACAGGTCTCACCTGGTTTCACGATCCGATACAACTCCGCTTATTCTAGGTGATAACAGGCTCTATATTCACCGCTATTACCAGTATGAACAGCGGCTGGACACTCGATTGAAAGAGATGAGCCAAGCTGTTTGTCAGTTTGAAAACCATACACTTCTTGATGATCTGTTTGGAGCGGAATCGGTTGATGAAACAGATCTGCAGCGGGAGGCCGCCAGGATTTCTGTCAAGAGGGAATTCTCCATTATTTCAGGTGGTCCGGGTACAGGGAAGACCAGCACAGTATTGAAAATTATAGCACTGCTTCTGAGCGTTTACGGTAGAAGTCTGACAATTGGTCTGGCTGCTCCCACAGGTAAAGCTGCAGCCCGATTATCGCTGTCGCTTGAGTCTGGACGTGACTCAAACAACCTGAGCCAAATCATCTCATCTGTTTCACTGGAGGCGATGACGCTCCATCGCCTGCTTGGTGTAAAAAAATACTCCCCGTCGTTTCGTCATAATCAGTCCAATCCCTTAGGCTATGATGTAGTTATAGTTGATGAGGCCTCGATGGTTGATCTGGCCTTGATGGCAAAGCTTATTGATGGCCTGAAACAGGGATCCAGGCTGATTCTGCTTGGTGATAAGGATCAGCTGGCATCGGTTGAAGCCGGTTCAATATTGGCGGATCTGATTGGAGGGTTGCCTGCCAATACAACTACACTTACAAAGAGTTATCGCTTTGATGGAGGAATAAGCAAACTCGCCAAATTGGTCAATAATGGTAAGGCGGAAGACGGTTGGTCATTGCTCAACTCGTCAGAATACCAGGATGTTACAGTAAAAAACGGATTATCTGTTCAGGATTTGGGCCGCCGATATGAAGGCTATATGAAACAGGCGGTATTACCGGGAGGGGAAGATAGTTGTCATTTACTGTTCCGCCAATTAAACCAGTTTCAGTTGCTTTGCGCTGTGCGGCAAGGACGACGGGGAGTAAGATCGGTTAACAGTGGTGTTGAGAGGTATCTTTCGGAAAAAGGATATAATTGCACGAAATCGGAGTTTTATCCGGGCAGGCCCGTTCTTATCAGCCAAAACGATTATTCCCTAAATCTCTTTAATGGTGATATCGGTATCTGTCTCAATGACCGCGATGGGAATATCAAAGTGTGGTTTGAGCAGCATGACGGCACGGTGAAGTCATTTCTGCCCCATCGTTTACCGCGATGCGAAACAGCATTTGCTCTGTCGATTCATAAGAGTCAAGGGTCGGAGTTTGACGAAGTGATCATCATTCTACCTGAAAACGACAGTCCGGTACTCTCAAGAGAGCTTGTATATACTGCGGTTACCAGGGCAAAAAAACGGGTTACACTGATGGCCGCAAAAGATATTTTTACACTGGCAGTACAGAGGCGGATTGTACGAAACAGTGGTCTTAAAGAACTGTTAGAAGAGTGTCCTTGAAGATAAACAGGAATATTTTTCCTGTTGTATGGCCATACAAAAAGGTTGGAGTGAATGGAAGCTATTAAAAATAAATACAAAGATCTATTGCGGATCTGTATCAGTGTAGCGCTTCTTCTCTTTTTGTTCTCAAAAGCGGACCTGGAGACAGTTGCCGATACCTTTTTACAGCTCTCTTTTGTGAGCTGGATGCTTGGTGTTCTTTTCTTTATCGCTCTTTGTACAATGGCAGCAAGTCGCTGGTTTATCATTTCCACGTCACTTGGTTTTACCGGCACATGGTTTACCTATGTGGGATACTATTTCATTGGCCAGTTCTTCAATCTTTTCCTGCCAACCAGCATTGGCGGAGACGTTTTTAAGATCCATTATATTTCAAGGGGACGACCGAAGAAGATGATGGGCACGTACAGTGTTATGGCGGACAGGTTCTTTGGACTTGCAGCAATGTTGTTGATGGGTGGTTTCAGTGTTCTTATAGGCCCGGCTGATATGTTGCCAGCCCAGTTTCGGTGGGTTCTGTATCTTGCCGCCATTGGGGTTCTTGCTCTTTTTTGCTTTATGCCTCTGGGGCATGGATTAGTCAAAAAAATAAAGCCTCAATTCGGTGATAAGCTTGAGGCTTTACTGATCATCTGGAAACATCCGCTCACTTTTTCAAAAATTATTGGCCTCTCTGTTGCACTGAACTGTATTCTTGTCTCCATATTGATTCTTCTGGCAACAAACCTGGGCCTTGATCTTCATCCCACCTATTACTTTGCAATCTTTCCCTTGACCGCTGCTGTAACCATACTCCCTGTCAGTTTTAACGGTATTGGATTGAGGGAGGGAGCCTTTATTTTCTTTTTATCTCTCCAGGACGTCACCTTGAACCTGGCCCTGACGCTTAGCTTGAGCCTGTTTGCTATTCAGTGCAGCGGTGGAATTGTTGGAGGGATAGCCTATAGTTTCGGATTACATAAGAAAAGGCTCCCATCAGCGTTGGAAAAATATATTCCTGATGAGCAATGATTCTCAGCCTATCATGAGAAATTCGGGCAAGCCTTCGGTCAAGGATCACTCCTTATCGAGGACTAAGCATATATTTTCTGCATTTCTTTACCTTTAGACACATTTTAGAAAGAGTCGGTGATCCTTGAAATACGCCAGCCAAACTGACAACACCTCTTTTACCGTCAAGGCTGAAAATTATTGGTAGTCAGCATCTCAAAAAGGATCAACCTGTTCAAGTTGAAAGAATAGCAGGCCATTGGTTGGCACTGTCAAACGTCCTCGCTACGTTGCGGATCGGAGTCTGCGCTTACCTGTTTGTCAACAACAACCAATGGCCTGTATTACGAATTTGTTATTTAGAAGAAAAAGATAAATCATTGCTGGGTGTAAAGGGTGAGTGTAATGATCATTTCAGCTGAAAATTCACTCGACATAAAAGGAGCAATTCGATTAGTCTAAATCATTGTTACCAGCCCTTTTTCGATATTAAATACAACAATCATGTCTCTCCATTTTAAACCGGCAAAATATCTGCTTCCCTATCGAATTCTTAAATTCATGCAGGAGTGGCATGCTCTTGAGTCTGCAGCTCCAGAGAAGATCACCCGCTATCAGGTTCGAAAAATAAGGAAGGTTCTTGACCATTGTTATCAACACGTTCCTTACTACAGGGAGCTGTTTCGTTCAAAGAACATTCACCCGAGGGATATCAGAACTCTTGATGACCTGCAGGCTATTCCTGTCCTTACAAAAGCGATATTGCGCAAGCAGCAGGAGAGAATGGTTTCAGACAAGGGTTTTCGCTTCCTCAGAGAGCAGCTCCTTACAAGCGGTACCACCGGTGAGAAAATTTCCATCTGGGTAAATCCGGTGGCAAGAGCGCAGGAATTTGTCCGATACTGGCTCTTTTTCAGGCGGGGAGGGTATCGAATTGGAAAACCGTTTGGCGAGTTTTCCAGTGATTTCTTCATGGACAAGGACGATCCTCTCCAGGTTCTCTATCACAAAAACAGCCTTACCAACCAACTACTGCTCAACACCTCCTATATCTGCAGGGAAAATGCTGAAGAATATTTGCAGATTATGCGCAAAAATGGGGTGAGATTTATAAAATCGAGGCCGTCTTCGCTCTACATCTTTTCCCAGTATATTCAGGATAAAGGTGCTGAGGATCTTGGCTTAAAATGTATTTTTACTATTGGTGAGACACTCTATCCCCATCAGAGGGAATGCATCGAGAAAACATTCGGCTGCAAAATCCTCAATTTTTACGGTCATATGGAACGGGTTGTGGCCATGTCTGAGTGTGTTCATGGCAAGATGCATGTTGATGAAGGATATGGCTTCATCGAGTTTGAGGAAATAGAACAAGAAGGTTCCAGGCAGGATGAGGAGAAAAAGGCGCGTCTTATCGGAACCACTATGCATAATCTCTGCATGCCCTTTATTCGATACGATACCGGCGATCTGGTTGAGCCGGATATGGGAACGCAACAATGTGCCTGCGGCAACAGATCACGTATTGTCAAACGGGTTTTTGGTCGTATGGAGGATGTCATCACCAGCCAGGATGGCAAGACATATCCGGCCCTTTTTCTAATGTTCAATATGATTGAAGGAATTCAAATGGGACAGATTATCCAGGACGATCTCCTTCATTTCCGGGTGTATATTTATCCGGAAGAAGGGCTATTTGGTGAGTCCCAGCAGCAGGAACTGCTGTTTCATCTGGGAAAATATTTAGGAGAGAACGCAACAATTGATGTGGCAGTTGTTGATGTCGATGGTTTTGAATATTCTAAGTCGGGAAAATTTCGTTCGGTGATTTCTTCGGTAGAGAGCCCCTGGGTCACTGGAGATACGCCGAGTATTGATTAAAATTTGGTTTACATCTTGCCAGTGGTAGGAGTAATTTGTAGTGTAAATGTGTGCTGTATCAACGCTCAACTGTTGAATACTCTTGTCCTTTTCTACGCCAGTGAATTGTTGGTCTAAGTAACATAGTTCCACTATGAGGTTTAAGCCAACAATTCACTGGCTTGGAAAATTACTGCATACTATACGATAGTTCAGTGTTGATACGACACTTGGAGAGAAGACAGTGTAACGGGATTTTGTAACTGGTGTTGTTTTCATACTTTTTGTGAAGGGAGGAAGTTTATGAAAGTTTTGCTGGTGCAGCATGCGAGTAACAATGGGTTAACATCGTTTCCAATCGGGCTGGGGTGTGTCGCTGCCGTTCTTCTGGATGGGGGCCACCAGGTCGATTTTATTGATCTTGGGTTGGAAAAAGAACCCGTTGAAGCCTTGAGCAAGCGGATTGAGGAGTTCGGAGCTCAAGCTCTGGGATTCACCTTCTGGACTACCAATTATTCTGAATATCAAAAGATCATTGATGATTGTCCCGCAGCGCAGAACATTCCCAAGGTAGCCGGTGGTCCCCATGCCTGTGCAGTTGTTGAACAGGTTCTTCGTGATGGTCAGACCAATGTGGTTTGCCTCTGTGAAGGGGAATTAAACTCTGTTGAGCTGTTCTCCGCACTCGAGAACAATGATGATTTACGAAATGTAAAAGGCATAGCGTTTCTTGATGGAGGTGAATTTGTTCAAACTGAGGATGCCGGTCTTATCGAAAACCTCGATGATTATCCAGCGCCTCCATATGAAATGATGAACATCAACTCGTACTTTGGCCGTCTCAAGGGACGACCATCAGTCGAGTTAATGGTTTCCAGAGGGTGCCCGTTCAACTGCGCTTTCTGCTATCGAGGACCAAGTTCCGGGACGCATATGCGCCGAAACAGCACTGATCGGGTTATGGAAGAGCTGAAGGTATTACGGGAAAAATATGGTTTCAGCTCCTTTTTCTTTGTTGACGATACATTCACCCTGGATAAAAAATGGGCCACCGAGCTGTGCCAAAAGATCATTGATTCGGGCCAGGACATTGCCTGGGCCTGCCAGACCCGGGTTGATACCGTTGACCGCGAATTGCTGACGTTGATGAAAAAGGCGGGCTGCGTCTGTATCCATTTTGGTGTTGAGTCCGGCAACCAGGAGATCATGGATAAACTGATCAAAAAAATCACTAAAGATCAGGTCAGGGCCGCA
The DNA here is from genome assembly GCA_964565605.1 of uncultured Desulfocapsaceae bacterium. Taxonomy (GTDB): domain Bacteria; phylum Desulfobacterota; class Desulfobulbia; order Desulfobulbales; family Desulfocapsaceae; genus CAZLGM01. Next base: position 91,347 of record CAZMFP010000002.1, on the reverse strand, counting down.
CATAAAGAATGCCAGCGCATCAGGTTATCGACAATAACCTATTTTCTGCTCGGCACACCATGGGAAACTGAAGAGACGGTGCGTGAAACCATTGATTTTGCCAAGGAACTCAAACCGACTATTTCCCTCTTTTTTGCGGCAACACCTTATCCGGGTTGCCCTATGCGTGATGATTATGTCCGCAAAGGTATGCCGGTACCTGAGAATTGCGATGAGTATGGGCGCTTCTGGGTCGAGGATGCCCCCAGCGGAAGTGAGGATCAGGTCAAACGTGCCGGTAATATAGACACGTACAAACATTGCCTTGAGGCCACCAGGGAGATTGTTCGGGATCAGGTCAGGGATGTTGGTTCATATCCACGACTGATATCGGAGTTTGTCGACCAGTATGGTTGGGTTGATTTTGCCAAGAACGCCATGGCAAGGTTGAAACTTTAAGAAAGCAAAAACACCGGATGTTGGCATAACTCAACATCCGGTGTTTTGTAGTAATTGTTCATGAAATAGTCAGGCTAATCTTCTACAACATAGGCCGCAAATTCTTCAGAAAAAGTGTCCCACCTCTGCCGGTTCCACTGACCATCCCGATCAAAACAGGTTGCCGCCCTGTCTGCCATCATCATTGTGTGATGAATGTTGTCATGGGTAAAGAGACCCTGACGACCAAAAGTAATAAGGTTCTCTATTTTCCCTAAATAGTTCTCAACCGTTGCCAAATGGTCGGGATAGCCAATACGGTAAACCGGATATACAGAGGGTACACGTTTAGAAAACACCCTGATTATGTCTCTTGCTGGTATTCCGGCTTTTTCTAAATCATCCACGACCCTTCTTTTCAACTTCTCATCATCAGCTCGCCATATCTCATCATTCTGTTCGCAGGGAATTTCACAGCAGATAATAGTTCTGTCAGTCGGTTTGTCGGCACCATTATAGTTTTTTCCTTCAGATATACGTGAAAAGATAAACTCCTCTTCAGGGAAATAATGAGCATCAAAGGTTTGCCACTGTTCACAGCCCATTACCAGGTAAAAGAGAACCATGTTCCGATAGCTGAGATGTGAAGCCGCCTTGGTAACAGATTCCGGTTTAGGAGAGGCCATCATATCGATCAGACGGGTGATGGGTATGGTAGAGAAAATATAATCTGCCTGAATACTCTTTTTCTCACCCCCGGATGTCTGGACTAGTAAGGACTTAATGGAATCGTTATCTGTCAGAAAAGAAACAGCTTCTGTACTGTATCGAATCTCTCCTCCCTGCTTTTTAACCTGTTCAGCCAGTTTTTCAGATAGTTGGCCAATACCCTTTTGGAAATAGTAAAAAATACCGGTTTTTTTACTTTTAAGACCCGGTAGAAAGCCGATCATCTTTTTAACGATTTTTCCAATGGAAGAAGCCGACACCCTTTTTCTGGCCTGTTCGATATCGATTTCGTCAGGCGGATATCCCCACAATTTCTGGCAATAGGGGAAGTAAAAGGTGTTGCAGACTGTCTTTCCCAGACCGCCTAGAAGGCTCTGACCAAAAGTTGTTGCTTTGGTTTTTGGTCTAAACGGTTTTGAGATAAGATCAATCAGCACCCCGAAAGTAAAAGAGAGGGGCAGGTGGAAGAGGCAATCAAGAGGTTTTAATGGGAACTTAAGATAGCGGCCAAGAAGCCGGATTCGACCGTTTCTTTTCCGTATTAAAAAAGAACTACCTGTAATTGTTTGAATACTATCCAGGAGATGCTCTGGTGTTGATGGATGCAGTCGGTGACTGCCAAGATCGAGCCAGATTCCGTCTTCCTGAAATGAAGAGGCAATTCCACCCGGAAAAGAGTTCTTTTCGATGATTGTTATCGTGAGCCAACTATCGCTTTGCAATAGAAGTTTATAGGCAAGCATCAGTCCTGCCGGTCCACCACCAAGAATAGCTATATCTGTTTTTTCAATTGGCTCCATTGTAACCCTATTGAGTCGTATCGTTCTCTTCTTTTGGGATCTCCTCATAGTGAGTGGCGGCTTCTTCGCAGATCTGCTGCTCAATTTTGCGTGAGAGTCCGTCTGACATCATGCCGATGAGAAGGATTTGTACACCTGTTAAGAAAAGGAGTAGAGAGGATGTGGAAAGAGTGGTGTGTATGAAGATGGAATAATCCTGCCAGCCAATACGCCGAATGGCAAAGATAAGATCAAAACTGAATTTGAGACAACTGAAAAAGAGAAATGAAAGAGCAACGGGAACAAAAACCTTGAGCGGATTAAAGAGCATGGACAACCGCAGAACGAGTGAAATAAAATTGACAAAATCCCAGGGAACAATTTTTGATCTGCCCTTACGGGGGAGATAATCAATACTGTAATTGGCGACCTTGTAATTATTTGACAGCATGGCCAGGGTCTGAGTTGTCGTAAAAGAAAACTGATCAGAGAGAATCCTGAAAAATGGCATAATGGACTTTCTGCTAAACACGCGGAGGCCGGAATTAACATCGGCAATCGGTTGACCTGCAATATATTGGGCCAGGTGGGCCAGGATCCATTTTGCCGGTTTACGAATGAGTGGGATATGAACATTGCTGCTGTTGCGGGTGCCAATTACCAGGTCCACATTCTGTTCATGCAGGATTTTAACCATCTCGGGGAGGGCTTCACAGGGATAAGTTCCATCAGCATCGATAATTGCCAGTAGATTAAAAGAAGCTGCCAAAATACCACTTTTTAACGAAGCGCCATACCCTCGGTTGGTAGGGTGATTGATGACCCTGGCTCTGGTTTGTTGGGCCTGGGCAAGGGTCTCATCGGTTGAGCCATCGTTGACAACGATGATTTCAAATTCCAATTTACTTTTTTCAAGGGTCGTAAAAAGTTCCTGGACAATCTCACTAACGCTTGCTTCTTCGTTGTATGCCGGAATAATAACTGAAAGAGGCTGATATTGAGTTGGCATGGACTGATTCACCCTTGTCGAAAAAGATTAAACTGTCTTGTACTGCTTAACCGAGCAGGTGGCCTCTAAATGTTCGTCCCGAGAGACCTTTGCTGGATTCAAACAACATCCCGATAAAGAGCAGCAGGATTGGAAAAACGGCGAGTCGAAAACGTGATGCACCAAATGGACCAACCATCACTATAAAAAATGCAACCAGGAAGAGCAAAAACAATTTCATCCGTATAAATGATGATTTGTAAAAAATTGAAACAAGAAAAAGCAACAATAAAATTCCATTAATGGCCATGATAATAAAGAGAGAAGTGAGAACAGCCGGTGGAATAGTGCGAATATATTGGATAAAACCTTTTATGCCGGAATCGCTCAGTGTGATAAAAGAGCTGACGGGCTGTTTTTTACCCAGGAAATGATAGAGATCAAAGCGGCCCGGGTCGAGAAAAAAGAAGAGGCTGCCCCGCAGCTGAAAGATAGAATAGCGCAACCAGTTATCGCGGATAATGGGGATACAGCGTTTTTCGATTGTTCTGTTTGCCTGCTCAAAGCCCATTTTTTTCACTTCTTTGAGGACTGATCGAACAAATTGATCCGCTTTCTTCCGGCCTTCTATTTCCATCAAAAACAGGTAGGTATTACAATGCAGAAGATTATAGCTTTTAATTGAGCTGTAGTGGAAATACCCTGTATGTCGCTCGTTCCTGTAGCTTGAGAGCAAAAGTGTACTAACCAGAATCAGTGGGAGAACGAGTATGATCAGCCGTTTTCTGTTTGCAATAAACAGAATAAGATGGAAAAGAATGTTGGGCAGCCAGAAATAGAGAAGAATGGGTTTTGTCAGCAGGGCGCAGCTGATGCAGATATTGTATAGGAGTAAAAAGCGGATCCTCTTTGTCCGGAAATAGTAAAAGACAAAAAGTGTTGCGGCCAGGAGCAAAGTCTGCAAAAGAATTTCTGCCATAATGGCATAGGTGTAGATCAGCTGTGTCGGAAAAAGGAGATAGGTTGCCGTAAATAGAAGCCTGGCAGTGGGGTGTATCCCTATTTTCGTAAAGATATGATATACTATTGCCCCGTTAAGGAGCATGAGGAAAATCTGTGCCAGGATTATTATATGGTGGCTGGTGCACAAAGATTGCAGCCCGGCAATGAACAGAGGGTACAGAAGAGGTCTTCGTGAAAACAGCCCCGGCTTGATGGGGTCTGAAAGGTCTCCGGCGTAGAGGGTGGCACTGTTTCTGAGGTTTTTAGCCGCCTGAAGGTATTCGGCTGAATCAACCGGCATGAGCATAATATCCGGATGTTTGCTGACATGGGTAAAGAGCAGAAAATGAACCACCATTGTTGAGATGATAACAAAAAGCAGTAAGAGTGTTCCTTTTCTGTGTGATGTTCCCAGCGCCATTATGATAAATTCTTTTTCAAGAGTTATTGTTTATTTTTTAAGAGTTTATCAAGTCAGGATTAGTTGAATCTGTTCAGAAGCTACCATAGTACAGAATAATCAGAACTTACATACACAATTAATTGGTCGGATGAACAGTATTGCCCGAATATGTATTCCATTGACAATAAAAGAGCTTGTCTTTTTTCTCTTCTCTTTACTGCTTCCATCAAACTCCAAACGTAAGAAACTTGTTAACCGGTTTGAGCAACAGCTCACCGATCAGTTCTTTAATCGTCCGGTTGTTACTTTTTCAAGAGCGCGGGTGGGATTCTATTATTTGCTTTCAGAACTTGGTCTCACCCCTGGATGTGAAGTGATCATCACAGGCTTACACGTCCCCGATTTTGTCAATATGATCAACCTAGCCGGATTTAAGCCGGTAGTTGTTGATATCGATGTCAAAACCTTCAATATCGATTTTGAAGATCTGCAGAGGAAGATAACCGATAAAACCGGTTTAATCCTGGTCAGCCATCTATATGGTTATGCCACCGATATGGACAGGCTGCTGGCAATAACCGAGAAATATGAGATCCCGCTTGTTGAAGACTGCTCACAGGCCTGGCAGACGCTCTACAGGGGAAAACCTTTGGGCACATTCGGCAGGGCTGCAATCTATAGCCTGAGCAGAAAAAAACATATTTCTACTTTGATCGGTGGCCTGGTTGTCAGTGAAGATGAAAAACTGATGAGAAAACTGAAGAAAAGCCAAACCCGATTGCCGGACATAGCCAAAAAAGAGCTTTTACTTCATGGTCTGTTCAGCCTGATTATTAAAATAGCAACCACGAAAATACTCTTCTCTTCTCTTTTCATGCCCTTGCTGGGTTTAAAATGGTCTGGGAAGGTGACTGGTTTGAAAAAGAAGGCCGAACTCTTTAAAAAACTGCCAACAAATTACAGGGCTTGTTTTACCTGGCAGCAGGCCTGGCTGGGACTGAGACAATTATCACGGTTGTCATCGAACGTGAGAGTTGTCGGTATCCACGGTCAAGAGCTGTATGCGAGCATAAGGGATATCCCCGGGATTATTTTGCCCGATATTCAATATTCCCAGAAGTACTGTCCCTGGTTTTTTCCGGTACTCACAGAACAACCTGCTCTATTTCAGAAGATATTAGTTCGGAATAATATAGATGCAGGTCGAGTCGGATTACAATCTATGGGCGAAATCGACTGTTTTAAGCAGTTTTCCTTCAGAAGTGAAAGTGCCTCGATCGTTAAAGAAAAAACCATCCTTGTTCCGGTATATCCAGCAATGACAAAATCGGACCTGTTGTCAATGATTGCGGCGTTTGAGGAGTTTGGCAGGGAGATACATTCTGAGATGAAACAAGAGCGTACCTGATATCAGGCAGCTCTTGTTCTCTTTTGATGATGCGGGTTCTTGTTATTTCAAGAGTATTATTGCTGTTCTATTACTTCAGTAATCCGTGACATAAGCTCTTTTTCCTTTTCCGGATCCATCTGGTGGATCTGAACGATATCTTTTAAAAGGCAGATGCCAACGGTGCATGGGCCACAGCCAATGTCATATTCGGCCAGCAGATCGTTAAGAGCCGGATATTCCTCGATCAGCTCCTTCATCTGCCTGTTCATATAGTCTTCCATATTAGTCTCTTATGAGTTGTTTATGGGTGCCTGCAAAGCAGCAATTTGCCTGGTGGTATCTATCGCTACTTCATTATTACCAATCACAGGAATATCGGCTTGGTTTCAACCACCTTATAACTGTAAGTGTTCACAGGGAACTCCAGGTTTCCCAGGAGTGACGGTTCACTTGAGCTCAACCTTAGTGGACAGCCACGACCAAAAAAAATGGAATGCCTGTAATTACTGATGTTGCATCTGCTTCATCTGTTCCATCATTTCCGGAGAAAATTGACCAGACTCCTGTATCTGGCGCATCATTTTCTCCATGTCAACTCCTTTCTTCTGCAGTTCCTGCTGCATGGCGTTGTGCATCTTGTTAACGTCAACAACCTTGTAGTCGGCAGGAACTGAAAAGGCGCCTTTGGGCAGTTTGGCCCGCTTGTCGATTTTGATAATTTCACTTGAAACAACACCGTCTTTTTCAACACTTTTCAGTGAGAGACCAAGTTCCAGAGCTTTCTCAGTTAAGGCTGTATTAGCTTGTATACAGGGATCATGCTGAACGTTGAGATGATTGCTCAATTCCAGCATTTTGGAAGAGATAGATTGAATAAAGGCGTAAAGCGGTTCAAGCTTTGCGTCTTTCATCGCTTTTTTGGAATTGTAGAGGGAGCCGCAGAATTGGCCGTCGACGAAAAAATCGTATTTCTTAGTTTTATATCCGGCAATTTTTGGTCCGTTGCCCTTCTTTTCAATCTTAATGTTGACTTTGGATACGACACTCTTGCCATCATCGGACAACTCCAGTTTCATCACCTGTCTCTCTGAATCCATAACAGAATATGCGGTACTGGTGACTGGATCAATAATGGTGTAGTTGCCTTTGTCCGCTTCCATCCGGGCCTTTTTGCCATCGGAATAGATGCGGGAAACGGTTCCTTCGCTTTTGATTTCCACCAGGGTGGCTGCCAAAAGCGGAGAGGTAAAGAACAGGAGTAGAGTAGCTGTGATCAGTAGTTTTTTCATAGTTGTGCCTCGGAATATGTGTAAATGATAGTGGTGATTTTAAACAACAGGGGGAATGAAGGTGTTACCGAACCCGGCCGCCACAATGTTTGCAGAATTTAGCATCATCTGTATGGTCAATTGCCCGGCAGACTGTACAGAACCTGATTGCTTTTTCCTGTTTGGCCGATGGTTCTTCAGCGGATTTTTTCGATACTTCGGGCTGGTTCTTTTGATCAGCGTCTTTTTTTACAGTTTGCTGGTCATTGGTTGGTTTGCTCTCATCTGTTTTGTCGGATGATTCTTTTTTCTTGTCCGGTGGGATGACCTCGTAGGTCCTCAGATCTTCCAGAGCTTCTTCCGCCTGATGAAGAGTCATGAACATGGATTGACCGGAGCCGGATGGCAATTTACTTTCTTTGGTTTTCGGTTTTCTCGGGTAGGAATCTTGTGCGAAAGCGGGTAACAGGCTGCCGCAGAAGAGAAATAGGACAATAAGGCTGATAAATTTTTTCATCTTTTTCTATACGTTGTTTTTCTGTTGTTGTTTGTGGGTTGGCAAAACAGTCGGCAACAGAATAACTGCTGCCGACTACAAGGATAATCTTTGCCGTGTTTGCGGATGCATCGTCCACGGCTGGATCATAATACTTTCTTATTTAGTTCTATTCAAGACATTGAGCTATTTCATCAACAGGACTTCGGCTTGTTTTTAAACTGTTGACCGGCGACTCCAAATCAGGGTAACCCAGAGACAGACCAAGGACAAGCCGCTTTGTCTCGGGAATTCCCAGATGTTTCTTTATCTGTTTGGCATAGTCGGTTGCAAAAGCCTGCGGCACAGTAGCAAGGCCCATATCATGGGCAGCCAGCATAAATGTCTGGGCAAACAGACCAATGTCGAACAGTGACCAGGGGCTGAGACTGTCATCCTGGAAGAGATAGACACCATGGGGTGCCCCGTAGAACTTAAAGTTGGCCTGTTTCGCTTTAATTATAATTCTGGGGTCACTCAGGTCGACGCCGGTTTTTTCAGAGCGCCAGGCAAGGAGCGCATCAATGCGGGCCTGTTCGGCAGGCGGCCAGGATGCTGGTGTGGGCAGATCCGGAGTCGGCTCAGTACCTGCTTCAAAAAGATCCAGCATAAGCTGTGAAGCACTCTCTTTTTTTTCACCGGAAAGAATCATGATTTCCCATGGCTGGGTATTTTTATACGACGGGCTCCACCGGGAAATTTCCACCAGCTTTTCCAATGTATCCTGCGGCACCGGCTCCGGCTTGAACTTTCGGATCGATTGGCGGGTTTTTATGCATTCTATGGTTTCCATGGATAGTACTCCTTGAAGTATTTTATTCTGATGAATTCATATATTAGTCGTAATTGATATCCATTTTCTACAAATTATTGAAAATTTGTAAAACTAGTCAAACTTGTTTTTTACCAATCCATTATAAATTTCAACAAGCAGAACAAACTGCTCCTGGTCACCGCCTGTATCCGGGTGGAGCTTTTTTGCTTTTTTTCTAAAGAGTCGGGTGAGTTCCTTTTCATCAAGAGCTTTCAACTCCTTTTTTGATTGACCAAAGATCGAACGAACTTGGTCGTCGCTCACAGGAATCTTTTTCTTGGGCCACCTGAAGGCGCGGTGGTTATTCATGAACTGCCGGATGTACTCGTTGGTATGAATACCATGGCCAAACTCATAATCAAAAAACATGATCAGATAGGGGACAAGATGTTCGTTGAGTTTGGAAGTGTCCGGCTTGTTGAGCCAAAACAGTCTGTCACCATTCAGCTTGCAGATCTCTTTGACAAAAAACTCTTCAATCTGATGCTGGTTCAACCCCTCAGGCATAAAAGAGGAGTAGGAGTGGGAAAAATAACGCTGCAGATCAAAGACAGCAAAAACGTATGATTTGAGTTCGGTTGGCCGCAGGGTGAGTTCCAGTTTACGAAAGTAAAACTCTCTTTCATCCCTGCATTGACCAAGCAGCGGCCGGCAAAGCTTTGGAGGCATCCGGTCAATCCTGGTCTGGTCGATGGCGCCCAGCCTCAAGTAGTAGATACGCCTTTTGTCGAACATGTGGACTTGTTTTTCAATCTGCTTTTTTTCTATAGAATTAATGGCTTTGCGTCTGGAATAACTTCGGCCGCGGAAAACAGAAAGGCGCCGTCTGACATCAAAAGGAAGGAAGTCCCACAGCAGCTCTTCGAGTAGGTCGGAAGGGTCTTTCTGGGTGTATTTACCAAGGTTGCTTTCAAGATCACTTGAGAAATAGCAAAATTCATCATCGATCAGATGAACATATTCAGACGGATTGGCCCCAAGATCAAACAGGGTCCGATATCGGTAGATTTCCGCAGACTTATCAAAGAACGACTGCCTGATCGAGTAATGATTTGATCCGTTGATGAGGGTCCTGGCAAGGTACATAAAACGTTGAACAGCTATGAGCGTTGAGTCAGTAGGTTATCGCCGTATAAATTAACGATTTGTTACAGGGTACATAAGAGCATTGTAAGCATTTTGAGAAACATTACCAGACAGCTTTTTAAAAGGACAGTATAAAAGGATTCAAAAGGGTCCTGCGGCCTATAATTTCCAGCAGTACACCGATGTTCATATCATTTTCAAGCAGAGTGGTGGAAAACATTAACCCCATGCTCTAACAAACTCAATGTGAAAAGGGCGCTCGAAAAGACAACAGTCTACCTGAGGTTGATCAACAGTCAATAACAGAAGCTGAAAAGAACTTGGGCAGGTCCAAAAAGTTCATCTGGCCAGATAACCTTGATTGTAGATCGGTCATCTCTGTAGACTTGTTCGTAAAATACCCCTGTGCAAAAGAATCTGTGAATTTGATCAAAAGATTAATGTATGGTATTCGTTTTATGCCTACCAATCAGTATATTACATGATGCTGATCACTACATACTGAAACCTCAATAAAGGTAAGGAGATATGAATGCTAACCTGATTAGCAGGATAATTATTTTTATTCTGCTATATTCTACTGGTGGTGTTGCAGCTCAAGATTATTCAGATCAGCACAAGCATGTAGTTCATAAAAACCGTTTATATAATCCAACCTTTTTTAAAAAGATCGGTAAAGAATATTTCATAGTTGATTGCTACAATAATCGAATTATCTATACTGAAAAAATAGCTACTCCTATTGGACAATGGAAAACTATGGATGATGAAGGGCTTTCCTGGCCCCATTCAATAGCATATAACGGTAAATTCTATGTTGTTGATGATACAGAGGCACATAGAGTTCTTGTGTATCGTAGAGATGGAAATACTTTCCATCGAACACAAATTATTTCTGACGTCGGAGTTCGACCACACCGAGTGATATATGACTCTGTGAGCGAGGCATTTTATGTGTTGGGTTCTGTGTCCCAAACTATTACCAAGTTAAAAGAAAAAAATGGTGTGTTGATGGTGGTCTATACTAAGCACCTGCCTTTCCTTAAGAATGCCTATGTACGCTCGATGCGGATTATTGATGGAAAAATGTTTTTTGTCTCTGGGCCAGGTTACATCAGTGTTGTTGAATACAATGATAATTCTTATGAAGTTGTAAAAAAATATGTTGTCCCAGATCGTTATAGGGGAATGAATGATATCGTAAAAAATAATAACGCTTTTTTAATTACCGCTTTCAAAAAAAATATTTTGAAATGCAAATCTTTAGATAATTTCTCTTCATGCAAACAATTATATAATCATTTTGGTCTGAAGGGAGTTCCATATTATTTTAGTAAAGCGGAAAGTAAGCTTTTTGTCACTGAGATAGGGTCTGGTAACAGAGTTTATTTGCTTAAAAATGCAGAAAATAATTCACTCAGACCAATTCAGGTAGCACCCCATCTTAAGGACCCAAAGTAAAGTTGGGAGAGGTTCCGACATCGATATGGCCTTTGAATGTCAAGAAATGAATATTCCTGATATATAAAAGAGGTGGAAATCTACTTTTGAAGTGTCTACCAAATAGGGAAGCTTACGCCACGACTTCATTGTCCGGGTACATGTTACCCGGTTATTCTGTAAGGCCGGTACGCTTGTTCAGGGCCTTTTCAACTGCAGTGCTGATCTCTTCCATTGTGTAGGGTTTACGAATAAAGCTGCCTGCACCTAATTTTTGTGCTTTTTTTACCTCTTCATCCTCCGAAAACCCGCTTATAATAATGGCCTTTTGCCCTGGGTGGATAGCGATGATCTGTTCATAGGTTTGGCGGCCGTTTATGCCAGGGTCCATGATCATATCAAGAATAAGCAAATCCACCACATTATCTCGAATAAAGTCAACTGCCTTTTCCCCGCTGGCAACTGTTTTTACACGATAGCCGAGAAGGGACAGCATCTGGGAGGCGATATCACGCTGCTGTTGTTTATCATCAACTACCAGGATCAGCTCCCCGCTGCCCTGCAACTGTTCGGAGGAAACCAGGTTCTTTTTACAGACGATCTCTTCTTTGCAAACCGGAAAGTAGAGTTCGAAAAATGTTCCCTGGGTGTTGCTGCTTACGGAAACGGCTCCTCCATGTTCCTGGATAGTATTCCAGACAATGGCCAGACCTAGACCGGTACCGCTGCGCCCCATCACCTTCTTGGTATAAAAGGGATCAAAGATATGTTTGATATTTTCTTCGTCGATGCCATGACCGGTGTCAATGACTTGGACAAAGATGTACTCACCTGTTTTGATGAGCAGATTCTCGGCAGCCGACCTGTTCACATGCCGGTTTTCCGTTTTGATATAGATGACCCCTTGCCCCTCGATAGCTTCAGTCCCGTTGGTTATCAGGTTCATCAGGCATTTTCTGATATGAATAGGTGAACAGAAGATATTGCTCAGATCAGGAGCGAGGTCAGTTTTGATTCGGACATTTGGATACAGGGAGAGTAGTTTCTGGCCCTCTGGCGATTCAAGGTATTGGATAATCAAGGTGTTGAGGGAGGCAACCTCACGATGACCGGCAATGCCCCTGGCGATTGTCAGCAGGTCGGTAACCACATTCGATGCCAGTTTGCCCGCCTTTTTGATCACTTGCAGCGGCGCCCGAAGCTCACTGTCTTCAGGAAGTTCGAAGAGCAGCAGGTCTGGATAGCTGACAACACCGGAGAGGATGTTGTTAAGATCATGGGCGACTCCACCGGCCATCATACCAATGGCTTCCATCTTCTGCGACTGGATCAGTTTTTTCTCGAGTTCATCCTTTTCCTGTTGAGTGACAATTCTTCTCGTAATATCGAGCACCGTGCCTTGGTAGTGAGTGATCTTACCCTTTTCATCCCTGCGGATGAAGGTTCGATCATCCACCCAGCACTCCACACCAGACTTTGTAATAATTCGGTATGGCTGGTGGGCAAAGCGTGTTCGGTTGGGATGGCTGCTGTTCTCAAGAACTTCGCCTGCTACTCTTTCAAGATCATCGGGATGTACAACATTACGATATAATACCTTGCCGGACATGAAGTCGGCCGCTGTGAAGCCAAAAACGGTTTGCACATTTTCAGAGACAAATTCTACCGGCCAGTTCTCTTTGTTTCGCCAGGTGAAAGCCACGGTGGGGCTGTTGTTGATAATTTCCATGGCATGCTGGAGTCTCTCACGTTCGATAGCCAGTTGGGATTCCGAGGCTTCCTTTAAGGCCTGATAGAGTTCCTGCATCTCCTCAGAAGAGATCTGCAGCGATCGCTCCAGAGTGTAGCGGTCTTGATCAGCCTGCTCAAAGATCTGCTGGATCCGGTCTAGAAAGAGGTCCCACTGGGCTGGATTTGGCCGGTCCTCGGGATTGATACCAATTTTATTCAGCTGGCGTTTGAGTAAGCGATGCATAATGCTTAAGATTCACTGATGGTGGTCAAGGTCATTGTCTGGTTATGCAATTCACAGCGGCCGTTGGTATAGGGAGATATCTCACCGTATGAATAGAATCCGACCTGCCTGCCCTGGGTTGGCAGAACATCATGAGTAACTTCGATTTCCTCTTCAGCCCGTTCACCAAGGACCATCCTTCTACCAACACAGCTGATCGCAATAGACAGTAGGGGTTCACCCTGTACAACCATATCATCAAGCATCAGGGCCGCGTCCGCAGCACCATCAATTAATCGGTCAAAATTGGCGTGCATAAGCTGTGCTCGGCTTCCCTCAGGTATGTCGCCGGCAAAGGTGATAGACTGATCCTGTTCACCAACTGCCAGAATTGTTCTGACTACACTGTTCTCATCACAGGTATCTGTTCGCAGGGCCAGGGGGAAAAGGAGCCCTGTTGCCGGCAGGCCATCAGCCCGCTGGCCGAGATATTTTTTGTACAGTTCCAGGGCAGGCTTTCCATCCAGCTCGTAGAGAATATTATTTTTCGACTTGGTTACGATACGTTCAACACCGAAAATATCCCATCCACCCTTGGAGCCATGGCCCATCTTTATCCGGTCTCCGTAAAAGCCGACAGCTGTGACCATTCCAGCTTGCGGGACAGTATCAACCAGTACCCAGGTCTTCTCAAAACGCTTGCCGTCACCGGCCAGTCCTCCGGTGACTACAATCTGCTCAGACAGTACTGAGTTAACCCCCCTGACCAGCTCACTACCATTCACTTTCAGACCGCAGGAGAAGATCAATACACCTCGAAGACCAGGTGCGTCAAGTTGGTTGGCAATATTAGCCCCTGTCGTGAACGACTGCTTCATGTCCACTACCGGAGCTGATGCAAAACGAAGAGACGAATGTTCAAGTCTGATCGCAGCAACAGATAGAGCATCATCCAGGATTGTGGTTCCGAATATCTCACCAGCGGTGGAGCAGCCTGCCAGGGTGGAGTTGGGGTAATGGTTTCTCAGTTCACCAATTGGTTCGCCGATGATGTCTGTATCCGGCGTGCCAAAAATAAGGATCAAGGTTTGATCTGAATCCAGGTCCGGGAATTGATCAACGCTCCAGCCATCTGAGGGGGTATGGTAAAAGGTATCCAGGTACATAAAGCAAAGTGTTTTAAATTAGTTGTTCATATGGGTGATGCAATGATCGTGTCAATCCGGGTGCCAGTATCGGCCCGAACACTGTGTGACTCATGGATGTTTATGAGCAGCATCTCCCTGGTTCTGTAAGATTCTGCCAATTCTCTTTCAATAACCAGGTTGGGCAATAGACTGTCCAAGTCATGGGCGTGATTGGAAAGATATGGCTGCTCCTTGTGCTGAAATTTACATACTACTCCTACTATAGCATAGGCAGAGGGAGGGGTCAATTTCTCATAAACTGCCTTCGGTGGGCAGCAGAACTGTGCTCTACCGTATGAGTAGAGGTGTTGCCTCCCTTCTTTCCTCTTTTTGTTGTATTCCCTTTTTATATATTCAAACACAATAAATTATAGGGCCAGTACACCGTACAACTGATCCGGTAGTGTAAGGGAGAATACAGATAAGGATTCAGGTGACTGGTTGAACCATTTTGTAAATTTGGTAGCGGTGGCAGGATTTGCTCTTTTCAGTAGCTCTTTGAGGGATAAATCCCCAACCTTAGGGTCACAGAGAGGTTGGGGCAGACTTTGCATTTGGACGTTTTTTGTTAGGTGAGCTTATGGCGATAGAACCACGATGTCATTGTTCGGGTGTATGTTATCACGCTATTTTGCGGGGCAATAGTGGTCAGGATATTTGACAGGGTTGGACAAAGTTTTTCTTTTTTTTACATGAACCTCATTCAATAGCTGCTAATATCTCCGCGATTCAGAACATCTCAAATTAACGGAACTTGGTCAAAAGCTTAAACGAGATTTGTCGAAGTTTAGCCAGGCAGCATCTCAACTTGAGAAGAGAATGAGAAACGACAGGGTATTGTCTGATATCGCTAAAGAATAAAAGAAACTTTTTGAGTAAATGCCAGGTTGTCAAACCTGGCTTCTTGTTTCCTTTTCCAATTGAATATCAGGATAAAGCTGTTTGGCACATTCCGGGCAGATTCCATGGGACAGTTTGATATTTGAATAAGCGCTGAGATAACTTTCAACCTCACTCCAGTATCCATCATCATCACGAATTTTTTTACAGGCAGCACAGATTGGCAACAGACCGCTGAGCATTTTTACTTCATTGAGTGCCTGTTCCAGATCTTGGTTTTTTTGCCTCAAGTTTTTTTCAGTATTGTCGAGTTTCTTGAACATCTCGAAAAACAGCTTTGTCGGCACCGGAAGCGCCAGAAGAGGAGCAGCAATGCATATAGCAATACCTAACGTGTCGATATATCCCTGAAAGATTAAAAGTGAAAATGATGTAATGAGGAGTGAGAGGAAGATACCTAAGATTATATAGAAACAAGCGACCTTGTTGACTCCATATCTATTTAGCTGTCTGGCTAGCATTTGTAACTATTTTTAATAATCATGTCTGTTGTAAAAGTATACTGAACCCGTGATGAAATAGATTACACGAAATCGGTGACATAGTCAGGTTGTGCGAATAGATATAATGAACATTTCAGTAACTTTCAAGAAACTGTAGAACAATTTATTTTCCCTTCTAGCATAGCCGGTATCGCAAGCATAATGAGCTCCTGCCCAACCATCTAGTCGAACACAGGGTATTCAAGGTACTGCATGCAATCGGGCATAATTTTGGCTGAGTTCCATTCGTAATTATAATCTTTTATGAAAAATAGTGTTGACATGAGTGGATTGCATCGCTATCTTCCGGAGTGATTACTCACTCACAAGGAGACCAGGTATGAAAAATCAATTTGAAGAATGGCCGCAAAAAAAATTTGAAGTTGTAAGGGCAACTGTTGATGTTGTTGCCAAACAAGGACTCGACAAGGCAACCACAGCGCGCATAGCAAAACATGCAGGAGTTGGTGAGGGAACCATCTACCGCCATTTTAACAGCAAGGATGAGCTTATAGTAGCCGCTGCAGGATACACATCAGAGATCATATTTGCTGAACCACGGGAGAATTACGACCCTGAGCTGCCCGTGCCCAGTCAGTACATCAGGTTTTGCCGGGATTTTCTTCTCTCGGGCAACTTGCTCCATGAATATCATAGCTTTATGGAGCAATTTATTGATTCCCCAATAGGAGCCAGGCATAGAAAGGAATCAATGCTTGCCTTGCAAACCGATCCTGACTTCAAACCGTTTATCTTTCCTGTCAACCGGATTCTCCAGGATGGACTCAAGCAAGGAGTGGTAAAGGATCTGCCCATGATTATTCTCGCAAGCCTGACCCTACCACCGCTTACGTTTATCTTGAAAAATACGGAGCAGGGCGTCCTTGAACTTAACGACGAATATATAGAATCAATAGCTCAATCATGTTGGGCGGCTGTTCGTCGATAACGCCGGAAACACACGTTGAGAACACTTTACACATAAACACAACACCAAGATCATGAAAACAAAAATACTCCATACAACAAATCTGTTTATAGCAGTATTCCTATTGGCTCTATTCACTCACACAGATGTTATGGGTGATGAAAAGCTGGAATTAGGAATTGATGACATCATCGCAGCAGCCCTGCAGCACAACCTCGGCCTCAAGGCTGGACAGCTTTCTCCGCAAATCAGTGGCCAGGCAGTTATAGTTGAAGGATCAGTCTTTGACCCGGTGTTTTCACTTCAGACATCGGGCACCGGCAGCAGTGTTGAAAATGACAGCTCCACCGACTCTACCGGTTATGGAGTAGGTCTTTCCGCCTCGAAAAAGTTTGGGCCGGGAACCAACATCACCCTGTCTCTTGACTATTTAAACAGTTCAACGGAGGCAGCGGGTGCAGAAGGTGAAGGCTCCAGTACAAGTGCTACCCTGACAATTACTCAACCACTGCTGAAAAACGCCGGTCAGGATGTGAATCAAAGAGGCGTGACAGTAGCGGAAAATGACCTTGAAACTTCACGGCTCAACCTGAAACAGACCGTCATTGACACCGTGTCTGAGGCGCAACAACTCTACTGGCAGTATTACCATGCCGTTTCCTACCTTGAGGTGCAGCAAAAATCTCTGGCTCTTGCACAGAAGTCGATGCAGGAAATGGAGGAAAAAATCAAGATCGGCAGCTCCCCGAAATTGAATCTCCTCAGCTCCCGCGCTGAGGTCGCCTCAAGGGAGCAGAGCGTCATCGTAGCTGAAAATGATGTGGATAACCGCCGCGATGAATTGCTCAACTACATATACGGCACGCTCTCCGGAAACATGAAAGTAATCTGCAAAGATCCTCCAAGCTTTAAAGAACCCGATGTCAATGAGCAAACGCTCACTGAATATGCTTTGGAGTACAGGACGGACTACCTGATCCTTCGATTTAAGCTTGATTCTGCAGAAGCCAACGTCCGCTATTATGACAATCAGCGCCTTCCCCAGCTTGATTTAAGTGTAACACTGGCCGCAAACGATGGACAAGCCGATGATAGAGCAATCGCTCAGTTCCAATCTGATGACTATTACGATAACAGCTACGGCATGGTTGCCCTTTCTCTCAAATATCCATTCGGCCTGCGAAAGGACCGGGCCAATTATACCTCGGCTCTTCTTACAAAACGTCAGGCTGTTATTGAAAAAGAGCAGGCAAAGTCCAGGATTCAGCTGGAGGTTCGTACTGCCTTAAGGGATGTGCAATCAGCCCGTAAACGATATCAAGCAGCACAGCTGGCAAGCCAATATGGTGAAGAGGCCCTGGCCGTTGAACAGGAAAAATATGGTAACGGACTGTCGACAAGTTATCAGGTCCTGCAATATCAGCGTGATCTTGCGGATGCCGAGACCACGGAAGTCGAGGCAATGGTCCAGTATCAGACCGCAGTGATTCAGCTGCACAGGACTACCGGGGCGACCCTTGAACAACTCAATATCACATTAAACGGTGAGACGTTATGAAAACCTCAAGAAAACTTCTCTTTTTTATACCCGTAGCCATTGGAATACTTCTTTTTGTCATCATGACAAAAAGCAAACAGGATCCGGTACGTCCGGATCTTGCAGAAGCAAGCCGCAGTGTAAATGTTGTGGAGGCCCGTTCCATGAGCATTACACCGACTGCAGTTGGGTACGGGTATGCCCAGCCGACCGAGACCTGGGATGCCATACCTGAGGTAAGCGGCAGAATTGTCGAGATGCACCCTGAACTGAAAAAAGGCGCTTTTATCACTAAAGGCGACATCCTGGTCAAGATCGACACCCAGACCTACGGTCTTGCAGAAAGCCGCGGCAAAGCAAGCGTCATGAGTATCGACGCCCAGCTCAAGGAGCTGGAACAGTCGAGAATCAATAGCGAAAAACTGTTGAACAACGAAAAAAAGTCACTTCAGCTCACCCGTCAGGAGGTGGAAAGAAAACGAGCACTCTTTTAAAAAGGCTACATCTCCGCCTCAGACCTTGACCAGGAGGAAAAAAATCTGCTGGTCCAGCAGTCCAGTGTTGACAACCTGACCAACACCCTGAAACTGATTCCTTCCCAGAAAAAGGCGCTTATCGCCCAGAAAGAATCAGGTATTTCCACCCTGTCCGAATCCCGGCTCAATATTGAGAAAACAACGATCTCGGCACCGTTTGACTGTCGGATTTCTGCAGTCAATATCGAGCGTGACCAGTATGCACCTGCAGGAACCACCCTGCTAACTGCTGTCAATGTTTCTGCGGTGGAAATCCCGGTACAACTCTCTCCCGGAGCGTTTATTAATCTTCTTTCGGCCCCTGAGAAGGAACACCAGCCATTATTGATTACAAATCCGGAAATGGATAAGGTCAGGGAGCTTATCGGCCTTTCGGCAAAAGTCAGGCTTCCGCTTTTCAACAGGGAAGCTCAGTGGAACGGTGTCTTCAGACGAACCGGCGAATCCATGGATATCTCAACCGGCGCCATCACTGTCTATATTGAGGTTTCTGATCCTTACAAAAAGGTGATCCCCGGTGTCCGCCCTCCTCTGATCCCTAATATGTATACAGAGGTGGAACTCACAGGAAAATCGAAAGAATCCCGGAAAGTCATCCCCTTTTCAGCGATCCACGATGGTGAGCTCTATATTGTTGATGCACAGAATCGTCTTGTCAAAAAGAGGGTTGAGGTTGAATCGATTATTGGCAATATGGCGGTTATTGCTCAAGGCCTTGAAGAAAAGAGCATGGTGGTTACAACTGACCTTGTTCCGGCCATAGAAGGCATGCTGCTTGTCCCGAAGTTCGATGAACAGATGATGAAAAAAATTGCCGCTATGGATGCGACCAAATAAGGAGACAACAGAGATGTCTTTCATAAAAAATATCATCACAATCCTAACTGAACATCCGACAGCGGCAAACCTCTTTATGGCTCTGTTCCTGCTTATGGGGCTGCTGACAATTGGCGATATCAGGCGGGAAACCTTTCCCGATTTTTCCTCTACCTTGGTTTCGGTCAGCGCAGTCTATCCGGGAGCAACTGCTGCAGATGTTGAGACCAGTGTCAGCGAAAGGATCGAGGAGGCGGTAGAATCCGTTCTCAACATGGTCGAGGTAACCTCTAAATCATCTGAGGGAAGTTCAATCGTGACTCTCGAGATGCGTGAGGGGGCGGATTCCACTGAGTTTCTAAATGATATCAAGACCGAGGTGGAGGCCATTTCAAATTTCCCTGCCGAGGTAGAAGACGTTATCGTCAAGCAGCTGAATAAGACCGATCAGGTCATCTCCCTGGCCGTCACCGGGCCGATGAGTGAGCCCCACCTCAAGCTGTATGCGGAACAGCTCAAAGAAAAAATCAAGCAACTCCCCCTTGTTTCACAGGTGGAGATGCAGGGCTTTTCAGAACACCAGCTGTTAATTGAGGTCCCTTTCTACAACCTCATGAAATACGGTCTCTCCATCTCTGATATTCAGGCGGCAATCACCAGTCAGTCACTTGATATGCCATCCGGTTCACTTGAGACGGAACAGACCAATTACATCATCAGGTTTATTGAAGAAAGGCGTACACCCCATGAACTAGGAGAACTCGTGGTGGTTGCCGGCGATAACGGTCGGGAAGTGAAGCTTAGTGACATTGCAAAAATTACTGACCGGTTCGAAGACAGGGAAAACTCTATCCGCTTCAACGGCAAGCGAGCTGCACTGCTACAGATAAACAAGAATAAATCTGAAGATGCTCTCGACATTATGGACCAGATCAGCGTTTTCCTTAAGACCGAGGCCAAGACCGCACCTCCTGGTGTGGAGTTGATCATCACCCAGAATATCTCAAAAGTTGTGCGTGATCGACTCGATATGCTCGTGCTCAACGGAATCGAAGGATTGATTCTGGTCTTTTTTACCCTCTGGCTATTTTTCAATATCAGAATGTCATTCTGGGTTGTTATGGGCTTGCCTGTTTCATTCTGCATGACCTTCTTTTTCATGAAGCAGATCGATTTTTCCTTCAATATGTTGACCATGGTGGGACTGCTGATCGCCATCGGTATTCTCATGGATGATGCAATCGTGATTGCGGAAAATGTTGCCGCTCACCTTGAAAAAGGCAAAAACTCGCTCCGGGCAACCATTGACGGTGTATCAGAGGTTGCCGGCGGTGTGTTCTCCTCTTTTCTGACCACGCTCTTTGTTTTCGGGGCTCTGGCACTGTCCATGGAGGGCCATATCGGTAAGGTCCTCTATGTTATCCCGGTGGTATTGCTGCTGACCCTCACAGTGAGTATTGTCGAGGCCTTTGGTATTCTCCCCAGCCACCTTTCCCATTCCCTGCATAACTACAATCCGTCCGCCAAATCTTCGTTCAGACGCCGCTTCGACCGGTTTATCGATGTTCTGCGTGAGGAGATGCTTGGCAAGACAGTTGATCTGGTGGTGAAGTTCCGCTATCTCTTCCTCGGCTTCATTCTCTTCCTGTTCATAGGTTCTATTGCTATGATTGGTGGAGGAGTGTTGAAATTCAAGGCATTTCCCGATACGGAAGGCGATGTTCTTCAGGCCCGCATTCTCATGCCCCAGGGCACCTCACTGGGCCGCATGGAAAAGGTGGTGGACCGTGTGGTTACCACCATGAAAGAGATTGATAATGAACTGACACCCAAACAGCCCGGCGAAAAACCGCTGGTTGAAAATATCAGTGTTATCTTCAGCACCAACGCCGATGCCGGTGAGTCGGGTCCCCATGTGGCAACGGTGAGTGTTGACCTGTTGGACGCAGAGTCGCGCAACAGTACCATAGACGATATAATCGGTTCCTGGCGTACGCAGGTCGGGGATATCGCTGATGTCATCAACATCAATTATAAAGAACCGGCCATGGGGCCAGCCGGGCTGCCCATTGAAATCGATCTCAAAGGTCATGATCTTGGTCGGCTGAAACTTGCCTCCATACAGCTGAGAGAATGGTTGAGCGGTTATGACGGAGTGGCGGATCTCGACGATAACCTTCGCCCCGGCAAGCCGGAGTTTCAGATCAAGTTAAACAAAGGCGCGCTTGCCATGGGCTTTACGGCAAAATCCGTGGCTGAGCAGCTCCGGGCTGCGTTTTACGGAAACGTTGCAAGCGAGGTGTAATACGGTGGCGAGTCGTATGAGATCATGGTCAGGATTGCTGAGAAAGACATGAGCCGTGTGACTGATCTTGCCGGTTTCTACCTGATTGGCCCGAAAGGGGACAGAGTACCGCTTGCCTCTGTTGCAACAGTTACTCAGGGCCGAGGGTACGCGTCCATTACCAGGATCGACTCCATGCGGACCGTAACTATCACCGGAGATGTCGATACCTCTGTAGCCAACGGCAACGAGATCATCCAGGACACAATAGAGCAGTATTTGCCGAAATTACATGAGCAGTTCCCGGATGTCAGGGCGAGCTTCGGCGGCGAGTCGGAAGAGAGTCAAAAATCGCTCACCGGCATGATCAAGGCCTTTCTCATTGGAATCTTCGGGGTGTTTATCATCCTCTCCATCCAGTTCCGCAGCTATTTTGAACCGGTTGTGGTGATGATCCTGATTCCCTTTGCCCTGATCGGGGTGATCTGGGGTCACATCCTTTTCGGCATCAACCTGACTGTGCCCAGTGTCTTGGGATTCATCTCTCTTGCCGGGATTGTGGTCAATGACTCCATCCTTCTGGTCACCTTTATCCGTGCCAATATCGACAAAGGAGAGGAAGTCGCCCACGCTGCAGCAAAGGCCAGCAGAGAGCGATTTCGCGCAGTACTCCTGACCTCGCTGACCACCATCATGGGATTACTCCCACTCATGGCGGAAAGAAGCATGCAGGCCCAGATCCTCAAGCCATTGGCCTGTTCGATTATCTTCGGGCTCCTGATGACGACTGTACTGGTACTCCTGGTAATACCTGCTCTTTACTCTGTTTTTGCAGATTTCAACCTTCTGCGCAAACATTAACCACAAAGGGCCTGTAATTTATTTACAGGCCCTTGTTGTTGTGCAATTTCTATGGCGAGTGATGTCTTCATGTTCACACGCATATTTATTAAAACATTCAATAAATTGTTCGCAGGTATTCAAAAGGCAAACTCTGCCGTAGGCAGGTACAGATTACTCTTTGGCAGCCTGCTGTATTTTTGCCGCAATCTGATTAATTTTCTCCATATCGCCCGGTACGAGCTCCCATGCAGAAATCTCCAATCCATCTCCCGACCACCTTGGAAGAATGTGTACATGAAGATGAGGAACGACTTGATTGGCGGCCTCCCCATTGAGTTGAAATATGTTCATCCCATCGGGATTCAGGGCCTTCTTCACAGATTTCGCTATTTCTTGTGTGGCGGACATGACAGCGAGATAATCGCTTTGAGGTAAATCATGTATGGTGGCACCGTGGTTTTTAGGTATCACGAGTACATGGCCGTCATTGATTGGGTTAATGTCCATAAAAGACAATACTTTATCGTTTTCGTAAATTTTGGTGCAAGGTATATCGCCACTAACAATTTTGCAAAATAAGCAGTCCATTCAATCTCCTCCTTTGGGAACACTATAGATGTTAAAAATTATTATTTCTAAGATGGGACAAGCAATTCTATAACGTGAACATCTGTAATTTGTCCATAGAATGTTCTGTTGATAATACGGTTAGTCTCTCAAATTTGAGTACATCCAAATTGTTATCTTACCTGCATTAAGGCTAAAGCAGCAAAAATGCATTTTTTATCAATCGATAAGGGCAAGACCCTGTTTGACAGTTTGTCTTGCCTCTTCACCAGCCAGACGAGCAAGCAGTTCAAGGGCAAAATCCATGGCAGTTCCGGCTCCACGGGAAGTGATACAATTTCCATCAACCACCACTTTTTCACCAGTGTGGTCCTGGGAGGAGAGATGGGAGACAAAACCGGGGTGGCAGGTGGCTTTTTTTCCTTCCAACATGCCATGATGTTCCAAGACAAGCGCAGGTGCTGCACAGATTGCACCATACAGTCGTTCTTCACTTTGCTGGGTTTTCAATAGTTCAGTAAGTTCCTTGGAATTCCTCAGGTTTTCCGCACCTGGAATACCACCGGGAAGAGCTATAAGGTCGTACGTCTGACCCAGGCAGTCACTCAGCAGTTTGTCTGCATGGACGGTAACGCCATGGGACGAAGTGACCTGAAGGCTATCCCCCAAAGCTGCGGTATCAACCTGAATCTCACCACGCCGTAAAACATCAACCACACTGAGCGCTTCTACCATTTCAAATCCTTCTGCAAGGGGAACCAGTACTCTTTTTTCCATTATACTCTCCTATGTTAATATGATTAAAGGTGACGAGGGGGCTATTAAAATAAATTTTCCAAAGACAATCGTAAAGGTAGGAAAATCCTTTCACATATGCTGGAATCAGAGTCAGGCCGAAATATCTGGCGTGAGAGGCAATGAGTAAGTCGGTATGACCTATGAGTGCACCTGCCCCTTCCAGTTCTGACCGTATATCGCCATAGAGTAGATCTGTATCAACACCCATGGCAGGAACAGCGAGAACTTGCTTAACTCTATTTGTTCCACAAATATTGCAGTATATGATAAATTTAAGGTAACTCCCAACAACATGCAAATTATTTTCGTAAAGGAGGGAGTTGTCCAAACTTACTGACCACGTGTTCTTCTCACTGTAATCGATTCGCCGCCAACGCCCCAATTATCAGTTTCTACCTCATCGATCACAACCACTGTTGTTGCAGGGTTTTTGCCAAGTACATCGACCAACAGCTGTGTTGTTCCCTCAATTAACTGCGCCTTTTGTTCTGTGGTTGCACCTTCGTTAGTAATTCTGATGTTTACATACGGCATAATGATTCTCCTGTTATTATTTTTGTGAGACAAAATATCGATCAATAGCGGTAAACAGCCAGCCGATCATGAGACAGATTGATGCCAGCAGTAACGGCAGGGTGAATCCTTCCTGCATGTCAGCAACAAAGCCGGCTGCAATGGGACCGAGAATCTGACCAATACTGAAGCTGGCTGTTAAAATTGCTGTGGCCCGTTTCTGGTCATGCTTCATGCGGAGATTTCCTTCTGCCAGGGTCAAAGCAACGATACCTAGAAAAGTCGCACCGAATGTAATGGCAGCATACATCACCTCAATGACAGTATCGGCATAAATGCTGACGAAGATGCCGGATGCTTGAATAGCATACGCAGCCAATAGAGCTTTTTTCCTGCCGATATATCGTGATATAAGAGGCCAAAGAATTGTGGACGGTACAGCGGCAAGGCCAACAGCAACCCAGCTATAAGAAGCATAAGACTCAAGGCCTGGAGTTAATGCAATAATGGCAACAATAAACGTGGCACTGACAATGTACCCAAGCCCCTCAAAGAAGTAGGCCACTGCCAATGGCCACAAACAGATCAGACTTCTTGCTTCATGTTCCTTCTCTGTGGAGATTTGCTGATCGTCTGGTTTGCCTCTTACAATAAAAAAGCCAAGCAAAGCCAACAGCGCAGTCAATGCGCCCATACCTGTCCAGGCACCATTCCACTGTCCGAGCCGGTCCAGCCAGGGGATAACAAGGCCGCTCAAGACGATACCCGAACCAATACCGCCATATAAAACACCCAGCCAATGTCCATGACCGCGACGAACAAGAGATGCTCCAACCTCTGTTGAGATTATGATGAACAGAACAGCACTGGCCACACCACTGATCAAACGCAATGTTCCCCACCAGAAAACCGACCCAGCCAGTCCCATACAAAATGTTGTGGCCACACTGAGAAACAAAGCGCTTATACCAAAAAAACGGGAACGGAGGAACCTGGGAGTCGAGGAACACAAAACGGCGCCTGCAAGATAACCAAGATAATTGAGTCCCGCGAGCCATCCTGCAATGGAGTTGCTTATGCCAAGATCGCGCTGCATAAGTGGGAGGATCGGAGTGAAGGCAAAACGGCCGACACCCATGGCGATGGCCATCCCTATAGCTCCACCCAAAAGAATGTAAACTGCACTCCAGTCACGATCTGATTGTTGAGTCATGTCTCTTTTTCGAGCCTTTATGCATCAAACCAGCTTTCAGCGTCTGATTTCAACTCAATATTTACCAGGTAGATTACTCTTTGTAGAGCATACTTGTACAAAATCCAGGAAAAAATCTGACATTGAAGGAAATGGAAAAAGGTAGAAGCCATAGGACAAACATTGGCACGACACTTTCGCAAAGAAACAGGTATGAGCTTTGTCCAGTGGCGCCAGCAGTTGAGGATTCTTGAGGCACTGAGACGATTGGGCAGAAAAGAACCGGTGACAACTGTAGCCATTGAGCTTGGTTATGACAGCCCGAATGCATTTATCTCCATGTTCAAAAAGGCCCTCGGCCACACTCCTGGAAGATATTTTAAATGAGATAGAGGAGCTTTATGGTGACGTAGAACGGCAACTCAGAGAGAACTTCCAAAAGTAGATTAGCAAAACCTCTACTATCGAACTATCTACCAAATAATAAAGCTTATAATTATAGACCGAAATAACAAAGTTTATAACAGGTTAGCTTTCAGAGGTCTCTTCAAACTGAACGAATTTTCAGTATGACTCATCACCTGCCTGATTGGCTTTGATGTTATAGATTTACACTCTCATTCTAACCTGTATTTGCAAGGTAAGTAGGTCTTTCCCCTGTCAAACATTATGTCTAGCGATAAAGAGTAAAGGATACCTTGCCAGTTTGCTCTTTCCTCTTTACCGGGAGTCTTGGCAATACTTTTGCAAGCTCCTCACCGTTCCATTGCTGCTGGTTACGGTAGAGGCAGGCATCAAGACGGCGCAACTGGACGAGCAACTCTTCCTTGCCCAGACGGCGGCCCAGTTCATCAAGCCCTGCGACAGGGTTATCCGGCCAATACCATGCCGCCCATTTGAGGAGCGCCTGACGGGCCGCAGCAGGGTTATTTTCATTACAGGCTCGACGAAATTTCTTTTCTAACTTTTTTTGCCGCTCTCTTCTCTCCCAGTTCTTGCTAGAATCTGCGGCTTTTTTATTTTGACTTTTCCTGCCAGTCAGTGTGGTTACATACAAACCCAGGGTAACAATCCAGAGTAACGCAAACCCAAGAGCGAGCCACTGATACAGCCTGGGTTGTTTTCCTGTTGGCGTGGTAGCTGATTCTGAATCCATTTCGGAAGATGAAAGAACGTTTATGATTCTTCCAGGCAGCCTGAGAGTTTTCATGGACTGTTCGTTTATGTCCCACCAGCGTAGAGTAATTGACGGTAGAGTCAGTTTGCCTGTCTTTGTAGGCAGAAATACAATTTTCTGGCTTCGTTTACCTCTAACCCCATCCGGGCGATCTGTCGTCTGCTCCTCCACCTTCTCTGAGTACACATTGAAATTCTCTACATTTTCAGGCACAAGGTCGGGCAATTGAGCCGCGGTCAAGCCTTCTGCTTCCAGCGTCATGAGCAAGGTTAGTGGGTCGCCCTCCTGGACGGTGTACTTGTTATCCAACCATGAGCCATGGAGTTGCATTGCCTTGGCAGGCAGCCAGTACAGTTCGGTTGCTATCTGAGGACGAGATTGGACTTCTATGAAGTTTGCTTTGCCAAGTAATCTCACCTGTTTCCCGGTATCGGCAAAATGATCGATGCCCAGCTGTCTTCCTTGACTGCGTACGTGGAACCTCTCTGCAAGAGTGCCATCCAAAATAGGTGCAGGGATCTCA
The DNA here is from genome assembly GCA_964565605.1 of uncultured Desulfocapsaceae bacterium. Classification (GTDB taxonomy): domain Bacteria; phylum Desulfobacterota; class Desulfobulbia; order Desulfobulbales; family Desulfocapsaceae; genus CAZLGM01. Next base: position 64,259 of record CAZMFP010000002.1, on the reverse strand, counting down.
AGCCTGCCGGATACTTGGGGAAAGAGGGCGTAACTCCTCTCCATAACATGGTAAGTACGACCATCCCTTTCTACCTGGTCAAAGTGGTCATCACCCAGCTGGCGTCTCAGGGTGTTGACCGGTTCCGGTGTGGTCAGCGAACTCGGTTGGAATGCTTCAGGAAAATAGAGCCGAATGGTGTATACCACCTGCTGCTGCAGAAAAGCTTTTTGGGGTACCACTTCATTTTCAAAAAATATATCAAGACTTGTGCCGGTTGCTGTAGAAGACTCTACAACGTTCACTGTCAGCGGCTCAGTGCTTACCCCACCCACCTGCAGTTGTGGAATGGTAATGGTTCCTGCCTGTTTGGCCATCAGTGGAACCCTCCATAATAAGGAGTAGATTGGAGAGCCGTTGATCATTTTAACAGAGTTTGCCTGGTATATTTCGCCTATGATCTCGAAATCCTTTTCCAGGGGGGTAAAGTCCGGCTCACTATCAATCTTCCCATGGACTTCCACGGTCAGTTGAAAGGATTCTTTCAGGCTGATTGGATTCTGGTCTACCCTCATCTCAATCCGCGCTGCCTGTGCCACCTGCGGAGCAAAACTGCAGATAAGGATATGGACAAGGGTAATAATGATGGGCAGTAACCTGTTTATGGTCACGAATTCAGGATTCCAATTCATCGGTTCATCTGTCTGCGTATGGTTTCCAGTTTAAACTTCCTGCGCATGAGTCCGGCAGGGTCATCGGGGATCTGCCTCAGCCATTGTTCCAGGGCAAACTCAACTTCATTTTGTTCCTTCCCAGTGTCTTGAGAACCCCCAGAGGTTGGACTCGTATCCTGGTTTTCCTCGTCTTCCGGTTTTTTTTCTACAGATTGGCCCTTTCCCTGGCCTGGTTCCTCTGAACCCTCTTCTGTTTTCTTCTTATTCATTTCATCCTGCTCATGGCTTCGAGGTTGATGTTCATTACCTTGAGTCTTCTGCCTCCTCTCCAAACTTCCTGGCTTTGCCTGATCTCTTCCCCCATCCTCTGGTCTTCTCTCTTTTGGCTTCCCACCAGAGCCATCCTTTTGGTCGGGCTCCTGCTGCTCCTCTTTATCATTTTGCTTCAAGCCACTGCCTGAATCCTCTGGTTTCAGAGGCTGATTACCGCCATGATCCTGCCTGCTGCCCTCCTGCTGTTCTCCACCTGTATCCCCCTGTCCAGACTCTGACTGCTCCTCTTTACCGTTTTGCTGCTGGTCGCTGGAACCTCCTGATTGTTGCTGCTGATTCCCCTCATGTTTCTGCTGGTTGTCTCCCTGTGGCTCCCCTTCACCATTATCACTCTGTTCGGATTCCAACTGCTTCTTTTTATCGTCTGGCTTCTGGCTGTTGCCTGAATCACCACGTTGTTGCTGCTGATTTTCCTTACGATCCTGCTCCTGCTGATTACCTTCCTGCTGCTCATCTTCACCATCATCTTTCTGTTCGGATTCCGGCTGCTTCTCTTTGTCGTCCGGCTTCTGGCCGCTGCCTGAATCTCCGGATTCTTTCTTCTTTTCTTGTTCCAGCAGCTCCCGGACAATTTCAAGATTGACCTGTGCATCTTCCATCCCCGGATCCAGCTCCAGTGCCAATTCGTAGGTAACTACAGCTTCCTGCAGACGGCCAGCCTGAGCCAGTGCATTTCCCATGTTATACCAGACGTCTTTGTCATCAGGCTCGTCAAGTAAGCTATATTCATGTGCTGCCTTTTCATAATCACCATTTTGATATCTTGCTGCTGCACGCCAAGCCGGATCAGTGAACTTTTCTGCGGCAACGGAGGCATCACCGTCTTCAAGACTCCTTGCAGCCTGCTGATTTTGCGTAAGCCAGATATCCTGCCAGGTGAAGGCCTGAGCAGTAGAAACCGGATAGCAAAAAATTGATAAAGGCAACGCAACCACAAGTAATAATAAATAGTTACGGCGAAATGCGATAACTGCTAACAGAAGAATAGGCAGCAACAACCAGGCACCGTCTTCACTCCAGCGCTTGTGGCTTCTCCCTTCCACCGCCATACTTTCAGACTGCCTTGGATCGGCCGCAAGGGCACTGGAAATCTTATCGAGATCGCTGTCCGATGCGCTTATCCTGCTGTAGCTCCCGCCGCCATAACGGGCAAGTGCCCGCAACATACCATCCGCTGTATTCCTGCCCAAGACACCAATCACAGAAAGCTGTGTACCGTCCTTTTTCAGCTGGGCCACAACGGGCATGGCCGAAGCAACGTCACTAATGCCATCGCTGAAAAGCAGGATAGCTCCTTCCCTGCCGCCACCTCGTTCAAGTAGCTGCTGGGCAAGCAGAAGAGCCTCTGTAACACTGTCCCCAGCAACCGGCATGATTTCCGGTGAGAGACTCGAAATTAATGCTTCTATCGTGGCCGTATCATCGGTAAGCGGTGTGACTATATGGGCATCTCCAGCAAAAACAACCAATGCAGTTTGTCCTTCCCGGCTACGCTCCAAGGCATCAGTCAGTTTAAATCGAGCCCTGCTCAGCCTGTCGGGTGGAGGGTCATTCTTTATCAACATGGATTGAGAAAGATCCAGAATAAAGACTCGTTTCGCGCCAAGCTCGAACATCGGTTGAGGCAACTCCCGCCACACCGGCCCGGCAAGAGCGAAAATCATAAGGAGCCAGACAAGGCCAAGGAGGATAAAAGGAAGTCGGTAAGGACCGGCAGCCTCATTAAGCAGAAGATGAGACAGAAGGTGGGAATCGATTAAATCGGAAAAACCCCTGCTGCTTTTTTTTCTTCGCCAGAGAAGCACAAGTAGCACTGCCGCCGGAATAAGGGCGACAAACCAATAAAGCCGCTGGAAATGAAAATTTTGTAGAAACTGTTCCACCTAGTTCTCACGTACCTTGACATCTGAAATAAAAAGAGAAAAAAGAACGTACAATAAACTCAGCAGAAACGCGGCGCCAAGGGGGTAGAAAAAGAGTGGCGTAACCTGCCTGATAACATTTGGTTTTCCCGCTTCCGGTACAAGTTCGTCAATACGAAGATAAATTTTTTCTAATTCCTGCCGTTCTCTGGCTCGAAAATATTGGCCGCCAGTGGTGCCCGCAATATACTTCAGGGTATCCTCATCCAAATCAAGAGAAGGGTTTACAGCCCTCTGTCCAAAAACGGTATTCACTATCATTCTGTCGGCTCCCACGCCAACAGTATAAATCTTCAAGCCCACCTGAGCTGCAATATCGGCGGCCTGTTTTGGTGAAATCCTGCCGGCCGTGTTAGCGCCGTCCGTGAGCAGAATCATCACAGCCTGCTTTTTTTCCAACCGTTTATGCATCCGTTTGACCGCAAGGCCGATAGCATCCCCAATTGCGGTGTATTTTCCGGCAATACCTATCTCGGCCTCCTGCATGAAGTGGGCTGTACTTTTCAGATCAAAGGTCAGAGGGGTCTGCAGGTAAGCCTGGTCTCCAAAGAGAATCAGGCCTACACGATCGCCCTGGCGACGTTCAATAAACTGGGCGACCACATCCTTGACCACCCTCAGCCTGTCCACACTTTGGTTGTCAAGCTTCATATCCCTGATACTCATGGATTCGGAAACATCCACCCCAAGCATCAGGCTTCTTCCTTTCTTCGGAATTTCCAATGGTTCACTAAGCCACTGCGGTCTGGCAGCAGCCGTAAGCAGCAACAGCCAGATAATCATGGGAAACAACCAGGAAAAACGGTTGACAGGAATATCGACTACCGGGGCTCTCTCAAGGCTCAAATCCAGGATAAATGGAGCGTAGAGGGCGCCTTCCCGGCTGCTCGGTGCCGGCGGCATCAATCTCCGCACCAAAAGGGGTAGGGGCAGGAGAAAGAAAATCCATGGCCAGAGCAGGTGGATCATCTTCGTTTCCCCTTTCCGCTTGTTTTGATAAACCGGTGGACAAGAGCGAATAACCCACCAATATCGCACTCCAAATTGCTCCGATAGGGACCATCCCGAAGAACCTGACCAGGACCATGCAAAAACTCTCGACCGTCGCTATACCGATCAAGATATTGCAGCCATGAGGTACCGGAAAGGCTGGCAACCTTGTCAGTGCCATCGAGCTGTAATAGATAGGATTTGAGCAACGCATTGACCGCACGTACACTGTCCACTAGTGGCATCCGCTGCTTTTCAATGAGTTTGAGCTCGGCAAGAGCGGCTCTTTGCAGCCGTCCCTTTCGGTACAGAAAAATAATGTAGCCCACCAGGATAACAGACAACAACATCAGCAGCCACCAGCCAGGTGCCGGAGGGAACCAGGAAACGGGCGATGGTAGGTGCAGCGGTCGCAAGTTGGCGAGTGGATCTGTTCCAGCCGGGCTCATAATACACCTCCAATACGGTGGAAAGCCTGAAGAAGCTCCTGGTCACTCTTTTGTGCCGTGTTGAGTTCCATCATGGCACTGGCTGTTTCCCGGCAAATATTCTGCATGCGGTTACGATGCTTGGTAAAACTTGAACTCCAGGTCCGGGTCTGGGCTCCAAAACCGGTATCTATCCGAATCCTGCGTTTAGGAGTACCAAGCTGCATCCGGATACGGCGAGCCGGGGGAACCTGCTCGAAATGATCATAAATAAAACTGACCAAAACCTCATTGCGGCGGGCAAGCACATGCCACTGTTTTTCCCCTTCAGGACCTAAGTCTCTGAAATCACTGATCAGAAGAACCATACTCGATGGTGGCGTGATGCGGACAAGTTTTGCCAGGGCTTTGTCAAGTCTGAATGGGGCCGACTCCTCCATTGTACGGGGCTGCACATTGACAATCCCGTTCAACAGCGGCAGCACCCCTGCGCGCCGTGTTCTGGGCGGAGTAACAAAACACTCCTTAGTACCGGCTGCTACCCCTCCCACCCGGTTACCGTGATGCATTGCGCTCCAACTATTCAAGGCTGCTGCCCTGGCCGCAAGGACCGATTTGAGCTGATACCTGCTTCCGAAAAACATGGTGGGACCAAGATCCACCAGGATAAGCAGGGGTTGTTCCCGCTCTTCCTGGAACAGCTTGGTGTGCGTTTTTCCCCGACGGGCGGTTACCCGCCAGTCAATGGTACGGATATCGTCCCCAGCCTGGTAGATACGTACCTCGTCAAATTCCATCCCCCGGCCACGATGCATGGATAGATGATTGCCGGCAAAAACTGCATTGTTGAGACCTTTGTGACCAAGGTGCATTGATCTTGCGACACCCTGCAGGGAAATGAGTTCCTGCAGGTCTATATTAACTCCGGTGCTCATGGCGATGGCACAAGTTCAAGCAACCTCTCAACACATCGGCTGCGGGTTATTCCCTGGGCTTCTGCACCAAAGTCAAGCAGCAAACGGTGACGTAGAACATCCGGAGCAATCGAGTACACATCCTCGGGAGTGACAAAATCCCTCCCGGCCAGCCAGGCCAGTACACGGGCACCATGTTCCATGGCAATCGCACCACGAGGGCTGGCGCCCCAGCGTATCCAGCCTGCCAATTCTTCACTGTATCGTGACGGATTACGGCTGGTCTCCACCAGTTCTATGATGTACTCCTCCACATTTTTAGCCAGATACAGCTCCATAATTTCCTTTCGGGCTTCAAAAATGGTACCAAACTCGAGCAGCTTGTCTGCTTTGCTCATAGTATTATTTCCCAGAGCCTCCTCCCTGGCCAGTTCCAGAATATTATGAGAGGCCTCTCGGGGTGGATAGTCCACCATCACATGAAGCATAAAACGGTCAAGCTGGGCTTCGGGTAATGGATAGGTGCCTTCCTGCTCTATGGGGTTCTGGGTGGCCATGACCAGAAAAAGATCAGGCAGCCGGTAGGTTCCAGCGCCAACGGTTATTTGGCCTTCCCCCATTGCTTCAAGCAGAGCTGACTGGACTTTGGCCGGAGCCCGATTGACCTCGTCGGCCAGGATCAGATTGTGAAACAGTGGCCCCTTCTGGAAATGGAAGGAACCGTCCTCGGGATGAAATATATCTGATCCTGTCAGGTCGGCCGGCAACAGGTCCGGGGTAAACTGCACCCGATGGAAATCCGCTTCAAGACCATCCGCCAAGGCCTTGATCGCACGGGTCTTGGCCAGCCCAGGCGCGCCCTCCACAAGGAGATGCCCCCCACTGAGCAGACCGATGAGCATACACTGGATAAGGTGATGCTGACCAACCAGCTGTTGTTCAACATGATTTTGAAGGCGGTTTATTGCATCTCGCTGGGTCATAGTGACTGTTCCCGATCAATTATTACATTAATAATGCTATAAGATGACATGGACATGAAAAAGGCTCTATTTTCAAGAGATTGACGATGAAGAAAACACCCTGGAGAAATCCTATTTTTCATAATGACATGAATATATACATTGTAGTACATGCATGCCAATAAAAAAATAAATAGGTAATATAGTTAACAAGTTAGCTGGCAATGCTGTCTTATACCAATGTGAAATTTCACCACATCCATCTATCACAAAGGGATTGTTGGGTAACGGCTGTTATTGCTGCCAGATAGCTTGTTCTGTAAAGCAAGTGTCTTTTTAATCTGCCGATAAAGAACAGCTTTACCGAAAATACTAAGTGGGAAGTGGTATTGCAAGAGGGATAAGGTCACATCAAATGCAGGATGTTTGTTTGTCCTGCTCTTATAGGAGATGCAACAATTTTTTCTCATAATTCTTGGAAGTTGTAAAAGTATTGTACTGGAAAGGAAAACTGTTGGAAAGATGACCACATTGAAGATACTTCCTGAAAATCTTCAGTCTGTGACTGCCCAGTATACGATCACTGATCTGTATGCGTCATTAGGTGTCATACCGGTTACAACCGATATTGGTTACTGGGTTGTGCCTCTGATTCGCGCTGTATGGATTCCGGCGCAGACCAGATATCAGATCAGCTTACAGCCATTTGGTATGACGGACTTAGTTTATCGATCCGTCTTTTTTCCCTGGCCCATCTTATGTTTGTTGTGTAATTTCTGTATCCTTCCTGTTAAAAGAACTCATACTTTCAGCCACCGATACCAATAAAAAATACTTCATGTGTTTGAAATTATTCACCGAAAATCCTAAACAGGTACGATGACAGAAGAAATACCGGACGATATCAGGAAAGACCTGGAAAAGGCATGTGCCCTGCATAAGCGTGCTGTCTCAGATTACGCTCAGTGTACGGAATTCAGTAAAATTATGTCTGATGTTTTAGCACGACTGGAAGATGCTGACTGCCTCAGGTCTGCCGATAAGGTAATGACTATACTTCTTAACTGTAATCCCAAGGAAGGATCCCACTGCGACAAAGCAACCCAGGTCGGGGAGAAAATGAAAAAATTTTGATCAGCGCTATGGTGAGGTGTTGATGATTCAAGACGCTCGAAAAAGGGAACAGGTTTGAATGGAGCTAGTTTAGGACCGTAGCAATCGTTTCTGTAATCTCCGGTGATCTGAAGGTGATTATCACTGTTGCCAACATTACTTAAGATATTGTCATTTTGAATTATTGTGGCCCCGAGTTTTTCTTCAGATTGAGAACATTGATACCTGTTACAAAAGCCGATAAAAATCCCAGCAGGATAATTGGAATGAGCTGGACAGCATGGTTGACCAAGGTGTAACCTGCGGCCGCTTCCCCGGAAATACCAAAGATGGCTAGGGCAAAAAGTCCGCCTGCCTCCCAAATCCCCCAATATCCTGGAACAGAAGGAAGGGCGATGACGAAACAGATGATAATCATCATAGCAAATACCTCCTGGAAGGTCATGTCAATGCCCGGGCTGCCGAAGGTCAGCACATAGGAGGAAAGGGCTGAAACCACCCAAACAGCTGCAGAGAGCAAAAGACAGCCGACAAGATTCTTGGGATCCCTGATTTGAGAAAAACCTAAAGAGAAATTGTCCAGCAGGCCATTGACAGGTGTACATATTTTTTGGCCCAGCTTCTCTCGGATCTCCTGACTGAGAAAAAAAAGCAAGCCCGGCATACCACTGACCATGGCCTTGATTAAATTACGGCTTGGTGAAAAAGTGAGGGAAACAGCCCCGACCAGAAGGACGACTAACAGTCGCAGCATTCCCCCGCTGACCTTCTCTAGGGTCTCCTTATTCAGTATATAATTCCCGAAAGGAATGCTCAAAGAGTCATCAATTTCCACAATTGTCAAGATAACTGCAAAAAAGCTCAACAGGAAAATCATATCGAAAAGTCGTTCGACGGCTACCGTTGCAAGGCCAGTGGTAAAGGGCACATTGTCTCTTTTTTTCAGAATAGCAGGCCGGGCAATCTCTCCGACCCGACCGGGAAGAATACCATTTACCATAAAACCTATCATCAGTGGGTGATACGCTTCCCAGAACACCAGGTGATATTTCTTTCCGAGTATCAAGCGCCAGCGCTGAACTCTAAGGAAAAAAGCGATTATACAAAGTGCAATAGAAGAGGCAACCCAGATAGGCTCAATTGTACTCATGTACCTGAACAAATCACCAATCGGCACATTGCGAAAAGCGAAGTAAAAGGCAGCAACCGAGACAATTACCCCGATGGAGGTTGAAACAATAAGTTTATTCTTCATAGTGTATGGAAAATCCCGGGCCATTTAAGGTTAGAGGAGAAGTAAAGCCTTTACCCTCTACCAAGCCAGAGGCCGTCACTTTTTTAAAAAGCCGGCGGGTAAGGGGAGCGGTCCTGTATTAGTTGTGCACTTTTAAAGGTGATTTCAGGGAACCCATCATTTATTGCTAACAGGTGAAACAAACCATGGTGGTTTTATAGCCAAGACAGAACAATTTATTTGCTTAAGGATATTTTCTGCGGTATTTCCCATAAAAAAACCTGAGAAACCGGAACGGCCGATGGTTCCCATGACGATGAGATCCGTTTCTTTTTCAAGGGCAATGCTCGGGATGACCTCATCAGCCATCCCCTCAACCGTAAGAATTTGAGGTTGCAGAGTGTCCAACTCTTTTTTCTCCAGCAGTTGAACCAGTGTATCCTTGAATAAGTCCTGCCGTATAAGCAATTCTTCTCTTTGAGCCTTTAACCATTCTTTAATTTTTTTTCTCTGGTCATCAGAACGACTTGTTTCTAACATTTTCTCCCCGAAGATCAGCCAGGCGTGTACAAAATACAATTCGCAGGACTCATACGAAGCAAATTCCGTAGCTATCTCCATGAGCTCCAGATTAAAGGCATCCATTTTTTGGTCATCGCTACTTGGTTCGATGTCTACCGCCGCAAGAATACGTTGAAATTTTTGTTTCTTGCCAGGTTTTATTATGCACACTGGACAGGGACATTTACGCAACAAGCGCATATCTGTTGAGCCAAATAATACCGTTTTAAAGGATTGAAGCTGATGAGGTTGTTTAATGACTAAATCATAATTGTCTTGTAAGACCGCTTTAATGATTTCATGAGATGGTTCTCCTTTTACGGTTTTGATCTCTATCGTTAGTTTTTGTCGTATAGGAGCGACAAGGTTTTCCAGATAATTGACCCTGTCCTTGATCATGACCTCGTCCAGTTCTTTCGAAAAGAGTTTTCCGAGCAACCGTTTTTTCTGTTCGGGAATCTTGTCGGGCAAGTCAAAGATCGTTAACTGCCCCTGATTCTTTTTTGCAAGTTCAACTGCGTGCTCAAAAGCGTTTTCCTGCCCCTCGCCACTGTTCATTACCAAGAGAATCTTTTTAAAGCGTTCCATAAGTTGCCTTGTTAATCAAAGGGTACTTTGAAAATTTACCGATAGAAAATCCACCAGGTGCGATCTGTTCCAATAGGCTTGACATAACATTTCCGTGATCTTACTTGGTTGTTTTATCATGCTTTTTTGCAAAGAATTTTTTTATCGAAAGAGTGATCTTGCCAAGATAAGAGAGCACAACGAGAACTACTATTCCGGCAAAGACATAATGAATAATATGGAGGTGCTGCTCCAGAAAATCAAAAAACACAAACCAGATAACAATAGCAATGAACGTGCCCAGTAAAGTTGCTGAAAAATTTTGCCAGCCCCTCAATTTCATCAGGTAACCAATAACTGAACCCATAACAGGACCAGTAGCCGGAAAGGGTAACATGACAAAGATGAAAACGCCTATCCAGCCATAATTTGCTATTCTTTCCTTGTGTTTACGTGCCTTTCGCTCCAGCTTAATTGAATATAATCTCAAACCCCGAAAACCTATGAAGTTGTTCAATGAAAGGACAAAAAGAGGATAAGTGAAAAAAACGATCAGTACTTCAATGTAAAAGTTATAAAAAATGGACACAAACGGATTTAGTTGATCAATAATACAAAGGCCTATGCCGGCGGCCCTTCCTCCAAACGTGTGAGCAATGAACACAAGAAACAGAGTTCTGCTCATCTGAGGTTCTGTTACCAGGTAATAGACTATCACAATGACAAGCAATAGGGAGAGCAAGACACTTGTGAGAAACAAACGCCACTCAGTTGACTTGTATATATAAAGATTACGCTTTTTCATTTTTCTGTTACCGAAACCTGATAGTTTCCAACCAGCCGGATTGAGAGGAAATCATAAATGAAGACTAACCATTTTGGCAACAGATTTAATGAATCATTTGATCAGAATCTCAAAGAGAAGAATAAAACATGGGATGGTTTCAAAATTTCTGAAAAGATTTCTGCATAAATACACTTTTCTGTTGTTTATTTTTCCAACATTGCTATTGACACTACCTATTATTTCCAACGAATTCAAAATTAAAGATTTATAGTATCAGGTAAGTGAACGATTTTGTCTTATTTCATGGGATTTGGTGGATGCAACAGGACGGACATTGGCACAAATCTTTCGCAAAGAAAAAGGCATGATCTTTGTCCAGTGGCGACAGCAGTTGAGGATTCTTGAACCACTCAGGCGACTAGGCAGGGAAAGAACCGGTGACAACAGTAGCCATTGAGCTTGGCTATAACAGCTCGAGCGCATTTATTTCCATGTTTTAAAAGGCTTTCTGGCGCACTCCGGGTCGATATTTTAAGTAAGATTTCTCCTCCTCTGGCAATCCTCGATTTTTCCACAGCATCCTTGCCTTATCAATTCAGTTTATCTGTCAGGGCCTTCTATTTATAAGAGGAGATTTTTTCAGTCTTGACAAATTAACAAAAGAAAAGGTGCTGGTAGTTTGGCAGACGTATTTCAAGTATCTGGGTTACAATATGATTTTCCCGCAGGCCCAAGGAATTTCTGAATAATCTGTAGGTCGCTATTTTAAAAGCCGCGATCTTTGACCGAAGGCTGGTCGGACAAATAAACAACACCTGGTGTAAGGCTGAGCTTCCTGGCTATTTGTTTATGCCTGGATGTAAAGCGTGAAAATTAACAGCTTGTCTTTCCATGGTTTTTCCATAAAAAGACGGCCATGGAATTTCTCCATGGCCGTCTTTTTTACTCTTTTCAGGATTGGAGCTCCTGTCACCTTTTCTCCAACAATGAGCAGGCAGGAACAATCATCAGAGCCGGACAATCCTTAACAGCAGGTGAACAGAAGTCTTCATGTTTGGATATTTCATGGTTTTTTACTTCTTGGTGTATTTGCTAAGGGATTGTTTCTTTATGGTATCAAGAACCTTCTGCAAGGTGGCCGGATCATCCTTCTGATGATAATGACACAGGTTGCAGGAATTGGGCTGCTTTTTCTTTTTCTCGCTCATTGCCATTGTAACCATCGGTGGGATCACCTTAAACCCGTGATTCCTGATATCTCCGTGAATTGCAGTCTTGGCCGTATTGGGCATATGGCACCCAATACAGTTATTGACGCTGTGGATGCCATGAACACCAGTGGCTTCAATTTCATGACATGACAAACAGAGCTTGTTGCCAGGCAATTTCAACTGGGACTTATTGGCAACGCCTTTGGAGTGTGTCAGATGGCAATCCCAGCACTGGACACCAGTGGCCGCATGTCCGGTCTTCTGCCAGTCAATATATTGCTGGTGATGTTTTTTGGAACTACCGTCCGGGTGAAGGCCGGGCTTCTCGTCATAAAGGAACTCGAGGTTGTCACCGGGCTTGTACGCTGCCGGATAACCGTATTTACCGTCTGGGGATTTGCCACGATTATGGCAGGATCCACACACCATGGCTCCACGCCGTGGGTCAGGCAGTTTAGCCGGATTGATGATAGTCTTTGTTTTATCCTCATCCCCGACTGCCAGATGATGGCTTGCCGGGCCGTGGCACATCTCACAGCCAACACCTTTCTCAGTCCAAGTACTCTTATAGGTATCGGCCTTTGAATTGTAGTTGATCTGGGAGTTGGTGTTGTGACAGCCGGTACACTTCAACTGATAGGTTCTCTTTGGATATGCCCAGTATGACTTGTCGCCGGGTTTTCTTGTTTTAATACCGTGATAATCGGTCCATTCCGATGTCTCCACATTCCACTGTAGCGGTAAAATATGGAGGCCTCCGTTTGGAAACTCGGTGACGAATCGCTGTTTCCAGAAACCGCCGATAACATACTTGACCTTGTAGGTCTGCTCTTTACCGACATTGTCCAGTGTGGTGATAAAGTAGTCGTCGCCCTTACGGACCATCTTATTTGTGTACTCTTTGATTTTGTAGTCTGTCTTGGACTTGACGGTATATGTGTTGTTTTTTCCAAAGTCGGCCACAATGATGTTGGGGTTCACGTCTTTGAATTTATATGGATGGAAGGTGGTCTTCCATCCATCATATTTTTCAGCATGGCATTCTATGCAGGCTTCGGACCCTACATAGGTTGCCGGCTTAGACAGATCAACCTCAGCTTCTTCTTTGTCTTTTGCATAGCCGGTTGATGTCAGTAAGAGCAGAATAGCTGCCATACTGATCCATACAACATGTTTTCTTTTTACTAAATGATCCATTTTATCCCCTTTTTTTTATTTATTCCAGGTACCTCAGGTCAATCCATTTCTTCTCTATTGGTGAATACGAATAGTATCTCGATCCAACTGAACCCAAAGTGACAAAGTTGCCTGCTAAATATTTTTTTCCTCCTTTTGTCTATAATTCATAGAAGCAGGCAAGTGACTCTTAACCTTAAACGTCTACTTGATCGACACTGAAGCCGGCAAAGTCAGTGTCCGGGATCTTGATTATTATGGTACAGGTCTTCAACAGTACACTTCAATAGAAGAGTCCTTCACGTCCCTTGGGCAATATGTGAAGAGGATTTCACATAAGGAGTAAACGCATAAGTTCACTCGGGAGAACAAATGCATCTCTATTGCTCTATTGTGGTAGTATATCGGTCGGTTAGCTGAGGACAGATCAGCCGGTGCTCTTTGTTACTTTGAAAGCCAGCCCGACTGTCTTGAGCTGTTGCGCTGATGAACTTCTATGGGAGAATAGAGGGTTGGATAGCTGATCTGGTGGTTAGCGGGTCAGGTAATTTTCCAGGATGCTGAGACATTCGAGAAGGCGTTCTCCTTCTTTGGTCAGGGTGTACATCTTTTGCGGATTCTGGACGATGATGTCCGATTCTTTTAAAGTTCTCAGGTGGAATACGACCTTGGTATGGTCATCGACACCAAGCTCTCTGGTCAGTTCCATCAGGCGCATTCCTTTGGTGGCATTCAAAAGATGAATGATTTTTCTTCGTAGCGGATTTGCCAAAGAGCTCAGGGTGAAGTCGAGATCCATCTGTTGGATCCCTTCCTCGAATCTGGATTCCTCAAGAGCCATTTTGATAGTGATCAGCAGCTCTTCTATTTTGAACGGTTTGGCAATATAGTCATGCGCCCCTTTCTTAATGGCTTCAACAGCATTATCAACAGTGGCAAAAGCGGTAATCATAATAATTTTTGCATGAGCTGTTTTTTTCTTCAATTCGGTAAGTACATCCATCCCGGACAGACCCGGCATTATTAAATCGAGCAAAATAATATCGAAATCTTCGATATTCCGGTTCAGCGCGTCAGCCCCGCTACCTGCGGTTTCGGTCCTGTAGCCGTCATTTTGCAAAATCTCTGATATATTTGCTCGTAATTCCGAATCGTCATCAACGATGAGAATCTTTTTCATATTTCTCTCCGATTGGTAATTCTATGGTTACTGTGGTTGACTGGCCGGAAGCACTTCCGATTGTTATGTTTCCTCCATGCTGCTTAACTATATTATATGACACAGACAGACCAAGCCCAGTGCCTTTACCAATTTCCTTGGTCGTATAAAACGGATCGAACACCTTGATAATGTCCTTTTCAAGGATACCTTGACCGGTATCCGTTATCACAACAATTACGTTGTCGTTGTCCGCGAATGTTTTAACCTCGATACTGTCCTCTTCGCTGCAGGCATCGATACTGTTCATAAACAGGTTGACAAAAACTTCTTCTAATTTCCAGGAAATCCCCATGATTTCCGGTACATTCTGTAAATGCAGCTTGATTATGGAACTGAGCTTCTGGTTTCTGAGAAGATTTTTTGTACTTGTAATAACCTGGTTGATATCGATGGGTTCAAGCGAAGTTTCTTTATTCCGGGAGAAAAGCAGGAGTTCCCGGGCAATCTTGGAAGCACGTGTATTATTCCGCTCTATGGCCTCGAGTTTTTTCTTTATCTTTTCATCGTCGTCCACCAGGTCTTTGAGCATCTCCACGTTTAGCGAAACATTTGTCAGGGGGTTGTTTATCTCATGGGCGATGCCGGCAGCAAGAACACCCATGGAAGCCAATTTCTCAGACTGTGAGAATCGCAGCAACCGTTCATTGATCAATTTACGCTGTTCCAGATTGAATACCGAAAGAGCCCTGATGGTAAAGAACATGATAAGAAAAGCACTCAATCCTCTAAACAGGATAATCTTAACATCTAAAATCGGCACCATTGCATTTGAAGATACTACACCGGTAAAAATGGCGTAGCAAATTATGAAACTGCCTGCAAGAATAAAATTGTTCGCTACATTTCGGGAAAAAACTCGTGCTATTCTTGAATAGAGAATCAAACCGATTCCCGATAGTATTCCTCCGGGAAATGCCACCAGGAGACGAGTATTGGTATCTTTGCCACTGTTGTAATCGAGATAGGCGGCAACGAGGATTAACAGCAGAGCAAATATGCCTATCATTGCTTTAATAATCCGATGAGTAGTTTTTAATGCCTGGTCACCAAAAAGGGTAATAATGTTGAGAAACAGTCCGAAGTAGAGGAGAAAGAGGAAGGAGGTGCTGATAATAGCTAGTCGAAACAGAAAAAAGACGGGAGTATTAATTTCCGGGTTTAATTGTTCCAGCAATTCAAACCATTCGTGAAAGCCATGAATGATGCCAAAAACCGCGAGTAACCAGATAATTCTTGCAATTCCAAGTTCGCTAAGCCGAATGTCCCTTGAAAGGATTGCTACTCCGAGTGTAAAAAAGGCTAACCCATAAAATAGATACAAGATGAAATTCCATGTCATTCAATCACCTGTTGAATACAAGAAAATTAGACATCAAAACATAATAGAGAACAGATTTAATCACGTGGTATCTGAGGTGGAGAAATGTAACTGTCAATAAAAAAACCCGGACTACATTTCCCCGAGACGGCCAGGTAACTCCTTGAAATCTCTGGTGTCTTGTCTCTGTCTCTGAGTAAGCTATATTTAATACTAAGATATTGGCTTTGAGGAGTCAAATGAGATTGGTATGAGTAAGGTCAACAATAAAGAGGTAAATAGAGATTTAAGTTTATTCCTGAGTATACGTAACAAAAGCTGATTTTTCTTTTTATATTAAGTTGTTACCATACAGGTGTTTTGCCTGTTTTACCTCCAGGAGTCATGACGGTTACAACCGTTATTGGTTATTGGATTGTGCCACCTGGCAATCAAAGAATAAGAACGTAAAAAGTTAAAATAGTTTTTTCTGATGATCTTCAGAAGACTAAGAGGGGCGATAACTTCCTAAGCGGAGAAGCTAAACTGAAGGTGAACAGTAGATCTATTAAATTTGAGCGTTTGAAAGATAATTAAACATCATAATTGGCAAGAGTGACGCTAGTCATGGCTTGTTGATTATGATATCGGCACCCAGCGTGGGGCAGGGCAATAAAATTGGAATGACCTCAGAAAAATATACGTGCTAGCCGGCAGATTCCTCATCCAGCTCAAGATGTTTGAGGAAATCGTCTAATTCGTCATCGTCCTGATCTTTTAACGGTTCTGTCAAATCGATCATAACATGTTGGGTTAGCGGTTTTACAATGAATGATTTTGGGAGGGTGGGGCAGACAAATTGACAGGCACCACATCCGATGCACAGGTTCGCATCCACTACCGGATGTTTCAACCCGTCAATGACCAGTGGTGTTATTGCTTTGGTTGGACAGATCTCTATACAAAAGACACATTTCTCCCGACGTTTATACACCACGCAGCGGTCTTTCCAAAAACCAATATCACCGATTTTTGTCTTCTGCTTCTCTTCTAACACCAAAGGCTTGATTGCCCCAGTAGGGCAGACTTTTCCGCATAGATTGCATTCATTTTCACAATACCCTGATTGAAAATCCATCACCGGTTGAAAAACACCTTTCATGTCGAAAGCCGCCGGTTTGGGCTGAATAACCCGCCTGGGACAAGCATCCACGCATAAATGACACGCTGTACAGGTACTGGAGTAGCGTTCATTGTCGATAGATCCGGGAGGTGTAATCACAGAAAGATTGGTGCCTGGAATCCGGGGTACAATTGTCGTTTGATCACTCCATTTCAGAAAACTGATACCTCCTGTGACCATCAAGGCACGGGTTAAGAAATGCCGACGTTGAAAATTTACGCCTGACGCAGCTCTTTTTAATCCATCAATTTCATAGCTTATCGCTTGATCCGAGCAAACATTCAGGCAATTAAAACAGGCTACGCATCGTGAAAGATCAATACGATGATATTTACTCTCTATGCAGTCAGATTTACAGACCGTTTCACAGCGCCCGCACTTGTTACAACTATCAGGAATGATGCGAAAGGATCCAATTGAATATCTGGAGATGAATCCCAGCAGTGTGCCTACAGGACAAATCGAATTGCAGTAAATCCGACCATATTTATATGCCAAAAAAACCAGTGTGAATGTAATGGCCAATGTAATCCACATTATGGTTGTGGAAATCTGAAATGGCTCCGCCAAAGAGAGAACATAGAAATCGTTACTCTCTAACCATTTAACAGACAAATTTTGTAAGCGAATCTGAATGGGGCGAACCAGATTTGTTATCATGCGCCCGAAAAGACTATATGGGTCCAGTAGATTCAAGAACCCCAGGCTGCCAATAAACATGCTAAACACTGTTACAGTTAAAATAGTGTTTCGTGTTTTAGTCCAGGGGGGCGCATACTTTCGTCTTGGCTTATGAAAAAAACGAAATTGAGAAAGACGCCGCACCAAGTCAAAAGTAATTCCAAGAGGACAGAGAACCGAGCAATACACCCTGCCAAAAATACTCGTAATGACCAGAATGAGGATACAGCCCAGAGAGAAAAGTGTAACACCCTGGAAAAATGAAACCAGCGTGGGAACAAACTGAAAAAATAACAGCTTGCCGGATAGGGTTTCCTGGATGGTTTCGCCTGACAAAAATAAAATCACAAACAACGTAATCGTTATTGTCGCGGCTCCTATACGAATTGTCTTGGGTCTCATCTCTTGTTTATATCGCGTTGCTTGCAGAAGGGCAAAATTGTAATTTGACCCTTAAGTTTATGGAGGATCTCGGCAATATACTATGAGATCCTCTATAAACATGCGGGATGGCAGTCATGACCGCTTAGGTTCGATGCGAAGCAAGAGCGATATTCGAAAAGACGTATCCACTCCATGGACCGGTTGACCCAACTCGTATTTCAAGGCTTGGAAACGAACACAGCATGAGGGAAATTACCCAAAATTGACGAAGAGTTTTTTATATGCTGGTTTTATCTTTGATAGCAGGGCTAAAATTTTCTTTACTTCACCCTTTTCAAGACTTGTACGTAACGTTGATAACAGCTTAACGTTCCCATTGAGAAACTTTTGAAACTTTTCGTTATTAACGTATTTCTCAGGGGCTGCCGCTTTAGCTTCATGCATGAGGAAGCTGAGTAGTGCTACTTTTTCTCTTACTTTTATAATATTCTCAGGAGTTAGACTTTTTTTACTGTGTTTTATCTTTACCAACCGTTCCATCTCTATATGGTATGTGTTCACGTAATCACTGAATGTGCGAATATTAACGCTAAATCTTAACTTTCCAAGCAGATCTCGAATCTCTTCGATGATTTCGTGCCCCTTTTTTATTTCTCCTGCTTCTACTTTACTGATTCCATCTCTCATGATCTGAGGGGTTCGTGTCATGGCTTCTTTCCAAAGTGGCGACTGATTATAAGGGGCTGGCGGATTGTTGAGATATTTGTCGCTTAAAGCCGCCCATTTTGTCATGAATTCATTCATTTTTTTGAGCGCTGCCTGTTGATTGTCTTTTTTCTTCGTTAAAGGTAGTGACATTCGATAAGGGGCATAGGCATCATCCAGCGCATCGTGAAATGTGGAAAGCTCGCCTGCATAGCCGGTAGTCGATACCATTAAAAGGACTAGCATACTGATAATCAGTTGATTCAATTTTATCATTTTCATCTCCTATAATTTTAATAAGGGGCTAGACTAGTTGAGAGGTTTTCTGGAAACATTTTTAAGAACAAAGAATACAGATCCTGATCACGATTATTAAATCTAAATTCACATTCTTTTAGATGATAATAAAACGTTTTTTGAGAAACCCCATTAAATTTTGATTCTCCTCCTTTGGCAATCAAAGAAGGAGAACGTAAAAAAGTTTGTAAATTCTTTCTCATGATTTTTAAAATACAATTAGGGGCGATAGCTTCCAAAGCGGAGAAGCTTAATCAGCGATGCACAGTAGATCTCTAAAGTTTAATGATTATTGGATTGTTGCTACATTCGATGTGGCAGGGTTAACGACTGGGTTAACCTTCCGCAAGTATACTGGGAACTGCTTTCAAAGTAGCGAACGTGTTGGTTGCTACAGCCATGAAACTGACGTGCTCGCGGTCAGCTTTGAACCCATGGTTAGCGCAAGATTCTATAAATTTAGCAGTTTTGAGCCGTGAAACACTCTCAAGATATAAACAGAATTACGGTCAATTTTATAAACGGCACGATATTTTTTGTGATTAATGTGTCTGTAATTAGTTCCAAAATATGAATTTTCTGGAATATAGGCAAATCTCTCTGGAAGAGTGTCCAAACTATAAATTTTTTGTTCTAGTTCCAAGATAAATTTCTTAGCATTATTAACGCTGTCAGCCGCAATATAAGAAAATATTTGCTCAAGGTCACGTTGAGCATTGATGGTGATAAAAACCTTAAATTTCTTTGGCACGCTTAAACTCCTGAAAAAAATCTTTTGCTTCTGAGTAGTTGCCTGCTTTTACATCTTCCTCGGCAGGGGCAAGAAGCTTCAGGAGGTTAAATGCATTTGTTATTTTTTCATATTCTTTCGCATCAACGAGAACAGCCTCGGCTTTTCCGTTAACTGTTAAAATCACAGGTCTTTTGGTTTTATGAATTTGATCAAGCACTGAGTTCGTGTTGCGCTTCAAATCCGTTATGGACCTAATGTCTTCAGTTATACTAATTGCCATAATGGTACCTCTTCGCACTGAAAAAGAATCTTATTTGATGCCATATTTTACACGATTATCACACCAGCATGCAACCTGATTTTGAGCGCTAACGAGTCCGTAGAAAAACTCTTTCTACAAAGTACTGATATCCGGTCAGGTCGTTTTTTAAGCAAACCGGAGTTGTTTTTGATTCGTTTTCAGATTGCTAACGCCGCCCTCAGCTGCGCTGTGTAGACGGGGGCGACGTAGGAGCGCCCTGCGATGCAGCGTCAGCTGCAGGAGCATGTTCAGCTTCCTGTTCCTCTGGCGGCACCGGAAGTGACTCGTATTCCCGTTGCCAGTCCCAGCCCTCATCTGCCTGCATCTTGCTCATGAACTCTCGGATCACCGGTGAGACGAACTTCGCCTCATCGCATGCAAGCTGCGACACAATTGGCAAGTGTTCGGTCAAGAGCAGCTTGACGAGGTGCTTGTGGTGCAGCTCAAATGACTGGCTGTCAAGAAGGCCAAATCTGTGGCCGAGCAACACCTCGTTGGCGTACCCCAGGCAGAGCTCTGCGTAGCCGTAGTAGACTGCCCACGCCCTGTCCTCGTCCGACCTCTGTTCGTAGACAAGCCTGATGCACGAAGACTGCCACGTCCTGCTGAGGGCCAGTACTTCGGGGTGGCCTTGCCGGTACGAAACGAGCTGGTCGTACAGATTGCCTATCTCGGAGCGTGTCGCAGCGGCTCGTGACTGCCGGGACTGCTGAATGGTGATGAGCGTCACGACCAGGGATACGAGAGCGGCGATAAGCGCTGCCACCAGAGGGTCTGGAATGGTCATCTTCTTCTCCTGGGCTGAACAAGTTATTATGTAGTTTCACGCTATCACTCAACTAAAAGAGTCCGGTTTGTAAGAAATGAGCTTGATTATTCGATTTCTGGCTTCCTATCCAGTGAAATCTGAGTGTTATCGAGAAACTCTCTATCTCAGTTGCACCTCAACTCGACTTCAATTTAATGATAACTGATGGCAATATCAATCAACAAATTGTTGGTTAGTTTTAAGACTATTCCTAAAAATCTTCAGTTTGTGACTGGCCAATAAACGACCACAGCTCTGTATGCGTCGTCAGGAGTCATGACGGTTACAACCGCTATTGGTTATTGGCTTGTGCCTCTTGGATTAATATCCTATCCATCCCGGTATTATCGGTTATTCAGAACGTCGTTGAGAGCATTTCTTCAAAGGCGGCTTCAGCATTCTCTTGTCCTTGATACCACTGTCCTGCCAGTTGCCCCTTGCGAACAAGCAGCACTCGGTCTGCCAAACGCTTTGTCTGGGACAGGCTATGTGATACAACCAGCATGGGCAGTTCATTCTTCAGGGATAGAAGCAGCTCTTCTATGCGCCTTGCCGACTGATAATCCACCGAGGCGGTAGGCTCGTCAAGTAGAAGGATTTCCGGTTCAAGAGCCAGGGCACGGGCAAGGCAGAGTCGCTGCTGCTGTCCACCTGAAAGTGTAAGAGCCTGGGCATCCAACCTGTCGCAGACCTCCTCCCAAAGTCCCACACGTTCCAACATACGCTTCATTATTTCTTCAGCAACACTACCCACGATGCCTCGGACAAGCTTTTGCGGCAGGAGCATGTTACGCCTTATTGATACAGGCAGTACGTTTGGCGATTGGAAAACCATACCCACATGGGCTCGCAACCTTTCAGGACTGGTGGAGGCTGCGTATACATCGAGTTGACCATCCTTAAGTGATAGATTCACATTGCCAGTGGTGGAACAGCCGGGGAAGCATTCGTTGAGCCGATTGATACCACGCAACAGTGTTGATTTGCCAGATCCGGATCGACCGACTATGACTGTCAGTTCACCCTGGCTGGTCTTACATGAAACATCTGTCAGCACAGGTATCCCGTCAAAGGAAACGCTTAGGTTTTTTATGGTAACAGGCGAATTCATCCATTCCTCCATCGTCTTTCCATGGCAAGATGCAGCAGGTGGGCGGCCAAAAACAGACCTGTGGTCAGTATAAGCAGCACCAGCGCTGCACCAAACCCACGCTTGAGATCTTCAGGTGTCTGATATTCGGCGGCTATTGTGTAGATATAAAAAGGTAAAGCCTCATATTTATCAAACAGACTTCGAGGCATGTCGGCGTTGACCACCACGCCGGTGAGCATGATTACGGCCGTATCCTCGGCAGCTCGGCCCAGAGACAGGACCAGGCCGCTCAAAATCCCTTTGCTTGCTGAAGGGAGAAGAATGTGTCGGATAGTCTGTAACTGAGTCAGTCCAAGACTGGGGCCAAGCAGGCGTACATCCTGCGGTAGACCGGAAAGAGTCGAGTAGGTAGCATTGACCATGTATGGCAGAACCAGGAGTCCTATGCAAAAGCCCGATAACAGCAGACCGGTCCCGGCGTTTGGCAGCAGAGTGTGATGAAGAAAGAGTATCAGGGAAAAACCGAAAAGACCCATGAGAATGGAAGGAATCCCTGCCATCAGATCCACGCAGAAGGAGAGTATGTTCCGGTAGCGGCCTCGCGCGAACTCACTTAGGTGGATACCGCAGAGGATACCCAGAGGAATGGCAATGACCCCGGCAAGGGCGACAACAGATAGCGTACCAAAACAGGCGGGCCATATACCATCCCAGACCGGCGCAAAGCGCAGTATGGCGTCAAGCGGCGGGGTAGTGCCAAACAACAGGCGCAGATCAAGACTTCCCCAGCTTTGCTGCAGCAAAAAGCCAATAAGAAAAAGCATGCTGGCCACTGGCAAAAGGGCGCACAGCCAACAAACAGCAGTGAACAGGCGGTAGAATCGGCTCATGATCTCACCTGCCGGTTACCCGAGAGTATTCTCAGCCCAAGATTGATTAATGCCGTCGTCAGAAAGAGTAGCAATCCACAGGCGAAAAGTGAGAGATAGGCAAGACTCTGGCTGTCCGTTGCCACGACTAAGGCAATATGTGCAGTCATGGCCCGGATGGAATCAAACACAGAACCTGGCACTTGCGGTGCATTACCCGCAAGCATAAGTGGAATCATAGTATCACCAAGCGCCCGACCCAGACCAAGTATGGCAGCGGCCAGAAACCCTCGGCCTGAGGCAGGAATCACAAGATACAGGAGCTTCTGGGCAGGGGTCATCCCCAGGGAGGCCGCGGTCAGGCGAACTTGCGGTTCCACGACCAGAAAATGACTGTGCAGCATAAGGACTACCGTGGGCAGCGCCAACACGGCCAATCCCAGTACGGCTGCCAGCAGGGAAAACCCGCTGCCCTGGTGGAAGACATCACGCAACAGAGGTACAAGCACGAACACTGCCACAAAACCATAGACCACGGTGGGAACACTGGTCATCAGTTTGATTGTCTGCAGGACAAAACGGGCTGGACCGGGTGGTCCCATACCATGTATGAAACAGCAAATACCCACCCCCACCGGAAAGGCCAGAAGCATAGAGCCCAAGGCCAGCAAGAGCGATCCGGTAAGCATGCTGAGAATACCGAATTGGCCCTGAAACGGACGCCAGTCCCAACTTAGCAGGCTTGAAAGTGTTGTCGCATCCAGTAGTGGCCGACAGAAATAAGCCAGAAACAGAAAAATAGACAGCACCACGGCGGCGCTGACCCACGCCGAAGTAGTGATAACGATTCTGGCAAGAATCTGTTTTGGGGAGCTGAGAGTGGAGAACATTGTAATAAGTGGCAGGGCGGCCGATGCCACCCTGCCCCTAAGAGTTTATTTAATGGCGATATATCCGCTGGATGTTATAAATTCTGCACTGTCCGGGCCTGTGACATAGTCAACGAATGCCTTGACGATACCCGCGGGCTGGCCTTTGGTGTTCATGTAGAGTTTTCTTACCACAGGGTAGGTTCCGTCCATGGCTGTCTGCTGATTAACTGCCTTTCCGTCCAGCTTCGGTGCTTTCACGGTTGCGTCCAGGTGGCCGATGCTTACGTAGCCAATGGCATAAAGATCCCGTGATATTACGGACTTCATGGCGCCGTTAGAAGGAACAATGTTGGCGTGAACTGCTACCGGCCCTTTTTTGAGGAGCTTTTTCCAGTAGACTGCGCGAGTTCCGCTGCCTTCGTCACGGGAATAGAGGTTGATGGTGGCATCAGGACCTCCCACATCCTTCCAGTTGGTAATTTTACCTGCAAAGATGTCACCTACCTGGGCTGAAGTCAGGCCGTCTATCGGGTTCTTTGCATGGGTAACGGTAGCCACACCATCGATGGCAAAAGGAAATATAACCAGACCGTACTTGGCCATTTCTGCATCACTGGCCTTACGACCGGAGTTACCAATAGCAACAAGGCCCTCACCCACTTTTTGAATACCTACTCCTGATCCTCCACCGGCAACAGTAATGCGGATGTCCCGGTTGGATGTCATTATAGCCCTGGCCGCCTTTTTCATAACCGGAATGTGGGCAGTACCCCCCGCAATAGCAATTGAGCCTTTCTTGCCTTTAAAAGCATCGAGGCCAGCTCCAAATACGGGTGTGCAAAGTATCATGCTCAGTATAGAAAGACCGAGTACAGTAATAATACTTTTCATAAGATGTTTGTTTCTCAATTGAGTTACGTGTTCAGTAATCATGGCGACTCCTTTTCTCCATAATAAAGGTGTATGTTTTGGAGAAGAGCATGCCTAATGTATCTAACTAGCATCTACCCGCAAACGGCCTTTTTCTCCCAACACTTCATAAAAGAAAAAAATTCTCGTTTCTGGACGGACACTAACTAACGTATTCTCTGAAATATAGAATTGAGTCGAGAAATATTGTCACAAGGCAGGAATTTTCACCTATAGACATTATTTTTCCGGATTCCATATTGATGCAGGGCATCAAACCGAAATCCTTTTGAAGAGAGAAATTACTTCAGGTGGGACATAACGGAGAAACACCCGACATCATGAATACCAGCCTGGACCAGGCTGGACGGTTTTAACCGTCATCGTCAGATATGGTATTGCATACTTGTTTCTCCAGTTTGAATTGAATTTGGACTTGCTTTAACACTTTCCAAAACCTTTTGCAAGCCTGAGTGGGATTGAATAACTGGAGTATTTGGGATCAAAGCGAAATAAAAACGTATATTTGGCAATTTGGAACAAGTTTAAATAACATGGACAGTTATTGGGACCAGCAGCTCAAAGGCCGGTTTTTCATTTTTACACATTGTCAATTTAGTTCACCAGCTTGGTGAAGATGATTTCTCATGCGAAACACTTAGAAATCTTAGATGAGTTCTTCCCATAAAATCAGCGATTATTACTAACTTTGCCTTTCTACTATCAGATGTCGCATTGAGTATAAACCGAGCAGAGGGCCTGGAACTAATAAAATAAGCAGGTATTCAATACTCACATACTGTGTTGCCGTATTCATTAATTGAATGCTGAGAATGGTTATAAAAAATCCGATACAGTTCACCAGGGTCAAGACTGATCCGACCAGTTCTTCAGGGGCAGTGTGAGCAATAACAGTGGAATATTGCGGAGAATCTCCGGCTACTGTAATCCCCCAGAGCGTCATGACGGCAAGAAAGAGTGTTGGTTCAAGAGAGTAAAAAAGAGGCGAAAATAAGCAGCAGCAACCGGAAACCGCTAATTGGAGAAAAGCAACCCGGCTACTCCCAGCCCTTCTTGAAAAGATTCCACCCAGAGCGCAGCCTAATCCTCCACCGGCAATAATTAAAAAACTCCAGAGAGAAACGTTTTGTGTTGGGAGGACAAGAGCTTTTGCAAAATAACCACTGAGAAATAAGGGTAAAAAAGCCCATAAGGTATAGAGTTCCCACATATGTCCAAAGTAGCCAAAAGCGGCAGCACGCAACTTTTTTTGATGCCAAAGAGGAAGGAGCGCTTTACCTGTAAAGTGATTGTTTCTACTGAGATACGGCCCATCCGGCACAAACAGAAGCATAGCCAGACCACCGGTGAATGCCATGAACGAGGTCGCGAAAAGAACATGCATCCATTTGATCTGATAGCCCATAGCCACTATCAGGTGTGGAGAAGCGGTTCCAAGTACCAAAGCCCCTACCAGAAAGCCAAGTGCTTTTCCCAGTCCATGTTTATACCAGCCCGAGGCAATCTTCATTCCGACAGGATAGATACCGGCCAGGAAGACTCCGGTAGCAAAACGTAGTGTAATGAGCGCAATTGTTCCTGGCAGTAGAACGAGAAGGCTATTGCTTAAAGCTCCTAAGAATGCGCAGCAGCAAAAAACTTTCCTGGGGGAATGTCGATCAGAAATGGTGAACCAGGCAAAAAGCAAGGTACCAAAAATAAATCCCAGCTGGACAGCAGAGGTGGCGTACCCCACAATTTGGCCGTCAATCTGCAGCTGGACTACGAAATCGTTAAGGATAGCATTACCGGAAAACCAGAGAGAACCTCCGGCAAACTGGGATGCGATGATTATTGGCAGAATCCATGGCGGACGGGTTGGGTACTGATTATTTGGCTTTTCCAGGCTATTTGACTCAAACTCGCGGCTGCTCAATTTCATCGGACTTGTAAAGCCCCCCTGGCAATATGTCTGCCTTGCATTTTTTCAACCATAGATCGTTCTATATCTTGCGTTTCAACGATTTTTTTTGTTTCAATTCATTCTTGTTTCAATTTCTCATGGTTGCGAACAATGGCTCAGGTAAAAATCAACATAACGTCCAGGCTCTCCGGCAGCAATGGAGCATAGTCGAACTGTCGTCCAAGGTTACTCCTTATTTCAGGTAGTTCACTTTATATTTAATTTGAATGAAGTCATTTGGATAAGCTTTAGCCTGGGAGTCTTCCAACTGAATGGGAGATTTAGTTTTACCGAACAATGATATACCACCACCCAGCAGGACTGGTGCATGTGTGATTGTCATTTCATCAATTAACTCCTGGTTAATAAAAGAAGTAATCGTTGCACCTCCATCAACATAGGCATGCTGAAAGCCTTCGCTTTCGAGTCGAGAGATTAAAACAGGTATTTCACCAGAATACATCTCAACTTTACCCTTCAAGTTTTCTGGAGCTTCTTTAACAGTATTACTGAGGGCGAAGATTGGAATATCTCCATATGGCCATCGTTCAGGGGGTAGATTAAAGCTTGATATTTTTTCCATACACTTGCGACCCATAATCATACAATCGATGGACGAAATATAGTTATTAAATCCCATATCAGAAAAATCACCCATTTCGGCGTCGATTTTTCCTGCTTTCTCGAGCCAATCAACATCACCGCTTATAGTTGCGATGTAGCCATCTGCACTTGTGGCAATGAATACTGAACATTTCATTTGAACTATCCTGAGCTAAAGAGGCTTTCGCTTCTGGTTTTACCCTTAATGGTGTTAACGGAAAAAGGCGGTATTATTTGTTGGCCACACTATCCTGTATAGTATTCATCATCGACACTTTTGGCGAGATCACGGGCAACTTCTTTTGCAGTTTCGATAAATTTCCGGGCCATTTGTCGGGGAGGGGTCTGCCTTAAAAAAAGAGCACCATAATCAACCTGGTAATCAGGTGTTAAGGGACGGAATACCAAATCCTCTGTATTGAAGATACTTGCTGTGAAAGGGTCTGTCAGGGTGATACCCAGGCCTTGGGAGGCTAATTGACACGCTGATAATATAGTTGTTGTTTCAATGCGAATATTTGGTCTGATGGTGACCTGCTGGAGTAAATTATCCAGCCTTTGACGCATGATCGTCCCCTCAATGAGTGAAATAATCGGCCCTTCTGCCAGCTGTTTTGTCGTTATCTGCTTTGTGTCTTTCAGAGGGTGGCTCTTAGGGATAGCAACAAGCAGCCTGATTGATATGAGCGGCACATGTCGGACCATAGGGTGTTTTGCCGGCAAGGCGGTAAAGGCAAGATCGAACTGATGTCCACTCAACCATTGGGTTAATTGTTCCCTTCTGACCCCGATTTCCAGATAATGGCGCACACCTTGATATATTTTTTCAAATTTACCAAATGCATGGTTGAGTAGGCCATACGCTAAATGTGATTGGGCCAACACTCGTAAGATGGTCTCCCGCTTGTGATAAATATCTTCGGCAATCCGGTCAATGTCTTCAATTCCGACAAGTATTCTTTCAATCTCATTATAAAAGCGTTTCCCTTCAACTGTCGGTTCCAGGCGCTGTTTTTCGCGTAAGAAAAGCGGAAAACCGACTTCTTCCTCCAACTCCATTATGAGTCTGCTCACCCTCGGCTGGCTGCATTTCAGGCGCCGGGCTGCTCCTGTTACTGTCTTTTCTTCGAAAACTCTCTTGAAAGCCTGCAACCGAATGATCTTCATAAAAACACCTATCTTGTATTATAACGATTACGCATAAACATATATGATTTTAGCTGTTGACCGCATAATTTGCAAAGTATTATATAAAAGTGAACGTGGGAAAGTGCATACCTGTTCATGGAATACCTGCTTTCTAAACCATATAAAGACACTCACATAAATTAGCAGATATGGGCTTGGGTCATCCCGGAAAATTCTTTGAAATCATTGTGTCGGCACTGGACGGTCCTGATATACCTCCAACTGGGCGGCCATGTAACAATTGTCAATCGTGTCGGATCTGGAAAACATCCGACGTATGGCGAAAATGTGGAGTTCAGATAGATGACTGACAACATTAGCAACACAGACTGTGGCAGCAAAAAAGGATTAGTCAATCCATTTTCCGGAATCAAAGTTGTCGATTTTACCCATGTGCTTGCAGGACCTGCCTGCAGCTATTATCTGGCCCTGCTGGGTGCTGACGTAATCAAACTTGAAAGTGTTCACAGAGGAGATGCTATTCGGCATCGCGGAGGAACAGCCAGGGATCTTGCCGACAATGAAATGAGTACATCATATCTTACTCAGGCTGGAGGCAAACGATCATTAGCTGTTGATCTTGGCAGTAAAGAAGGAAAAGAAATTGCTCTAGCACTTATTACCGGCTGTGATGTTTTCGTTGAAAACCATCGGCCCAGTACTCTTCGTCGGCTGAAGCTGGATTACGACACGCTGTCACAGCGTAATCCTCAATTAATTCATTGCGC
Source organism: uncultured Desulfocapsaceae bacterium (assembly GCA_964565605.1). Lineage (GTDB taxonomy): Bacteria > Desulfobacterota > Desulfobulbia > Desulfobulbales > Desulfocapsaceae > CAZLGM01. The sequence goes on along the minus strand of CAZMFP010000002.1, from coordinate 35,572 downwards.
CCTGACCGGATACGGACAAAACGGTCCAAAAGGAAATCACCCGGCCTATGATGTAAATATTCAGGCAGCGTCCGGCATCATGTCCCTTACCGGAACCTCGGAAACCGGTCCGACCCGAACGGGTGCACCGATAATGGATTATGCCACAGGGTTGGCAGGTGCTTTTGCGGTGGCTTCGGCCTTATTTAACCGGCAACAGTCAAAGGGTGGAACCTTCATCGATTTATCGATGCTTGAGGTTGCATTTACCATGATGAGCTCTACCATTACCGATTATACGGCCACCGGCAATGCTCCCAAAGCAAGGGGCAACGCCGCCAACAGTCGCAGCGCTTCTGCAGGCAGTTTTATGGCCAAAGATTTTTTAATCAGCCTGGGTGCCAACGAAGAACACCAGTTCACTGCCCTTTGCCATGCCCTGGACAAACAGGATTGGCTTGAAGATCCACGCTTTAGAAGTCAGCCGGAACGGAATATCAACCGGCAGGCCTTAATAAATGAATTGGAAACCATCTTTTTAACCCGTCCGGCCAGCGAATGGGAGAGTATTCTCGGTGACGCCGGTGTACCGGTTGCGCGGGTGAGCACCTTGCCTGAGACCCTGGAATCACCGCAGGCAAAAGCCAGGAACCCACTGCATCGTTTCCAACTGGACCAATTCCCGGACCACACCATCCAGGTGCCGACCCTGCCCTTTTTGTTCAATGGGCAACGTCCAACGCCCAATTTGCCACCACCACGGCGCGGTGAACACAGTGCCGCCATATTAACAGAGATGGGATATACACAGAGCAGGATTGAACAACTCATAGATAAAGGAATTGTGGAACAGCCGGATTAAACCGATATCTGCACGAGAGTGAAAAAACAGCTGAAATGTTCCACTTTATTATCAAAACAACAATACATTCAAAGGAGGAAGTCATGGAAAGAAAAAACTTCATAAAGAAGATGGTCTGGATAGCGATGATAGCAGCGATGGCCATGATGGTGATAGCCCCTGCATCGGTTTTGGCAGAGTGGAATCCAAAACGTCCAATTAATATGATTGTGCCCTACAAGGCTGGCGGCGGTACGGATTCCTTTGGACGGGCGCTGTCTGCCTCGACCAAGGGTGTTCTCAAGGTACCTGTTGTCATCGTCAACAAGCCTGGTTCGTCAGGAATTACTGGGGCCACAGCTGCGTTCAATGCCCGTCCTGACGGTTCGACAATGTTAATGACATCTACAGGGTCATTTCTATTAACGTCCATGCTCCGTGGTACCGATGTGAATCCCCTGGACAGTTTCAAGATTGTTGCCCAGATCGGAAATCTCACTACATCTCTGATGGTCCCCCAGAACAGCCCGTTTAAAACTGTAAAGGACCTGGTTGAGGCTGCAAAGGCAAATCCTGGAAAATTACGCTGGGCACATACTGGCCGTGGTGGTTTTCACCATGTTGCGGGACAGGGTTTTTTAAACCAAAACGGGCTTAAAGCCGTTGATGTACCGTATAAAGGCGGCAGTGCAACACGTGCTGCTGTAATGGGCGGCCAGGTCGATTTTGGCATGATAGGTGTGCAGCAGGCGGCCGGATTCGAGGGCAAACTCCGGGTTCTGGCGTTAAATGCACCTCAACGGGACAAAGTCATGAAAGACGTGCCCACCTTTAAAGAGCAGGGATTTGATTTTATTGATGTCAGTTCTCCAATTGTGGTTTTCGCGCCCAAAGGTGTTGATGACGAGATAGTCAACGGCCTGGCAGCAGCACTGAAAAAAATTACTGAAACACCGAAATTTGCAGAAATGATGCTCAAACGAGGTAATGCCCCGGCTTATCTCGATGCCAAAGCAACTGAAGCACGAGTTCGCTCAATGAAGAAACAGGCCGTGCCGATCATCGATGCATTGAAAAAGAAATAAACACTATTTATTGGATGTGAATATTCAGGTTCAATAGTTGAGATCAGCGAGTATGTAATCTCGATCAAAAGCCAAGGATTAATAACTGTTTATCCGAACCCGGTTAGGAGAAACATTGAGCTATGGAAAAGCGATCATTTCTAAACCAATCGACAGTTACTTCCATTGTTCTGGCCCTTGTTGGGGCCGGAGCAATGATGGCGAGTATTGATATCCCCAGAGATCCGGATGGCGGCCTCGGTGCCCGGGTATTTCCGATGATGTCATCCGGGGCGCTGATTCTTCTTGGGAGTATTGGATTTCTGGCAGGATTAAAACCGATCGCCACTCGAGAAGAAAAGACCAATTACAAACTGTTAGCACAGATAGCAGTGTTGCTGGTGTTGTCACTATTCTATGTATGGATCATATCCAAGCTTGGTTATCTGATATCAACGGCTCTAGTTGCCCCACTGATACTCATGTTATTTGGTTATCGCAAACCAGTTGGTCTGCTGATTGCTGCCATTGTTTGTCCAGTGTGCTATCACGCTGTTTTCTTTATGGGACTGGGAGTGTACCCCCCATATGGAGAATGGTTTGATCTGCTTGATGTCTTCCAAAAATAGGAGAAGAAAATATGCTGGATATTTTTCCCGGTCTTATAACCGTACTCTCTGATCCTGTTCTTATTTTCACCGTAATAATGGGTGCTCTGGTCGGCATGGTGGCAGGTGCAATCCCTGGCCTGACAGCTTCTGCCGCCATAGCGATGCTCTTGCCCTTAACCTTTTACCTGGATCCCCTGGTTGCTCTTGCTTTTCTATATGTGATTGGCAAATCAGGTCGTTACGGCGGATCGATTGCAGCCATTCTTTTTAATACACCCGGTACAGCTGCTTCAGCGGCAACCCAGATAGATGGTTATCCCCTTGCCAAGCGGGGCATGGCGACAAAGGCCATGCGCGTGGCAACTCTTGCTTCGATATTTGGAGATTTTATCGGTGAAATACTCCTCATTGTAGGAGTAGGTTTTATTGCGGCCGTTGCACTCAAGCTTGGACCGCCGGAGCTTTTCTCTATTTATTTGGCCGCCTTTGTGGTGATCGGTTCAGTGATTGGCAAATCGGTTGTCAAGGGACTTGCCAGTGCAGCCCTGGGAGTACTTATCAGGATGGTGGGTATCGACCCCATTTCCAGCCAGGAACGATTCACTTTCGGTTTTTTTCAGCTCTCCAACGGTATCTCTCTGGTAGCTCTGATGATTGGCATTTTTGTACTCGGTGAAGTGTTCTGTCAACTTGAACAATCACATGCGAAAACGAAAATGATCGAAGATGGAGATGATGAGGAATCTAAAGCCCGTAATCGCTTGAGTTGGAAAGAATTCAAGCCCTGCATTCCTCATATTATCCGCTCCGCCTTTATTGGCACAGGTATTGGCACAATGCCCGGCCTTGGCTCGAGTATTGCAGCTTTTGTTGCGTACGGGGAAGGAAAAAGACGTGCAAAAAATCCTGAAAAATGGGGTAAGGGTGCCCTAGAAGGACTGGCTGCACCGGAATCAGCTAACAATGCGGTATCCGGTCCATCAATGGCCCCTCTCCTGACCTTGGGGATTCCCGGTTCGACTATCGGTGCTATTCTGGTCGGAGTATTTATGATTCACGGCATTCAGATCGGCCCCACCCTGTTTATCACCTCAAGGGAACTGGTATACAGCCTTTTTGCCGCAGGACTCCTTGGAATTGTTGCGTATGGTGTTATCGGATATTACGGCGCTGCAACACTCGGGCGATTTATCGTTAAAGTGCCAACGAACATCATGTATCCGATTATCTTCCTTACCTCTTTTATTGCTGCTTATACGACACGCGGCAGTCTGTTTGATGTTGTTGTTATGGTCTGCTCCGGTTTTGTCGGCTGGTTGATGCGCAAACTGGACTTCAATCCAGCGGCCTTCATCATCTCGTTTGTCCTGGCCGGTGGTGCTGAGGAGACCTTTCGCCAGGCGCTACTGCTTTCGGACAGCGGCATGCTGATTTTTGTCCAGAGGCCGGTATCACTTGCCTTTCTGATTCTCGGTATTACCACAGTCTTTTTAAGGCTGCGAAAAACCAGGAAGCCGATACCCAAACCTCTAGCGGACGCCTGATCACTCTTCTTTTTCTTCATCAACGATAAATAAGACAGGATAATTATGCTCAAAATAACCTCTAAAAGATTTGGGCACGCTGAACTTACCCCAAGTGGCGACTTTGAAGCCGGATCTTATCAATCCTTTGAATACCTTTATACTGCCGGAGTTTATGGGATTGATGACACCGGCGGTCTGAAAATCGTCTTTCGGCTGGCCAATGATCAATCCCGGATCCAGTTTGATGATCCGCAGGAGCCCGGCTACACCACTGTCGAGCTGCCGAAACATGTGGAAGCGTTAGTCACGTACGATGTTAAGGGACATACACGGCCCTGGTACAAAATGCTGCAGGTGAAACTGGTAAAGGGAAATCTTCAGGAAGGTGACACTATACGGATAATTTTCGGTGACCGACGACTCGGCAGTCCTGGCATTCGGATGCAGACCTTTTGCCAGAATGATTTCGAATTCCGCACCTTCGTTGATGTTTTTTCCAACCACAATTACCTGCAACTGCCCACCAGTCCAAAAATCAGGATCGTGCCGGGAAAACCTGTCATCTGGAAAGCGATTCTACCGACCCTGGTGAAAACGGATGATCTCTTCAGGCTCTGTTTAAAATGTGAGGACAAGTGGGGCAACCCCTCCGATAAAATTGAAAAGACAGTTTTTTTGCAAGCTTCCCTTGAAGTTGATGGGTTGCCCAAAAGCGTTGATTTTAAGCCGGAAAAATCGGCAATCGTGCTGGAAGGGCTGGCGGTAAAGACCAGTGGTTCTCTGTGGATCAGCCTGTATGACAATGAAGGCACACTGCTAGCCACAAGCAACGTGACGCGCATTGAGAAGACGCCATTGTACAACCATTACTGGGGTGACCTGCATGGCCAGAGTCGTGAAACAGTCGGTACCAATTCAGCCCGTGATTATTTTCACTTTGCTAGGGACCGCGCCTTTCTCGATATCACCGGGCACCAGGGAAACGATTTTCAAATTACCGCAGATTTCTGGAAACATCTGGATCAGCTTGCTGCCGAGTTTCATGAACCTGGGCGCTTTGTAACCCTGCCCGGTTACGAGTGGTCCGGGAACAGTGGATTGGGAGGCGACCGGAATGTCTATTTCCTAAATGAAGGCGCTCAGATTCACAGATCGAGCCATGCTTTGGTACCGGATGAGCCGGATGAAATCCCTGAATGCTATACAGCGGATATCCTGTTTGACGCTTTAGCCGAATCGCAGGTACCTTCGGCTGTATTCGCTCACGTAGGTGGACGATACGCCAATTTATCAGCCGGCCATGACGGACGTGTTGAACATTCAGTGGAGATACACTCAGCCTGGGGTACCTTTGAATGGCTTCTGCATGAGGCATTTGCTCTGGGGTACCGGGTAGGAATAGTCTGTCACAGCGATGACCACAAGGGCCGACCCGGAGCAAGCTATCCCGGCGCCTCGCTCTTTGGCGCTTATGGCGGTCTGAGCTGTTATCTGATGCCCGAGCTGACCCGCGAAGCGTTGTTTGAGGCAATACGGCGTCGGCACCATTATGGCACTACCGGTACTCGGGTATATATGGATATTCGAGCTCGTTTCAAAACACCGGCCCTGGTCTACCCAAGAGATCCTGCCTGGTTTGATACAACACCTGAACCGGCCAGTGAAGCTATCATGGGAGATATTGTTCAAGTTTCCGAACAACATGTTACTGTTTCCGCCGATGTAGAGTCCAGGGTTGCCATCGAGCGGATTGAGCTATATGACGGCGCTAATCTGCTGGAAACCATCCGCTGTTACGACTCAGAAGATACCGGCAACCGGATTCGAGTTATCTGGGAAGGCGCCGAATACAAAGGCCGCGGTCGAACTGTGCACTGGGATGGTGGTCTTGAGCTTCAAGGAAACGCGATCAAGCGCTTTGGACCGATCAATTTCCGGAACATCGAGAAACAGCCTCAAAAAGAGGATGACGGAAGCCTTTCATGGAACTCTGTAACAACAGGTAATTTTAACGGTGTTGACCTGTGGCTGGATGATCCTGAAGCCGGCACTCTCTTGTTTCAGACGAATCAGCTATCATTTAATCTGCCCGTGAGTGACATCGGGGTAGATGACAAAATCTTTCATGCAGGCGGGCTGTTAAAACAGGTGCGGGTTTTTCGCCTGCCGGATCAGATGAAAAACCAGACATATCGGTTTGAACGATCGGTTGCCATCCGTCCGCAAGGCGACACACCGATTTACGCTAAAGCTGTTTTTGAAGACGGTCATGTCGCCTGGTCGAGTCCCATGTATTTTTTTAAGTAATTTTTTGCAAAATTGCATTCATGAATACTCCACATGGAACCATTATTCAAACTTTTAGGCGTACCGATCTTTCAGGGTACCTCCGGCCTGGATCTGGCTGTCTTAGTGATAGTTTATGCCTTCGCTTTCATGGTGAAGGGTGTATTCGGTATCGGTGCCATGCCCGTTATCGTACTTATCGGAGCCTTGGTTCTTGATCCTCATCAAGCAGTATTGCTGGCCATGTTGGTGGTGACCTATAGCCATTTCCTGTTTATACCCGAAGCCTTTCGGCGAGGTGATTGGAGGCTTTGCGGAATTCTGGCTATCGGTTATGTGCCTGCCATCGTGCTGGGAGTAATGATTTTTGAGAGTTTAACACCGACCTGGTTGGGGGTTGTTGTCGGTCTTGTCTTAATTGGCGTCATAGTCACTGATGCAGCTATATCTCCACAAAAAATACGCAGGCTGGCCGCAAGTATGCCGCAATCAGGCTCTATAGGACTGGCTGCTTTGTCCGGTTGCATCAGCGGTTTGGTAGGTGCTGGAGGCATGATCTTCATCTCACTCTATATCAAATCTCTTTATGACGATGCCCGCAGGTTCAGGGCCACCATCATTTTAATTGCAATACTATTATCATTCTGGCGATTTACGGTCCAATACATAAAAGGAATAATCACCGTTCCTCTGCTATACGAGAGCCTTTTCCTGTTGCCCGCTGCTTTTGTGGGTACATACCTGGGTATGCGACTTTTCGATCATACACCTTCGGATAAATACTTCAGGGCGTTCAGGATTTTTCTGATACTTGCCGCCCTGTCGATCGTCTTCCGAAGTATAGCCGCTGAGATATGAAGAACGTTTACGAAAGTAATAAAACAAGTGAAGGAAATAGTATGAATACCAATCGAAACATACCCCTTACCAAGCGTCTGGCTGAGTTTTTTCTCACATCAGGGCTGCAAGATATTCCGCCATCTGTAATTGATACGGCTCGCAAACTCACTGCGGACACCATCGGGGTGGGGCTCAACGGATCAGTACATCCGGAAGGATTACCAATCTACGAGGTTGTGCTTGAATCCGCCGGCGCTGAAGAGTCTGTCGTGTGGGGTCACCATGAGAAAGTGCCGGCCAATACTGCTGCGCTTGTCAACGGAACATTTACACACTGTATTGAACTGGATGACACCCACAGAATGACCTATTTGCATGCCGGGGCATTTGTTGTGCCTACTGCTGTAGCGGTAGCTGAAAAAGCAGGAGCATCAGGAGAAAAATTTCTCTATGCAATTATTGCCGGATATGAAACTGCCATACGGATCGCCCTGTCTGTAAGCCCGGAACATCGACTGAGAGGGTTTCACACCACAGCCACAGTTGGAGTTTTCGGATCCGCGATGGCAGCATCTCTTCTGCTGAATCTGAACCTGGAACAAACGATCAATGCACTCGGTTTGGCTGGGACACAGTCCGCCGGATTGTTTCAGTTCCTTTATGATGGATCCATGGCAAAACGATTTCATCCCGGCAGAAGCGCACAGAGCGGTATTCTGGCGGCCCAACTGGCTAAAAACGGTTTCACCGGCCCCAGGGAAATACTTGAAGGATCGTATGGTTTCGGCCGGGTCATGTCAGATAAATTTGATCCGGATAAAATAACCAATCAACTAGGGGAGCACTGGCATATAACAGAAATGGGGATAAAACCATATTCCGCCTGCCGATTTTGCCACGCACCTATTGATGGTGCGCTTGAGATACGCAAAGACCCGGACTTCAACCTCCAAACAATCGAATCCGTAGAGGTTCTTGGAAGTCAGCAACTTTTTGACCAGACCGGAAACCAGGAACCTGAAACAGTTATGGGCGCCCAGTTGAGTACCCCGTTTATGGTTGCCCTTGCATTGGCCACCGGAAATGTGATGCCGGCAGATGTTGAAAAAAATGTAGTTGATCCACAGGTAAAGGATCTGGCCAAACGTGTCCATGTCGTTGTTGATACATCACTTCCAATTAACTCACGCGAAGTGCATGTCAGTGCAAAGACAAGCTCAGCAAAAATCGGGCCTGTCACGGTCAAGCTGCCCACAGGGGAGCCCGAGAAGCCACTTTCAGAAGAGTATCTGAAAGACAAGTTTTGCGGCCTCAGCGCTCCAATTATTGGAATGGATAACAGCAAGCAGCTTTATAAGACTTTGCTGAGGGTGGACACCCTTGAAGACATTGAGCAACTTACCAAATGGTTTATACCGTAAAAGACAATTTAATTTTCAAATATAGCTCGAACACCTGCTTCCGGTTGTATTTCTATTAGTTACCTGAGTATCAACAGTTGAGTATTTGTACTCAAAAAGAGGGCACATGAAATGGATACTAAAGTTTTAAAACAGACAAATAAAAAAATGGAGTCTCCGGCTCAAAGGGTCGAGGATTCAACTCATACTGGTTTGGATACACGCCTGGGAACAGCACATTTAAGTCCCGATGGACCAGTTGTCGCCGGATCGATGATGCAGTGGACGCTGACATATACCGCCGGAAGTTATGGCGTAGATGAAGGCGGACTGTTGATGCTGGTTCAGCGAATAGCTGCAGATATCCAAAAACCTCAGTTTGAATTCCCGGATCAACCTGCATATACGAGTATTATTGCTAATGCGAACTGCAGACTGTCATACCGGTTTCAACCCAAGCAGTACAAGAGGCCCTGGCAGAAATGGTGCCTGGTGATAGATGTAAAGGACGGTTACCTTGAACCGGGTGATACAATAACCATAATACTGGGTGATCAATCAAAGGGGTCACCCGGTATTCGGGCTCAGTCATTCATTGAGTCTGCCCATGAATTCAGAGTACTGATTGATCCAACAAACGCTGCCCAACCCAGAAGATTGCCCTCATCTCCAGCCTTTCCAGTAGTAGCAGACAAGCCGATAGATTTAGCTTGTCTCATGCCAAGCCAAATACTCATTGGTGAAACCAGAGAAATCTTTGTAGACGGCATCGACAGGTGGGGTAATCCGACACTCTGTCCTGATGACTTGATACTTAAATTAATAGGAAACGGTAACGCGGTTATTGAAAACAAGAAACTCAAAGCGATTTCTGCAGGTACGGTTTATGTGGAGGCGAGTGGTGGTGGAATGACCTGCCGCAGCAATCCTATTCAAATTGTATGGAAAAAACCAAATTTCATGCGCTATTGGGGAGATCTGCATGCTCAAACCGATAGTACCGTCGGTACCGGAACGGAAGAGGAGTATTTCACTTTTGCCCGCAATAGCGCCCGGTTAGACTTTAGTTGCCATCAGGGAAACGACTTTCAATTAAACGATGAAGACTGGCAGAGAGTCAATCACGCAGTTAAGAAACATCATCAATCTGAGGAATTTGTTGTTTTTCCCGGCTATGAATGGTCGGGGAATACCTCTGCCGGAGGAGATCACAATGTGATTTTTCTCAAAGATGATCCACCTATTTATCGTTCCAGCCATTGGCAGGTATCGGAAGTTCCCGAAGATGACATGACTCCGGCCCATCCTGTGGATAATTTGTTTGAAAAGCTTAAAAAACATGGGGACGCCATGGTCATTCCGCATGTTGGCGGCCGGCATGCAGATGTAGGCAAATATTTTGATCCCGAAATCGAACATGTTGTCGAAATTCTTTCCTGCCATGGACTATTTGAGTGGTTGCTGTGGGACTCATTAGAGCAGGGATATAAAGTGGGAATCGTTTGTAACAGCGACGGCCATAAGGGTCGGCCTGGCGCAGAAAGTCCTGGTGCGGGTATGTTTGGAATCAGCGGGGGGCTTACTTGCATACTGGCAAAAGAGTTGACCCGGACAGCGCTTTTCGAGGCTCTCAAATCCCGCCGGTGCTACGGCACCACAGGCGCACGCATGATCCTGGAGTTTGAGGCAAACGGTTCTGTCATGGGGGAAGAGCTTGAAACCGATAACGAGGTAGCAATTAAAGCTGCAGTTCAAGGAACAACTCCCATTGAAGCACTTATTCTCATGTGCGGCAAAGAAGTAATCCATGTTGAAAGGCCACCGGCGTTTAAAAATATCTTACACTCACCCCGGATTCGAATCAGTTGGGGAGGAGCTCGAATAAGAGGCCGGGCTCGAAGGGCGACATGGGATGGAAAGATAAAATCATTGGGAACTCGAATCTTAAGTGCTGCCACCTTTGCTTTTGATTCTCCGGCCGACGGTATTGTTGCACAAAATGAAACCGAAGTTACATTTAAATCCAGTACGACCGGTGACGTGGATGGTATTGACTTGAGACTTGAAAATCCAAACGAGGGGAGTATCCATTTTCTGTCGGCTGTTGGCGAGGCAAAATTTGATCTTGCAGAACTTGGCAATGACCCCGTTGAAATTAGTTTTGGTGGCCTTGATCTGCGAGTTCAAATTCAGAGGTACCCGGAACACCTAGAAGATACATCACTTACCCTTGAAAAAACTATCAGGCCGCCAGCAGGTAAAATATCACCCTACCTGGTTAAGGCTGTACAGGAAGACGGTCAGGCAGCTTGGGCGAGCCCCATTTTTGTCACCTGTAAGGACGAATAAATAGTATTTTGAAGAGTTCCAAAATGCGTATAGAAAAAGATTTTCTTGGTGAAAAAGAAGTTCCACCGGATGCCTATTATGGTGTTCAAACCCAAAGGGCACTGGATAATTTTAAAATAACGGATATTCCAATTTCTATAGAGCCACGGATGATCCAGGCAATGGGCTACGTGAAGAAAGCTGCCGCTTTGGCGAATATGGATCTGAAGGTGCTCCAGGAAGATATCGGCAGGGCTATTGTTCTGGCTTGCGATGCAGTTATTTGTGGAGACCTCAACGATCAGTTTGTGGTGGACGTGATCCAGGGAGGGGCCGGTACCTCCACAAATATGAACACCAATGAGGTGATAGCCAATAAAGCTCTTGAAATCCTGGGCTATTCAAAAGGCCGGTATGATATTGTTCATCCCAATAATCATGTGAACTGCTCTCAATCTACGAATGATGCGTATCCTACGGCATTTCGTATTGCTCTGCTTATAATTATCCCTGATCTGATCAATTCAGTTCAATCATTGGCGAGTATGTTTCGTGAGAAAGCTGTTGAGTTTAAAGATATTCTTAAGCTTGGCCGCACACAGCTTCAGGATGCCGTACCAATGACCTTGGGCCAGGAATTTGGAGCATTTGCTACAACTGTTGGAGAGGATACTGAACGGCTGGAAGCGGTAAAAGCCTTGTTCTGCGAAATTAATATCGGAGCAACAGCTATTGGCTCTGGCTTGAATGCTCCGCCGGGTTATCAACAGAAGGTGGTTGAGTATTTAAAATCACTGACTCAACAACCCCTGCAGTCAAGCTCAGATCTGATTGAGGCAACCTGGGATACGGGCGCGTACGTGCAGTTGTCCGGTGTTATGAGACGTCTTGCAGTCAAGCTATCCAAGATCTGTAACGACCTTCGACTGCTTTCCTCCGGTCCACGTGCCGGGTTAAATGAGATAAACCTGCCGCGCATGCAACCGGGTTCATCTATCATGCCGGGAAAAGTGAATCCGGTCATTCCTGAAGTGGTCAACCAGATTGCGTATCAGGTCATCGGTATGGATGTGACGGTAACCTTGGCTGCCGAGGCTGGACAGCTCCAGCTTAATGTTATGGAGCCGGTTATGGCATTTGATCTGTTTACCATGCTGGAGATGCTTCAACGAGGTTGCAAAGTGCTTGAACAACGCTGTATCAAGGGAATTACAGCAAATGAAGATCGCTGTCGGGAGCTTGTCTATAAGAGTACCAGTATCGTAACCGCTCTTAATCCGGTCATTGGCTATGAGGCATCTGCACAGATTGCTAAAGAAGCTCTTGAATCGAATAAAAATGTGCGTGATTTGGTGTTGGAAAAAGGGCTGTTACCTGAAGAAAAAATTGATGCGATTTTTTCACTGGAAAACTTAATGCACCCACAGTTTTTACATAAAGAATCAGGTTAAAATTTATTATCGGAAAATTGCATCAAGTTACTCATAAGCCAATTTAAATTGTCAAATCCTTGACCATGCTCTGCCCATTAAAGCGCTGACAGCCATTACAACATACCAACGTTAAAAGATTACAGGACATCTTAAGGGTACCTTGAAAAATTAGATTATTCGTTCAAAATCGAGACGTGAGAAAAATTTTACCACAGGCATATACTTGATATTCCGAGGATAAAATTTTTCTCATAACGATTAGTTTGGGCGAAAAAGCAATTTTTCAAGGTGGCCTTAACTTGTGCAGAGAAAAAAGGCAGATCATTGGGTTGATCTGCCTCTTTCAATTGAAATCTTGTCCTTGAGTTCCGGTGGTATCCGGAACTTTTATCAAGAGTACAAGTCTACCGATTTATTTCTTAGGCAGGGTGTAGTTTGCTGAAAGATCAACTACCATATCACCTAGTGTTCCTTTTTCTACGGAATATGGTGAAAGATACTTCCCGTTTAAGGTTACATCCCCTTTGATACCCTTAAAACGACCGGTTCCGCTGATATATTGACCTTTTCCGGACACCCCTTCTCCGCGTTTGCTGTTGACCTGGACCTTAAATACCTTTGTTGAGCCATCTTTGACGAAGGTGTACTGAGCAAAAACTTCAATTTTTCCACCTTTCGGGGAAAACTTTCCTGCGCCTTTTAAAATGACAAGTGCCAGTTCACCATTATCGAACTGAGCGACTCCTCTTCTTTCAAAGATCCCATTTGCAGGCACTTTGGCAAAACCGACCGGCATGGCAATCCTTTTGGTCACATAAGAGTAATATCGCCATTTCATTGTTTCACCATTTGCAATTTGCGGTGCAACAAATGCCAATCCAAGCAGCAAAATGATAAATTTGACCGATGTTTTCATAAATTTCCCCTCCCTTTTAGATTTGTTTTTTTCACACCTTCAAGCTTCTGAAAAAACATCACCTCCCTTTGTCTCTCAGTTTCCTTTGTAAGAAAATGAACTGGTACCTTTTTAAAAGCGGTGGAACTCAATCAAAAACCTGACAATTTTATGCCAAGCAAGTTCTGGTATGGTATGATTTTAACGTGGAATATTGGGTATTACGGTAATTACGGTAATGTTTTCTTTATTTCATTTATAAATTCTAAAAAGAAGGCGTCTGAATGGAAAAACTCACTGGTATTGAACTCGATCTGGATGGTTAAAGAATCCTCCTTCAATTCCTTGGCCCAAAAGAACCTCTGGTTATTCAGTTCGATACCCCCTCCAGGCGGTTCTACTTTTCAGTCATTGCACTTGTAGTGAATGAAATGAAAAGGCAGCCCACTCAAGAATTTATTTACATTCGCAAATACGAAAACATTCTGAAACAGCTCGATAAAACTCTCTCTGGTAAACATACATCCAAAGATGTTGAGAAAATATGGGCAAAGCTCAATGTTGCTTGGCGCCATCGACTTCCTGATCTGGAAGAAGCAGCTCTTTTTAAGGTTCTAGATAGAAAACGTATTTCCCCTTTTGAGAAGGGAGGGAAATATAGATACCAATGTTCTGATGTGGAATGTGATGTCTGGGCGAATCTATTCGGCTTTGATGAAAACAATAAATGGCGCCTGAAATTTGCAGTTGATTCGATACCCTTAAGCTTAGATGATGTCTCTCTTACATTTGGAGATCTGAAAGATAACTTTGCCTGGCAAACATTTGTTAAAAGCCTGAAGGTTCAACCAAAACCTGTAAGCCAGCAGAAGGACTCCTTTTCAAAACGGTGGAAGGTAATGGCTTTTTCTTTAGCTCTTGTCTTGCTTGTTGGATCCGCAGCTTTAACATTCTATAATTTGTATCTACGTTCTTCTCCGCCTGTCCCAACAAAGACAGAACGTGAGTTACTCCACAATCCTTCCATTGCAGTACTTCCATTTGTTAATTTGAGTAATGATCCGCAACAGGAATATTTCAGTGACGGACTAACCGAAGAAATCATCACCACCCTTTCAAAGGTGAAACAGCTTTTTGTAATCGCAAGTAATTCAACCTTCATCTACAAAGGCAAACCTGTAAAGATCCAGCAGGTCGGCAAAGAGCTTGGAGTTCGATATGTTCTGGAAGGGAGTGTGAGATGGTCAGACGACCGGGTACGAATTTCAGCTCAGCTCATTGATGCCACAACCGGACATCATCTATGGGCAGAAAGCTATGACCGAAAGCTGAGCGATATATTGACCATCCAGGAGGATGTTGCAAAGGAGATTTTTTCAGCATTGAATATTGAATTAACATATGGGGAACAAGCTCAACTACTTAAAAAAGGAACTGATAATCTGCAGGTTTATTTAAAACTGCTTGAAGGAATCTATTATCTTAACTACACAAACCCCGAAAACAATCATAAGGCCAAGCAGATCTTAAAAGGTGTTATCGCCCAGGAGCCCAGCTACGCAAGTGCCTATGTCCTACTAGCCAAGTCGCATTTGTTCGATATTTATCTAGGAACAACCAAATCACACAAAGAATCATTTCAGAAAATAGTTGCGCTTGCAGAAGAAGCGCTGGCAATTGACCCTTCCCAGAGTTTTCCTTATGCTTTGCTCGGAATTGCACATACAGCAAGAAAAGAGTGGGAAAAAGGTATTAAACTCACCCGTCGGGCAATAGAACTTTCTCCCAATATAGCATTCTCATCTCGTGCTCATGGAGCAGCACTTACTTTTGCTATAAGGCCGACAGAAGCAATACCGATGCTTCAGAAAGCCATACGACTCAATCCAATCACTCCTCCCCAATATTTAAACCTAATGGCTATCAATTACCGTATATTAGGGCAATATGAAAAAGCCATAGACTACCTAGAAAAAGCGATTAGTTCCCATCCGAATCATTTGTTTTCGCTCATTAATTCATCTGCATGCTATGTTCTTGCCGACCGAGAGGAAGAAGCGTATGTCGTCTCTGAAAAGGTCCTGCAATTAAATCCGGAGTTTTCAATTGATAAGTTCACTCAAACAGTGCCATATAAGAGCATGGAAGAAAAAAAGAAGTTAAACAAGGCCTTGAAGAAGGCGTTTTCTGTACATCGTTAACTATAACCCATCTTAGCCAAGCCCCTTGTGATCTGTCAGTAATTCTTCAGAAATTTTGACTGGGTCGGGGCATGTAAGCTGGGTGAGGCTTTTCACCTTTGTACGACTTTTGAATAGCTACATTAGCTCTTATCAGAGTGGTAATCGAGTATGTCTCCGTATAATTGCTTTGTGCAATTCGGACATATGCTATGAGAAAATTGGGCTCCGGAATGTTCCGAAATATAATATTCAACTTGATCCCAATAACCTTTATCGTTACGGATTTTCTTACAATGGGAACAAATTGGGATAATACCTTGCAATGTTTTTATTTCGGTAAGTAAATTATAAATAAATTTACGAACAATCCATCCAGAGAACAAAACACCTCCCAGAAAAAAGACATTTATGGCCAGGTCACTGATTTGCCAAGGCAAAAATGAAAGCAAGGTGAAATGCTGCACGAAACTTCCCATCACAATTACAGTGTAATACCTTTTCTTCATCGGGAAAAATAAGCATGCAATGATAATTACGAGAAAATGTCCTGCATAATATGGGGACGCCAACCCTTCTCCGGTGATAAAACACATCAAGCTGATTGAAAAAGACGATAACAAAAAGGAGGAAAAAGCTACGAGGAATAAATGTCTCTCCTGAATTTTGTTGATGATAAATAAACTCAATGCCAGGTACACTGCGATCGCCAATCGTATTGCCAATAATTGTTTTAGAAAATCAGGATATACAGCTAAATCCAATAGTCCAAACAGTGGAAATAAAAATATTCCCAGAATCAGTGCTATTTTTACGGCCTTACGTTGTGATTCCATTAATATTTTCCTCTAACAAACTCCCTGTTTAAAAGATATCCCATTAAACAGGCAGTTTGAAGCTTGTACTGTATTTAATTGTATCCAGAACAAACGAGGTTTTTATGTTCTGAATTCCAGGAATACCCGAGAGTTTATGGTTAACGAAATCCGTGTAGCTGTCCATGTCTTTTGTCGCAACTTTCAACAGGAAATCAACATCCCCTGTCAGCTGATAACACTCCTGAACATCTTCCAGTTCAGCCAGTTTTTCAACAACCCTTTTGAGCGAAGAAACCTGGTGCAGGCTCAAGGAGACGATGATGATTGCCATCAGACTATAGCCGATTTTCTTTCTGTCGAGCAACGCTGCATAGTTATTGATTATGCCGGATGCCTCTAACTTCCTGACCCTTTCCAGCATAGAAGGAGGGGATATTCCAACCTGTGCGGCCAGTTTGGCATTTGTAATTCTACCGTCTTTTTGCAAAATCTGTAAAATTTTAATATCTGTTTGATCAAGTTTCATGCAATTCCTCTCCACAAGAAAATCTTAACAGCCATCTTGTTTGAGTTAAATTAGGTGGGAAGGCGGAAAAGCCTAATATAATTTACTAATATACTCGATATCGACCCGGACGTCTAATCATATTAGGGGACTTTCCATCAGCCGTAGATGAGTCGCGGCAGGAACAGGACGAGATCGGGGAAGAAGGTGAGGATAAAAAGTATAAGGATCTGGATGACCAGAAAGGGCAGCACTGCTTTGGTCACATAAATGATATTCTTATTGATCCTGGCACCTGAAATATACAGACTGACACCCAAGGGGGGCGTACAGTAGCCGATACCGAGATTAATTGTCATCAGCAGGCCGAAATGCATGGTGTTGATTTCGAATTTACTGAGAAGCGGCAGGAAAATCGGTGTTAGAATCAGGGTTGCTGAAATTATATCCATAAACATGCCGATAAAGAGCAAAAGGATATTCACCGACAGCAGAAAGAGCCATTGCGAGGAAATATTATCAACCACAACCGAGGCAATCTTTGCCGGAATCTGCTCAAATGTCAGAAATTCTCCAAAAACAGAGGCTCCTGCTACAATGATAAGAAGTGAAGCTGAAGTAAGCGCTGAGCTGATAACAACGTTTTTCACCTCAGCGAGTTTCATATCGCGGTGGATGACGATCTCCACAAAAAATGCATAGAAACAGGCAACCACAGCAGCCTCGTTGGCCGTAAACATCCCGGAGTAGATACCGCCAAAGATGATGACAGGCAGAAGCAGGGACCAGATACTCTCTTTCAGAACAGCAGCGACTTCCTGCATCGATGGGCGCGGCCCTCGTTTCATCCCTTTCTTCTTACTTACAACGTAGGCATAGCTGCTCATGGCAAGCATTATGAGCATCCCGGGGATGAAACCTGTGAGAAACAAGGCCTCGATCTGATCATTACTCACCATGGCATAGAGAATCATTGAGATGGACGGCGGCACGATCACACCCAGAATCGGGGCTGTCGTCATGATTCCCACAGAGAACTGTTCTTCGTACTTGTTATCGATTAAGGCCGGAATCATAAAGCCGCCCAGGGCAACAACGGTGGCAACGGTTGAGCCGGAGATTGCCCCGAAAAAACCACAGGCAAGAACTCCGGCCATGGCAAGGCCTCCGGGGAGAAAGCCCACCAGAACATTTGCAGTTTTGATCAGTTTTTGAACAATAGAGCCGGTGGTCATGATATTTCCGCACAGGACGAAAAACAGGACCACAACCAGGGCGAATTTGTCCATACTGCGGTAGAGGACTTCAATGACGATCTGGGGATCGATGCCGACTATATAGACAAGGCCCACAATTCCTGCGAAAAAGAGCGCCATAAATACCGGCACTGTAGTGGCAAGGCAGCCAAGCAGAAGAGCAAATATCAACAGATAACTGTTTTCCACCGCTTATTTGTCTCCTGTTATATTATGTTTACCTGTCCAATCTTCATACAGGACGATAAGGCTTCGAAAAAACATCATCATTCCCATGATGGGCAGGATGGCATAGAAATAAAACTCGGGAATTTCCAGGGTAGCTGTTTTGGCATACTCGTCCTCATACATCATTATGGTCATCTGGGTTCCCAGAAAGATCATCAATCCGGAGAAGAAAGCAGAGACAAGATTTGCCAGCAATGTCAGCGGTTTTTTCAGGATTGGGATTACTTGAGGCAGGGCATCGATCCGAATCTGGTTGCGACTCCGCACAAGTGCTACGCAACCAATATAGGTGGAGAAGAAGATAACTTTACGGACCACCTCATCGGACCAGTAAAGGCTGAAATCACTGGTCACTTTCCTGAGGATCACATTTGCCATGGCTGTGACCAGGGCAATCATCACCGCTATGAACAGAGACCATTCTTCAATCTGAAGGAAGGTTCGATCAATGGCCTTAAATAGTTTAGTAAACATGACAGACTGGAAGCGGAGTGTGTCTTCAATATAATTTTATATGAAAGTCTCCGACATGTACGGGCTCGCCATGCCATGCCGGAGTGACCAACTTTCATATGAGTAAAACGATGACATTGTTGAGGCTGGCCAATATGGTCCAGCCATGCTGGTTGGTTAGTTTTTCAGCTTGTCCCGAACAGCCGCAAGATATTTCGGGCCGATCTTTTTGCCCCATTTTGCAAGCACAGGCTCAGAGAGTTTCTTGAGTTCGTCCATATCCTCAGCTCCAAGCTTTGTAAACATGACGCCTGCCTCTTTAGCTTTAGCTACCTGAGTTGCATGTTGCCGGCGGGTCAGCTCGCGCGTTTTCCTACTCTCTTCCTTGATGGTGGAAAGAAGTATGTCCTGGAGATCTTTGGGCAGCTTTTTCAGCCACCTCCTGTTGACCAAATGAACAAAGAGCCCCTGGGCGTAGTCCAGTTCTGTAAAGTACTTGGCAATAGTAAACTTTTTGGTGAGGTTACAGATGGTGGCGGTATGATCAAGACCGGTGATAACACCTGTCTGCAGGGCCTGTGGGACATCCGGCCAGGGCATCACCGTAAATTTCAAGCCCCATGCCTTGTAGGCATCTGTATTGACCGGTGCTTCCGCTATTCTAAAATTTGTTTTCTGGGCGTCTGCAATACTCTTTACAGCGGTGGTGGTCGCCCATCCGTATGGACCATAGCCTGTGATATCCACAACAAGAAGTCCCTGCCTCATGGCACCTTTGGCAAAAGGTTCCCATAGTTCAGGGGTGTTGCGGAAGGTGTCGAGCTTATCAAAGGTATCCACAACATAGGGCAGGTTGACGATGCCAAGGATGTCAGAGACGTTTGCCGCCGCAACTGAAGAGCTCATCATCCCCTGTACTGCACCAAGTTTTAGCTTGGCAAGCACATCTTTCTCTCCACCCAGCTGGCTCAGCGGTCGGAAATCAACATAGAGCCGTCCTCCTGACTTCTCCCACACCTTATCTCGTATCCGGTATCCCACCGATGCACCATCAACTACAGGATGGGTAACATTGGAAAGGATATAGGTATATTTTGCACCACTGGGATCAAAGGCAGGTTTCCACGCCTCAAGTGGGTTCTTCTTTTTTCCTGCACAGAACGCGGCTGTAGGAATAGTAAGAGCAATAAGAAGTACAGCAAGTAACAATTTTTTCATGGCAATGACTCCTTAGGTAGTTTGACTGTCCACTCTTTCAAGGCACCCTCAATAAACTAGAAAGTAAGAGCAATTGATTACTATTTAGCCTTCAATACCATGAATTATTCACACATGTAAACACTTTGTTTAATTTACTATGTGATTTGTTGCTAATTGCCGAACAAATTCATGAATTGTGGCGTCTGGCCCTAACTATATTAGGCGGGTAGGGCTTTTTTGGGGCGACCCCCTTTCTGCTGGAAGAATCCTGTCTGGGGTGGGGATGTCACCTTCCTCAACCATAGAGCAAACAGGGGTCAGGCTTGACATATGGGTGTTTTCTTGCTAGGTCAGTTTACGGTGAGAAGATCAGGACTTCAGTATCCGGGCGTATGTTATCATGTTATTTTGCGGGGCAATGGTGGTCAGGATATGCTCTTAAATCGATAGGACCGAACAGCGTTCTTCTTTTTGCTTCGGGAACCTGGTTCAATAGCTGGCATGTTGCGTGTGATTGAGAACATCTCGGTTTGACGGAACGTGGAAAACGTAGAAACGAGATTTATCCAGCCTTATTCAGGTAGCTTCTCGACTTGATACTGGAGTGATAAACGACAGGGTGGTGTCTGATAATGTAAAAAGAATAAAAAAAACTCTTTGGTTAATACCTGGTTGTCAAGCCTGATCCCATTTCTGTCCATTTCTTTTTGTATTTCTCATATGACCATTCTATCATTTCATTCATACATTGAGGCAGATGCGAATGTGTGTCACTCCGGTAAGGTGCTGACCCGCCAGGAGATAAACGCCGTAAAATCTGCAAAAGCTGTAATCCTTCCGCAGGGATGCAGCAAAAAGTTGTATGATCTTGTGCGAACCCATTGTGTAAATTTTTTTCCAAATTATGACGCCTACTTCGATTACCCCGGTAAGGTAGGTCAAGCTGCACTTTTTGAAAAGTATGGGGTCTCTTTTCCAAAAACAATTACATTTCTTAACCTGGAAGAATATTACAAGAATAAAACGGATGATTGCTTTCAATATCCATTTGTTTTCAAATTATCCTGGGGTGGTGAAGGAAATAACGTTTTTCTGTTAAAGAGTAAAAAGGATTTACTCAAAGCATTGGAACATGCTCAGGAGTATGAAGAGAAAGGGAGAGAGGGTTTTCTCTTTCAGGAGTATATCCCGACAGGAGGCCGCAGTTTACGGGTTGTTGTAATTGGTAACAAATTCTATCCATATTGGCGTGTTGGTGAGAATTCAGACAGTTTTTATACGAATCTGTCCAAGGGCGCCGTTATTGATCATGATTCCTTACCTGAGCAACAACAAGCTGCTGTTTCAGCTCTTAAAAAATTCTGCAGAGATACCGGTATAAATTTAGCCGGCTTCGATTTTATCTTTGGTATTGATGATAAATATTGCGAACCTCTTTTTCTTGAAATCAACTATTTTTTCCGTTGCCGGGGATTAGGTGGTGTCGATAACTACCAGAAACTTCTTGAAGATGGGGTGCTGGATTGGCTGAAGGAAATCAGATTGTAAGTCTGTTTCTTATCAGTATTTTCGATAAGTGTGTGAAGATAAAAAACAATTACAAAGTGGGGAGTATACCACCTAGATGGTAACAATTGCCGAACCAGGTACTTGGTAAAGTGACTCTCTGTGTTCATCACCATGTCGTTTAACAATATAAAATCAGGAAATAAACATTGGAAATCAGACATTCTTGTGAAGCAGACATAGCAGAAATTGAAACCGTTCATATGAAGGCATTTGGGGCACAAGAAGGCCCCGAAATTGTCGATCTTGTCAATAAATTACTCAATGATGCAACCGCAAAGCCACTATTTTCACTTGTGGCGACTGAAAATAAGAAAATCATTGGCCATATAATCTTTACAAAAGTAACAATCAGACAAACAACAGAGTCAGTTACAGCTCAGATACTCGCACCATTAGGTGTTCTTCCTGGTTTTCAGGGTAAGGGAGTTGGCGGTAATCTCATTCGAGAAGGCTTGAATCAATTGAAACAATCGGGTGTCGAGCTGGTCTTTGTATTGGGTCATCCAGGCTATTATCCGCGATATGGCTTTTTAACCGCAGGAGTAAATGGCTTTAAAGCCCCACATCATATACCGGAGGAACATGCAGATGCCTGGATGGTGCAAGAGTTATGTCCTGGAGTGATTGGCAGAGTGCAGGGCGAAGTACAATGTTCTAGAGTACTTAATCAGCCGGAGTATTGGCGAGAATAGTGTCATTGCTCATGAGGCGCTCAACTGTTAGAGGGAAAATCCCTAATATGTCTGAATGAAGGCTGTCTTGATAACAAAAAGGTTATCGGATGAGGCAAAATAATGAAGAGTGAAATAGCCAAAAGAGCTTTGGAGTTGTATGGAGGAGAGGCGCTCTGGTCAAGTAAAAAGTATATTGAGGCAGAGGTCAGCACAACGGGCTTGGCCTTTGTTTTAAAAGGTCGACCATATTTTGATCACGCACGATTATTGATGGAAGTAGACAGGCCTTTTTGCAAAATCACACCTATTGGTAAAAAACAGAGCATAAGCGGTATCTTGGATGGAGCCGATGTACGGTTGGAAAACTCAGAAGGTGAATTGATAGCACAAAGAGAAAATGCCAGGGATTATTTCACCTTTGGCAGGCGGCTTTTATACTGGGATGATCTGGATATGGCATATTTTGCCAATTATGCTTTCTGGAATTATTTTACTTTTCCTGCTCTTTTGATGAACGAGGAAATAACCTGGGAGGAAAAAACTGAAAAGATTCTGCAGGCAACTTTTCCCGATTCAATTCCCACCCATAGTAAAGTGCAAACATTTCATTTCAATGCAGAAAGTGGTCTGTTATCTCAACACGACTATACTGCGGAAATAATCAGTACATTTGCCACAGCAGCCAATATTGTTCTAGAGCACAAAAAAAGAAATGGCGTTTTATTGCCATCCTCAAGAAGAGTCACGCCCAGATTCGGAAACAAGCCACTCACGAAACCAGTATTAATTGATATAAACGTTCATGATTTCAAATTGATGTCTGATTACCCAGAAGGTTAGCAGCCAAACCGACAACACCTCTTTTATCATCCAGGCCGAGAATTATTGGTAATCAACAGTTGGCCTGTTCACGAATTTGTTTTTTTGAAGAAATTGATAAATAGTTCGTGATAACCTGAGCTTTCTTTCTCATCAGATTTGCCTTGTTCGGAAGACCAATTCACCTCAGCATACGCTTTGATGTGGTCAGCCTCACACTCTACTACACCAGACAGGGGTTTTGGGTCTATTTGGCTATACAGACCTGCAGATTAATATGCTCGGTTTGACTATGCTTATGTCATCTGGTTGACCATAAACGGGATCAGCTGGAAGGTTTTTACTTTAAAAAGAGAGTTTTTTGAATCTTTCGGTTATGAGTAGCTCCTGAGATTATAAGTCTATGTAATATTGAAAGATGACAAACGACGATTTAGTTGAAAAATATAAACATCTCAATAGAGGGAAGAGGCGAAAACTTGTCTTCCAGTTAACCGGAAGAGGTTTTGCCTCAGAGATCAACAATATGCTCTCGGCAATGCTGTATTGCCTGGTGCATGATATTGAGTTCATCCTCTATTCAAAACCCTGGTGTGCATCACATGAAAAGGGTTGGCAAGATTATTTTTTGCCTTTCTGTGAGGAATATACGGACAAACTTTTTTATCGGAATTCAGCCTTTGAGTTGGGCCATGATGAGAAGAAAAGAGATTCATTGCAAAAATCACTTTTTAAAAATCACTATAATGCGCATGATCTCTGGTTTAAAATCATAGATGATAATTTCTTAAGCAAAGAATTTATTATTCCGGAATTAGGTATTGAGGGTGATATATTTCAGGCAAAACGGGTATTGCTGAAAATCATTTGTCGATATAACCTGGAAACAGAAAGTAGGGTACATGCAAAAGATGAGATGCTCAGTAGTATTAAGCCATTCATCTCGCTGCATATCAGACAGGGCGACAAAGCTCCAGAAGCAGAAGTTTTACCAGGTCGCAGATATATTGAACAGATAAAAAAGGCCCCGCCACATCTCAAGAATGTTTTTGTTGCAAGTGATGATTATCGAGTGATAGAGGATTGCATGAAACATTGTCCTGATCGGTTTCGGATTGTTACTTTCTGTAAGCCGACAACAACCGGTTATGATCAGGATGCATTTAGCCAAGAAAAGGTCATTGTAAAAAAACAGCAGATGCTGGACTTGTTTTTAGATCTTCATTTTCTGGTACAATCCCGTTTTTTCATTGGGACGTATTCGAGTAATATTGCCCGGCTGGTCGCTTTATTTAAAGGTCGGAACAAGTGTCAAAGCCTCGATATCCCAGAGTGGCATCCCCGTTAGTTTTGGTCAATCACCTTACCCCTGTTGAAAAGAAGGGATGTTTGAGCTCATTGTATTTACTTCATTGAACCAACGGGTTATAAAGGACCCTTCGTGGATAGAGTTGAGGCATTTTTGAACTACTGCAATGAAGTGTTTTTCGGGAATGTTCATGACTCTGGATGGAATACTAATCGTTTGACAGAGTTTCATTTGTCATCACAGCAAAACGTTTATGTCCCTAACTAGAAAACAGATCGGATGGCTGCTGGGAAAGCTTCATCTCATTCAACTGATTGATACTGGTAAACTGTGCTACAGTATTTTGCGAAATTGGAGCAAAAACCGCAAATTTTTAGCCGAACATCCAGGCTTTGTTCCTCCACCCTATCTTCTCTCCTATGATGCCTATAACCATACGAGCTGGATACAATATTATTTCCTGGGTCTGAGTCATTCGAGACTGATAAAGGAACTCATTGGCAAGCATATTGCCAAAAAGAGAATCAGGGTGTGCGAATGGGGCTGCGGGCCTGCCCGAGTCATCCGGCATCTAAGGGAAATAGATGGGTTTGAACAGGTCGAACTTGTCGGCACCGATTATAATAGCGCTTCTATTCACTGGTGCAGGGAAAATATAAGGGACGTCCAGTTCACCGAAAACAAATTAGAGCCTCCCTTACCCCTTGAAAGCAATTCTTTTGATTGCATTTACGCTATTTCCATTTTCACCCATCTCTCGGAAGAGATGCATTACAAGTGGATTAATGAGCTGTTCAGGTTGCTGAAACCAAGCGGTATTATCATTTTTACCACCCATGGGGATCGATTTGTAAAGCATCTCTCATCCACTGAAAAAGCTCAGTACGATTCAGGTAAGTTGGTAGTGATGGATAATGTTAAGGAAGGGAAAAAACATTTTACCGCTTTTCATCCCCCCCGATTCATAGAGACAAAGCTTCTTGAAAAGTATCAAGTTGTCGAGTTCATAAAGAGTCCTGTTTCACATCAGTTGGAGCAGGATGTCTGGGTGGCCTGCAAATAACTGGGGCAGAGTTTCTCAAAACCACGTACTTAAATCTATCATCCGACCAGATGTCTACAACCTTCTTTGACATGTACCGCTCATTGATAATCACAACGATTTCGCAATAGAAATTACTAACATCATAAATTATGAGCTGCAGTGTCCAATGGGTCGTTTTTGCTTGTTTATTCTGTTGTTATGGCGGTAATCTATTATAGAGCATATAACCAATCCCTCACGAATGCGAGTAGGAGAGAGTTATGAGAAAAATGTTACAGATTCTGTTGATGTTTCTGCTTGCTTTTTTCTGCCATATTTCGGTAATGGCAATGACACCGTTTGAACGAATGGACCGAAATGGCGACAATTCTTTATCCAGAATGGAGTTTCGGGGACCGCCGCACGCCTTCGGCCGTTTAGATCGGAATGGTGACGGATTTATCTCTTTAAGCGAAGCTGCCGGTACCCGTCTTTCTGGAGATGTTCCAAATCGAAGAGGTTCTGGGAGAACACAACCAGTCAGTCCCTCAAAAAAGCTGCTCTATATTGATACCCACAATCATCTGGTTGGTCGGCGGATAAATGGAGAGTTTTATTTTGACAGGCAAGCCGGGATTGCACTGAGTACGATGAATGAGCTTGGGATAAAACTCAATTTTCTAATGCCCATGCCCCAGGCACCAGGGCAGAAGCTGGAATTGAAGATGGAAGATCTGCTGCCTGTTTTCCAGAAGTACCCGGATCGTTTCGCTCTGTTGGGAGGAGGGGGCAGCTTGAATGTTATGATTCAGCAAGCCGTGAAAGCAGGCACAGTTACTCCGGCTATGGAGCAGGCTTTTATTACAAGGGCAGAAGAGTTGGTGCGAAAAGGAGCAGTTGGTTTCGGTGAAATGACAACAGAGCACTTCTCCATGAACGATCATCATCCCTATGAAACAGCACCGCCGGATCATCCGCTTTTCTTGAGGCTTGCTGACCTGGCAGCCAAATACAATATGCCCATTGATCTTCATATGGAGGCAATTGAAAAAGAGATGACGATGATACCGCGCCTGCAGACACCGCAGAACCCCCTTGGCTTGAAGCCGAATATCGAGGGATTTGAGCGATTGTTGAACCACAATAGGAAGGCAAAAATCATCTGGGTCCATCTGGGTTGGGACAACACCGGACAGCGAACGGTGGAGCTGACCAGGAGATTGCTCTTAAAACATCCGAATCTGTATCTCTCCATTCGGATTGCCAGTGGTATGAAGGAGCGGAAAACAGTCAGACCTTCATTTCCTCTAGATGGCAACAGCCGTCTGAGGCCTGAGTGGCTCAAGCTCTTTGAAGAATTTCCTGATCGTTTTCTACTTGGCAGCGACGAAATAATAAAACCTGCAGACGATCATCCAAGTGCCGGTTCTATAAAATCAACACTGAGCCTGGTTGAACAATTGCCGGAGGGATTACGGGCGCAGATCGGTTATCAGAATGTTTATCATATATACAGATTGTCAAATTAGCGTTTGGGAATCATAGAAAGATATTAATACTAACGTAAAAGGAAATGAGATGAAAAAAGGACTGTTAGCGGTACTGTTAAGCTTGGTGGCAACATCGTTTTTAATTGCTGGATGCGGTGAGAAATATTCCGATGTTAAAAAAGTGAACGAGGAATATGTTCAATTAATCGAAAAATATATAAGCAACTTAAACAAGGCCACCGATGCTAAATCAGCAGCAAAAGCAATAAACAGCTTTGCAGACGGCATGGAAAAGGTGCTGCCGAAGATGAAGAAGATGTCAGAGAAGTATCCCGAGTTGAAGAATACCCAAAATACTCCTGAGGAGTTGAAGCAAAGCCAGAAAAAAGCAGAAGAGACCGGGCAGAAGATGGTTGGAGCCATGATGAAGCTGATGCCGCATATGGGGAGCCCGGAAGTGCAGAAAGCTCAAAAGCGACTGAGTACGATCATGATGAATATGAGCAAATAAGATTTCATTTTTCACCTCAGTTGCTTTCACTGTCATTATTTAAAAAATGACTATGATGTATCCGCTAAACATGGAGGATAGAGATGAGTGAAATGTTGCAGATGGTTGAAGAAACAATGGCCCTGATCGATGAGTTGAAAGCTAATTATACTATTCAACCATCAAAGAATGATGATCTGCTGCTCTACACAGGAGTTGCTGAACGAAATGTTGTCGAACAGATCTCACCGGTGGTGGAAAAGTATTTTGGCAAGCCATACAAAAAGGCGGGGAAATCTGTTTTTTTAAAGAACATGACTGATGGTTTTGCCAAGGCGGTTGGCGGCATGCGCAAAGAGCAGACATTTTTTAAAAAAGATATTTCCGCATCTCTGCAATTGTATTGTGCCTTTTGGCCGTGGGGAACAAATCCGGAAAAGACCACTGTTCGGATTGGGGTGCTGACCGATGGCAGCGGGGAAGATGAAGCAGGTGCAATCGAAATCATGAAAAAGTATCGCTGATTGGTCTTTCATCAACGGTTTTTATTGGCCGATCAATGATAGGGTTGTTGGTCGTTGAGACGGGGCAATCTCGAATGTTCCTTTTTTTAATTGAGGGTGAGTATGGGGTACCTCTATTTAGCCATAGCGATTATCGCGGAAGTTGTTGCCACAAATGCGTTAAAGGCTTCGGATGAGTTCACAAAACTCATACCCAGTATACTTGTTGTTCTTGGTTACGGGATCGCTTTCTACTGTTTAGCTCTTGTTTTAAAAACAATTCCCATAGGAGTGACATATGCTGTCTGGTCGGGGCTTGGCATCGTCCTGGTAACGATTGTGGCAGCAATCGTTTTTGGCCAGATACCTGATGCACCGGCTATTATCGGCATGCTGCTGATTGTTGTCGGTGTTGTCGTGATGAACGTTTTTTCAAAAACAGTCGTCCACTGATATGATTTGCCAATGGATGTATGGTGAGGCTCTGAACGGGAGGTATTGAGAGAAGCAAAGTGTCCGGAAAGATTATACATAATGGTTATGCTGAACTTGGATTAGGTAAAACTACTTGGTGATGGCATTCCCCGAATTATCAGAATACATCATCGTTTCTTTGGTTTTGCTGCTTGCCGGTGGGGTGAAAGGTGTTATCGGTCTTGGTTTGCCGACAGTGAGCCTGGCTATTCTGACTATTATTTTTGATTTACCGTCTGCCATGGTCATAATTCTTGCTCCGACACTGGTGACCAATATATTGCAGGCAGCGGTTGGCGGATATGCAAAAGCCATTTTTCGCCGACTCTGGTTCTTTTTTCTCACAACGACTGCAACCATCTGGCTCGGTGTTGCTGTTCTGATTCGGATTGAGCTGTTCTGGCTTACCGCTTTACTTGGTGTTCTGCTGATAACCTACGCTGTTCTCAGCTTAATCGGATGCCAATTTACAGTCCAATCATGTCATGAGAAACCGATTGGTTTTATTGCCGGCCTGTTGAACGGGTTGGCAACAGGTATGACCGGTTCATCGGTGGTGCCGGGGGTTATGTACCTCCAGGCAATTGGTCTGCCAAGGGACATGTTGATTCAGTCGATGGGGATGTTGTTCGCCATCTCTGTAGTGGCGCTTGGCGCTGGATTGCAATATAGTCTTTTTCTTGACTCCCAACGAATGTCCCTCTCTGTTATCGCTGTCTTACCGGCTCTTGCCGGCATGATTCTGGGACGTAAGATTCGAGGGATGCTATCGGAGTCAATATTTAAAAAAATGTTCTTTTCAGCGCTTCTTGTACTTGGTCTTTACCTTGTCATATCCGCTGTTAACAGTTTTTCAGGTGCTTGATTGTGAATAACTTTATCGGTGCGTTGATACCCATACTGGCACTGATCTGTCTCGGATATGGATTAAGGCGGATACGCTTTTTGTCGGATGAGGCCTGGCGTGGTCTTGAAAAACTGACCTATTTCATCCTTTTTCCTTCACTGCTGATCCGATCGTTGGCAGTACAAAATTTCACCGAAGTCCCTTGGCTATCAATATTGATCGTCTCGGCTGGTGTATTGCTCAGCTCTGCTCTCTTTCTCATCTTGATTTACCGTTTTTGGCCATTTGTCAGTGGTCCAACCTTTACCTCCGTCTTCCAGGGTGGAGTTCGCTATAATACGTATATCGTTTTAGCTGTGGCGCAGGGATTGTACGGCAGCGCAGGGCTGGCACTGGGCTCGGTAGCTGCCGGTTTTATTGTCAGTATTGTTAATTTACTCTGTATCTCTGCTTTTGTCGTCTGGGGTGAAAAGGAGATTAGCGGGGTGAAGGCAATTACCCGTGAAATCTTTACCAATCCTTTGATTATCGGATGTCTTGTTGGGACTACACTCAGCTTGAGTTCGATTGGTTTGCCCGGTGTCACCGAAGATGTGCTGGAGATTGTTGGACGGGCCGCATTGCCCTTTGGTCTTCTAGCCGTTGGGGCTGCCTTGAATCTGGAGAAGATCAGGGGACATCTCAAATCTGTATTTGTAGCTTCGCTTGGTCAGTTTGGAATAAAGTCTATGGTGGCAACGTTACTGGTCTCTATCACCGGCCTCACAGGTGTCGCCGCTGCGGTGATGATCATTTCATTTATGGTGCCTACTGCTCCTTCCGGTTATATCCTTGCCCGTCAACTGGGTGGTGATACTGAAACAATGGCCTCGATTATAACCTGTCAGACCCTGCTTGCTTTTGTTCTCATGCCTTTTTTGGCTTTGATCCTGCTCTGATAAAGGATGGAGGGGTCTATTTTAAAAACGTATAGATAACCACACCGATTTCGACACAGAGACCGGTACCCATAAGAACAGCCCAGAGAATAAGGAGTTTTTCTGTGGAGAACAACCGGCTGTTATTGTGATTTTTCATCAATTGTTCATTTCCTCTCAACTCGCATTTCTCTTCAGTTCAGAAGGCCTCTGAATGAATTCCATATAAATATATCTGATTACCCCTATTATTTAGTAAATTGGAAAGGGAGCCAGCTTATTAACAGAAATCGAATGCAGTCGTTGCGAGTGAAACGAAGCAATCTCAATTGGTTAGGTGAGATCGGAGTCTACGCTTACATGCCACGGCCTGTGGCCTCGCTATGACTTCTACTAATACATACAAAAAACCAAGTTTCTTCCCTATGATGAGAATCAGGGGTAATCATATAAACATATCTTTAAAGCATTCGATAGATACACTGTTAGCCGCAAACTGTTCATGAAAAATGTGGATCATCGCATTGTCTCATAAACTTTCATTCGTTTTATCCTGTTAAAAGAAACAAGAGAGATCAAAAGAAAAAGAAGGATAAAACCAGCGGCGGAAGATACGAATATCCATGGTTCGAGTTCCAGGGGCAGATTGGCCGAAACGATTCTGTCAATTGCGTTTTCCTCGGGAAGGAAATGGGGCCTGGCGGAGATATCCCATGGCAGTTCCATAGAGATGGTTACGCGGGACAGACCGAGTAGCCCAAGGATTGCCATGAGACTGCCGATAACAAGAGAGGTGAGAAGAATAATCATGTTTTCACCGATAAACTGTTTCTTCAGATCACTGATTCGCCAACCGATCATACGGAGGATACTGATCTCCCATTCTCGTGTTTTCAGGGTATAGATGCACATCAGTCCAAAGGAGACTACAAGAATAGCACCGAAAATCAAAAACAGAATACGACCGGCAATGGAGATGAGACCTAACTGTTCACTGATCTCTCTGGTAAACGTTTTTTCACTGAAAACAAGAAGTTTGTTATCAATATAGGTGACGAGTTTTTCTTTATCACCGTGCCACTCCGGGTTGGTCTGCAGCAGTACCACATTGCCGAAATTACTCCACCCGAATCTATACACGGTTTGCATTTCTTTTGACTTGCGCACAACAGCCAATGAATTATCCAGACTCATGTAGATGTCTGCAGGAATGATGTTGCCGCTTATGTTGGGGCGCAGTATTCCGGCGACAGTAAAAAGGTCATCACCCATGGAAAGGGTATCACCGACAGTCAGTCTGTGTTTTGTACTGAAACCGGCAGTGAGAAGAATGTTATTGTCTGCAAGAGAGTAGGTTCCCGAGGCGATGTTATTTTTCAGAATTGAGGCCAGTAAGCCCTCCTGATAATGAACCCCCAGGGCTGCTTTGAAGAACTGTTTATCAAAGTACCAGAAGAAAAGCCCCATATCGCTGGCGTCGACAAAGGGCAATTTGCTGAGCCTGAGATACTGTTCCTCGGAAATAGGTGCATTTGAGTGGGGGAAAATGGCATCCACCATCTGGCCTGGAATCTCTCCGGTCTTCTGGATAATGGTCTGGACACCGATATTTTGCAGGGGCAGCCGGGCAATTTGAGGGATGGCACGGTTAAATGTAATTGAGATGATCAACAGCCCAAAATAGAGAGAAAGGCATAAAAAAAGTATGGTCATCTTGAACCGGTTATCCCGGACAAAACTGAAAAAATAGTTGAGCATCATAATTTGAATCCATCTTCGAGTAGCGGCGCAATTGTCATGGTCGGCAGTAATCCCCAGTACAGTGCAGCAGTCAGTATTGATGTGATAATGACAGCACCTGTAAGCAGAAAGCATAAATCAAGAAGATGCCAGCTCTTACGATCGTTAGCCGGCCAGCCGAGAACTTGCAGGATATCCCCCAGTGAGCGGAATTCCAGGCGATACATCTTCAATGTCCAGGCTGCGAGTAGCAAGCTCAACGGGATGACAACCAGCAGCATAAGATGGCCACCGCGAATGATCAACTGGTTAAAGGCGGATAGATTTTTGTACAAACTATCCCGACTAATAAGAGAGAAATGGGGGAACAGTTTTTCGACCGATTGATTGACCGTTTCCATATGAGTTGAAGAGTCGAGCGACAGGAAGAGCTGGTTAATCACCTCTTCTTTATGTTTTGAAAGAGATAGAGCCGTCTTGTAGGGCAAGAAAAGAGCAGCGCTGCTCAGGTTGGACTGTTCTTTAAAATCGACAAGGCCGATGATTGTAAGTTTTTGTCCAGCCAGCGAGTAAAAAGAACCCGGCTTATGGCCAAAGAGTTTGGCGAAGTGCAGTTCGAGAATTACTTCATTGCTGTCATTGCTGGTGAAAAAGGTGCTATTTTTCGTTAATAGCGATTCGATTTTTCTAAGTCCCACTTGGGGGTCCTCAATATCAAGGCCCACCGCCGTGAGTGAATTATTGGGATCAAACTGCCAGAGGACAAGGGCCGTTGAATAGCGACTGACCCCCTTTATGTGTTTCATCGCCTCAACAGTCTCTCTTTTATCGAAGCTGTGCATGTTAAACGGTTCGATCAATCCCTTTGTACGAATATCTTCAGCGTTTTTGTTGCCCTCATCATGTTGAAGAATCAGCTCTGTGTTGAGAACAGACAGCGGTTTATGGGCCAGTGCCCGAATATGACTGGTCAACAGGGAGGATGCTGAAGGAATAAAGAGAATCAAGCCGCAGATCAGCATGACGGGAATCGTCTTACCCTTATAGTAAATCTGGTTACGCCAGACGATGGCGGCAAGGCCTTTCATTTTTCTCCACTCAATCTTGTGAGAATATTTTGTAAATCAGAGTAATCCCACTCACCGGCAAAGGTTGGCACAAAGGTGTCTCCCTTGGGAAAGTTGCGTAAGGATATTGTTTTCCCATTGGTGTTAAATTTGTTTTTGCCGTTGATAAAGATAGCAATCGGCATATGACCGGTCAGCTTATACTGTCCAAGTAATTTACGGGTTGAGCGAGCTTCGAAATCATATTTCTTTATAGTCGCTTTTGGGAACTGAGCCAGTATCTTGTCAACCTTGGCAACAACAGCAAGAGCAGGCCGATGGGACAGATAAAATATTTCAACGGTTGTTTCTGCACCATGAACAGGAGTTATTCCCACAAACAGGGCAAATAGGATTGGTAAGAAAAAAAGCTGTATTTGGTGTCTCATGAATAGAGTTCTCCATCTTTAAGTGTGTACGTTTTCTGAGTGAGTCCCGCTATATCTGAATCATGGGTGATGATGAGAAAGGATGTTTCCATCTGTTGATGGAGCTGTGCGAACAGGTGCATGATCTCTTCGGCGGTGGCGGAATCGAGATTCCCGGTCGGCTCGTCGGCAAGAACCAGATCCGGTTGATTTACCAGGCTTCTGGCGATGGCTACCCGTTGTTTTTCACCTCCGCTTAAATGGTCTATTTTTTCCAGGAGCTTATTGCCAAGTCCAACCTGGTCAGCAAGCTCTGTTATCCGTCTTTGCTTTTCATTGGCTGAGATATCGCGACGGGGATAGATGCCCATCAGGATGTTATCGTATACCGATAGCGAAGGGATAAGCTTGAAATCCTGGAAAATAAAGCCGACATGGTTCAAGCGGAAGCTGGCCAGCTCCTCTTCATCCAGATCGCTGACTGTGGCGGAGTTGAATACTATTTTTCCCCGGTCGGGATGAACCAGGCCCGCCATAATGGCCAGCAGTGTGGACTTGCCGCTACCCGATTTTCCCATGATGCTGACCATCCGGTTTTTTTCAACAACCAGGCTGACGTCGTTTAAGACACTCCTGTCACCAAACGACTTTGTAATGTTTTGTAATTCTATCATATTCTGTTGATCGTTATTGTGTTTTGGGGAGATAGAGAATCATGCTGTCACCCGGCATCAGTTGATCGATATGTCCGGCAAGCTTATTATCGTCTGTTTTAAAGTGCATATGGATACTGGTTGAATGGTGGGTGAAGATAGCTTTGTGTTTGGATGAATAGACGCCGATTATTTCGGCTTCAACATCATGCAGTGTTCCATTTGGTCCCGAGGTCATATGTTTTTTATGGGTATGCTTGGTGTCGTTAGGATCCCAGTCAATTACATGCCATTTCATCGTCCTGGATGTTCCGCTAAGACGAAAAGGGACAGGTTTCGAGATATCGAGTCCATTATTTTGTGCAGTTTCAGCAATATATTTTTCCAACTGTTTATGGGACCGCACCGATTCGGGGAGTTCAAATTTTACCCATTTTTCAACCTGCATATAAACCAGCAGAGACGCCTTTTTATCGTAGGTTGTATCAAAGGCAAGTTTACCGTTGTTAACATAGGTACCTATGGGAACTCCATCAAAGATCTGAATCTCTCCTTTTAGGTTTTCATAGGCACCCAGGGCATAGAGACCCTTTTTGCCCTTGAGCTGCTCCAGGGCAAACTTGGCTGAGATATCTCCTTTTCGCATAAAATTCTTTAATGCCCCGGCATATTTGACGCTGTATTGTTCCCCGTAAGCAACAGAAGAAAATAGCAACAGGCAGAGGGTAAAGGAGAAAACAGGTATTTTTTTTCGCATAATTGCACCTTTTAAAGAGCATGTTGAGAGTTGAAACCGCTGTTCTTGGAGCGGTACTTTTCTCTCAAGGTAAGCCATTCATCAAAACTATCATATGATCCCAGTCATGTTTTCACCACAAAGTAGTATTTTTTTCTTCTGCCGTTTAATGATCCCTTCTTTTTCAAGTTGAGCCAGATTACGGTAAAAGGTCTCCCGGGCAAGGCCAAGTTCTGATGCTATTTCTTTTAACGGCATATGAAAAATCAGCTCTCTTGTCGCGGGATCGGCTTTTAAGAGCAGGTAATGAATGATTCGTTCCTTGGCTGAAAGAATATTTCTTAGCTCAAGTTGTGTTCGCAGGCTGCGGACCTGTGAAGAGAGCAGGGTGATATACTGTTCTGTTTTGTCTGGTTGTGACCTGAGGGCTTCCAAGACCAGCTTCTTCGGGTAAGTATGGATAGTTGTTTTTTGTACGGCAACGGCATCACAGTGATAAACGCTGGCAAAAAGTGCTGCCTCGGCAAAACTACCTCCATCTCCGGCAACATGGATTAACACTGATCGCCCCTCTGGAGTCGGCCGTTTCAGGTGAACCTGGCCGCTTTCTACCGCATAGATATGGTTGGCCGGGTCGCCTTTATAAAAGACATACTCGCCTGTGAGCAGTGTTCGCTTCAGGACAGAACCGGAATCGAAAAAGAGTTGGTCAAAATAGTGAATATTCATTGATTCTTCCAATGCTGAGTTGTTGTTGGACGTCGATACCATGCTTTTGCCGGTCATCCACATATCTACACAATATACCACATTGTGGCCCACGGCAAGGAGGCTGGTTAAAAGTTAGAGGGGGTGAAGGTGTTTTATAACAATTCACCAGAACTCTGACAGAGCTGTCCTTCCCCGTCATTTCGATCGAAAGCCCTTGGAAATGATGGGGATCAACAACTATCAGCTAGACATAATGTTTGCCAGAAAGAGACCTGCCTACCTTGTCAACGTGGGTTAGA
>CAZMFP010000001.1:0-194726 GCA_964565605.1 uncultured Desulfocapsaceae bacterium | reverse complement strand
ACATACTGTTTCTCCACAACTTCTTATGTGGAGCTAAACTATGAGACAGCACTGGTTGTAGGTTTAGATTCCAGCTATATTATTCAGGACAAGATTACAGGCAAACCTTCCAAGCTATCATTAAAATGTTCAAAAGGAAAAAAATATGTCACTTATCAACTAATTGCCGAAACAACCCATGGGAATATGCAATTGACAGAACCTTTTGCAATAATAGATCAACCTTCTTCTTTCCATGGTTGTAGTAATGTTAGAGATAAAAAAGAAGCATATGTAATATTAGATATGGAGAATGATAATAAACTGGATATACTTTTCTTTCCAAACGGTCGTGTTGGCCTTCGTTCATTTCTTTTTATTCCAGACATCTATGATGCAAATTAGTCTAGAAACATGAAATTGCCTACTATTGTCAACCAGATTAGTATTTTTTGGCGTTGTTGTATTCTTGTTGGTTTAGCAATTGTTGTTGCTAATGATATTGCTTGTTCTCAAACAAATACAACAATGGCTGAATACATCAACTATGCAAACAATCATTTCAAACTGGGAAGGATAGAGCTTGGGATCAAAATTCTAGAAAGTGCTCAGAAAGAATATCCTAATAGTGATGAAATATCAAAGCGCCTTGCTTCAGCTTACCACAGTCTAGGTTTATCAAAAAAAGCTCGCACACTAATGTCAACTGTTGATGATCAAAACATGTCAGAACGTTCAAATATCATAAAAAATGACATTCATCAGACAGTAAGGGCAATGAAAGACCAATACGAGAGTGCCGTTCAAACTGGTAGTAGCAGCCGTATGGGGGAATATCTTAAAAAATTCCCTAACAGCTATCTCCGTAAAGAGGCAGAAGAGAAGTATAGCAATTTTCTTGAAATCGAAGAATTTCAAAAAGCGAAGGGAATTGACACACCTCATTCTTATGATAAATTTGTTGCCAAATATCCAAATAGCAAATTTCGCAACCAAGCTTTAAATTTCAGAGAGGAGGCTCAATTTCGAATTGAAAAAGAATGGAGAGAAATAAAGGAATTCTACAATAAGGGTGGAAGTGCTTTGCTGGCACTTGCAAAACTAAAACGAATCTCAAACATTTCTCCAAATAGTCTTCCTCCCAAAGTACAAAAAAGAATGCAATATTTTAAGTTTGTAACGAAAACAACTAAATTACGAAGTGCTAAACTCAACGTTGAACGTTTATTGGATTTTGGTGGGGGTGGTAGAGCAGTACATGGCACAGTATATATGGGAGAAATTGTGATATTAGTGCCTTATAGGGGCAGGAAACTTGTCTTTACAATTGATAATCCTGACATAGTTTTAAAAAGTCTATTAAACAACACGCAACTGTCTACGGAAGATATAGGTGTAACTAAACATGGAGGAAACGCAAGGAGCATTCCTCTTTCTGACACAGGTGATTATGATAGAATCCCTAACGTGTCATTGGAATATAGGGTGTCTGGAAGAACATTGCCAATGGGAATGTATGTGTTGGCTGGCACTCAAGTTGTTGCAAAAGGAACAATAGGGCTTCTTCAAGCTGTTTGTAAAAGTGGTAATTGTGATGACGGTTCAAGTAGTAGTGCTCCGACAGGTCCACGTTGGTTTGTAAAAAAAGAAACCTCAGGAGGTCGTATAATCGTTCAATGTCGCAATGGTTCTACGCATAGTATAATGTATGTAAAAAGTTGTTGGGGTGGCGGATCAGGATATTCAACTGGTGTTTTAACTTTTTGTGACCATGACACTCTAGAAAAAGCAGCCCATTACTATTGCCCAGATTATTAATCAGAACCCTCAACCAACCAAACAACTTTTAAGGCTGGATCTTCATTACAAGACCCAGCCTTTTTTGTCGATCCAACCTGTTAAGAATTCTTGCCATTTAAGTGCAACATAAGGTATTTTATGTTGCGATCTTGCCGAACCTGAAAAACTACTCTTAGTTTCCCAACTTCCGTGATTTCCTAAACATAAAAATTGCCAGGAATAACTTTTTACATAAAATATATTATGTAAAAAGTTGTTCTTATGATATTCTTCTCCAAAATAGAAGTGAAAAGAAAAGAGAATTTTTAATCAGAATTAGAAATATGAAAAACGATCTGGTTCCACACAATCAAGAAGGAGCGATTGAACTCTTAGCACAAGTGCCGCAGGAGGCCGTCTGGTTGAAAAATTATGTCTCTAAAGAGACCAAGGCCACCTATGAGCTAGCTGTCCGCCAGTTTATCTCCTTCTTTGGGTTGCGGTCGGCCGAGGATCTCAAGAAGATCGATCAGGCCCATATCATTGCCTATCGAGATTCCTTGATAGATAAAGGATATACGCCAAAAACAATTCACACCAAGCTCTCTACCCTCTCTTCGCTCTTTGATTTCTTGTGTGAAAAGCAGGAGCTGCAGCGTAATGCCACCACGGGTGTGCAGCGGCCGCAGGCCGGCACCAAGCATGTGAAGGCCCCCGTGTTAACGGAAAAACAGGTTCGCAAGCTACTCAATACTCCCAATTATCTCAATTCGAGGTATCCTTGCCGGGACAAGGCGGTTCTTTATATCTTCTTCTATACCGGCTGCCGGATCTCGGAGATCTCAAGGTTAATGACCGATGATTTTTATATGGATGAGGGATATTGGGTGCTGGATTTTATAAGGAAGGGAGGCAAGCGGGGCAAGGTGGCCATTCACCAGGAATGCCAGATTGCCATTAACAATCACTTAGAGGAGAGTGAACATCTGAAGGGTTGGGGAGGGTCAAGCTTAAAGAATCGGCCGTTGATCGGTACTGAGCGGCAAAGAGATGTGGAGTCCATTACCAGGCAGCAGATTCATTATATCTTTAAGAAACATGCCGGGCTGGCAGGCTTGCCGAAAAACATTCGGCCCCATTCGGCCAGGTCAACGGTGATTACCTGGGCACTCAATAATGGGGCGAGTTTAGAGACGGTTCAGGAGTTGGCCGGGCATGCCGATATTAGCACAACGAGGATGTATGATAAGAGGAGATTTCAGCATAAGGATAGTGCGAGTTTCTCCATGAGATGGTAGAAAAAACGACTGAGTTGCCATTCGTCGATTAGTTCTTCTTAGGCATCACTCTAAATGTGTTAGACACAATCTGCTCAATTGGAACGGTTAATATATCGACACCAATCTCAATAAGCGTTTCTACCATGCCCTACATCATCCACTATCAAGTGTGCAGCAACCGGAAGTGTTGAGACTACCTTGATTTGTTGTAGGAATTCAATAGGCAATCCGAAAGACGGAACAAACGAGTTGTCTGACAAAAGTCAGATTTTATGGATGAAGAGTATTTTTACTCTCTTTTTTATCTGTCAGGAAACATTTGTTTCTTGACTTTTGAAGGCCATATACCACATAGATGTTCGGCCATTTTTATTGGCGCATTTTTCGTTAATGGCTAACTTGATATTCTTAGGACAGCTTACTCAACCCTCAAACTCACTCCAAGAAGTTCAATTGGTATTCTATTCTTACGTGTTATTAGCTTTATAGAAGAATCGCCACTATTATAATGATTGTACCGAACAAATGGATTTTCAATAAATTTAAAATAGTAGATTAGGATGGGGGTACGTTTTTCATTTTTCCATTTTTTTGCTACCTCTGGTTTTATGCTAAAAGTAACATCACCTCCATTATCATGTTGGATTTTTTCCAACTCCCAACCACGTGTCTTACTATCAGCACTATAGAAATAATGTTTATTCATCTTATGTATAAATTTTTCCGGTTCCCTGTTAAACGCAAAATAACGGCCATATTCTTTTGAAAATGACAATGTTTTGGTACTAAAATCATACTTCCTAAAGTATCTTGGGTTTTCATAATAGTAAACTTTACTTGTATCAATCTTAGGTCTAGAAAGATTTTTAATTTCAGCATCAATTTTTGCCTCAAAATCATGCGTTTCAAACTCGTCCATTCTATTATATTTTTCTAAAATACTATTTCCATATTTAAAATCGATATATGCTTCTCTTAGTTTTTTACGATCATAACCTTCGTTTAACACACCAATCAATGCCAATTTTTGAAACAAGGCACCTTCAGGTTTAATTGCGAAAATGTTTATAGCATTATTTTTAAAATTATCTTCTGCATGTGCGGCGAGTACAAACGGTATAGATAATAATATTAGCGTCAATGTAATATTGAGTTTTTTCATTTATTTCTCCATTTTTAATGATTGTGTTTTGCAAGTTTAGCAATCTGAACGAATCACTTATATAATATGCAACGGCCGGTATCACTGGAAACAAGCAGTGTATCGGCCAAGATTATTCGCGACGATAAGCATGGATAGCCTGATAAGGTCATATGGAAACCCGCGCTGCATGTTTCCAGTGTATATACCTTTGTTCGACATCTTATTACTGTGTCTTTTTATCGTGGTCACCACTGAATCATGGTTAAAATTCAATTTGGATTGGACTGGAAGTGTCTTTACCTTCTGTGACACAACCAAGCTGACCTTGATAATTATATCCCCATCCCCATACAGTTCCGTCTTGTTTTATGCCTATCGTGTGATTATCTCCTGAGGCTACAGATTTCCACCTAGTGCTAGTACCAATTTGTACAGGTCTATTTCTATGAATTTTGGTTCCATCTCCTAGTTGACCATTATCATTATCACCCCATGCCCACAATGTGCCATCTGATTTAATAGCGAAAGATTGCCAATCACCAGCTGATATGAATAGCCAATCGGAACCGAAACCAATTTTTACAGGCTGGGCTTTATTCGTATGAGTTCCATCTCCTAGTTGACCACGTTTATTATATCCCCATGCCCACAATGTGCCATCTGATTTAATAGCAAGAGAATGGCCAGATCCTGCAGAAACTAATTCCCAATTAGTATCAGTACCAATTTGTTCAGGCGTGTTACGTCGATCTCGACGGGAGTCACTTCCATTTCCTAGTTGGCCTTGAGTATTAACACCCCATGACCATAAAGTTCCGTTTACCTTAATGCCAAGAGAATGATTATTCCCCGCAGCAATTGCTTTCCAGCGTGTAGCACCAGCAATTTGCTTTGGGAGTTTTATTCTACCACCTCCCCAAGTACTATCTCCAACATTTCCATCATCACGAATCCCCCACGACCATAATGTCCCATCAGCTTTAACAGCTAAATTGTGCTTAACTCCTGCTGCGATTATTTTCCAGTCAACAGCTGAGCCGATTTTTACTGGCCCTTTTTTGCCATCATCAGAACTTACATCTCCCCATTCCCATAATGTCCCGTCAGACTTGATAGCCACCATATAGTCATTTCCACCTGCAATGGAATGCCATTTAGCAGTAGAAGCTATTTTTGCAGGGATAACTCTTTTACCACGAGGCCCCCCATCACCTAACTGCCCCTCGTAATTATCACCCCATGTCCATAATGTTCCATCTGACTTGATGGCTGCTGAATGATTGTCTGCACAGCTAACCAACGCAACTTGATTTGCCCAACCATTTGCAGAAAGTGAAAATAAAATGAAAAAAGTCAGAAGGGATAAGAAATAATTGTCAATTTTTCTTGCGAAATTTACATTAAGCTGCGAGAAGTTGGTGAATGAGCAAATCAGCAATAAAAAATAAGATTTAACCTTGTTTTCAATAATTGTCTCTTCCTGCGTTACCTTTTGCATTTTTCCTCTTAAATGATTTTTCTTCAGCATGATATATGCGTTGCGAAAATAGACTTTACAAAATGTTTATGAATTATTCGGGTTGGCTCTTAACTCAAGTCTCTTGATTGACCGATACAGGTGCAGAACAAAATTTCCTCCTTTATAAAGGACTTCAAGGTTGGAACTCTGCTGCACAGGAATGCAATCAGAAAATTGCGTGGTGTCTCTCCACTCAATTTGCCTAATGTGATCTTCTCGTTGCCACTCGAAGGTGTTAACTTTTCCGAGGGCATTGTAAGGAATTCGAACCTGGGGTTTGGGAAGGATGCAAATAATTATATATTTTCGCACTTAACAATGTCCACCCTTGCCGAAGTAGTTTTGCTGAGCTTAAACACCGAGGCCTGTTCTTCAACTGTTGCCCCACTCTTTACTTTAATCGTTTCGTCTTGTTTCCCTTCTCCTTTCATTCCTTTATTGAATGTTGTGATTATCGTAAGTTCTTTTGTAGAAGAACTGTTGTTTGTAATCGTTAAATAAATACCTACATCAAAATGTGAAGTAAAAAAGACACCTATATTTTTTAACTCCATAGTCGCAGATATACCACTGCAATTGATTCCAGTAATATCAACATCAGTGTTATAATTTACACGCTTTCCCTCTTTTCCTTTAACATGAGCAAATGTTGATGGAGCAATTAACAAGCCCAAAAACATAATAATACTGAATATCCTTAATGTCATAACAAAACCACTCCTTTAAGTTTGAACTTCATACTTAATTGATTGAAATGCTAGCATACATGTGCATTATAATAGTCTATATGTGACAGCATTAGACGTTGGTGATAGACGTTCTCCTTTATTATCTATATCTGGGTTGTATATCGTAATACCTTTTTTATCTTTCTTGATATACACAGGTTCTTTTGCAGAAAATGTTCCAGAGTTAAATGTATGTATCTTACCTATAAAGAATCCCTCGCTAGAGACAAACAGATAATTTGTTTGTTCTAGCTTATATTTATTTTTTGTTACTTTTGTTATTGTTCCAATAAAAAATGACTGCACACCTTCTTTTGCATCTCTACATGTATGTACATTCCAGTCATAATTGGAACAATTTCCAAATTTCTTTAATCTGAATTTTATCATGTCTCCCTCTTCAAAATCTGCCGCAACTGAAAAATCGACTTTGAATATTATCACAGCAAATAAGAATACAAAAAAAGCAACAAATAAGTTCCTCATCACAACAACCTCCTGATGTTTTGACTTCTGCTATCGCGAATAAATGGTTTTAATAATTTTCTTTGCCCAATTTTCAAAGGGGACAAGAGCTGTATTTTCAAGGTCTTTTTTATACATTTGCTGAGACATTACTTTTTCAGCTTTGCCAATCCAGACTCTGGCCTTTTTTCTATTGCCGTTTTCTGCTTGGGCAATGGCTGCCCAAAGGTAAAATGAGACATCATACCAGTCACCTGATGTCCCGGTGATTTCAGATAATTCAATGGCACGCTTACACGACTTTACTGTCTTTGCAGCCGGCCATGTTGCCAAATTTTTCTCTATCAAAATAT
This sequence comes from uncultured Desulfocapsaceae bacterium, assembly GCA_964565605.1. Taxonomy (GTDB): domain Bacteria; phylum Desulfobacterota; class Desulfobulbia; order Desulfobulbales; family Desulfocapsaceae; genus CAZLGM01. The sequence continues at coordinate 187,479 of CAZMFP010000001.1, read as the reverse complement.
GGTAATGAGTCCTCAGAATATTATTGATAGATTTTCTCTGTGCCTGGTTTAGATCATTTGTGACTAGGGCTTTTTCCAAATTATCAATAACACAGGGGACGTTTCCAGAATCCACACAAGCTAACCCCCGTTTGGCAAACTGAATTCCAGTATCGGAAAGCCCCACATTTGCTGTGGCAATAACAAACAACAGGACCGAACCAAAAAGTGTCACGCGCATCCCTTCACCGTTTTATAACTTTTATTTAACAGTATAATCAAAACCGGAGCAGAGCCTTGAGATTGAAGGTCTCTGCTTCAGCAGACATAAGGCTCTAGGTTAGTTAGGCTATTTCCACTATCTTTATTCTGAACATGCCCACCTGGCAACTTTTGACATGCTGCTATCGCAGCTCAATGCTGGTGTGCAATAATCACCTGTGCTTTTGTTATAAGTGATATGTTTTTTACTTCCATTATCGCAGGTCAAATTTACTTGAACTGTTGAACCATGATCTGATTGACTGCTTACTGAGTAGGCAAAAGCAGTAGTTCCACTTATCACGATTATCGCCATTACTAAAATTACTTTCCTAATGTTTTTCATTCTTCTTTCTCCACTTGCAAAATAAGATTCACTTGTGCTGGGCATAGCCGATGAAATCCAGCTTCAAAAAGCCTTTTGGCTTAGCCTGTTCAGGAAGCAAAAATTACAACAAAAGGAAAATGATGTCTATCGCACTAAAGTGTTAGATTGTTGGGAATTGGTCTAGAAATGAGGACAAAAAGGCCTTCAACATTCTTCCATTAACCTTATTTCACAGGTTGATACTGCTTGACCATTAAGAGGGAACAGAACAATTACCTTGAAATTGCTAAATTTCAATCTGCCGGGTTTTTGAGACCCCAAATTTTTCTCGGGCGTTTCTTAAGAAAGTTCTGGTTGTGTCTTCCGCTATACCCATAATTTCAGAGATTTCTTTGTAACTTTTCCCCTGCTTAGCAAGAAGAGTCGCTTCAATTTCACGAGGCGTGAGTTTCTCCATCAGTGGGTTATTGTGGAGGACAACAAGAAACAAACCACTTGGGAGCATTTTGCTGGTTAGACGGGTTTTATTTATGTATCCATTAAATTCCTGATGGATCATTTTGAGAAGGGCCTTATCTTGAATCGTATTTTCACTTATTGGAGTTGCACTTACGTTGTTGAAAGTATCGGTAAAATTGTCCATCCTTATATAAAGCCTTCCTGTAGCATTGATTAGAGCAATACTTTTGAAGTCAAAAGTAAGTAATTTTGAAAAGATATGTGATTGCAAGCAAATACGATAACTCTCAACTAAATGTGGAGATACAACTTCTTTAAAAATCTTTTCCTCCTCTGAAAAAGGTCTATCTTTTTTTCCTCTATACAACGAAATTGCCGAAAAGAACTCCCCCTCATAATGAGATACTGCTGTGGCTAGAATATGATCCATTCCATATCCTTTTGCGAACAGCTTATATAGTTGTGTGTCCCAAAGGGCCTCGTCTGTGCCAGCCACATCTCGAAAACAGAACGCCTTACCAAAGTTTTGCGCAATATTGAGGGCAACTGGATCTTCTATATTGTGAGTCTTTTGCAGTTGATGGTAGGCTTTAATTTTTTCTTGAGGCTGTTTGTATAAATACGCCCTATGAACAACTGTGTTTTTAAATTTATCCACATGCCCTTCTGCCCATTGTCCTGAGTCAAAAGGAATTAACTGTTTCGTCTGTTCAATAGCCCATTTTTGGAAATTATTTTCATCTATCAAGCTAGTATGTTGATAGAGCTTTAAAATGAATTTTGAGAGTTTATAATCCATATTTTTTGTTTTCAATCATTTCTTGATTTACAAACCACTTCTTGACACTACCAACTTCAATTAAATTTAATTTGAGTTAACTGAAAATTTAAATATCAATTTGGCGGGTTGTTGAAACTCCAAATTTTTCTCTAGCATTTCGCAGAAAGCTTCGGACGGTATTTTCAGCTATGCACATGATTTCGGAAATTTCTTTGTAGCTTTTACCTTGCTTAGCAAGAACAGTCGCTTCAATTTCTCGAGGTGTGAGTTTTTGTAATAATGGATCACTATTGAGAATTACCAGAAATAAACCGTTGGGAAGCACTCTACTGGCTAGGCGTGTTTTCTTGATATAACCATCATATTTATTTTGTATCAGCTCTAAAAGAGTCTGGTCCTGAATTGCGTTTTCCCTGATTGGCTCTTCACTGATTTGATTGAATGCATCAATAAAGGTATCCATTCTGATAAAGAGCCTCCCGCTAGCATTTACCAGGGCAACACTACTATGCTCAACAGTCAGCAGTTTAGAGAAAATGTGTGACTGTAAACAGATCCGATAGCTTTCTATCAAATGGGGGGTGATTATCTCTTTTTTTCTCTTCTCTTCATCTGTGAATGGCCTACTCCGGTCATTCCTATAAAGTGATATGACTGAAAAAAACTCACAATCATAGTGAGGAATGGCCGTAACTGCTATATGTTCCTCTTGGTATTTTTTACAGTGAAATTCATAAAGAGGAGTAGACCACAACGCATCATCTGATTCTGCAACATCTCTCCAGGAAAACGTCTTTCCAGGATTTGAAGATATCGCTTCAATAAATGGGTCCATCAAGCCTAGGTCCTGATGTATCTTGCGATAGTTTTCTATTTTATCAAATGGTTGCTTATAGAGATACCATCTATGCACATGCGGCAATTTGTGGCGATTTACATGGCCCTCAGCCCATTGAGCTGAATCAAAATGCACCAATCTCTTTGTCTGTTCAAGAGCCCAGAGCTGGAAATCATTTTCATCAATCAGACTAGTATGCTGATAGAGTTTTAAAATAAACTTGGAGAGTAAATGATCCATGTTTGTTTGTATATGCCGCCAAAGATATACAGGGGCAAGCCTCCTAGGCTTCTATGGAAACAATATGGTCAACATTTGCACCATCAGTTCACTCCTAACATAGATTCATAAGTTAGCAAGGAAAAAATAACAAAAGGCTCAATATCGGGAAACTGCCTTTGCCCCTGTTTTTTGTTTTTGGAAATTTTTGTGTGTCCATATTTCCTCAGTGGAATATTACAAAGTACGTTATTTTAAGCTATTGCAATAGAAAAAGTACCGCGTCCAAAAAACAACTGTTAAATGGACATGAAAAAATCAAATCAACGAGTAGCGATCTACGCCAGGGTGAGTACCAACAAGAAAGTTGGTGATTCTAACTATCAAGAAACCGAAAATCAACTTTTGCAGCTCCGGGAGCATTGCGACCGGAAAGGCTGGAAGATTGTCAGTGAATATGTTGATCGGGAATCCGGAGGAAATGCCGGCCGAACAAACTTTAAAAAGCTGTTCCAGGATGCCCAGAAAAGAAAATTCGATATTGTTCTGTTTTGGGCTTTGGATCGATTCACCAGGGAAGGAACACTAAAAGCCCTTCACTATCTTCAGGAGCTCGAACACTACGGGGTTTTCTTTTCCTCCTACACAGAAGCTTATCTTAACAACATGGGAGTTTTTCGGGATGTTGTTATAAGCATTCTAGCCACCATCGCGAAACAAGAGCGCATCCGCCAATCTGAAAGGGTGAAAGCAGGTCTTGAACGAGCCAGGCAACAAGGAAAACGCCTCGGTAGAAGACCGATCAGCCAAGAAAAACTAAAGGAAATCGACAGATTAAAAGCAAGTGGGTTATCTATAAGAAAGATCAGCCAAAAAACAGGCGTGAGCCGAGGGAAGGTTGGTGAAAGGGTGAAGCGAAAATCACCTTCATAGACATAATTTATCTTGTCTTTTCAAACCATAGACAGGGAAGTCAATCCAGGTGCCCCAGGTTTGTACAAGCATGAATGTTCGCTATAGTTTTTTTTTCTATGCGAACATTCATGATCGTGCAAAGATGGGGTACCTGGGTTGACTTCCAATAGATGGGGTGCCTGGGTTGACTTCCATTACTACCTGAGACTCAGGTATCTATCGACCCCCCTCAAGTAAACCCAGCCCCCGCCGTACAGGTATAGCAGTGATCAGCCACCGCGATCTGAGAACCCTTTTCCGGTAACTTGTCCACCTGGCTCACATGAATTCGTTTCCGGCCCAGGGGAATATCGGCCGCCAGGTTAAAGTCACAGTCATACAGGTAGCCGTCCCAGGAAACGGAGATCAGTGTGCGGCACATCACCCCGTCAATGGCACATGGATTAAATGAAGAGGCGAGCTTTTCAAGATACCCTTCGAAGTTCCCGGAGCGTTCCAGCCATTTCTTAAACCGCCCCAGGGGGACATTGGCAAAGGCAAACAGGTTATTGAACTCAATGGACCATTTGTTTTTTAATACCTGCCTGAACCGCTTTTCCGTCTGATCCTGGCCCTGCGGCAGAAAGGCGCCGGTGGGATTTGCCACCAGGTTGAGCTCAAGCCCGGAGCCTTGTCGGCCATAGCCGATCTCATTGAGCTTTTTGAGCATGTTAATGGTTGTAACAAAGGTGCCGTCTCCCCGCTGCGATTTTGTCTGAGCTTCGTTGATTGATGGAAATGAGGTGACTAAAACCACCCGGTTTTTCCTGCAAACATCGATGATCTCAGCCGATCGTTTGTGATCTTCAAGAACCGTGAGATTTGAGCGGAGAATTAGGCGAGGCGTATGCTTTGCCAGCTGCTCAAGGAGATACTCAATATGGGGCAGCAGTTCCGGTGCTCCACCGGTAATATCAATGGTTCCAAAAGAGAACTTTTTCGCAAAAGCGATGAGATCATCCGCAGTCTGCTCACTCATCATCTCTTTACGGGAAGGGCCCGCCTCGAGATGACAGTGACCACATGCCATATTGCACTGATAGCCTACATTGATCTGCAGTGTTTCGAGTCTGTCACGGACAAGCTGCAAGCTATGATCCGTTAACGCGCGTCCAAAGCTTTTCACGGTTCTTCCTATAAACTGATCTTGTCGGCGTTATTGCGCATCTGAACACCGTGGACCAGAGAAGCCCCTCCGCGAATAGCGGTTACAACGTGCAGCGCTTCTGTCATCTCACCAAGGTTGGATCCCTTTTCAAGACAGGCTGTAGTGTAGGCATCGATACAGTATGGACATTGGACGGCATGGGCCACGGCCAGGGCAATCAGCGCTTTTTCTCTCTCTGTCAGTTCCCCTTCGGCAAAGACAGCACCATAATAGTCGAAAAACTTCTGGGCCAGCTCAGGAGCCTCTTCACCGATATCACCAAATTTTGCCAGATCGTTGGGTTTATAGTACGTATCCATCATTCTCCTTTTTATGGTCTGTAAGAAGATAACATGGCCAATCCTCTATCTTGCCTTGGGGCCATGCTATTGATCTCATTCATTGATTTATTCATTTCGATACTTTTTCTCTTCTGTTGGATTCACTACAATGCAATTGTTCATATGTCAACATGTTGTTAGAAATGTGATACAATCGTGAACGTTGAAACATGATGAAATTTAATTCATTTGAATTAAACTGGCTTGATTCAAGCAACTGTTTTCAACCGATAATTTTTTTTACTACAGAACCCATGCGCCAATTTGTCATTGATGATCTCTCCCCCATGGAGAACGACAATATCGATTCCTACCTGAAAAGAAACCTGAAGCAGAGCCCTATGGTTGGGGTATACTGGCTGCCGATACCTCACGAGCAGCTTACAGACATCCAGAAAGAACATAGTGAGTGCGGTCCCTATTACGCAAGTGTTGAGATTGACCGGCACGGCGTTCGTTTTGAGATGCTGATCCGTTCCGCCGCAAATTTTCACTGCCCCTGTATTGCCTATGCCAGCCAGAAACAGCGGCAGTTTATCCTTGAGTTTATCGACACGATGATCAAGGAGGAGTTGATCAAGGCCTGATCAAACCAGGTTCATTATACCCATGAGATTATGAAACCAATCCTTCAGGTCAATCATCTTCGAAAAACCTTCGATGATGTTGTCGCTGTGCGCGATGTCTCTTTCTTTGTTGAGCAGGGCCTCTGCTTCGGCCTGCTCGGACCCAATGGGGCCGGTAAAACAACGACAATGGAGGTTGTCGAAGGAATACTGCCGGCAAGCAGCGGTGAAATCCTCTACCGGGGAGAAGTGCGAAACAACCGGTTCAAGGAAGAGATCGGTATCCAGTTTCAGCACACCTCGCTGCTCAGCTTTCTCACCGTCAAAGAGACACTGGCCACCTTTTGCGCCCTCTACCAGGATCCTGCTGATCTTGATAAACTGATCCAGCAGTGCAACCTTGAGGGGCTTCTTAAAAACCGCAACAATAAGCTCTCAGGAGGCCAGCAGCAGCGCCTGATGCTGGCGCTCGCCCTGATTAATCAACCCAATCTTATTTTCCTGGATGAGCCATCAACCGGCCTTGATCCTCAGTCACGACGAAACCTCTGGGCTATCATCGAAGGGATCAAAGAAGAGGGAAAAACGATCATATTGACCACCCACTCCATGGAAGAAGCCGAGTATCTCTGCGATATCGTCGCCATCATGGACCGTGGCCGGATTATTGCCATGGACAGCCCCAATAACCTGATCAACACCCACTGTCGCACATCCTCCATTATTCTACCCGGATCTGCCATCCCTTTTGCCCCGGAAAAGATCCCTTTTCCCTGGAAGCAGCATAATTCCAAAATCGAGATCCAGGTGGATCGCATCAACGACACTCTTTCCCAACTAATGAGTTTGGATGTTGATCTTACCGAAATGACTGTTCACAGCTCAAATCTCGAAGATGTCTTTCTACATCTGACCGGCAGACAGCTACGGGAATAGTCAAATGATTTTACCTCTATCCCATATATCTAGATCGCCGCGGTCGCTTTGCTCCCTCGCGACGACAAAAGCAGGATATGTCGTTACGAGGAGTGAAACGACGAAGTAATCTCCAGAGTTGTTTGACAGACAAAAAGGTTACGATAAGAGATGAGTTTTAAACGAATATGGATCATGTTCAAAGCCCGGAATTTAGAATTCTTCCGGGATACTGCCGCCTTTGGCTGGAACTTTGCGTTCCCCTTCCTTATCATTGTCGGTTTTGGGGTCGTCTTTGGCGGTGAACAGCTGCAAACATATAAAGTGGGCATCTTTCCGGAATCGGCTCAAACCGTTTCATTTGACGATTCCACCATCCCCAGGTCGTTTTCCAGCGACACTCATTTTCAGTTCATCGGTTTTAAAAGTTTTGAAGAAGGACAGAAGAAACTGAAACACCATAAGATTGACCTGCTCATTGATCGCAACTCAATCTCTCACGACTATTGGGTGAACGATTCTTCTGCAACCGGATACCTGGCCGAACAGCTCTTTCTCCTCTCCTTTGTCGACAACAAAGAGGCCGCCGCCAGAAAGAAGGTCATCGAAGGTGAGCAGATTCGTTATATCGACTGGTTTTTCCCCGGTCTGCTGGCGATGAACATGATGTTCTCCGCCCTCTGGGGGGTGGGCTATGTGGTGGTCCGCTACAGGAAAAACGGTGCCTTAAAACGCCTCAAGGCAACCCCGCTCACCCCTTTTGAGTACCTCTGCGCCCAGATGCTTTCCCGTATCTTTCTGTTAATGTTCACCCTCGGTGTGGTCTGGACCGGAGCTGATCTTATCTTCGACTTTCGCCAGCACGGTAATTTTTTCACTTTGAGTCTTATCTTTTTCTTAGGCGGCATGAGCCTGTGCGCCATGGGGCTTGTTCTGGCAGCTCGGGGGACCAGCGAAGAATTCACCAGCGGGGTACTGAACTTTATCTCCTGGCCCATGATGTTTCTCTCCGAGGTCTGGTTCTCCCTGGAAGGTTCTCCTGTGTGGGTGAAAAATATTGCTCTCGTCTTCCCTCTCACCCACCTGTTAACCGCCGCCCGCAAAGTGATCAACCAGGGCGCATCACTTTGGGAAGTACAAATGGAGTGCTGGTTCCTGGCCATCTTTACCCTGGTACTGCTGGTTATTGCCGCCAAGATGTTTTCATGGAATGAATGATCAGTATGAAATTTATCGATTCCCACTTGCATCTCCAGGATAAACAGTATACCGACCATCGCGCTGCTGTTATTCAGCGTGCCAGGCAAGCAGGTGTTCAGCAATTTTTCTGCAATGGCACCTGTGAGGATGACTGGCAGCACGTTCTTGAACTATCCCGGAAATTCGCTGAAATTACTCCATTTATCGGGGTTCATCCCTGGTATTGCGATCGACTCTCCAAATCATGGCTGCAAGAGCTCAAGCGCTTATTAGACAGTACTGCAGCTGGTGTGGGAGAAATCGGACTTGATCGGTTGTGCAACATCAACTTTGATCTACAGAAAAAAGTGTTTTGCGACCAACTGCAGCTGGCCATCCAGCTCAAGCGGCCGGTGGTCATCCACTGCATCAAGCATTGGGGTGCATTACTTGAAATCATCGAAAATATCGGTGAAGCGCTCCTGTCCCTTCCGATAATGCTCCACTCATTCTCCGGCTCCATGGAGACCATGGAACGATTGGTCAAACTGGGTTGCACCCTCTCATTTTCAACCAGGCTGTGCGACCCGAAGCAGGAAAAGCTGCGCACTGTTTTTTCAAAGATCCCAATGGAAAACATTCTTCTTGAAACCGACAGTCCCGACCAGTTAAGCTCTGACATGGGGATTATCGACCGACTTAACGAACCCTCATTGATCGTTGGGCTCTACCAGGTCTGTGCCCGACTGAAAAACATGGATCAAGACAGTTTCACCAACCAAATCTGGAAAAATGGAACAATTTTCACGGATCAGATTACTGCTGGGTGAGGACAAATTTCAGCGGTTGCAACAGGCCCATGTTTGTGTTGTCGGCCTTGGCGCTGTTGGTGGTTATGTCGTTGAAGGGCTCGCCAGGGCCGGTATTGGTTATCTGCGACTCATTGATTTCGATACCATCCAGCCCTCCAATATTAACCGCCAGATTATTGCCCTGCACGATACTGTGGGCCAGCCAAAAGTCATCGCTGCCCGCGACCGAGTTCTTGCCATCAACCCTTCCTGCCATGTTGAGCCGATGGAACTTTTTGCTGATGAAAAAACTGCCGAAACAATCATCAGCCCCAAACCGGACCTGCTGATAGATGCCATCGATTCTCTCAACCCCAAGGCCCAATTGCTCACGGCAGCCTATGAAATGAATATCCCTGTCATATCTTCCATGGGGGCGGCATTGAGAACGGATCCTGCCCAGATCAGGACCGGTGATCTGATGAACACCAAAAACTGCCCTCTTGCCCGTAGGCTGCGTAAGAAACTGCGAAAAAATGGGGTTGGGAAAGGCATCGGTTGCGTCTTCTCAACCGAAGAGGTGGATTTCAACTATGATAAACAGCAAAAATCAGAAAGAGTAGAATCTTCCCCACACACTGACCGGGGCCGGAATCGAAATACCCTTGGAAGCCTGCCCACACTCACCGGCATTTTCGGCCTGACTATCGCCAATCTGGCAATTGAGTTCCTTGCCGACAACCAGTGAACCGATTATGAAAATTCGACTCTTTATTGCCATCGACCTGCCCGATGAAATTATCGACCTGATCAGCGGTATGGGTAGAGGAATCCCCGGCGGCAGAGTAGTAAAACCGGAACAGCTTCACCTGACCTTGCGCTTTATCGGTGAAGTAAACTATGAGCTTTGTTATGACATCCAGGAACAACTGCAACAGGTTCAATTTGAGCCGCTGACCCTTTCGCTCCACGGAGTAGGGCATTTTCCACCACGGGGAAAAGCCCGGGTAATCTGGGTGGGTGTGCAACCGTTAACAGAATTGACCAGGTTGAAAAACAGAATCGATACCCAGCTCAGTCGCTGCGGTCTGCAACCCGAACGCCGAAAGTTCTCTCCCCATATCACTCTGGTACGATTAAAAAATCCGCCAATGAAACGGGTTCTTGACTTTCTCTCCGGTAATTCCATGATGACAAGCCCGGAGTTTACAGTGGAAAATTTTCATCTCTACTCCAGTCATCTCACTAAAAACGGGGCCATCCACACAGTTGAGTCGAGTTACCCCCTGTAGTAGAGTTATCAAAACAGAACTTTTGCGGGAGTGATCATCTCACCATCAAGCTGTAATCGTACAGGAACGGCAGCAGAGGAAAGAGCAGAAGAGGGCTCAGCAGATGAAACTATATTTCCATGTTCAGCTTCCTGCCATGTTCTTTCAAATCAGAAGGGTAATATTTAGGAAGTCTGATGAGAATAAACCCGAAGACAACGACCAGTAAGGGGATTGTAAGGTAAAATAAGTCCTGAAAACTACTCTTGCTTGTCATTGTTGTTTGATAGATTGTGTCCTGGGCAACAATGGTATCCCAAAAAAGAAGGCAAAACAGTAAGATTCCAACAGAAAACAGGGTATAGCCAATACTTTTAATATTTGAATTGATCTTTCTCCAGAAAACGATCCTTTTACGTATTTTGCCTGTTTCTGTCATTGTTCTCCTATTATGATAGGTCATAACAGCCGGAACAATATAGAATAACACTTCCTTAAATTCCATGTTGTCCACACGCCTATTCTCACAACTTTTTGTTTCCTGTAGTTGAAATAAATAGCCGAACCTGCGGCCAAACAACATTATAATATAGAAGAAATCCTGTATTAGTATAACACACCTATTGATCGGCATCAACTCTCTTACCAAATCTTTACTGTCATGGTTTAACCTGGAGTGAAATAGGATTTATTTGGTGATTTGGTGCATATCGGGCGATCTGGGCAACTCCAACTCTTTTATTCAGCAGTTGTGGTTCATAGGCAATTGAGAGGTGATAAGAAGTTTGTTTCAATCTGGAAAAAAGAGCTACTCAAGCAGTAATCATCGCCTGTATCAAACTCAGTGCTCTTATAAGTTCACTTCTTCTATCAACAGTTGATGCCGCCCAGATCCAGGCAATGGAGGTTGTTCGGAAAGGAAAAACCTCAGGGAAGATTTTTTCTACGAGATCAGTCCTTTTCCAGCACAAGCAGGTTCAAGACTTACCATTGATATGAAACAGCTCTGCATAGGTGTCCCGTAAAATATTCTTCTGGACCTTTCCCATACTATTACGGGGAAGTTCTCTCACAATTTTAACAACTTTCGGAATCTTGTACGCCGCAAGATCTCTGCGAAGCGAACTCCTGATGAAATCACTGTCAATAGTAAATGATTCATTTACAACAACAACAGCAACAACGCCTTCCCCAAAATCCGGATGTGGTGTTCCAATAACAGCGGATTCGGCAACACAGGCCAAGGCATCGATATGCTGTTCAACCTCTTTAGGGTAAACATTATACCCCCCGGTGATCACCAGGTCTCTGTGTCGTCCAACAAGATTCAGATATCCCTGCTCATCCATACTTCCCAGATCGCCAGTGATAAAAAATCCATCGTCCCGAAACTCTGCTGCTGTTTTTTCAGGTTGCTGCCAGTAGCCTAGAAACACATTCGGCCCTTTCACTTCGACCAACCCAATATCCCCGGCTGGCAATTGTTTTCCATTTTTTCTATCAGTTATCCGAATATCGATTTCCGGCAGAGCTTTGCCCACCGAGCCAAGCTTAATTTTTTCAACTGGATTTGAGCTGATCATCCCGGTCTCGGTCATGCCGTAACGCTCGAGGATCTCACGACCCGTTCGTTCCTTGAAAGCCCTATGCGTCTTGTTTGTCATGGGAGCTGAACCTGAAATAAAGAGACGCATAGAACGGACAATGTCACGGTTTAACTCTCTATTTGCAAGCAATCGAACATAAAATGTCGGGACCCCCATCAACACAGTAGAATCCTTGAAAAGCCTGATAATTTTAGGGGCATCAAAGGTATTCAAGAAATACATTGAAGCACCGCAGAGCAGTGTGAGGTTGCAGGCAACTAAAAGGCCATGGGTGTGGAAAATCGGCAAAGCATGGATCAAGCGATCCGAAGAATCATATCGCCATACCTCTTGTAAGGCCCTGGCATTGGACAGGAGATTGATATGACTCTGCATGGCTCCCTTTGGCCTGCCGGTTGTTCCGGAAGTATAGAGGATTGCGGCAAGATCCTGCAAAAGACGTGGCTCTACCTCCCTGTTCTCATCACAACCATTTGCCAGGTCATCCAGAGAGCCGCCGCCGAAAGGTTCAAGGGTCTCAAGCCGCATATGTGTGTTGGAACCCAGTACAGCTTTGAGATTTTTACGGTCCGATTGTGAGCAAACCAAGATCACAGGGCTTGCATCATCAACAAAAAAGCTGATTTCTGATACGGTATAACCACTGTTTAATGGGAGGAAAACAGCGCCAACCTGTAAAGTTGCCAGGTAGAGATAAAGAGCCGTGGGCCCCTTTTCGATTTTGGCCGCAATACGATCTCCTGGTTCCACTCCCAGAGAGTCCAGCGCCCTGGCAAATCGTCCGCTCGCTGCCGCCAGGTCCCCATAAGTATCAAGCGTTCCATCTTCATAATAGACGCAAGCTCGATCGGGCTCAGCGTCTGCATATTTCATTAAAGCGGACAATACATTCATGGCTTTTCTTTTGGCTTAGTGAGAGGTTCCGATATCTAGCCGTACCCTTTGGCAACCGTTGAAATCATGAGAGAAAAGGTAATTCCCCGCAACAAATAAAACCTCATAACATCTAGGGACCCTTTCTTGTATCAGAGACTCCTGCTGACCGTTCTCCCCGAAGAATGACCATCATAGCCACTAGAGTAATTAATACCCCCGGCCAGATTCTGACTTCCGGTAATCCATGACCAAGAAAGAACTCGATGAGGACCACAAACAGCGGATAGAGGTAGGAATAGCTCATCACCGTCGTTGACCCGAGTCGGATGGTTGCATATTTGGTCAGGAAGAAGGTGATAATGGTTGTGAATATGGCCAGGTAGCCGATGCCAAGCCAGACAATTGGTTCGACCTGATCCGCTTGAAAAGAACCAAACTGGTGAGCGCTTATTAAAAATAGCCAGACACTGCCAGTTGCCAGCACCCAGAAAGTCATCTTTGCCATTGGTTCTCCCCGGTGAAGCAGCTTGATCAACGGTGTATAGAGCGCCATACCGAAACATCCGGCCAGGAAAATCAGATCACCTCGGTTCCATTGCATGGCCATCAACAGAGAGAGATCACCGCGAAAAATAACCCAGATGGCTCCAACAACTCCGCAACCAAGAGCGACAAGCCTGGCACGACCCAGTCGTTCTCTGATGAGAAAAAAGGCATAAAAACCGGAGATTGAAGGCACCAGGGTAAAGAGCACAGACGTGTTGAGAGCGCTGGTATATCTAAGGGAGAGAAACATGGCCCAGAAGAAAAAAACAAGCGCCAGTGAAATGATGGCATACCTCAACAGGCCCCGAAAACTCACACCCAGACCATAGCGTAACCCCACAAACGGGGCTAAAAGGACTGAGGCCAGCAGAAACCTGAAAAAGGTCAGCAACTCGGGTGTCATGCCATATGCAATAGCTGCACAGACTGTAAAGGATGTGGAGACAAGCAGGGCACAGCCCACCATCAGCAGGTGGATAAGAAAGTGAGGCAAGGATCCGGTTTCAAGTTTCATGTTTCGAGCTACTTATTCCTGTTATCACTTCTTAAAACTTATAACTCGAAACATGAAACCGGTTTATTAACTCTGCTCCGTTTTCTTATCGACATGCTTCAGCGTTGACATGGCCGTGGCAATCATGGAAGTGATATCGGTCATATTGCTTGGAACAATCATGGTGTTGTTCTCTTTGGCCATCTTACCAAATTCATTGAGGTACTGTTTGGCAACTTCCAGATTGGCCGCTTCTGTGCCACCAGGTGCGCCAAGTGATGCGGCAACCTTGCTGATACCTTCCGCTGTGGCCTCGGCAACCCGAAGAATCTCCTGGGCCCGACCTTCAGCTTCATTAATGCGCTTCATCTTCTCACCCTCGGACAGGGCAATAGCCTCCTGGCGGTCACCTTCAGCCCTGTTGATCACCGCCTGGCGGTCACCTTCGGAACGGGCGATCTCGGCCCTTTTCTCCCGCTCGGCTTTCATCTGTTTTTCCATGGCTTCAAGCACTGTTCTGGGAGGCTGAATGTCTTTAATCTCGTAACGAAGTACTTTGACGCCCCAGTTCTCCGCCGCTTCATCAAGCGCCTCAACTACCTGGGAATTGAGTGTTTCACGTGCTTCAAAGGCCTTATCAAGCTCTATTTTACCGATAGCGGAACGAAGCGATGTCTGGGCTAGCTGGGAAGCGGCAAAGTGATAGTTATCTATTCCGTACGCGGACAGCTTGGTGTCGACAACCTGCAGGTAGAGGATACCGTCAACTTCTAAAGTAACGTTATCGGACGTGATACAGGTCTGGGCCGATATATCGATGGGTTCTTCCTTGAGAGTCCTCCTATAGGCAACCTTATCGATAAAAGGGATCAGAATATGGAAGCCGGCCCCAATCGTTTTTGAGAATTTTCCCAAGCGCTCAACCACAAACTCAGAACGCTGGGGAACAATGATGGCCGTCTTGAACAGAATGAAGGCAACGGCAACAATGAGAATAACAAGTGCTATTAGATTTTCAATCATGGCGATGACTCCTGGATGTGTTGAGTAGTAAAACGACAATACCTTTTCTGATTATCAATGATTCTCAGCCGAACATGAGGTGTTGTCAATTTGTCTGGCTAGCCTTCGGTCAAGGATCACTCCTAACCTAAGGACAATACATATATTTTTCTATATTTCTTTTCCTTTATTCACACCTTAACAAGAATCGGTGATCCTTGAAATACGCCAGCCAAACTGACAACACCTCTTTTACCATCATAATTGAGAATCGTTTGTAATCAGCATACCTTCTCTGCTTGATTGTCTAAAAGAGATCGGGGATCAGGTTGGTATCCCCAGCCGAATCGGAATTATTTCTGCGGTTTCACCTTCATAATAAGCCCATCCTGGGCAACAATGGTGGCCGGTTCTCCCTCATCTATTTTTTCTTCTGCTATTGCCCGCCAAAACGTCCCGGAATATTTAACCCTGCCTTCCATGGGTGGATCGATTGTCTCAGTCACAATAACCGCCTCACCACCGTTGGCAATGGCATGATCTTCAGTGCCTTCGGTCGAACCGCCAAGGAAGGTACGTTTGATAAATCCACGCAGGGTAAAAAGTGAAACAAGAGAGGAGACAAGAAAGATTGCCAGCTGGATGGTGAGACTTGGTTGAAACAGCCAGCTACATAGAAAGGTAATTAAAGCTCCAATCCCGAAGAAAAAGAGAACGAAGCCGGGCAGCAGCATCTCGAGGATTAAGAGTAGAACTCCTATGGTCAGCCAAATAAGGCCTGGAATCGTGAGGTCCATGTTTCACCTGAGCTGAAAGAAAACTATCCGTCTGAGATAAACTGTCTAAATTGTGTATGGCAGGTATCTGTCCTAGAAAAGCTTGATATCTAAATAGAAGACAGCCCCTGCAACCCCAAGAACAACAACCAAAAATAAAAGAAGGATTTTCAGTGTGGTGCTCGTCCCTTTCTTCTCCTCTTTCACCTCTTGTTTTGGAGGAGGAGAAGCAGACATTTCCATATCAGCAATAGGCGCGGAGAACTCATCGTCAATGGAACCAACAGTTTCTGCTTCAGTATCCGGGGCAGCAGAGGAAGCAGCATTGACCCCCGGTTCTCCCTCATCATAACTTTCAGAGGAAAAGGCATGATCGGGGACACATGAAGCACAATATTTCTTTGAATCAATTTCCATGAGCAGAGCTGAATGGACCTGCTTTCCACATGCCTCACATGTCTCGGAAGGAAACTCATCCTGATCAGCCTCTTCACGAAGCAGGTCTGAAATGTCCAGATCCTCTATCGTTCCAGTAACATCCTGAGTTTCCTGCGAGGTTTCGTTCGGGTTATATTCCTCAATATCAAGCGCATCTAACTCTATTACGCTCGACTCCCCCGGGTTTATAACGAAAATATTTGTACACTTTGGGCACTTAACCCTTCTTCCAACCAGAGAGTCATCCACTATGCCATTTACATTACAGTGAGGACATACCATTTCCATATTTGGGCCTCCGAACTAGAACGTTAGTGTAAGTGCCTTTTTCCTTCTATCTAACAACTCGCCACCAATTGACTTACCATTTTCACAAAGTTATCTCAATTATTTCTTTTGGCTGAAATCGAGCATCGCCTTCTTCAAATCAGTCGTCACCGGGTCTTTTCCCAGCCAGATTCGCAACAATGCATCATTAAAATCCTTACCAACAATCAGCCCTTTTCTTTTCCCTTTGATGATCACCCCGGTTCCGATCTGCGGTTGGTATTCCAGGACAATGACATCCCCGGCATGAACCGTATCGAAAAAAGCGTTAAAGGCTTTTATTCTCTCGCCAAGTTGGGCCAATTGCTTTGAGTCGGTATTGTTCTCAAAACCCTCATTCCAACCATCCACCAGTTTCTCCTTTGAAACTTCATCATAGAGAAAATGCATGACTATCCGTTTTACACTATCCGTTTCGATGATCTTGGCAGCATCTCTTGATCCTTTTTCAAGATACAGCGCTCCTATATAAATTTTGAAAAAGAACTTGGAACGGATGCCTGCCCCGTTAAGTATCAGTTGGGAACCTTGCTCTGAATTGATCTGTTCATCAATCCTGACACCACTTACATCCCGTGCAGCGACCTGGTAAGCTGTACAGATTACCAATAGAAAAATGAGCATAAGAGTGGTTATCACATGGGAAAACCCGGTAAATCTGAAAAAGCTTGGGCTCGGTTTCTTTTTCATGCTATCTCCTCCATTTAAAAATTTATTGCGACCAGCCTCCCGGCACTGTCTTCTGGATTATGGGCTAAGAGTAGAAAATTCGGGATCTGAAAACTCACCTGCCTGTTCGTGGCTTTAAGACAGGGAGTAAAACAAGCCATTGTATGCCTTATTGAGCAATGTATCTTTGCCGCGAAACCATAACCCGGGAAACTTGCAATTATTACCACAAGTGTGGTCGGTCAGATACACCAAGTGTCAGGTTCGGTCACTTGATCAGACAGCCAGTTTCTTTTTTCTTTCCTGTAAAGCCAAGACAAAGAGATAGCCGTAATCGCATGCTGCCAGGATAGAGAGGAAAGAGGCAACCCATAAAACAATGGTAAGCTTGGCCGGGAAGAGTAGAACGGTAAAAAAAAGAAGAAACTGACAGAGTGTGGCTGCTTTTCCCAGCCATCGTACTTCCATCTCTTGAAATGAAGACCAGAGTCTGTAGACAGCAGCATAAATTGCCGTTCCTGCAACGACGAGGTCTCTCGCTAAAACCAGCGGCAACCACCAAAAGGAAAACTTCTCTACTCCAACAAAAGTCATCAGGGCGACTAAAACAAAGAGTTTATCAGAAACTCCATCAAGCAAACCACCCTGCCAGCTTTCCACTTTCAGAGCACGAGCCAGATATCCATCCAGAATATCACTGACACCGGCACCAAGCACCAGCCATATCCAAAAACGTTCCGGACATAGTGGAAAAATAATAGCACTGACCAGTCTAAGAAAAGACAGTGAATTTGGAATGATAAACGCGAATCGCCGCACTCTCTCAACTCTCCATCAATACTGGATTAATTTGAACCTGACCCAAAACAAAATGATACAGCCTATTTCAGCTGGAGCTATTTCCTGCAGGTAGCAACGGGTTCGGTTTTTTTTCAATCCGGTATCTAGATTTTTTCCGACCCTGCTTCTACTACGATAGCGGAGGAAAATAAACGGATTGGCATAAATAATACTAAAAAAAGAAAACAAAAAACCACTTTTTTTGGCAGGTGGTCACTATATGATAACCCGCACCGGTTACACTCCAAAAAAACAGTGGAGAAAACCGATGAAAAAGAACAATCATACATCTGCCGAAATCTTTTACCACCACACGCTGCCAACAGTATCTTTCGAACAGTTCTTTGTAAAGAAATGGTGGAAAAAGCGAATTGCCGAGCTCCTGCCTCACCTGCGAGAACTGATTGGTAACTGCGTTATCATTTTAGCTTTCAGCTGCCTGGTCATGCTTGGTACCTGGCTGTTTTGCGTCCAGCTCGCCGAGTATGGCTGGTAATAAAACCTCACTGTTGCGGGTACCTTTTCATACCATTATATACCTGTTTTTCCGAAAATAAAACAAGTTCCCTTCCTGAAAGAAGCAATCAACAGCGGGCCAGGTCTATATGGAAAGTAGTTACCGCAATAGCAACGCTTTCCAGGAAAACAAATCTAACTTTTTAACACTATTCCCAAAAATTTTAAAAAAGAAGCGAGAGTGCGGCATATCCGTTCATTTTTTTAACCCAAATGAACATCTTTTGTTTCCGAACATTTTTAAAAGTCGAGGAGTAGGCCAGGTTTGTTCGGAGAGCATTTTCCGCTATAGCAAAATCTATGCGGCAAATGCTTTCCGGACAAAGATGGTCTGCTACCCGACTTTTAAGACTCTTTCCAGTCGGGTCTTAGATAAAGCTCTGTCAACTGCTTCCTGGAAACAGGAGCAGGAGCCTCGGTCAACGGACAGGTCGCTTTCTGGGTTTTAGGAAAGGCGATGACGTCACGAATAGATGAAGAACCGGTAATCAGCATCAACAGTCTGTCTAAACCAAAGGCAATGCCGCCATGGGGAGGAGCACCAAGATCAAGAGCCCGAAGAAGAAAACCGAATTTATCCTGGGCTTCCTGCTCATCAATACCGATGGCCTGAAGGGTTTTCATCTGCACCTCTTTGTTGTGAATACGGATCGATCCCCCGCCGATTTCACAACCATTTAAGACAAGGTCATAGGCCCGGCTGTAAACCGATGCAGGGTCCGTCTCCAACCTGTCCATGTCCTCTTCCTTTGGGGATGTAAACGGGTGATGCAACGCCTGAAACCGCTTTTCCTTTTCATCGTACTCAACCAGGGGAAAATCGGTGACCCAGGTGAACTCAAATGTGTCTGATTGCAGTAAGTCAAGACGTCTTGCCAGTTCCACCCGCAGTTCAGAGAGTACCTGGAAGACTGTGGCCTGTTTGTCAGCTCCGAAAAAGAGCAGATCACCTTCCTCGGCACCAAGGGCGGTAGCAATGGCATCCCGTTCCTCTTCACTGAAAAACTTGGCAATGGGAGACTGCCATTCACCCTCTGCTTTCATCTTCACCCAGGCAAGTCCTTTGGCCCCAAACTGAACGGCAAAATCTGTAAGATCATCAAGGTCTTTTCTGGAAAAATGGGAACAACCTTTGGCGTTCACTCCACGGACAGTCCCTCCCTTATCGGCAATAGAGCGAAAGACCTGAAAAGAACAGCCAACGGCTATGTCGGTGAGGTTGACAAGCTCCATGCCGAACCGGGTATCGGGCCTGTCAGTACCGAAACGATCCATGGACTCATCATAGGTAATCCTTGAAAAAGGCGGCTTTAGATCAAGGTTAAGCGTCTCTTTAAACAGGGCGCAGATCATTCCCTCGGTAATCGAGATAATCTGCTCCTCGTCAATAAAAGAGAGCTCCATATCAATCTGGGTGAATTCCGGTTGACGATCTGCCCGCAAGTCTTCATCGCGGAAACACTTGACAATCTGATAATATCTGTCCATGCCGGACATCATCAACAGCTGTTTATACAGCTGTGGAGACTGGGGCAGGGCATAAAATTTTCCGGCATTAACCCGGCTGGGAACCAGGTAGTCCCGTGCTCCTTCAGGAGTCGAACGGGTCAACATGGGTGTCTCAACTTCCAAAAATTCATTTCCACTGAGATAGTTTCTCACTGCCTGGACTGCCTTGTGGCGCATGACCAGGTTCTCGGCCATCTCTGGTCTTCGGAGGTCCATATATCGATACTGAAGCCGCAGATTATCGGAAACATCCGTATCTTCATCCAGTGGAAACGGAGGTGTTTCACTGGTATTCAAGATCCGCAGTTCACTGACCAGCACCTCTATTTCACCGGTTTTCAGTTTCGGGTTGGCCATATCACCCGGCCGCAGCTCCACCTTGCCGGAAACAGCCAGCACCCACTCCGAGCGAATCTTATGCGCTTTAGCATGCACTTCCGGGTTAACTTCCGGATTAAAAACAACCTGGGTAATCCCATGACGATCGCGCAGATCAATAAAAATGACACCGCCATGATCCCTTCTGCGCAGGACCCAGCCCATGAGAACAACCTCTTCTCCAACATTGTCTTTTTCCAGATCATTGCAATAATGTGTCCGGCGTAAACTTCCCATCGATTCCATATGCTTTTTTCAACCAGTCTATTGTTGTTGGGCAATCTCAAAGTACCCAACCGATACGCTGCCTAACAGCCCTCTTCACTTCTCTTGGTAACTCTTTGTCTAATTTCAGCACTGTCCAAATTGATTTCCTGCTGTTCTTTCGTTGACATATTCCGAATCAGCGCTGTTTCTTTTTCCATTTCATCATCACCGATGATGCAGACATACGAAGCACCCGCCTTATCAGCCTGCTTCATCTGACTTTTCAAACTTCTTGCCTCATGGTCCATCAAGACAGATACCCCATTCTTTCTCAAATCATGAACCAGACCGAAGCAGAATGTAGATGCCTTTTTCCCAAGCCCTGCAACGAAAACATCAAGTTGCTCTTTCTCCTGTTTTCTCGCTTCCTGCTGCTGGAGCAGTAGAACCAATCGTTCAATACCGAGGGCAAAACCTATCCCCGGACTCTTGGGTCCGCCCAGTTGTTCAACAAGGCCATCATAACGGCCTCCGGCACCAACAGCCGCCTGTGCACCGAGATCACCAGTAATAAACTCAAAGGTTGTCCGGCAGTAATAATCAAGCCCCCGAACCATAAACCTGTTCAATTGATAGTCAACATCAAGAACATCGAGCCGTTCCTGAACAATTTGAAAGTGACTGTCACACTCGGGGCAGAGATTATCCTGAATAGACGGTGCCTGCTGGACCTGCTCCCGGCACCCTTCTTTTTTACAGTCAAGTACCCGCAAGGGATTTGATCCTGCCCGTCTTTTACAATCATCACACAGAACGTCCATGGAGTCTTCAAGAAACAAGAGGAGTTTTTTCCGAAAGGTGGGACGACACTCACTACAGCCTAAAGAGTTAAGCTCCAGACTGACTGACAGACCAAGTTCCTGAAGCACCATGGAACCCATGGCCATCACTTCGGCATCAACCTGGGGACTCGAAGCACCCAACAACTCGGCACTGATCTGATGAAACTGTCGCAACCGGCCCATCTGGGGTCGCTCATGCCGAAACATGGGGCCAAGGGTGAATAGACGCTGGATCGGCTTCTGGATATAAAGCCCATGCTGAATATAGGCCCGCAACATCGATGCTGTCGCTTCAGGTCGCATGGTAATGCCTTTTTCGACAAAGGTGTACATTTCCTTCTCAACAATATCGGTGGCCTCTCCGATTGAACGGGCAAAAAGATCGGTTTTTTCAAGAATCGGCAATCGTATCTCGGAAAAACCAAACCGGTCAAATACCTCCCTTGCTTTGGCCTCGACCTGCCTCCAAAGCATCACTTCCTGGGGAAGTGTGTCTTTAAATCCATTTAACCCTTTTATTTTCAACGATTTTTCCTCCAGAACAAACCGATTTTGGTATTTCCCGCCTGTTTCCTTCCTTCCTTTTCATTACCTGAATCGGTGGGCATTGGTAACACAGTAAAAAATAGTTGAATAGAATACACTCTTATGAAAAAGTCAAGGCAACCTCATGGGCTCCTGAAAAAACCGGATTTACCAACCACTCTCTTTCCCTGTACCCTGTAATCAGGGTAAATGAAACGGATCACATAGAATGACTATCGACAACATGTTTCCTTGACAAAACAGGTGAATGGGGGCATTATCCATTTTTCGGTCCGGGAAGTCTGCGACATTGCAGGATTGCACAGCACGTTTTGAAAAAAACTGCTGGATTTCTGAGTCCCGCCACATGACAAAATCGGTCCATTAAGTTTCCATACCTGTTTCAAGAGGAGTTGAACCAAATATAATGAAATTACCACCACTTACAATCGCCAATCTCACTGCTCGCATTCCCCTCATCCAAGGAGGCATGTCAATCCGCGTATCCCGATCCCCCTTGGCAATTGCCGTCGCCAACAGTGGCGGGATTGGTGTAATCGGCGGTTCCGGCATTCCGGTGGAAGAACTTCAGGAGGATATTAGAAAAGCAAAAGAAGGGACCGATGGTGTTGTTGCTGTAAATATCATGTATGCAATGAAGGATTTTTACAACGTTGTCATGGGTTCCATCGAAGCTGGTATCGATATGATTATCACCGGCGCCGGCTTTTCTCGAGATATTTTCAAAATCGGCCGTGAGCACAACACCCCGATTGTAATGATTGTCTCATCTGCACCTTTTGCTAAACTCGCCGAAAAACTCGGTGCGGCGGCAGTTATTGTCGAGGCAAAGGAAGCGGGCGGTCACCTGGGAACCGACCGTCCACTGCGGGAGATATTTCCTCCCATCCGAAAAGTAGTCAAAAAGATTCCTCTTATTGCTGCAGGCGGTATTACCAATGGCTATGAAATGGCTGAGATGATGGATAAATATGGCGCCGACGGTATCCAGATTGCCTCCCGTTTCGTACTCAGTGAGGAGTGTGATGTGGATGACAACTTCAAACAGACCTTTCTCAATGCTACAAAAGAAGACATTGTCCTGACATCCTCTCCTGTCGGCCTGCCAGGTCGTGCCATCAATACGCCATTTGTCAAAGCAAAAAATGAAGGCGTTGACATGACCACTAAGAAGTGTGAATACGTCTGTTTGAAAAAATGCGACCACCACTACTGTATCAACGAACGGCTGAACATGGCTCGAGACGGTAATGTTGAAGAGGGTCTTGTATTCTCGGGAGAAAACACCTACAAAATGAAGGAAATCCTCCCGGTTGCAGAAATTTTCAAGCAATTTACCAGTCAAGCCGAATCGGTGTTTAAAGAAAATCGCGGCTTCGAGCCTGTGGAATAGAACTCACTGCCTTTATTCCAAACTGTGGTTACCACCAAAAAAAAATCAACTGATCGTACTGACGATATTGCTGAACCGGTCCGTGTTTTATCCCAGGATGACCACCCAATAACACTCAATCAGGTTGACCCGGATGCTCTCTTTGTCATGAGAAAGTTGAAACGGTCCGGTTTTTCAAGTTACCTGGTCGGCGGCGGCGTAAGAGATCTCTACTTGGCCAAAAGCCCAAAAGATTTCGATATTTCCACCGACGCCCGCCCAGGTCAGATACGTAAGCTGTTCCGCAACTCTGCCACCATCGGCAGGCGCTTCAAACTGGTACAGATCTTTTTCAAAGGCGGTAAGGTGATCGAAGTGTCCACGCTCAGATCCCTCTCCGAATATGACATCGATGGTCCGGAGATGGTCCTGGCACCAAACAACACCTTCGGAACACTGGACCAGGATGCAAGGAGACGAGATCTCACCATAAACTCTCTTTTTTTTGAGATAGAAAACCAGACAATTATCGATTACGTCGGTGGTGTGAAAGACCTGGACAATGCAACCATTCGGGTTGTCGGTGATCCTGATATCCGCCTGCGCCGGGACCCCGTGCGCATGATGCGGGTTATCCGACATGCCGCAAGAAACAATTTTTCAATTGAACCGGAAAGCCTGGAGGCTGTCTGCAACCACCAGCAAAAATTGTCCCTTTGCCCGCCATCACGGTTACGCGACGAATTATTCAAAGATCTTCGTGGTGGATTTGCAAAAAGCTGGTTTGGACTGGCCTGCCAATCCGGGATATTTCTTACCCTGCTTCCCCTCTACTCCTCCTGTTTTCAACATTCTTGCCAGAAAGACCAGCAACCGCAAGCTCAGCTGAGGAAGCTATTTGGTGTCATCGACCGTTTAAGCGAATTGGTCAAACAGGGACAGATAGATCAGCCGGCAGACTGTTTTCTCCTTGGTCTTATCCTGATCCCTTGGGCCAGAGCCACATTCGATCTCGATACGGCTGAGCCCAAAGGGCCAGCACTTTTTCAGCTGTCAAAAAAGATTCGGGCAGCTATCAATCAGGGAATCGGTAACCAGTTGAATCTGCGTAAATCAATCCGTCAGGAAATAACCTCCCTTCTTACCAACCTGGTTCAATTCTCCCATCATGGGAAAAAGAAACGATTACCGGTCTGGCTAAAAAGAAAAAGTTACTTTAAGCGATCATACTTTTTTTACCGATGTTTCCTTGAAGCGGAAACGGGCAAATCAATTCCTGACAAGCTATTTACCAAACAACTCTATCCAAACAACCCTGCCCCGGTTGGCGGGAGAAAAAAGCGCCGATCAAATAAAAGAACCCGCCCTGCGTTTCCTTCGAAGAACAACGGTTCAATCTTCGGGCTTAAACGGTAAGGTGTAATCCCCAACAAGAGTCAAACGATTGCTTTTTTAAATCGACTTCGACTGTCAACAGACTTTGGAAGTTTTACTGAGCTTTCCTGGCAATAAAAATTTTCTATCAATCAGCTTTGTCGTTTATTTGTTTTCCTCCATCGACAGTCTTCATATAGAGAGCATGACCACGTGTGAAATCAACTTGGTGCCTTGCCTGAAATTTTAAGATCCAACACCGGCAGAATACACATTTTGCACCAAGAATAATATCCGGATACTGTGAAAAATATTCCAGCAAATGGTTGGTGTCTGTTTTGATATTCTTTTGGACAACGACTTCTCCTTTCTAAGCGAGCAGACAAAGCCACCGCCTATCATATAAATTAACCAAACAACAAGTATCCGTGTTGTTTGTAGAGACATTCTTGAGGTTAGCTCCTTTGATTGAATGTTTTGGCTCTGTTTTCTTCGGTCTTTTTGGGCTGGAGAAGGGCCATTACAATTGATTTATCTGATTCCCCCTGATTCTCAGCATAGGTGAGAAACTTAGTTTTTTGGTATGTATAAGTAGAAGTGGTTGCCAGGCAGCAGGTCGCGGCAATCTGACCTAACTAATTGAGATTACCTCGTTTCACTCCTGACGACTGTGTTTTATTTCCGTTGATAAGCTGACTTTCTTTCCAGTTTGCTGATGAATATGGGTAATCAGATTATTAAATTTGCTCCATCTATTTGCTTTTTCGCTGTTGAAATGATACGCTGTGGTATAGAAGGTTGGGAGTATTGCTGGACGGCGTAAAGCTATCAGGCAGTGTTCATACATATCTTTTCTTTGCATGAAAGCTTTTAGGTTACTGCCGTCAGCTTCGAGTTGCTTTTCAATCGCGCCCTGCGCATAATTGTATTCAGCAAGCAAGAGGAGGTTTTATATGGCAGACACAGGAAAGAACCACTTGGATCCGCACGTCTCCCGGCGCGGATTCATCAAAGGCTGCACTTTAGCAGCAGCGGCTCTGGGGATGTCCGAAAACATGGTTCCCAAAATGGTGGAAGCGGCAACCTCAGCTCAGCGCCCACCGGTGGTCTGGCTCCACTTTCAGGAATGTACCGGCTGTACGGAAAGTTTGCTCCGGGGTTCTCATCCGGATCTTGCCAGACTTATTCTCGACATCATCTCACTTGACTACCATGAGACGGTCATGGCCGCTGCCGGCCATCAGGCAGAAGACGTTCTCAAGGAAACAATCGAAAAACATAAGGGTAAATTCATCTGCGTTGTTGAAGGTGCCATTCCCACTAAAGACAACGGTATTTACTGTAAAATTGCCGGGCACACGGCCATGGACATCTTAGCTGAAGTGGCACCGAAAGCAGCAGCGATTATATCGATTGGCACCTGTGCATCGTATGGTGGAGTGCAGGCGGCAGACCCGAATCCAACTGGTGCCGTCGGGGTCTCGGACCTGGTCTCCGGCACACCGATACTCAATGTTCCCGGTTGCCCCCCGAATCCGATCATGTTCCTGGGAACAGTCCTGCACTACCTGACACTGAAAAAGCTGCCCAATGTCGACAATCTCGGTCGGCCGCTGTTTGCCTATGGCCGCAGGATTCACGATCACTGTGAGAGACGGGCTCACTTCGACGAAGGTCGCTTTGTCGAACAATTTGGCGATGAAGCCCATAAGCAGGGTTACTGTCTGTACAAAGTTGGCTGCAAAGGGCCGGAAACCTTTTCAAACTGCCCAGCCGTCCGTTTTAACGATGTGGATGTCTGGCCTGTCAGTGTTGGCCACGGCTGCGTTGGCTGCACCGAACCAAACTTCTGGGATACTATGACTCCATTTTACGAAAGACTTCCGCAAGTCCAGATTCCCGGCAGCGGCATCGTTGAAGATGCCGACAGTGCCGGCAAAAAGATTCTGGGTGTAACTGCTGCCGCAGTCGGTATCCATGCGGCTGTAGGTATTGCCAAGCGGGTCGCAAAAGGCAAAGGCGAAGAAGACTAACCAACTTTGAGGAGGTCTGAAAATGGCTCAACGAATAACGATTGACCCGATTACAAGAATAGAGGGTCATTTACGAATAGATGTAGAGGTCTCTGAAGGAAAGGTCTCAAAGGCCTGGTCCTCAGGCCAGATGTACCGTGGCATTGAACGAATTCTCCAGGGTCGCGACCCTCGCGACGCCTGGGTTTTTACCCAGCGAATCTGTGGTGTCTGTACTACGGTTCACGCTCTTGCATCTGTTCGAGCGGTCGAAAACGCTTTGCAGCTCCAGATTCCGATCAACGCCCAGTATATCCGTAACCTGGTACAGTCCATTCATGCACTGCATGATCACATCGTCCACTTTTATGCCCTGTCTGCGCTTGACTGGGTTGATGTGGTATCGGCGCTGTCCGCCGACCCGGCTGCCGCCGCCAAACTTGGGCAATCACTGTCCGACTGGCCCGGCAATAATGTTAAACGGTTTACCGCTGTTCAGAATAAGGTGAAAGGAATTGTCGAATCTGGACAGCTTGGTCCCTTTGCCAATGCCTATTGGGGACATTCGGCCATGATCCTGCCGCCGGAAGCCAACCTGATGGCAGTATCCCACTATCTGGAAGCTCTTGATTATCAGCGCAAGGCAACCCAGGCGCTCGGTATCATCTCCGGAAAAAATCCGCATATCCAGAATCTGTCCGTCGGTGGTGTCACCTGTGCCCTGAATCCGGATAATGACTCGGCCCTCACCGTCGAGCGGCTCTATTATGTCAAGCAGCTGGTCGAAGAGGTCAGAGGATTCATCCAGCAGGTCTACCTGCCTGATGTTGTCGCAGTCGGCGCTCTCTATAAAGACTGGCTGCCATACGGTCCGGGAGTGCTGAATTACATGGCCGTGCCCGACATGGTACTCGACACCAAGGCCACCCAATTTGACCTGCCCGGTGGCACCATCTTCGGTGGGGACCTGGCAACAGCCAAACCGTTTACCAGTTTCAACGATCCCTACTTCCGTGACAACGTCATGGAAGATATATCTCATGCCTGGTACAACGGTGACTGGGCCAAACATCCACATGAAGAAGAGACCGTACCCAAGTACACCGACTTCCAGGATGACGGTAAATACACCTGGCTCAAGGCGCCACGCTTCAAAGGCAAGCCGATGCAGGTCGGCCCGCTTTCCCAGATGGTGATCGGTTACGCCCTTGGTCATAAGGAAACAATCAAGCAGGTGGATGCTGCTCTTGGCTTGATCAGTCAAGTCGCCGGTGTTAAAGTTGGTCCGGAGATCCTGCATTCAACTATCGGTCGCCATGCCGCAAGAGCTGTCCGCTGCTCCATGATGGCGGATCTTGCCCTGAAGCACTGGGATCTGCTGGTGAACAACATCGCCTCAGGTGATCTGGAAATTTTCAACAGGCCGGTATTCCCCAAAGGTGAACAACGTGGCTTTGGTTTCCATGAAGCGCCTCGCGGAGCATTATCGCACTGGATTGTCATTCAGGACGGCAAGATCAAGAACTACCAGTGCGTTGTTCCATCAACCTGGAACGCCGGTCCAAGAGACGGCAAAGGTGCCCCAGGCCCTTACGAAGCATCCCTTGTCGGCAATCCCATTGCCGATCCGGAGAAACCGCTTGAGGTGCTCAGGACCATCCACTCCTTTGATCCGTGTATCGCCTGTGCTGTTCATATGCTAGATCCGGAAGGTAAGGAAGTTGTTAAAGTGAAGGCCCTGTAAAGAACCGATAGAGGAGGCACACCATGCAATTCGAAAAAACATATGTCTGGAGCTTCTTGCTCCGGCTTTTTCACTGGTCTCTGGTGATCTCCATGATTTTTTTAGTGGTAACCGGTTTCTACATCGGTGATCCATGGACCAACACCCACCTGCTCCATACTGGAGAATTCCCTATGGGGGATATGCGTTATTTCCACTTTCTGGCCGGATATTTATTCACCGCGGCCATTCTGCTCAGGGTGTATCTGCTGATATTTGGGAATAAACATGAGAGAATATGGAATTTTCTGCCAATCACTCCGAGCAAGATCACCAGTCTTTTTCGCACTATTGGCCGTTATCTCTATATCTTCAGCTCCCCTAAAAGAAAGCTGGGTCACAACATCCTGGCCGGTATTGCCTACACAGTCACTATTATTGCGGCAATTTTTCAGATTATCGGCGGTTTTTTTCTGCTTTACCCTGAAATCGGTTTCTGGCAAAATCTTGGCGGGGCGATATATGGCACACAGCAGTATGCCCGGTTTATTCATCACCTGCTGATGTGGTATTTTATTATTTTTGCCTTTATCCATCTCTACATAATCGTTTGGGACGAATTCCGCTTGCCGCAGGGGTTGGTTTCCTCAATTATTCGCGGCACTAAATTCAAACGAATCTCTGATGAGTGACGACCTCATAGGGGTGGAGCTCGCAATCCATGGCATTGTCCAGGGAGTCGGGTTCCGCCCCTTTGTTCACAGAACAGCCAACCAATTGAACATAACCGGTACCGTTTCCAATAGCGGTACCGGGGTCATCATCAGAACTCTTTGTCCACAGGATCAACTGGACACTTTACTCCAAGCCCTGAAAAAACAGTCTCCCCCCCTGGCCAGAATTACATCCATAGAGAAGAAGAATATCTCTGTCAGTAAACCATGGCCTGATTTCACCATCCAAACAAGTGTATCGGGCCCCGTTGCCGGAGCGATGATTCCGCCCGATATCGCTCTTTGTGGTGACTGTTTTGACGAATTGACCGACCCTGAAGATCGCCGGTTTCGCTACCCTTTTATCAACTGTACCAATTGTGGTCCCCGGTTTTCCATCGTCAAGACTATTCCTTATGACAGGCCGAAGACCTCCATGGGGGAATTCACCATGTGCGCACAATGCGCCGCCGAGTACCAAGATCCCGCAGACAGACGCTTTCATGCCCAGCCAAACGCTTGCCATATCTGCGGCCCAGGCCTCTATTGCTGTGAACCGGATACCACTCGGAGTGATGGTGATCCAATCGCTTTGACCGTTAAGAGCTTGAATGATGGAAATATCGTTGCTATCCGGGGACTGGGCGGTTTTCACCTGGCTGCCAGTGGAACCTCAATATCAGCAGTTAAAAGACTGCGCACACGTAAAGGACGACCTGATAAACCGCTTGCTGTCATGGTAGCTGATATTTCCCAGGTAGAGAAAATCGCTGTTGTTTCCGAGATTGAAAAAAAACTGCTTTGCAGTCCCCAGCACCCTATTGTTCTTCTGCTGAAAACAGATAATGAGTTACTTGCAAAAAACCTTGCTCCGGGTATTGATGAAATCGGCATTGTGCTCCCCTATACTCCATTTCATCATCTGCTCTTTCAGCATCCTGACTGCCCTGAAGTTCTCGTGATGACCAGCGGCAATATCTCTGGAGAACCGATCTGCACCAGCAACTCCAGTGCTTTTGATAAGCTAAACTCAATCTCTGATGGTTACCTGCTCCATAATCGTGATATCGTCACCCGGGTGGACGACTCGGTGGCTCGGGTTGCCGACAACCGCGTGATGCTGCTGAGAAGAGCCCGGGGATATGTCCCTGCACCAATCCTGCTGGATTACCAGTTGCCGCCGGTTCTCGGCTGTGGAGGCGGGTTGAAATCCACTTTCTGTTTGGCCCGGGGCGATTGTGCTTTCTTCAGTCAGCATATAGGTGATCTTTTTAATCTCGAATCTCTGAAATTCTACCAGGAAAGTGTGCACCATCTACAAGCCGTTCTGGAAATTGAACCGGAACTGGTGGTCTGTGACCTGCACCCGGACTATCTCTCCACTCATTTTGCTCATGAGTGCAATCTGCCTCTTTATCAGGCCCAGCACCATCATGCCCATGCAGTTGCTGTTATGGCCGAACATGGTTTAACTGAAAAAGTATTGGCCGTGGTCCTTGACGGTACAGGTTATGGTCCTGACAATACCATCTGGGGCGGTGAATTTTTAATCTGTGATCTGGTCAATTACCAGCGAGCCGGTCATATAGAGACTTTCGGGCTGCCCGGTGGAGATGCCGCCTCATCTGAACCATATCGCATGGCCCTCTCGGTCCTCTATTCCACCTATGGTAAAGAAGGAATCGACCAGGATCATTTACCGGAAAGCCTGAAGACTATTGAACCGGATCGATTGAGGCTCATTGGGGATATGATCACAAACAACTTCAATTGTATCCCGACATCCAGTTGCGGACGTCTTTTTGACGCAGTCGCCTCACTGCTTGGAATCCGGCATGTGATGAGCTTTGAAGGCCAAGCGGCCATGGAGTTGGAAACGCTGGCTGCAAGAAGATTGAGGGCTTCTTCATCAACCCTGGAAGAGCTGTTGGCCAACCAGCTTGAACAGTCTGACTTCATGGACAGCAGCACCTCAACCATTCTACCTATCGGTCCCTTCGTTCATTCGATCATCAAGGCCCTTCATGACGGGCAATCAAGAGAACAGGCGGCTCTTGCCTTTCATGTTCAGTTTATTTGCAGCATTAGCAATTATGTGGAAAAGATCCAAAAAACAACAGGAATTCAAACTGTTGTCTTAAGCGGTGGCTGTCTGCAGAACAGATTGCTGTTAAAAGGATTGTATCATGCCCTTGAGCAAAATCGATTTTCGGTATATACCGGATCAGAAGTACCGGTAAATGATGGTGGTATATCTTTAGGGCAGGTAATTATTGGAGGTTTACAGCATGTGCCTAGCAATTCCCATGCGGGTGACAAAAATCGAAGGTGATCCGGACGATTTCACATCCAGTCAGATCGCCACGGTCGATGCTGATGGCATTTCAAAGCAAGTCCGGCTTGATGTGATTGACCGTTGGCCGATCATTGGTGACTACGTCATTGTTCATGCTGGCTTTGCCATTCATGCTTTGGAAGAGGCAGAAGCCAAGGCAAATATTGAGTTACTGCAGCAAATGGAAGATGCCGGGTAATTTGACTCAGAGCGCTCCTCTTTACTCGATTGCTCCTGGCCGCACAGGTCTTTTTTCTATTGTAGTCAGGAGCAACCAAGCAAGCCTGAACACCCTGAAGTAATTTACCCACTATTTCATTTTCCTAAAAAGGGACAGCCATGAAATATCTCGATGAATTTCGCGACTCAAAACTGGCAAAACCGCTTGTTGACGAGCTTCAAAGAAGTGTGACCAAGCCTCTTCGGGTTATGGAGGTTTGCGGCACTCATACCATGGCAATATTTCGCAACGGTATCCGCTCAATTCTTCCAGAAGGTTTTGACCTGATTTCAGGGCCCGGCTGTCCCGTCTGTGTCACTTCTGCCTCTCATATGGACGCTTTTATAGCAATGGCGGAGCTTGAAAATGTACGGGTTGCGATTTTCGGTGACCTTTTCAGGGTTCCGGGAACCATTGGCTCCCTTGCCGATGCCAGTGCCCGTGGGGCAGCCGTGCATGTGGTGTATTCACCCATGGACGCACTCAGCCTGGCTGAGCAGCATCCGGATGAGGTTGTCGTTTTCTTAGGTGTCGGTTTTGAAACAACAACTCCCGGAATAGCAGCAACCATCCTTGCGGCCAAAAATAAAAAGATACGCAACTTTACTGTTCTCTCCACTCATAAGGTGATGCCGCCCCCACTCATAGCTCTGCTTGACGATCCCGACCTGCAGCTCGATGGTCTGCTCTGCCCCGGCCATGTTTCAGCCATCATTGGAGCTGGCGCCTATCAGCCGCTGGTTGACAGGTACAACCTGGCCTGCGTTGTGGCAGGTTTTGAAACTGTCGATCTGCTCAATGGCCTCATCCATCTTGCCCGTCAGGTGGGCGATGGTGCCCGGAAAGTGGAAAATTGTTATTCCCGGGTCGTCAGCTGGGAAGGGAATGAGCGAGCCAGGAAAATGGTTGAAAAGATTATGGAACCCATTGATACTAAGTGGCGCGGTTTGGGCACAATTCCTGGTAGCGGTCTGGCGATCAGGAAAGAATACCAGGACTTCGATGCCGAAGTGCGCTTTGATATCATTTTACCCGATGCTGCTGAGGCAAGAGGATGCCGCTGTGGTGAAATATTGAAGGGAAAAACCACTCCCCCAAGATGTCCATTATTTGACACCAGGTGCACGCCCTCGAACCCGGTGGGCCCCTGCATGGTTTCAAGTGAAGGAACCTGTGCAGCCTATTACAAATACGGAAGGGACCAGGAGTGCCAAATAAGGTAACTTAAACCTCTTATCAAAATAACCGCTTACCCGAAAAGATCGACCGAACATGAGGTGTTGTCTATTTGTCTTTCAAGCCTTTAATCAAGGGCCGCTCTTGCAGGGATGCCAATACATATTTTTTAACATTTCAATACCTTAAAACACATTAAACCATAAATCGTGATACTTGAAATACGCCGGTCAAACCGGCACGATCGCTTTTACAGTCCAGGCCGAGCATCATTGGTAATCGGAAAAAAATAGGGCCCCTGCCTTGGCAAAACACTCCTTTTCGTCTAATACGTTGGGAAGAAAAACAGACCATTATCATCTTTAGTTGCACGTAAATGACAATCCTCTTTAAATTGAACCTGTATGCAGAAAAAAACTATCCTTCTTGATCACGGCTCCGGTGGGATTGCCAGCCAGAACCTGATTGGGGAGCTTTTTTTAAAATATCTCGATAATCCGATCCTGCACTCCCTTGAAGATGCTGCCATCATCAACAATGAACCTGGTCGGCTGGCATTCAGTACCGACAGCTATGTGGTTGATCCAATCTTTTTTCCAGGAGGAGATATTGGCTGCCTGGCTGTCAATGGCACAATTAACGACCTTGCCATGCGAGGGGCAAGACCTCTTGGTTTGAGCCTTGGCCTCATCCTTGAAGAAGGTTTTGAAATTGCAGAGCTTGAACGAGTCATCATATCTATCAGTGAGGCTTGCGCCAAAGCCGATGTGGCCATTATTACAGGTGACACAAAAGTGGTGCCCAAAGGCAAAGGGGATAAAATATTTATCAACACCTCCGGTATCGGAGTGGTCGATGAAAAGATCGATATTGCAGCAGCCAACGCTAAGGAGGGTGATGCCGTCATTCTATCCGGCACCATGGGGGACCATGGCATCACTATTATGACTCGTAGAGCAGGTATTGGTCTTGACGGTACACTTAGAAGTGACTCCATGGCCCTGCACAAGATGGTGCAGAAGCTGCTTGAAAAACTCCCCGGAAAGATTCATACCTTGCGTGATCCCACCAGAGGAGGTGTTGCCACCTCTCTAAATGAAATTGCCGCGGCCTCTTCCTTGTCTATAGAGCTTGATGAACAAAGCATCCCTGTTCGGCCGGAGATTCGGGCAGCCTGTGAAATCTTAGGTCTTGAATCACTCTATCTCGCCAATGAGGGGAAATGCCTTGTGATTGTCGATGAAGATTCAGCCGAACAGGCGCTGAAGATTATCCGCAGTTGTCCGGAAGGACATGAAGCTGAAATTATCGGTCAAATGGTGTCTGGAAAAAGCGGTAGGGTCAGTATGAAAACACCTGTCGGCGGCACACGGGTTATCACACCGCTGCACGGTGAGCCGTTGCCGAGAATCTGTTAAAAGACGTTGATAATATGGCCAAAATAGCTGAGAAAAAAATCGGGATTTTAGGAATCGGCAATCTGCTCATCGGTGATGAGGGTTTCGGTATCCACACCATCAACTATCTTGAAGAGAACTACTCTTTCCCGGAAAATGTTGAACTTGTCGACGGCGGTACCGCCGGCATTTATATGTCACCCTTTCTTGAAGAATGTGATCCTGTTTTTGTCATCGATGTGGTCGATATTGATGAAGAACCCGGTTCCATACACACATTCAAGCTTGAAGACGTGCGGGCCGGAAAAATCAGCACCCGAATGTCACCCCATCAGCTCGGTTTGCTGGAAGTGATCGAAATCTGTAAATTACGAGATGCCGCTCCCAGCATTGTGGAATTTTACTGTGTGGTCCCTGCCGATCTGGAGCAGGATCTTGTCCTGTCGCCCATTGTCGAACCCCGGGTTCCTCAGATAGCTGAGATACTGGTCAAGCGTTTGGAAGAAATAGGTGTCGATGTCAGAACAAAGAACTGAATCGTCATATCATTACCTGATTACCAATGATTCTCAGCCTTGATGGTAAGAGAGGTGCTGTTGGTTTGGCTGGCGTATTTCAAGGGTCACCGGTTATGGCTTAAATGTACATCAAGGTATAGAAATGTCTGGAAAAAGCGGCACTATTATCCGTAAAGGAGTGATCCTTGACCGGAGGCTAGCCAACCAAATTGACAACACCTCGTGTTAGGCTGAGCTTTCTTGGTAATTAGATATCATTATGCATGAAATATCTCTGGTTCAAAATCTCCTTGGGCAACTCGACAACCTGGTAAGGGAAAATGGTCGGAAAAAAGTTACCAGGGTGACCATGGAAATAGGTGTTCTGTCCGGGGTAGTTATCGATTCATTTCAGTTCGGTTTCAATGTACTGACCGCAGACCACCCTGTTTCCAGAGGCGCTGAGCTCGAAATAGTCGTACCACCGGTTCATTACAGCTGTACAAGCTGCACGTATACGATCAGTACCAGGAAGGAAAAACCAGAGCGGTGTCCGCAATGCGGTGAAACCGTTTTTAATCACTCCGGTTCCCAAGACCTGGTTTTACTCCAAGTTGAGCTTGAGTAAACAACAACGTTCGCTATAGTGCTGAAAAGCAGTAGCACGACATAGACAAACATTTAAAAACCTATATTATTTAAGGATTTAACCATGTGCGATTCCTGCGGTTGTCACCCCCATCATGACCATGAACACGGAACATCTCAAACCGTTGATGTCCATCAGTCACTTTTTGATGCCAATAATAGTATTGCTGCCCAGAACAGAAAACACTTTGACAGCAACGGCATTGTTGCCCTGAACCTTATTTCCAGCCCGGGCTCCGGCAAAACAACACTGCTTGAGCGGACCATCGATGAGATCGGCAGTGAAATCAATATCGGTGTCATTGAGGGTGATATCGAAACAGAGCGGGATGCTGACCGGATCAGGGCCAAAGGCGTGCCTGTAATTCAGTTGACCACCGGCGGAGCCTGCCATCTTGATGCCAATATGATCCACACCGGTTTTCACAAACTCCAGCAAGAAGAGGGTGGTGATTCGATCGAACTGCTGTTTATTGAAAATGTCGGTAACCTGGTCTGCCCGGCCACTTTTGACCTGGGAGAACATCGACGGGTCGTTCTGGTCTCCGTTCCCGAAGGGCCTGATAAACCGGCGAAATACCCAAAGGCCTTCACCTCATCAGCACTTTTTCTGGTCACCAAAACCGATCTGCTTCCCTACTTCGACTTCCCTGTCGACGAAGCCATGGGCGAGGCCAGACGCCTTAACCCGGAAATTGAATCGATGGCATGCTCCTCAACGAATGGGGATGGTTTTGGACAATGGTTGAACTACCTTCGGAGTCTTGTCAACGATTAACCCTGATCGGTTTCTTATCATTGAAATAAGAATACCGACATTTAACCCGTAGATATACGCTAATGATTTTTCTCCGCCTTAATTCGCTCTATCATTAGACGTATTTCTTGATAAAAACACCTCTGTTTTGAGTCGTTTTACCCAACCAATGAAAATTACCCGAGGTCTTTGTCAATAATGACGCTGACACCTTCCTTAGATTTTTATACACCTGACTGCAAACATATAATTCTTTGATAAGGTAGTGCGGTATATTTCACCCTTATGCAAATTCCACCACGAGTAGGCAAGTGTTCTGTTATATGCATCTTTTTTGCTTGCATCACTACTTGTCCAAAATTCGCTATATAGTCCCTGTGTAAAATACCATCGCTTCCACTTTATTCCAGAGGCTCTTGCAAAGAAGTTGTATTTATTCACTTGTGATTGATTGAATTTCCTAAACATTGTGTCCGGTTGAGCTTCTTTAAGTGTGATGGCTATATCATTATCACCTCTCCACCCTTTCTTGTCTAAATCCGCTTCAGACATGCCAATTGTTCTTTCCAGCTCTTTCCAATCATCATCTGAAGCTACTCTCCATCCAACAGGACAAATGTTTCTTTCATCAGTTGCATCATACCAGTCATAGAGCCGGCCATATTTTAAGAGATTCTTCTCGTCATCATTTGGGATAAAAGCTGTCTTTATCTTTGAGCCATCCTGAAATTTTGTGCTCCTGAGATTTTCCGCAAGCCAAACTTGTTCTCCAATTTTTACTGTACGATATGTGTTTCCTTCCACATCTTGAACAGTACCCTCCAATTTATTTAACTCTTTGTTTATGTCATTAGCAGATAACATGGCAGGAATTGACATAATGACTCCTATAAGTAACAGTAATTTTTTCATTAATTTTTCTCGTCTCTTTTTAAATCGAACTATAGTGACCAGCTCGAAGATGTCTTTTGCTCAGAGAGCGTCCATAATTTTGCTGTAACTTCTCCATCCAGCGCAAAAGGTTCAAGTCTACAAGCGATGATAGTTCCATTACGATTGTCCATAAGTTTTGATCATTCTCAAGAACATTCTATCAAAAGCCCTATCGCTCAACAATTTCCAGCCCAACAGTGACTGCCATGCCATACACGAAGTTTCCTTCTTTATCCATTGCAGAGCCGCGGCTTTGCCTATACCGCTGCTGGCTCCCGTTACGACTATACCCTTTTCCATGACTGAAACTCCCTTCCCGTCATATTATAAGTCCCAGCTGATCCCGGTTGCTTTTTCTGATACATCCCACAGCTTTTTCGATACGGCATTATCCACTGCATGCTGCTCTAATTTACATTCACCAACCGGGCCGGTCCAATAACTTCGTCCTGTAGGGCCATAGAAACCCTTCTGATCCAGGTCCTTTTCGGTGGCACACATGAGTTCCGGATAGGAACCTTTTTCAGCCGATTGAACAAAGGGTGACAGGGTCATCAGATACCATGTGAACCGCGTCAATAAACTACCGCTGCTTTTAATCAGAGACGTTCTGGAAGCACCCGGATGGCAGGCATAAACCTTTACATCTGCCTTGCCTGATTTATTCAGTCGGTCCTGTAATTCATAGACAGACATGATCTGTGCCAATTTGCTCTGGCTATAAGCATCATTAGCGGTGTAATCCTTATCCCAGTTCATGTCGTCAAACTTGATTGCCTTAATACCCATGTCATAACCCATACTGCCCACAGTCACAATCCGTCCTTTGGATTCTTCAATACGTGGGTAAAGCAAAGCCTGCAACAGGAAGTGACCATAGTGGTTGACGCCGAGCTGGCTTTCAAAGCCGTCCACAGTTAACTGCTGCTTGGGTACCTGGGCGATGGCGCCGTTGCACATAAGCGCATCGATGCGAGAAACCCTCTCAAGGACCTCTTTTGCTGCTTTTCTTACAGAAGCCTGTTGTGCCAGGTCCATAAGTATGAATGACACGTCTGCATGATTACCAAGCTCTTGTTTCAAAGCCGCGATGGCATCAGTTGATTTTTGGGGGTTACGGTTTAACATTACCACTTTTGCCCCCTTGGACAGTAGTATCTTCGATGCCTCATATCCTGTACCGCTATTAGCACCGGTGATTACAAATGTTTTGCCTTTCAGGGAACCCAGTCGCTCTGGTGTCCATCCCTTTGATCCAAATTGATTTTGTGTAGTCATTGTTCACACTCCTTATTTTTTGTACCCAGTTGAGTTGTATGTTTGTTCGACAGGTGTTCTTCCTGTTTGAAATAACTGTAACTCTCAAAATGGGATAAAACTAGGCGACATACTCTCGAAAACATGCCTAATTGTATCATCTGGTTGATTTGATTGCTTTGCAGTGCTACATTGGTTGCATGAACAAACAACAGATAAAACAACTTATTGAAAACAGGATCAGCGAAGATGGCATGGTGGAAACCGGGGTGAAAGGGGTACAGCTCTTCCGTGTCAGCAAGCCATTACGCTGTGCCCCGGCAATATACCAACCTACCGTGATTGCCATTGTGAACGGATCCAAAGAAGCTATTTTGGATGGTGAAAGATATGTATACGACAGCAGCAGGTATATGTGTTGCTCCATGTCGATGCCGGTAGAGGCAGGGACACCCGCAGCTTCATCGGACAATCCCCTCCTTGGAGTGTATATCTCCCTGGATACGAGAGTGATGACTGAACTTGCAATTGAAATGGAAAGCGCTACCGGTGCCATTCGAAAACCCAAGAGTGCCCAGCTTCCGCAGGGGTTAGCACTCGCTCACTGGGACGACACATTCACTGAAGCGCTTTTGCGGCTACTTCAATTGTTCGATAATCCGGAGGATACTGCGATCCTGGGGACCGGCCGACTTCGGGAGGTATACTACGCTGTATTAAAAGGGGAAGCAGGAGATTCCGCAAGACGCGCATTTGGAGTGGGCAATGAAATCGCCCGGGCAATTGAGTATTTATCTTCTCGCCTGGACAAAGCAGTCACCATCGAAGATATGGCCGCACAAATCGGAATGAGTCGAGCCGTTCTCCACCGCAAATTCAAGCAGGCTACCACGATGTCACCCATCCAGTTTGTGAAGTCTATGCGGTTGAACAATGCCGCCATGAAGATTGCCGGAGGAATGAATGTGAATGAAGCGGCAATGGAAGTCGGTTATGTGAGTTCTTCTCAATTCAGCCGAGAGTTTAAGCGTATGTATGGGCAGTCTCCTAAACACTGGCGCCAGTCCATGCAAC
Source organism: uncultured Desulfocapsaceae bacterium (assembly GCA_964565605.1). GTDB lineage: Bacteria > Desulfobacterota > Desulfobulbia > Desulfobulbales > Desulfocapsaceae > CAZLGM01. The sequence goes on along the minus strand of CAZMFP010000001.1, from coordinate 148,390 downwards.
TACCTGCTGGAATTGAGAAACAGACGGCCCAGTTTTTTGACCAACTTCAATGACCCATTGTGGAAGCTTCATCTTGGTTTATTCCATAGATTCAGTTAAACACAAGGTAGGTATACTCCCTGATAAGATCGGACTTCTTCCTATTCTGAGTTACTCCACTTTAAGATATCATACAGGAGGTGACCTTTGGTGAATACAGGTTGGGGTTGACAGGTCCACTTTCGTAATAATTAGTTTACCGAAGATGTTACTAGATCTACTGTATCTCTGAAGTGGAAACCAATCCCCTTAGCGTATATTTTCGCTCGAATGTTCGCACTACCCTAAAGAAGCCGCTTTCCGACCCACCTTTTCCTCTTTTTCAGCCGACAGACTTGACGTAATCATTCAGGGTGCGCAGTGTATTGCAGGAAACAGATAATGGTTGACCCCCTTCCCTGATAGCTTTACCGGGAACGGTTCAATCGATCTTTATCCAACCTCTATAAAAATATAGCAGCCATGCGTTTAGAAGAACACCTGATCTGTGAAGAACCCTATTACCTTGCCACCGGCAATGAAATTGAAATAGCCATCTCCGCCCACAAAAACGGTCTGCCCCTTCTGCTAAAAGGCCCAACCGGCTGTGGCAAGACTCGCTTCATGCAATATCTAGCCTGGAAACTTGGCCGTCCGTTGATTACCGTTTCCTGCCATGATGACCTCTCAACCAGTGATCTTGTAGGCCGTTACCTGATACGAGCCGGTGAAGCGGTCTGGACCGACGGCCCACTGACCCTGTCTGTCAGGGCTGGGGCCATTTGCTATCTTGATGAAGTGGTGGAAGCACGAAAAGATACAACGGTTGTCATTCATCCCCTGGCGGATGACCGGCGGGAATTGCCCATTGAAAAAAGAGGTGAACTTCTCACTGCGCCCCCGGACTTTATGCTTTGTGTCTCCTATAACCCCGGCTATCAAAGCGTCCTAAAAGATCTTAAACCATCCACCCGGCAGCGGTTTGTAGCCCTTACTTTCAACTATCCCGAACCGGAAAGAGAAGCAGAAATAGTCAGCGTTGAGGGGAAGATGGACACCGAGCTTGCCGCCTCTTTAGTCAAACTTGCAACCATGACCCGCGGTCTGATAGATTCGGGCCTGCCGGAAGGGGCCAGTACCAGGCTGCTGATTCAGGCTGGAAAACTGATTGGTTATGGCATTGACATTCGCACCGCCTGTCTATCCGCTATCGTCGAGCCGCTCACCGATGACCCTGAGCTGCTTGCCGCCTTGGAAGATATGGTGGATTCCATCTTCTAGCCCCGCTTCTTATGAACCTGGCAACCCTGACCGAGCGTTTCTATACTCTGGTAGCCCCCGACATCCCCAATGAGTGGGATGTGGAAGAGGTGGTTGAACCGTTTCTTCTTGAACCAGATGATGTCTGTGAAGAAATATTGCGTCATATTCCTTCAATCTGGCCAATTTCCAATTCGCTCTGCTATGATTACCTGCGGGTAGCCCCCACTGCGTTAAAGGGGTATGATCTCTCCCTTTTATCCCAATGGGTCTGTGATATCCTTGACAGATACGAGCAGGATGGTCTGCGAGCCACCCAGCGGTTTATCCGAGAGCCACTCTCCTATCCCGGTACTCACAGCAGCTCCGGCCTTCTCTCTCTTACTGAAATTGATGGGCGACTTCTTCCCTTTATACGTGGAATTGGCGGCATGGAATTGCTGATTGCTCCTTCATCCACTACCTATACCGATACAGAGACCATTTTCCTGCCTTCCGAACTGTCAGTCTTTGATGATCGACAGAAAAACCTGCTGCTGTATAAATTGATCCTTGCCTTTCAGTGGGGCTTTATTCGATGCAGGAGTTTTGCCCTTGCTCCTTCCAACCAGAAGGAGTATTCGGCCGACAATACGACAAAACTCTGGCTGAAATCGTTTCTTGAACAGTTTGACAGTCCGCTGCTGGCTAAAGACTTCTATTTTTTTCTTGAAACTGTCCGCATCAGCCACTTTCTTAAAAAAGAACTGCCAGGACTGATGCGGCAAATGGCCAAACTGCCCTGGTCACTCATCACCACTGAGCAAGAAGCTTTGCAACCTGCTGCTCAGTTGATCAATCTTCAAAACAGCTTCTTACAGGGTAGGCTCGATGAAACCTGTGTGCCTGAACCATTACATGAATATTTCAGTAAGCTGCATAACGACGGTGTGAGCGGACATGACAGCCTGACAGCAACAGAGAAATGGTATCATTCATTCCCTGATGCTGATGGCGATTATCCCGGAGTCCAGCCCCTTCTTTTTCAGGGAGAAATGCGCTTAAAGAGTATTGAGCACATACGAACAGCCCGCCTTGCCCAGATGAGTGAGACCTTTATCGACGGTTTGGCTACTCACCTGGCGGCCCTGTCTCCAGACAAGCTTCAGCAAGTTGTTGATACAGAGCAGGAACGCCAAGATGGATCCAGTGGTATTGAGTCTGATGCCACCATGATCATGGATCCGGAATTTGCCGGTGCCGCCCATGACCATATGGCACCTCTGATAATGCTGCTTGACAATGAACAGGCAAAATTGCCCGAAGAGCTCAGCCTGCAGGCTGAAAAAATCATCGATGAGCTCGGACATCTGCCCGGACGTTTTATCAGCAGCGCTGTTGGTCTGGCCGGTGACAGCCTGGCCCCTGACGGGGCTGCAGTTGTTGTGGACAGGGAAGAACAGATCGTAGCAGCACCTTTTCTTTATGATGAGTGGGATTATAGACGGCAGGGATATAGAAAGAACTGGTGTGTCGTGGATATGAAAGAACTCCCTGAAACGCGCTCCGGTTTTATCAACAATACACTGAATAAATACCATGGAGTGATGACCCGGCTCCGCTATCAGTTTGAAATGATCCGGACAACGGACCGTTTTGCCAGACGACAGACCGATGGTGACGATATAGACCTGGATGCCCTGGTCGAATCCCTTGCCGATACCAGGGCAGGACTTCCCCCTTCGGATCGTCTTTTTATCAAACTACTTCGCGACGAGCGGGATATCAGTGTTATCTTTCTGGTGGATATGTCCAATTCAACAGTTGGCTGGGTCGGCAACACCATCAAAGAATCGCTGGTCCTGTTGACAGAAGCCCTCGAGCTGCTGGGCGACAGATATGGAATTTATGGCTTTTCCGGAATGAAACGAACCCGCTGCGAACTGTTTCATGTCAAACATCTGAGTGAACCCTATGGTGAGAAGATACGCCAGCGAATTGGCGCCATTTCACCACGAGAATACACCCGCATGGGGCCGGCAATCAGGCATTCGACACAGTTACTCTCAGCAATTGACTCAAAGGTGCGACTGTTGATCACGTTAACAGACGGTAAACCGGAAGATTATGACGATTACAAGGGAGAGTATGCCATTGAAGACACAAGGCACGCACTGATCGAGGCAAAAATGGCAGGTATCCATCCTTTCTGCATCACCATCGACCACCATGCCCATGATTATATGGATCACATGTATGGGCCGGTCAACTACATATTTGTCAACGATATCCGCAAGCTGCCCTTGAGAATGGTGGAAATCTATCGGGGATTGACAACCTGACGGAGTCAGCAGCTAACTACTTCACCCTGGTGGAGAACCTGATTGTACAGCATCGGCTTGAGCCGGAAACCTCGGGTCACTACTCTATTGCCTGCAGCCGCCTGATTTCTTCGAGCAGTTCCCGGCCGCCATTTTCCAGCACATAATCGCCGAGCTGCTCTCCAAGCTGCTCTGCCGTTTCCTTAGGACCGACCTGCTGATTGCGAATCATCGTGGAACCGTCAATACTGGCCAGTCCGCCATCAAGCGATAGCTTACTTCCGTCCAACTTGGCCAGGCCAAAGGCAGGAATAGAGCAGCCTCCCTCAAGCTTTCGCAAGAACGCCCGTTCCGCCAGCAGGCAGGCTTCACTGTGCTGATTATTCAAACAGGTGCGAATCCTTTCCTTTTTCTCAGCCGATAGAGATGTCGATGCTTCTATGGCGATGCACCCCTGACCTACCGGTGGGATCAGTTCTGAATCGGAAAAGGTTTTGATTATCCTGTCGTCATATCCCATCCGTTTGACCCCGGCATAGGCTAGCATCAAGGCATCGCAAACACCGCTTTCCAGTTTTTTGATCCTTGTCTGGAGATTGCCGCGCATCTCAACAGCCTCTACATGAGGATAGTAGTGCTGCAAAAAAGCCCTGCGTCTTACCGATGAAGTACCGATGACGATCTTACGGCTGGTATCACTCAGATCAATGGCTTGATCATCGCTGAGCAGCACATCATTGACCTTTTCTCGCTCGGTAAAAGCGATGAGCTCGAAGCCTTCAGGCAATCTCGACTGCATATCCTTGGCGCTGTGAACGGCAATATCAGACAAACCCTGGGCAAGTCGATCTTCAAGCTCTTCGGTAAAGACCCCTTTGGAGCCGATCTTTGCAATGGAACGGTCAAGGATCTTATCTCCCTTGGTCTCCATTTTGGTGATTTCAGTTTTTATGCCGTTGTCGGCGAGAATTCCGGCAACCGTCTCCGTCTGCCACATCGCCAGCGGACTTTTACGAGATATTATTCGAATAATCATCTGTTTTCTTTCCTTCACTTGTAACACTAAAAGATTAAAACCATATTATGAAAGTTTGGACACCGTATCATAAACATGAAAAAAAGCCCATCTCTTTCACTTTCCCCTGTACTTCATTCGAATTTAGCGTATAGTAACTGAGTATTGTTTTGAACCGCTGACACTTTGGTGTGAGCGGTTTATTTTCGTTTCACCCAATTATCTATTGAGTGTTCAACTTCGCTTGAACATTCCAATTGGCGCCCAAGTAACTCTATGCGTTTCTTACTATATAATATCCGATATGGAACCGGCCACCGGAACGGGTACCATATCCCCCTTCCCTATGCCGGTTTCTTCAAGAAAACCGAATACAACACTGACCTGATTGCAGCGTTCATTGAATCGAACAAACCGGATATTGTTGCTCTGATTGAAGTCGACTCCGGTTCTTACCGTTCCGGAAAAAGCTGCCAGGCCGAATACATCAGTAAAAAGCTGGGTTATCAGTACCTCGTCGAGACGAAATACGCCGACGATTCTCTCGTTCAAAGAATGCCGGTTCTCAAGCAACAGTCCAACGCCCTGCTCACAAACAGGGAAATCATCGGCTCACGCTTCATTTATTTTAAGGAAGGCGTCAAGCGATTAGTGATTCAGATGGAACTCGCGGAGGTCATGATCTACATCGTCCATCTCTCACTGAAATTCAGGCACAGGCAACATCAGCTCCATCGGTTGTACAGCATGATCAAGCAGGTTGATAAGCCAGTAATTGTAGCCGGTGATTTCAATACATTCTGGGGAGATCGTGAAATTGATCTTTTTCTAAGTGCCACCAATCTTCAGAACGCCAACCTGACAAACAGGCCTTCCCATCCAAGTCATTCACCCCAGCGTCAGCTGGATTTCATTCTGCACAGCCCTGGACTCGACGCCAGGAATTTCCAAATCCCCAATGTCCACCTGTCCGACCATGCTCCACTGGTATGTGACTTCAACTGTTAGAGCGTTAAACAGCTTTCAAGTACACCGTAAAAACCGAGCCTTCCTGCAGCTTGCTTTTCACATCAACTCTGCCGCCGTGAGCTTCGACAACCGCCTTGACAAAATTCAGGCCAAGCCCTAAACCGGGTCGTGTTCTGCTCCTGTCACCACGATAAAGCCGCTCCCATATCCGGTCCATTTCACTGGGTGAAATCCCCATGCCGTCATCACCAATACTGACAACCGCCTCACCGTTCTTCTGAAACAGCCGGATCTCCACGAGCCCCCCTTCATGACTGTATTTCAAGGCATTATCCAGCAGGTTGGCCCATACCTGCGACAGGCGGGTTTTATCACCGATAACCTCCACATTATCAACCAGATCCGCCTGAATATGAATCGCCAGCTCATCTGCGCTATACTCATATAGGGAGATAACATCTTCCAGCAGAACTTTGAGGTCGAGGCGGCTGTTATCCAATTGCATGGTCCCTGATTCCGCTTCAGCGACACTCATCATAATCTTCAACATTGAGAGCACCCTGTCTGACTCTTCAAGACAATCGGATAAGGCCTCCTGATATCGTTCCTGGTCAGGCTCTGCCTGCAGTGCATACTCAGCAACTGATCGTAACCTGGTCATTGGTGTTCGCAGATCATGGGCCACATTGTCAAGGGAGCCCTGCATTTCTATAATAAGTTGCCGGTTCTGCTCCAATAATCTATTGATCTGGCTGTACAGCTTCTGTAAATCACTGTGTGCATCGACACTACTAGCTAAATCAATCACCCCACCGGAAGAGGATACTGTTGAGAGCGCTCGTGTTACCTTACGGATTGGAGAAAAAGAGCGGTACCTGAGATAGCAGGCAGCCAGTATGGACAGAACAAAAGAGGACGCCGCTGCCAACAAGCCAAGCCTTTTGATTTTGAGATAAAGGCCATAGCTTTTATCACTTTTTTTTCCGGCCTGGAAATAAGTGGAGTCCCCAATTTTGCGTGACAAAATAGTCCATTTTTTCTGGGCAGGACCATCAATCCAAACTCCCGATGAAGCTGGATTAAATTCGACGAGACGGCGAAAATCAATGTGCTGGTCCTCTTTGTCTCCAGCAAAAAACACCTGTTCGGAGCCACTGACCATTCTTACAAATGATAACCCCTGCAAAGTGATCGCCCCCCCACCTCGCTTAAATGCAGGAAAACTCAAGCCCGATGGAAACGACTCCCTGACATACCGGTTCATGCGATCGTTTACTTCACCAGACTCAACTTTGGTCAACTGATTTTTTACAAACAGAGTAAAGAAAGAGAGAAACAGAAGTGTGACCAGCCAGAGAACTAAAAAATACCAAAACCACTGGCCCATCCCGCTGCGGATTATCACTCGTTTAATCGGACCTGAGAACATACCCCATCCCTCTCACGGTGTGGATCAGCTTCTCGGGGAACTCTTTATCGATTTTATTTCGGAGACGGCAGACCAGGACATCCACAACATTTGTCTGCGGGTCAAAGGCATAGTCATACACCTGCTCAAGAATAGAGGTTTTTGACACTACACGACCACCATTTCTCATCATATATTCGAGCAGAGCAAACTCCTTTGCCGGTAAATCGATTGGTTGGCCATCCCTTTTCACCTCATGCTTGAGAAGGTCCATATGCAGAGGGCCAACACTCAGACTGACAGGCTCTGAACTTTTCTGGCCCCGCCGAATAAGCGCCTGGACCCGGGCTAAAAGTTCGCTGAACGAAAACGGTTTGACCATATAGTCATCACCACCCCGCTGCAACCCTTGGATACGGTCATCTACTGATTGTTTAGCACTGAGGATCAGAACAGGGGTATCAATATCATCTGCCCTCATTTTTTCAATCAAGCTCAAACCGTCAAGGCGGGGAAGCATAATATCGATTACTGCCACCGCGTACGGCTCTGTTTTGACCATATCAAGGCCTTCAACTCCATCCGTACACACATCGACGGAAAAGCCGGCTTCACGCAGTCCTTTTTTTAAAAAGGAGCCTATCTTGACATCATCTTCAACAATTAGAATCCGCATAAATAGTCAGGTTTTTTGAGATACTGTTATTGTAACAACCTGAAACAGTAATAAGCACGGATCAGCTAAGTTTCAAGCCTATAACAGAACAGTTCCGGCCGGTTGGCGCTGAACCATTTCTGCTTGCCTCCCTATATGAAAAATAATCGGGATGACAGCAGCTGCATATGGAACTCGTCCAGATCCGGTTCTTTTGAATGCCGCAGTCCATGAGCTGCTTTTTGGAAATGCGCCAGAAATCAAAATGATTGTCAGCAACCATAAAGCTGTTGAAGCTGCCTGGTAACTCGCTTTTATAATTGACAAACTCGGAGCAGCATGGGCCGAGCGATGGGCTGATTGAAGCAAGAATATCCGCGGGGTCAGTACCAAAATGGTGTACCATACTATTAATCCCGGAACTGATAATATTGATAACACTACCGCGCCAACCGTTATGCAATGCCCCTACAACTTTACATACCGGATCAAAAAGCAGCACCGCCTGACAATCTGCCTGCTGGATCATCAGGCCGAGCCCTGGCTGATTGGTAATCAAACCATCATAGCCGTCAAGCTCCACATCTTCTCTGATCCCATTATTAATACAGACCACCCGGTTTCCGTGAACCTGCTTTGCTGAAACAAGGCTTGATAGACCAAGAGCGGTTTTGACGATTTCTCTGTTTTGGGTGACATTGACGTGATCATCACCAACCATATAGCTGACATTTAAGGATGAGAACAGACCACTACCAACACCGTTCATGCGGTTGAAAAAACCGTGAACAGGTGGGGAGCTGTTGGAACTAACAAACAAATCGGATTGAAAAAACATAGGAAAAAAGAAAGAACCTTAAAATAGAACGCCGTTGATAAAGTCCAACACCAACCCTACACCTTCGTTTTTCTATCATTTTGATAAAAGTCAGAATCCAGTCAGTTCCATATTCACATCATTTAAGCGTCTACAGAAATGATGTGAACAGATCGTTGAGTCTCTTTGGGCCGGAACCAAAAAAAAAACAGGGGAACAATCCCTGACGGGACTGTTCCCCTTGTACTTCTTAAGCAATTATCTAACAACAACTGATCTGTTAGAAATGTGCCTCGAATGTCAGGTAAACCTGATCAGCCTTGGTAACAGGATCCTGGCCCATCGCCTGCAGCATGGCGACATCCGTCGGATTACTGAGATCATATGGCTTCATACCCCATGTTCCGGAACCGGCATAGTCATATTCATAATGCTGATAACCAAACCGGATAAAGGTCTTGGCATATTTCGACATCGCCTCACCAGTGGGCAGATCGTAAATACCGTATATCTCAAAAACTGAACCGCGGGCTGCCAGCTTGGACTGGTAAATATCATCATGACCGGGGGTCATGGATATCCAGTTCTCAGAACCCCAGTTAAACTCTGCACCGAGCTTCAGACCGATAGAATCGATATCATAACGGGCGCCGATATAAACGGAGTATCCGTTCTCATTCTCGGTATTAGCACCAACTGTACGCATCTGCATACCGGCATAATCGTTGAGCAGTCCATCGGCATCGGGCTGTGTCTGAGACCAACCACCGACAACAAAGAAATTCACCGGACCAAACTTGTCCTGATACACAGCGGCAGTATGCCAGATATTGCCATCAGTTCTGCGATCACCCATTCCAGACATCGTGCCAAATTGAGCGTTGATGATCGGATCATTAAAGTTCGGATAGTTCACCAGGTTGAAAGCCATGTAAGATTGAACATAGAAGAGTCTGTCCTCTTTCTTCAAAACATCCCAGGCAAATCCGGCAAAATCCATATCGTTGTTGTTACCGGTTGAATCATCATTTAAACCGGCTTCAAAACCACGACCATAACAGAACCGTACTCGACCGGAGCCAACCTCACCAGGCCAGTTATAGGCAAGACCGATGGTCAGACCATCAAACGGATAATCCATATAGGCCATCGGGGTCGCCATACGTGTATCGGTACCCATTCTCATTTGGGCCGGGGGACCATCAGTGGTTGGACGACGACCGATAGAAAACCACATAGGCAGTCCACCGATATTGTTCCAGTTGATGATTGCACGGTCAACCAACAGGGAATTGTCATTCGGTGTACGACTCATGTTCCCGTCGAAAAGCGGCCACATGGCTCCGGAACCGTCATCAAACTGAGATTCCATTCCCCAGGCCTTATACATGGCCAGACGAGCCTTAAACTCAACATTTTCAGTGGCATGGACACGCATATTCAGTCGGAAGCGGTTTGTCCAAAGAGAATCATTGGACAGTCCTCTGCCGGAAACAGTGTCAGCTTTATAGTAGTCCAGACGGGTACGGAAATCGCCATAGAATTTAATCCGGGCGGCTAGATCCCAGTCACCCGATTTATCTTCAAGCGCTGAAACCACTTCACCCTGAGATGCCAGTTCCGCTTTCTGGGAGGCCAAATCGGCCTTGAGCTTGTTGAGCTCATTACTCAACTCTTCAATCTTGCGTTCCATATTGCTCACATTCGGTCCCGCGCTGGCAAAAGCCAATGTGGGTAGAGCAATTAGGCCAGCAAGGGCTATTGCAGAAAACTTTTTTACCATATCCCTTCCTCCTGACTGATTTTTTGGGTTCCGTGGCCGGGAATCCCTTGACCAAATAACTTCCTGATGAAAAATGACATACCGGTGAACACACATTCTTAAAAACAATTACATGCCAACACCAGTATATAACCAAACCCTTACATATATAAATTGTTCTAGCCTATTCCACAGGTTATGTCAACTGATATCCTTTGCCTTGCTTCACTCTCAAACCGGCTTAAATCACACGTAAAAGTGGTAAAAAAGATTCCCGCTTCAGCGTTTCTCTTACTTGACAAAGCTTAATACCGGACTGGAGGTCTTTGTGATACAATGTAATAATTGCAAAAAGCCTATGGATTTCAGGTCCTGGCCATAATAATTCCAGGAGATTTTCACCTCCTTTGTTTCTTATCCCAACAGACTTTTTCCCCTTCCTGATCTCTGTAAATATGGGGGATTCTTCCAATAGAATCTGAGTAAAATTGTAACCGACCCGAGAATTCACAGGCGGGCAACATACAAAACACCTGACAGCAGTGGTTGATAACTCACGGAATAACTACAAAGAAAAGGCAAAACGGCAAAACAACCAATACTGATTCTGGCCTTTTGTATGTTAGAAAAATGAAAGAGTGGCCCCTGGAAGGAAACCACTCTTTATAAGAAAAAGAACAGGAGAAAGTTCTCTTGTATGGCGGCACGTGCAATACCGCTTTAATAATGAACACGATAGCTGATTTCTTCAGCAAAGAAAATGTGGCAAATTGTCGCACTAACGCCTTTCTTTCTCTTTTTCGATTTGTGTAAGTTGCATTTTCTTCCCTGAATAGAGTATTGAACGTATAGCATCTGTTGAAAAACCAAAGAATCTATTTTTTTAAAACTCCCATGTTCTCTGCAAAACAGAATATCAAACCATCTTTGGTGCCTAAAGAGACCGAACAACTTGATGTCGCTTTCCCATGGCTGCTTGTCCTGAAGTGGGGTGAACTGTGCTGTCAGCTCCTGCTGATTGTCGTTATAAGCCTGACCATCGAGATCGAACTGCCGCCTGTTTACCTCGGCCTGATTATTGGGGCCGAGGCCCTTTCCAACCTCTTTCTTCACTACCGATATATAAAAGGGCAGCCTCTCTCTGCAAATGCTATTTTTATTCTTTTCGTTGTTGACACTTTACTGCTCACCGGCCTTCTTCATCTTACCGGCGGCGCAATGAACCCGTTTACCTTTCTCTACCTGGTTCATATCGTCATTGCCGCTATTATTCTGGAGCCTAGATATTCATGGGTGATTACCTTGCTGACCATCGGCTGCTACGGCCTTCTTTTCCTGCCACCGCCGGTTACCCGTGATCTTTCGGGAACTATTGTGCCCGAATCGGGCCCAATCTGTCATACGCCTGGAGAGCAGTCGGGTGCGCTTTTACTCCATCTAAAAGGAATGTGGCTTGCCTTTACCATCACCTGTTTCTTCATCGTTTTTTTTGTTTCCAAAATCCAGAAAAACCTTGCTCTTCACAATAAGACTCTTTTATCGCTGCGCGAAGCACGCTTACGTAACGAACGACTGGCATCGCTGACCGGGCTCGCCGCCGGCGCCGCCCATGAGCTTTCCACTCCATTAAACACAATGGCAATTGTTGCCGACGAAATGGCCGATCAGCTTCAAAGCAAAAAAGATTCCGACGAACTCACCCAGGATGCTCTTTTAATACAAGACCAGATAGCCGACTGCAAAGAAATCCTTTACCAGATAGCTGCCGGTGCCGGTGAGTTACGGGGAGAAGAATTGCGGGTTTTCCCTATCTCTGATGTGGTTGATCAGATCCTGTCTGAACTCCACCCCGATGAACAGGCACGTATCCGGGTTGACAACAGAGCATCCGGCCAAAAGCTGCATATGGGCTTCAGGAACCTTTGCCGAACACTTAAAGGGCTCCTGAAAAACAGCCTGGAGAGTTCTGCAGCCAATGCCCCTGTCACAATGACATGGCGTGACGAGAATGAGACACTACTTATTGAAATTGCAGATGAAGGTGATGGTATCAGTGAAACAATAATGAGCCAGGTTATGGAACCCTTTTTTACGACAAAAGATACAGGCATGGGGCTAGGTCTTTTTCTGGCAAAAACGCTGGCTGAACAATTTGGCGGAACGATAACAATCGACTCCAGCGTTGGTGCCGGCACCACGGTTTGTCTATCACTGCCGCTTGCCCGGATCAGCTAAAACTACTTTATCCCTGCTTACTGAACCTTTTAGGGTAGATATATGGACACAATTCTCTTGGTAGACGATGAGGATGTTTTCCGCAGCCGAATGGCTAAAGCTTTCGAGCGTCGAGGTTACAGGGTTTTTGACGCCCCGTCATATGACAGTGCCCTTGTCATTCTCCAAAATCAAGACATCGATATGGCCCTTTTTGATCTGAAGATGGAAGGGAAAAACGGTCTTCTCCTGGTCCGGGACAGCCTGGCTATTCAGCCGAATATTCAAATTGTTGTCCTTACAGGGTACGGTTCAATTGCCACAGCCACTGAAGCTATTCGGTTGGGAGCACATGGTTACCTTGCCAAACCGGCAACTCTCAACGAAATTCTGGCAGCTTTTGAAAAGGAAAAAGACACCTCCACTCATACGGAGGAATACGACATAAAACCGCCTTCCCTTGCTAGGGTAGAGTGGGAACATATCCAGCGGGTTTTGAGTGATTGCGACGGTAACATTTCTGCTGCTGCAAAAAAACTGGGAATCCACAGAAGAACCCTGCAACGAAAATTGTTTAAATACGCTCCCAAATAACAGAAACCGGCCTCAACCCTTACCGTTTCTTTACCTTTTGGCAATCGACAAAGACCTTTTGCTCAGGTATAATAAATGTCACTTTATACGGTGACTTCATCGACATAGTTCACCACCTCACCTTACTCATGCCTAAACCAGGAGGATCTTATGGGTCTGTTAAGTTTTGCGAAAAACATTGGTAAAAAACTTTTTAAAAGAGAAGAAGAAGCACCGGAATTGATTAAAGCGCACGTTGAAGAAGATAACCCGGGTGTGGACAATCTCTCGGTTGAAATTAATGACGGTGTGGTCTCACTCAGCGGTGAGGCAAGCAGCGCTGAAGCGAAAGAGAAAGCTATCCTGCTGGCCGGTAACATCAAAGGGGTTGAAGAGGTCAAATTTGATAACCTTGCCGCTCCTGAACAGACAGGAGTCGTTGAGTATTATGAAATCGTCTCCGGAGACACCCTTTCCGGTATTGCCAAGAATTTTTACGGCAGCGGCTCCAAATATATGAAAATCTTTGAGGCCAATCGAGAAGTGATCAAGGATCCGGATAAAATCTATGTTGGTCAGAAGATCCGTATTCCCAAGGAAGACTAAAAAGCACCTACCTGTTTCATATGTAACAGTATTTTTTTGCTGGAAGATGTTTAAAAGCCATATATTACCAGGCATTCCATACACCCTTAACCAAAATGAGGTCTATCATGGCAAAATTATCCGACATTGAAGGGCTCGGAGGGAAAAATGCGGAAAAGCTCAAGGCTGCCGGTGTCACCACACTTGAAAAGTTGCTTGACACATGCTGTACAAAGAAAGGCAGAAAGGATGTTGCCGGGAAAACAGGCATTAATGAAAAAACCATTCTGATCTGGGTGAACAAAGCGGATCTTTCGCGGATCAAGGGTATCGCCACCCAGTATGGTGACCTGTTAAAATACGCTGGAGTTGATACGGTAGCTGAACTGGCCCAGCGTAACCCGGATAATCTTCATGCCAAGATGGTAGAAGAGAATGAGGACGGTATCCTTGTCAAAAAGTTGCCATCCGCCAAACAGGTTGGCGACTGGGTCGCCCAGGCAAAAGCTCTACCGCGCAAAGTCACCTATTAACAAGTTGTTTTTGAGTTGTCATTCCAGAACACTTTAATCAGGGAATCTATGCAGTGAATACAACAGAGATTCCGGCTGACAGTATATTGGAATGATCGAAGCGGACAGAAAACAGAGACTTCTATAAGCAGTGTGATTAAATATTCATTGCTGTTACTCTTCAATCACACATACGAACATAATGGGCCGACTTGTCAATGAAACAGGTCGGCCCATTGTCTTTCTTTTTCTGCTCGAGGCTCTTGCTTTAAGCAGAATCCCTACGACCCCATACACCACTCATACCCATTCTGAAACATCTTCATCCAGGGCGACACACCCATCTGTTTCATATCATCAGGCAAATAGTGGCATTGCCAGGACAGAAACGTCCGTTCCGGATGGGGCATCATGGCCAGATGGCGGCCATCCGGAGAACAGAGACCGGCAAGGCCAAGGGGGGAACCGTTGGGATTAAACGGATATTTTTCAGTTACTTCTCCATCATCGTTCACATAGACAACAGGCGCCCATCCCTCAGCGATAGCCTGCTCTCGAAGTTTTTTATCAGGAAAGTGCAGTCTGCCCTCACCATGGTCCACATGGATGCCGAAGGTAAGTCCTTCCATACCTCGCAACATGATAGATGTGGACTCCTGAACCTTGAGGGTTGACCAGCGGGACTCGAACCGTTTTGAGATATTTCTGATAAAGCGGGGCTGCCGCTCAGCCTCAATATCCGCAAATGGTACCCATCCCAACAGGCCAAAGAGCTGACAGCCGTTACAGACCCCAAAAGAGAAAGTGTCTTCACGGTTATAGAAATCATCAAACATTGCTTTCAAGCGATCATTAAACAGAATGGTGGCCGCCCAGCCCTTGGCCGACTCAGGTACATCGGCGTAGGAAAAACCACCGACGGCAGCCAATCCTCTGAATTGCGCAAGGTCGACTTTTTCTTCCAGCAAGTCGGTCATACAGACATCCCAGGGTTCAAATCCAGCCATGAAAAAGGCTGAGGTCATTTCACGATCTGAATTGGACCCTTCATCACGCAGAATCGCCACTTTCGGTTTATCGTTTGCAGCCAGGATATCCGGAGAAGTCGGCATCGGCGTGTAAGGAACCTGGTAATTGGGTCTTGAGCGCTCATAAATATTTTTCTTTTCTTCATCGGCACAGTCAGGATTCATCTGCAGTCTTTCCAGCTGGTAAGAACTCTCCTCCCACCACTGACGGAGCAACTCCATGGGCTCATCAACCACTGTTGTGTCGTTATAGCTGATACGAACCTGTTTCTCCACACTGGTTGTGCCAATCGTTGTAAACGGTATCGAATTGACAGACAAGATGTCCTGAACATCTTCCAGTGACTGCTCACTACACTCAACAACTAAGCCAAGCTCTTCAGAAAAAAGTGTTTCAAACACCGTATCGGCGCCCTGCATCTCAATGTCCAAACCACGGTTGCCGGCAAAAGCCATTTCCAGCATACATGTGATTAAGCCGCCATCACTGCGGTCATGACCGGACAATAACAGATCACGATCAATAAGTTCCTGAACGGCCAGGAAACACTCCCTGACAAGAGCCGGATCGTCCATATCCGGCGGCTCATTCCCCAAGTGGTCAAGGGTCTGGGCAAGGGCTGTCCCACCAAGCCTGTTCTTTCCATTTCCAAGATCAATAAAGAGCAGAACGGAACCAGCCTGCTTGATATCAGGCCTCACCACCTTGCGGATATCTTTCATGGCCGCATAGACAGAAATCACCAGTTCCCGGGGCGATTTAACCATCTCATCACCAACCATAGTCGCCATGGACAGGCTGTCTTTACCACCATCAACCGCCACACCAATCTCAATCATTGCATCGCACATCCCTCTGGCCGCATCATAAATCGCCGCCCCTTCACCAGGTAACTTGGGCGCCCACATCCAGTTGGCCGAACATTTTACCTGTTTTAAATCTTCAATCTTGGCCCACATCAGGTTGGTGAGCGATTCACCAACAGCCATTCTGGCACCGGCAGCAGGATCAATCAACATCTTTATTGGCTGCTCACCAATAGCGGTAGCCGCCCCTGTCAAGCCGAAATGAGATTGGGCCACAACAGCCACGTCACCGACTGTCAGCTGGAGCGGACCACAACACTGCTGACTGGCAACTAGACCAGTGACAGCCCTGTCGACCTTATTTGTGAGAAACCTCTTTGAGCCGACAGAGATCAATCGAAATACATCAAAGAGTGCATCACGGACTGTTAAATCCTCCGGAACCTCAAGTGGCACCAGATTTACCTGTACTCTGTTGTCTTCAAATGTCTTCTGGGGAATATTGCCGAGCAGCTCTTCGAGTTCAATATCAACCGGAGTTGAGCCATCCCGGGAATCTTTCAGCACAAATCGCAGATCACCGGTCACCTCTCCCAGTATTTCGCAGTTCACCTTTTCCCGCCGACAAATAGCTTTAAAACTGTCGATATTCTCAGGTCTTATTAAAAAACCATTACGCTCCTGATACTCGGCCACATAGATTTCCAGTACCGACATGGTGGGATCACCCACATTAATATTTCTGATCTCTACCCAGCCGCCGGAATGCTCGACCAGCTCCTTTAAAACATTCGCAGGGCCGCCTGCTCCCTGATCATGGATCACATCGATTAAGGTTTTGTCCCCCATCTCGTTGCAGGCTCGAATCACCCGGTTCATCTTCTGCTCCATCTCGGCATCACCACGCTGAACAGCATCAAAGTCCAGCTTTGAGTCCTGCTCCCCCTGAAGCATTGAAGATGCGGCACCACCACCAAAACCGACCCGATAGGCAGGACCGCCGACCTGGACGATTATCATTCCCTTTTCTTCTTTTTCCTTTTCGGTATGGCGGCTATCTATCTGGCCGATACCACCGGTGAACATGATCGGTTTAAGATAGGCCCAGCGGTTGCCGTCATCAAGACGCATATCAAATGAACGGGTAAATCCCTGAATAACCGGCTCGCCGAATTTATTACCGTAATCGGAGGCACCATTGGACGCTTCGATTTCAATCATAAGCGGCGTTGCCAGATTATCGGGCGCCGCATACTTATTTTCCCAGGGAAGATCGTAACCGGGAATAAACAGATTGCCGACGCAATAACCGGCTGTTCCCGCTATGACCAGACCACCTTTACCGGTTCCCTGAACATCACGAATCCTGCCGCCGGTACCTGTTTCTGCTCCGGGAAAGGGGGCAACACCGGTGGGAAAGTTATGGGTTTCCGCTGTGAGCAGTGGATGATAGTGGACATCTTTTACAACAAAGGGAGACGATTCTCCCGGTCGGGACGGACAGATGGTCGTGAGCGGGAACCCTTCCACAACCGATGAATTATCTTTAAAAGCAACAAGCGACCCTGTTGGATTTGCCTCTAAGGTATCTATTACCAAGTCAAACAGGGTCTTGTCCTGCTCTTCACCATCAAGAATCTGTTTGCCTTTAAAAAAACCATGGCGGGAGTGTTCCGAATTGGCATTGTTGAGATCCATCAGTTCAACAATGGTGGGATTGCGATCATGTTTGGTGACAAAATAGTCGTAGTAAAAATTGCGGTCCCATTCATCCATGGAGATACCGGGTATTTCAAGCAGCACCTCAGGGCCCTTGGATTTCATATCAATCTCGTATACCGGCTCCGGCGTCACCCCTGTTTCAAAGGTGGTTATCGGCTCAGGATAGTGGCACTCTGTCATCCGGTCATGATGAGAGTCAATGAACTCCTGAACATCGCTGTCGTCCGGCACCATATATCGTCGTGAGCGCTCAACTCTTGTTACACAATCAAGTCCTGTTGCCCGGCAGATTGACACCATATTCGATGACCAGGCAGTGGCAAAATTCATCCGCGGTCCAACTTCAATAACCCTGTCAGCCTGCAGTACTGGTTTTAGAGATACCGAATCGATCAGGAAGCCATCGGCAAAAATCAAGCGTAAACACCTGGTCTCCTCATCTGTCAGGTCCCGTGTGGATGCAACATTAAAACAGTAAGCAAGATCCTCATCGATCTGTCGATAAAACCGCGTAACTGTCTGACTCATAACTGATTCCTCTAATTGAAATTGCACCGGATTCATGGTGCCTCTAGTCGAGTTGAGAACGAACTACTTATCTTTTCATTTATAAAAAAAAAACAGCGGGAATACTATCATTAAATTCTTTCAAGCAACCAGTTGAGAACTGTTCCTGTCTATTTTGTTTTCTCTCTTAAAACCTTGATAGCCTGAGGTTTACAGTCTTTATGGAAAATTCCGGCTCTTGGAAAAACTGGTGCCACAACCACCCAACCACAGGATTTTTCGTCATAAATAGAAAAAATGATCATTGTGCCAAATTTAACAGTCAATTATAGTGGCCATATATTGTTAAAAATGGATAGGAGTAATGATGAGTGTCTCTCTATCCGTTGACCCGTATCGGCCCAAGATAAGAAGAAAGAACCAAGGAAAAATCAACAGATGGGAGAAAAGATGGCAGAAAAGGACGCAAACACATTGTTGACCCAGGAACAACGAGAAATCTGTCAGGTCATCGCTGCTAAAAAGATTGAAACACAGAGCCAAAGAGCAGAAGCCCTACTCGCTGTTGACGATGGCCAGACCCAGGCAAAGGCTGCTGAAAGTTCCGGGCTTACCGTCGGGCAGGTTCGATATCTTATCACTAATTTCAGAAAAAAAGGGATGGAACTGTTCCCTGAAGAACTCCTGGCGGCCAAAAAGCCCGAAGTGAAAAAAGAAGCTCCTGTGAAGGCAGAGGAACCTGCGAAGAAAGAGACACAGAAGGAAAAGCAGGACGTTGTGGAAGAAGAAAAACCGGCTGCCAAGAAAAAGAGGAAAAAAGGCGAAAAGAAAAAGAAAAAAGCCAAGAGAAAACAGGCCAAACAATCCCGGAAAGCCTCAAAATCAAAAAAGAACAAGAAAAAAGGTAAGAAAAAGAAAAAGAAGAAGTAATAAGAGTAACAGTTTATTGAGCTTACCATTCATGGGAATGAGGCGGACCAAGATGTTCTCATCTTGGATTTTGTCTCATTCCCATCCTAAGAGAGTCGTCGACACTGCTGCCGCAATTCCTGCAGCTCATCGAGCAAATCCAGAACCAGAGCCACTCCGGGAAGATTTATTCCCAACTCCCGCTGTAAACGGATTGCAGTCTGAAGTTTTTTTACTGCCAAATGATCAAAATACCAGTTGGATGTTTCTGCTCCTTGAGGACTCAAGACACCTTCATCGACCAATTGTACCACTTCCTCTGTAGTAACCGACAGAGACAACAGAGCTCATCAAGCCTGCAGCTTACCTCTTCATCAAAGATTATAATCTCTTCTGTTAACATTGTTTATTCTCCACTCCTCGCTTTCCCATCGATTGTTCAACCTATCTTCCATATTTCACATGAAATGTTCAGGCTGATCGTGGATTCATTGGCATGAGTTGTGCCATCTTTTTATATAGCTCTTTCTGTTCATCGGTTTCTGCCATTGGGGTTACGATCTTTAAGGTGACAAACAGGTCCCCAGATTTAACCTTTGAACAGATACCTTTGCCTTTCAGTCTCAACTTGTTCTCGGACTGGGAACCGGGCGGCACTTTCAGCTTGACCTTTCCACCTAAAGTATCCACTTCGATAATTGCGCCAAGAGCCGCCTCCCAGGGCGTCACCGGCAGAGTCATGTGGAGGTCCCGGTTCTCTGCATGGAACCGCTCATGTTCAGCAAAGGCAATTTCCAGATAGAGGTCCCCACTCTCTCCACCCCCCATTCCAGGATGCCCCTGGCCTTTCAAACGAATACGCTGTCCTTCAATAACACCTTTAGGAATCGTCACACTGATGGTCTGCTGCCGGTTCACCAGCTGTCCGTTTGCATCGACCTCCGGTCTTGTCAGAGTAAACATCCTGGTGGTGCCACCACAGGCATCTTCGATGGAAATGACTATTTTTGCGTGTTCATCCTGGCCCGAAGCCCTGAAAGTGGCACGGCCAGACTGAAACCGATCACCACCGAACAGGTTGGTAAAAAAATCACTATAACCGAAAGGGTCCGCCTCTGAAGCAGCCCTTCCGCCAAAGGCAAAGCCGGCGTCCCAATCCGGTGGCGGCTTAAACTCCTGCCCCTGCTTCCAGTCAGAGCCAAACTGATCGTAGGCCGCCCGTTTCTCCGGATCTTTCAGCACCTCGTAAGCTTCACCGATCTCTTTAAACTTGTGCTCGGCATCAGCCTCTTTGCAGATATCAGGATGGAACTTTCTGGCCAGCTTGCGGTAAGCCTTTTTTATCTCATCCTGGCCGGCATCCCGCTTCAGCCCAAGGATTTTATAATAGTCTTTGTATTCCATATCAAATTATCCAAAACCCGCTGTTTACTGCTGTTCTTCTCCTTCAAACAAACCACAATAAATTATATTCGCAGCAAGCATGCTTTGCCACCATCAGTATATCTGTTCCTTCATAGCATCATCAGCTGGAATCATAGTTTTTCAGGTAAACCGGGATGAGCCAAACCCCCTGCCACATTACATTTATGTAATGTTAAAGAAAGATTGAGGCAATGCTTAAACAAGTATATTAAAAACTTACGATCCAGAAGTGGTTTTGTCCACCACTGTTTATCCATTTTACATATAATCAGATCTTTCGTACGAGGAATCAATGTTCAACAAAGAGGAAAATTCTACGATGGTGCAGACAGAGCATACGTTGGAAAACACTCCTTCCCAACAGGCTCAAACCGATGATATCTACACCTCGATTCAAGCCATTAATGAATCGGTTAAAAGTCATTCAGACTGGGTACAGAACCTGCGTAACGAAATGGCCAAAGCCATCGTTGGCCAGGAACATCTGATCGAAAGGTTGCTCGTGTCACTGCTTACCGGCGGTCATGTTCTGCTGGAAGGACTTCCCGGCCTTGCCAAGACTCTGGCGGTAAAAAGCTTGGCCAAATGTGTACAGACCGATTTCAACAGGATACAGTTCACACCCGACATGCTGCCGGCAGATATAATAGGAACTCAAATTTACAATCCTCAAGCCACCTCATTTGAAGTCAAACACGGCCCTATCTTTTCTTCCATGATCCTGGCCGATGAGATTAACCGGGCGCCTGCCAAGGTGCAGTCTGCCCTGCTTGAAGCCATGCAGGAAAAACAGGTGACCATCGGCGAAGAGTCGATGCCGTTACCGGAGCTCTTTCTGGTGCTGGCAACTCAAAACCCCATTGAACAGGAGGGCACCTATCCGCTGCCCGAAGCCCAGGTTGACAGATTTATGCTCAAAGTCGTCATCGACTATCCGACCATGGCCCAGGAACGAATCATTCTGGACCAGGTCGACCATGCCGACTCCATGGTTCAGGTTATGCCGGTTGCCAGCCCGGTCGATATTCTGGCAGCCCGTAAGGTCGTCGATACCATCTATATGGATGAAAAAATCAAGGAATATATTGTCTCCCTGGTCTATGCCACCCGTGACCCGCGTTTTTTCAATCTTGACTTGCATGAATATATTGAAACTGGTGCCTCACCGAGGGCAACCATTAATCTCAAAGCAGTGGCAAGGGCTCTGGCATTTCTTGCCGGAAGAGGTTACATCACCCCGGATGATGTCAAATCGGCCGCCATGGATGTCATGCGACATCGAATTCGTATCAGCTATGAGGCCGAAGCCGAAGCTGTCACCAGTGAAGATATTATCAGAAAGATTCTCGATACTGTTCCGGTTCCGTAGTTTTACATTTTGCAAAAAATGACTATCGATTATCGATGGTTCAAGTCCCTTAACAATTACAATTATAGCGACTTTTAATCGTTCAAAATAACCCCCTAGAAAAGTTCACCGGTAGTCCAGATGAGTACAGGCAGGCCGGTTTATCATAGTTGCACTATATGGTCCGTCCTGATCGTGTTCAGGTGGACTGCTGGTGAACTTTTCTGAAACAATGGAAAAAGAACTTACCAAGGAAATATTAAAAAAAGTTCGCCAGGTGGAAGTACGAACCAACCGTTTGGTCAACGACTCACTGGCCGGCAGTTACCACTCCGTCTTTAAAGGGAGGGGAATGAATTTCGATGAAGTGCGGGAATATGTCCCCGGTGACGATATCCGCTCTATCGACTGGAATGTGACGGCCAGGACCTCTATTCCTCATGTTAAGAAATTCACCGAAGAGCGGGAACTGACGATTATGCTGATGATCGATATCAGCAGCTCCGGTGAGTTCGGTTCTGTGAAGTCGTCAAAGCGTGAAATAATGGCTGAAATTGGTTCTGTACTTGCTTTCTCAGCTGTTCGCAACAATGATAAAGTAGGTCTTGTTCTGTTCACCGATTTTGTTGAGCTCTTCATTCCTCCGCAAAAAGGTCGCACCCATATTCTACGGGTCATCCGTGAAATTCTCTTTTTTCAGCCCAACGGTAAACAGACTGACCTGAAAGTCCCATTAGATTTTCTCAATCGAATCATCAAGCGTAAATGTGTGGCTTTTCTCATCTCCGATTTCTGCCTGCCAGAAGAATTTGAGCCCAGCCTGCAGGAATTGCGGCCGAAACTGACCATTACCAATAAACGACACGATCTCATTTCATTAATCATCTCCGACCCCAGGGAACATGAGCTGCCCGATATCGGCTGGATTACTCTGGAGGACGCGGAGACCGGCCAGCAGGTTGAACTCAACAGTTCCGACCCAGCCATCCGCCGCGGCTACCGGGAGCTGGCCCAGGCGAGAAAAAAAGAGCTGCACCGAACAATCAACTCATGCGGTATCGATATACTCGACCTCTCCACCGATAAATCCTACATCCCGCCACTGCTCGGTTTTTTCGGTACCAGAAAGAGGAGGCTGTATCGATGAAGCCAATGCTCCTCTTTCTCATTGTTGCTGTTTTTTTCAACTCTCAACCACTGTTTGGAGTGACCAGCATCAACCAACAGGTTTCCGGGCCTCAGCCGCCATTGAAACTGCTGCATAAAACACCTGGCAGCCAGAAGCAAACAGGTCCTGCACCTCCACTTTCAGCCCATCAACCTGCCATTATGAATCAGGATATCCGTGATATTCAAGGTCCCGTCGAACTCCCAGAGCCCAAAAACCCCTGGCTCTACGGCGGAGTGGCTGCCGGTTTACTGCTCTTACTCATTCTTGCTTTTCTGTATGTTAAACGCAGAAAACCATCTGTTCCCAGACAGCTCCCCCATGAAATCGCCCTGGCAGCGCTTGCAAAAGCTAAAGAATGGATGAACTCAGACAATGGACTGCTGTATGCTCAACATCTCTCGGAAATACTGCGACAATATATTGAGTCACAATTCGGCCTTCGATCCACCCGGCAGACCACCGATGAGTTCTTTGTCAAACTGCAAACCGCCACCTCCCCTGAAACTGCCGCTCTCAAGCCGCATATCGGCTCATTACAAAGCTGTCTTGAGTGCTGTGATCTGGCCAAATTCGCCCATCTTGTTCCCGACAGGCAGAATATGGAAAAAATGGCTGAAGCGGTTGCCCATTTCATCGAAACCACCAGGCCGGCAGAGAAAAGCGGGGGCAAGAAATGATACGCTTTCTCCATCCCCATATCCTCTGGCTGCTTGCCCTGCTCCCGTTGCTGGCCTTACTCAAAGGAAAGCGGGGATTGGCGCCTGCGCTTCTTTTTTCAACAACCTCTATAGTCGGAACACTTGCACAAGGGCGAAAATCGGGCCCCAACCGATTCCTGCCGGCAATCAAACTACTGGGCCTTGCCCTGCTGGTGGTTGCCGCTGCAAGGCCCCAGCTTGGCAACACCACCACCGAGATTGAAGCTTCCGGTATCGATATTCTCCTGGCTGTCGATGTATCCGGATCTATGGAAGCCATGGATTTTACCTTGAACAATAAACCGGCCAATCGGCTGGAAGTCGTGAAAAAGGTGGTTGCCGAGTTTATCGAAGAACGCCCCAACGATCGAATCGGCCTGGTTGCCTTTGGTGGCCGGCCCTATATGGTCAGCCCACTGACTCTTGATCACGACTGGCTGGCAAGACGGCTTGAGTCGCTGTCCATCGGCATGATTGAGGATGGCACGGCCATCGGTTCAGCCATCGGCTCCGGAGTCAACCGTCTGCGGGACCTCAAATCAAAATCCCGCCTCCTTATTCTCCTCACTGACGGGGTGAACAATGCGGGTAAAATCCCACCCCTGGTTGCCGCCGAAGCTGCTGAGACCATGAAGATAAAGATATATGCCATTGGAGCGGGTACCAGGGGAGAGGCCCCGATACCCATTGTTGATCGATTGGGAAGAAAGCGACTTGTGAGGGCAAAGGTTGACATTGATGAAGAGAGCCTGACACAGGTTGCCGAAAAGACCGGCGGTCAATATTTTCGTGCCACCGACACCAAGTCCCTTTCTCAAATTTATAATGAAATTAACTCCATGGAGACAACAACCAGAACGATTAAGAAATTTGAGCAGTATCGGGAGCTTTTCTATTTTCCTGCCGCTCTGGCCTTGATTCTACTCTGTCTGACAACAGTTACTCATAGCAGGAGACTCCCTTGAAGGGTGTAACATGATGCTATGATCACTTTTGCTGAACCCATCTGGATACTCATTGGTTTTATAATTTGTGGTGCCCTGTTTATCTATCTCTATCACAATAGAAAACAGCGGCTTGAGCGACTCGGTCAATTTGGCGCAAAAATTCTGCTGGATAAATTGACCAGGAATGTGTCATCAAAAAAACGACAGCTCAAAAGCATCCTGTTTATTTCCAGTGTTTTCTGCTGTTTTCTCGCTCTTGCACGACCCCAGTACGGTTCTGAGTGGATTGATGTGAAACGTAAGGGTATTGATATCCTCTTTGCCCTAGACACCTCTAAGTCGATGCTCACTGAAGATACCCGGCCAAACCGGCTGGGCCGTGCCAAACTGGGAATTCTTGATTTTGTCCAGCAACTTGAAGGAGACAGAGTAGGCCTCCTTCCCTTTGCCGGTTCGGCCTTTCTCATGTGTCCTTTGACCATGGATTACAGCGCCTTTGAACACTCTCTGGATTCTGTTGATACAGCTATCATTCCCAAGGGGGGCACAGACCTCAGCGCTGCTATTAAAACCGCACAGACAGTTCTTGATAACCAGGCGAACCATAAAATACTCATCCTGATCACCGATGGAGAGAACCTGGAAGGAGATGTTTTCAAGACAGCCGCCAGTGCTCATGAGGAGGGAATGACTATTTTTACAGTTGGTGTCGGCACCCGGGAAGGGGAGCTGATTCCCAATGCCGGGTCTTCAGCGTCAAAATATATTAAAGATCAAAAAGGACAATTTATCACTTCAAAGCTCGACGAAAAGACTCTGAGACGCATTGCTGAAACCGGTGGCGGCATATACGCTCCACTGGGCAGCAGCTCCCAGGGATTCGAAACGATCTACCAGGAAAAGCTGGCCCTTATTCCCAAGGAGGAACTGGCCGAAAAACGGACTAAAATAGCCATTGAACGGGTTGAATGGCCGTTACTGGCCGCCTTCTTCCTTCTGGTCGTTGAGTATCTTGTCAGTGGTCGCAGAAGCGGCCCCATCAGGATTCCATTCATTCAAAGCAGAAACAGGCGGCAAAAAAAAACCGTTATTCAACATCTTGCACTCCTTATTTTACTTGGATCACTTTTTCCCGGCAGCGGAATCTGTTCACCGGGTGAAGACGCCTTTCGGGCCGGTGATTTCATCACAGCAGCCGAATATTATTCAAAGCGACTGGAAAAGGAGAAAGAAAACCCAGAGATCCATTTTAACTACGGTTCAGCTGCTTATAAAAACAACCTGTATGACGACGCGATTGCAAGCTTTAACAATGCGTTAAAAACAGATGATCTGATCCTGCAGGCTAAAGCCTATTACAACAGGGGGAATGCTTATTACCGGAAAGGTGCCGAGACAATTCAGACCGATCCTGAACACACTGTTAAAACCTGGCAGTCCGCCATTGACTCGTATGATTCCGTTCTCAACCTGGATAAAAAGGATGAAAACAGCCGCTTCAATCGTGAACTGGTCGCAAAAAAACTCGACGAGCTGAAAAAACAGCAGCAGAATAAGCAGAACCAAGAGAAGGAGCAGCAGGAAGAACAGAACAGCAAAGACAAAGAGAAAAAGAAGGAAAACGACAGTAACAATGCAGGTGAGCAGCCCTCTTCACCTCAGAACAGTGACAAAAAGGAAGAAGGAGAGGAAAAAGAGAAAGAGACACCTGCAAAACAGCCTGAAGAAGAAAACAAATCTGATAATCAAACAGCAGAGAAAAATAAACAGCAGGCAGCGAAAAATTCCAGGGATACAGAACAAAAGGATACGACTACAGCTGCCCAGGAGAATAATGAGTCAGATGACCAGCAGGCTGCTGATCAGCAACGGAGGCTGCTTGGAAAAATGACCAAAGAAGAGGCGGAACAACTTCTTGAGGGACTTAAAAATGAAGAAAGTGA
This sequence comes from uncultured Desulfocapsaceae bacterium, assembly GCA_964565605.1. GTDB lineage: Bacteria > Desulfobacterota > Desulfobulbia > Desulfobulbales > Desulfocapsaceae > CAZLGM01. The sequence continues at coordinate 121,797 of CAZMFP010000001.1, read as the reverse complement.
ACTCAATTTTGTCCCCTCCATGGCAGGAACGGTTGATTCGGAACCACGGAGGGACTGGTGATGGTAAGTAGACCCTTGCACCAATCTATTTTCTTTACCCTGCTGATAGCGGCTACCTGCCTGATCATGGCCAGCCCCGCTTTTGGCGGTAAGTCTGTTTCGGCAACACTCAACACAGAGCAGGTGCCGGTGGATATGGCAGCTGTGCTGACCATTACCGTTGAAGGCGGCAACTCTGTAGACATTAATATGCCTGAAGTTGACAACCTGCGTTTTCACAGGCGAGGCCAATCCAGTCAAGTCCAGATGATTAACGGTTCTTTTTCGGCATCAATATCTACCGTTTATCTTGTTGAGCCGCTACAACCCGGCAGCTATACCATTCCGGCAATCACCGTTCACTGTGACGGTGAAGAACTGCACACCAAACCAATTTCACTGGAAGCAACAACCGGCAGCAACCAGCCAAAGAACAAGAATGGCAACTCTTCGACCCAGGCCAGAATCGGCTCAGGCAAAGGGGCAAAGATAACCTTTCTCCGGGTACATATTGGTAAGAATTCCATCTATTCCGGCGAAATGGTCCCTGTGCGTATAGAAGCCTATTTCAACCGGAGAATCCAGGCAAATCTCAACAGCCTGCCAATCCTGAAAGGTGATGGTTTCGTCCTCAGTCCACTCGGCAACAAACCTTCCAGGTCGATGAAGCTGGTCAATAACACACCATATATCGTTCTTGGCTGGAACAGTTATCTGACCGGTATCAAAGAGGGCAGGCATCCTCTGCATTTTGAGCTCGAAGCCGAGCTGTTGATGCCGCAGCGATCCAGGAGCTTATCCCGTTTTCGTAATCAAGGGTTTTTCCAGAACAATTTGTTTGATGATTTTTTCAACGATTACCAGACAAAAATCGTAAAAGTGGTCAGTCCTGATCTGAATCTTGAGACCATTCCCCTGCCCGATGATGGCAGACCGGAGAATTTTTCAGGTGCCATCGGCAATTTCAGCCTCAACGTCTCTGCAACACCAACGGATATTGAGATCGGCGAGCCCATCACCCTTTCCATGACCATAGAGGGAAGCGGAAACTTTGACAGGGTTAATGTCCCGGAATTTCCCCAATCCGACAGTTGGAAGCTGTATTCAACCTCCGCTCAATTTGACCCACAGCAAGGTCGTCCCGATAAGGGCATAAAACGATTTGAACAGGCTGTTGTTGCCAAAGACTCACAAATTCAAGAGATCCCTTCCCTTTCTTTCAGCTATTTCGACCTGGTCAGCGGTCACTATAAACAACTGGTCAGCGATCCCATTCCGTTAACCATATCGGCAAGCTCCGCCCAGAAAAAGCCCGCTATACTCGTTCAAACCGATAAGAAAAAAGCGGATGAAACCCAAACTACGGTAAACCTCTCAACCAATATCGAAGGGCTCGCACCCATTAAGCTCAGCTATGGACGATTGCAACCTTCAATTCAACCACTGTTCCTCAAGGGCTGGTTTCTCACGGTAATCATCATCAGTTTGTGCCTGCTCTGCACTCTGTTCACTACCCACTATATCCGGCAGCAACGCGAAATGAACCCGGAACTCGGGCGCCGGTCACTTATGAAAAAACGACTTGGAACAGTGTTGAAAGAAATTGAATCAGCCAAAAATAATAAAGACTCCAAGAAATTCCTGGCACTTTGCCGAAATGCCATCCAGGAGCAGCTCGGACTTCACTGGCAGCTCGAACCAGCCGCCATAACTGTAAGTGACCTGACAAAACGGTTGGAATCCGACTCGACCCTGATCAAGCTCTTTCAAATGGCAGATTATGGAGCATACGGCGGCCTGAACCTGTCCCCAGAGGAAATGGAGCAGCTCTATTTACGGATACAGGAAGAACTGGGAGCGCTATCATGAGAACAGCCAGGTTATTCGCCCTTGTTTCCCTTCTTTTCCTCTTCCTTTCTCCTTATCAGGTTCTGGCAGAGGCAAAAGATCCTGCCCTGATTTTTGAACAGGCAACAGAACAATACATCCAGGGGAATTTCAGCGAAGCTGTCCGCCTTTATGAAGAGCTCAGCACAACCGGCCTCTCTTTTCAACTGCTCTATAATCTCGGCAACAGCTATGCCCAGGATTCCAGGCCTGGCATGGCGATTCTTTCCTACATCCGTGCTTTACGCCTGTCACCATCAGACTCTGATACTCTAGGCAACCTACAGCTTATCCGTAAAGAACATGGGCTCTTTCAACCCGAACGATCATTTCTTCAACAAATTGTGCATTTATTGGAGATGAACCAGTGGTGCCTGGCAGCAGGAATCATCTTTGTTCTGTTCAGTCTTTTTCACCTGGGCTGTTTCTTTTTCCCACCATTACAAAAAGCCCGAACCTGGGTGTCGATTTTGCTGGGTTGTGCTATTTTGCTTGGCTGTTTCTCCTGCTACTATCGATATCTGGACTTCCATGACGGTGTGGTAACAGCTAAGGACTCTCACCTGCGGATATCACCGTTTGTTGCCGCCTCTTCTGTCGGTGCTTTACAGGAGGGACGGGTTATCAGACCAATGAAAACCCACGGAGAATTCACCCTGGTAAAAGACTCCACTGGTCGTACAGGCTGGCTCCACAGAGATCAGTTTGCATTGATTGTTGAGAAATAGCGCTCACAAGTGTGCTCATTCAAGGGTAATTATCTGGTCCGTTACTTCGGTAAAAGCCACATCATGGCTGATGAGAAAGAGTTGATCATACCAGTGGGTTGAAAGCTCTTCCCTCCCCACATCGATCGCTCTGAATGCTCGGGCAAGGTTCTCCCGTCTGGTTGAATCCAGGTTGGATGTTGGTTCATCAAAAAAGGCGATTCTAGAACCGATAGTCTGCAGCATCGCCAACCTTAGAGCGACAACAGCGGACATGATCTGCCCTCCAGAGAGCTGGTCATCATTTCGCTCACGGATACTGTTTCCAACTCTATCCCGCAGAAGAACCTGGTAATTCTCCCCCCAGCTTAACTCTTCGTCGGTTTCGGCAATGGTTCGATAAATTTGATCGGCCCGAAGACTTATCTCTTCTCGGAACCTCTCGGAGAGGTGTTCTGAGACAGAATTAAACACCTGTTTTCTAAGAAACTCGATAAGTCGCTGCTGTTTTTCCACTTTATTTAGTTTGGAGACAGCCGCCTTCATCTCTTTATCGATTTTCTCCAGTCTTCGTATATCTGAATCAATGGAGGAATATTCACCGGAAATATTTATCAGTTTCTGTTCGCACGCTGCTATGTCGGCCGTCAGTTCCTCCTTTTTTTTCCTCACTACGCTGTGATTCTCGCTTGTGTACTCTTTCCTAAGATCGCTTATCCCCTTTTGTTTAACCTGAAGAGTCTCCTGCAACTCGACTAGAAGCTCCTCCATGGCGACCAAGCCATCCTGTCGGTTTTTCAATTCGGTTGCCGCTTTTATATGGGCCAGATACTGGTCTCTGTCCTTCTGGTAGCTTGCACGCAGTTTTTCCTCCTTGGCTATCTTTTCCTCCAGCCCCTGATACACTTTGAGCTTTTCCTGGTGCAAAACAATCTTCTTTTCAATATCCCCAAGCTGTTGCACTATCTGCTGCAGATTTTTCTTACGTTTTTTATTTTCCCCACGACGTTTTTCAAGTTTTTCAAGCTGTTTTTGGATTTCCTGCTTTCTTGTTTCCAACCGATTTTGCTCTTCTTTTGCCCTACCGGCCTCTTCCAGCTGTTTGGTGGTCATCATGAGCTGCTCACTCAAAACATCTCTTTGATTTTCCAGATTCTCAAGACCTTCTCCAAAAACATCGCCTACGCTTTTGCCGCTGAGATTGAGACACGCTTCCTTAAAGTATGGGCAGACTCCTCCTGATAACTTCTCTTTACCTTCAAGCAGGCTGGAGCGACGACCATCAAGCATATCCCGATTGGAACGCAGCTCTTCCATGGCTTTCTGCAACCCGGAAAACCCAGCCGCCTGGGCTGTCTGCTTCGGATCCACCACCAGTGTTTTAAAGGTCTTCTCCAGCTCCTGCTGCTCACCATTCAACTGCTTCTCAACCCGCTGTATTTCCCCTTTCTCATGATTCATCTTCTGGTAAATGCGGGCCTGTTCTTTCTCCAGCTCAGTGGCCTTTTTTTCCAGACGATGCTGTTGTCGCTCCTGGCTGCGAAGTTCAAGAATTCTCTTCTCACAGGACTCAAAACCCTGTTTTGCCTCCCGGGTCTGCTCAATCACACCATTTGCTGCCATCGACTCTTTGACCAGGTGTTTCTGGGTCTCTATCTTTGTTCTGCCTGTTTCTATTCTTTCCTGAATGAGTTTAATTGCTGAGGAAAGTTGATGAACTTCTTTTTCCTTCTCATCGAGACCCAGCAGCTGTTTCTTAGCCGATTTTCTCTCTTTTTGTTTCTGCCGCAACTCCTTTTCTGCCTTTTTTCTGTCCCGCTCAAGCTCCCTTCGTTTCCGTTTTTTCTCTTTAAGATCAACGAGCTGCTCCTGTTTTGCCTTTATTCCCTCGTTGAGCAGGTCAATCTTGTTTTTTACTGCTGTGGCTAATGCTCGTGTTTCTTTCCATGTTTTTCGCCAGCTGTCCACCCCCAGGATCTCATCAAAGAGCTCCTGGCGTTTCTTTCCTTTTGCGATAAAGGGGCCCAGGAAATCGTGCTGCAGGGGGCCGATGACCAGCTTAAATTGATCGGCAAGGCTCCTGCCGCCCTGCAGACCAAGCAGCTCCTTGATCCGGTCTTCTGTTTCCCCGGCGCCGCTATGCTCTTCGACCTCAAAGTCGTCACCCATGGAAGCGGCAAGCTGCCATTTTGAGCCGGCCCCAACTCCCCTTGATACCTGGAAATGTTCGCCATTATCTGTAACAAAGGTGACGCTAACAGATCCCTTTTTCTCGCCAAACGTGATGAACCTGCTGATATTACCAACAAAATCTTTGGCATCAACACCAAAGAGCGCGTAACCGACAGCTTCAAAAATCGTGCTTTTACCAACGCCATTAGCACCGGAAAGGACATTGACACCACCAACAAAATCCAGATGGATCTCCCTGTGGCATTTTATATTTTTCAAATCGATTGACAGAATCCGCATCATTAACCAGAATTTCTATGAGGCTTATGTGAACATTTTATTTTTTGATATGAGGCAGAAATCGGCAGAAGTGTAATTTTTTTAGATGTCCCCTTACACCTTATTCGACAACAGACCAAGCAACTCCTCACCGTCTACCTCTTTTTGTAAAATAAGATCCCGAAGATCAAGGCAGAGCTGAACCAGCTCCTCTTCCCGACCTTTATAGCTGGAATGGGCACTAATCAGCTCATGCAAAACCTCCTTCTCAATCTCATCAAGTGATTTTTTGCACTCGTTGCCATCACTACTTCTACTCACCATGGAGAGGTGATTTTTAATCTCAACATGTAAAGGGGAGAGATTTTCCTCAAGGATCAACCGTAACCGTTCGCGTCCCAGCTCAAATGGATGAAAACCAACTCTTCCGACCAGCTTCAATTCAACTAAGGAGGAACGAGAGTGATCAAGATTATCTTTCAGCAAGCTCATCTGCTTAGAAAAACACTGCAGGCCTTCATCCACATCGGAGCTGCCATCGAGTTGAATAACCTCCACCACCATCGGTCGGGGTTCCACTGACCGGAAGCTAACATTGAACTCACCCTTATCCGCTGTCACATAATAGTAACCTTTGTCATAGGATTGTTCGCCGAAATTGACTCTCTCCGGGGCACCGGGATTATATGCATATGGCTTTTTTTCCGGGGTTTCTATGATATATGGCTTGTGGCCGTGTCCGAGCGCCACATAGCCGAATTTCTCCGCCAGCCCATGGGCCTCAGCAAGTTTCATATTGCCGATCTCAACAGGGCAGTATTTCCAGATTCCCACATGAAAAAGCAGTAAATTATTTTTTGTGTCTACTGCCTTGCAGATTCGTTCCACATGGCTTCCGGCATGGGCACCGATATAACCAAGACCGTATATATTCAGATCCCCCACTCTGAGGTAACCACCCCTGCCGCTCTTCTCATCAAACAGTTCAAAACGATAACCACCCTCCGGGGTGCGGGACGGCCTGAGCAGGCGGATATACCCCATCTCCGACAGGGCTTCCATCCAGGAAATATTTTCCCGCCGATGAATCCAGTCATGGTTGCCTTCAATACAGATACAGGGAATATCCGCATCTTTAAGGGGTTGCAGGGCTTCAATGGTGCGGGCAAAGGTCCTGGGTAGAATCCGGCCATGATGGAACAGATCACCGCAAATCAGGACAAAATCGACCGATTGCTCCACTGCCTCGGTAACAATATCTGCAAGTGTTGTAAAAAAATCGTTATACCGCTCCTGTTCACCGGGTGAGTTGCGGTATGTTTTACCGAGGTGAATATCGGCTGTATGAATAAAGTGTTGAGCCATAGCGGCGATTGATGAGTACTTGTCTTGGTTTTGTTTTTAACCGGTGATTTTGGCAGCTCCTGAAAATTCTCACTCGACTGAGCCAACCACAGGAATTGTAACTGATTGCTTTTGCATACTTTTAATTTTACGTGGTTAAAAATGTCCCTGGTTTTCGCAGGTGTGGCTGATGGCAATAGCTTACCAATGCGAACAGACTCGAGCTCGAAAAGGTGAGGTGTCCGTGGCCATTTCCCCCATACTATCCCGAGTTTGTTTCTAGAGCAAAGGATATCATCTTCTGTCTAGCAGCCAATAACACAGCAAATATGCATTTTAATTTTTGAACTCCCGGGTCAAACAACAATAGACATAATTAATACAAACCACTGCTCAAAATAGTTCACAAAAATAAAAACTTACAATAACCGTTTGAACAACAAAGAAATTGACTCAACAACTGTTTTTTAGGTATCCTTAGGTTAGAGGATTCAGGAATTTTGCTGTTAAACCATCTAACCCAGGCTGATTCCAATGAAGCTCAAATATATTCTTCTTTTCTTGCTCTTTGCTTTTCTGATTTTCGGTTCATTTCAATATGCTACCAGAGACAAACCTATAGAAGTAACTGCCAGGCAGGCTGATATTGGCCTTGTGGAAGCGACAGTGGCCAATACCCGTGCCGGGACTGTCAAAGCGCGCCACCGTGCCCGACTTGCCCCGGCCATTGGCGGCCGAATTGCCACCCTAGATGTAAAAAAAGGGGATAAGGTAAAAAAGGAGCAGGTCCTTCTAACCCTTTGGAATGATGATATCCGCTCCCAGCTTAAACTCGCCCGCCGGGAAGCGGAAGTTGCCGAGACCCTGGTTAAGGAATCCTGCCTGCTGGCTGATCTGGCCCAGAGAAATGCCAACCGCTCCACCGAGCTGCACCGTAAACAGTCAACCTCTGAGCTTGCCCATGACGAGGCTCTCACCAACGCCGCAGTCAAAACAAGTGTCTGCAAACGGTCCGCTCTTCAGGCCCAGGCCAGTAAACTCAGAATTGAAACCATTCAGGCCCAGCTTGAGAAAACAATCCTGCGAGCCCCTTTTGGTGGCATTGTTGCTGAGGTAAACGGTGAAATCGGCGAATTTATTACACCATCTCCCACCGGAGTTGCCACTCTACCGGCCATTGACCTGATCAGCCTGGATGATATCTATGTGACTGCTCCCATCGATGAAATGGATGCCGCCCAAATTTTCGTGGGAATGGAAAGCCGAATTTCTCTGGATGCCTTTGTCGATAAACAGTTCAGCGGCAAGGTCCTGAGAATAGCGCCATACGTTCTGGAACAGGCCAAACAGGCAAGAACCGTTGAAGTTGAATGCGGTTTTATAAAAAGCGAAAAAACCGCCAATTTACTGGCGGGTTATAGTGCAGATGTGGAAATTATTCTCGATGTTCGTGACGATGTCCTGAGAATTCCGACGGAATCGCTACTCGAAGATGGCTCAGTTTATGTCCTCGACAGGCAAAACAACCTGGTTGAAAAGCGTCCTGTTAAAACGGGTCTTGCCAATTGGCGATATACCGAAGTGCTCACAGGACTGGATGAGGGAGAATGGCTCGTCACATCCCTTGGCAGAGAAGGACTGAAAGACGGTGCTGCAGCCGTTATTGCAAAAGATGACACCAAAGAAAAATGATTATTCATCTGCAGGATGTCAGCCGTATCTTTGAAGTTGGTGACCAGAAAGTACACGCGCTGGACAGTGTTAATCTGGAGATCCAGGCGGGTGAGTATATCTCGATCATGGGGCCGTCCGGTTCCGGCAAATCAACCCTTTTAAATATTATTGGCCTTTTAGATCGTGCCACCAGTGGTACTTTCCATTTAAACGGCTCTGATGTGACCACACTGGATGATGACCAGCTGGCCGAAGTGCGGTCTCAAACAATCGGTTTCGTATTTCAATTTTTCCATTTAATTCCACGACTTACGGCAAAACAGAATATCGAACTACCACTATTGCTGGCCGGTGTCGACCCTGAGAAACGAACAGCCACCTCAAAAAAAATTATCAGTGATTTCGGCTTACTTAACCGAATGCATCATAAACCCGATGAACTTTCCGGTGGCCAGCGCCAGCGGGTGGCCATTGCCCGCTCAATTGTCAACGCCCCTTCCGTGCTGCTCGCCGATGAACCGACCGGCAACCTTGATTCGACTTCAGGTAATGAGATTATCAGTCTGCTGGAGCAGCTCAACCAGCAGGGACTTACTCTGATAGTTGTCACCCATGATCCGGATATTGGTAGCCGGGCGAAACGCTGCCTTCAATTTATCGACGGTAGAATCAGTTCGGATAAGCGGAGTAAAACTTTATGAGAAGCCTCTCCAGCCTGGGATTCGCCTGGAGTTCCGTTGCAGCCGGTAAGGTGCGTAGTGCTCTCACCCTTCTGGCAATGTCCATCGGGGTTGCCGCCGTGGTTGTTTTAACCGGTGTGGGTGAAGGAGCCCGCCGATATGTAGTGGAGCAGTTTTCCTCCCTGGGAACGAATCTGCTCATCATCATTCCGGGACGCTCAGAAACCAGTTCCGGCACCCCTTCAACTTTTATTGGTGAAACACCTCGAGACCTGACCATTGGTGATGGAAAGTCTCTCGAACGTCTTTCCAGAGTACGCCGCTGGGCACCGGTGGTTGTTGGAGAAATGGCCCTCTCCTACCAGGGCCGTGAACGGCGGGTGCCGGTGATGGGCTCCACCCATTCCATGCTGAAAATCCGCCACCTGCAGCTGGCCAAAGGACGTTTTCTACCTGCCGATGACCCCGATCTTTCCCGTTCAGTCTGTGTCCTTGGCGCCAAGGTTGCCCGGGAACTGTTCGGCACCTCCTCGGTTCTGGGCGAAATTGTCCGGATCGGTGATCACCGATGCCGTGTGATCGGTATTTTGGCAACGGAAGGGCGCTCACTTGGCATGGATACACAGGAGCTCGTCGTTGTCCCTGTAGCCTTTTCTCAGATGATCCTTAATACTGAGAAGCTGTTTCGCATTATCGTTGAGGCAAAGGACAGAGGCGATATCGAACTGCTGAAAAAGCAGATTGTTGGAACTATCAGTCGCCGCCATTATGGCGAAGAGGATATTACCGTTATTACACAGGATTCGATACTCAGTACATTTGACCGCATCTTCACCATGCTGACCATCACTGTCGGCGGTATTGCCGGTATCAGCCTCGGAGTTGCCGGTATTCTTATCATGAATGTGATGTTGGTTTCCATTTCAAGGCGAACCGCCGAAATTGGATTAATGAAGGCTGTTGGAGCCAAAAAGCGGCAGATTACTATTCTGATCTTGACCGAAGCCGTCCTACTCTCCAGTGTTGGAGCCCTGCTGGGGCTTATCCTTGGGCTTGCAGGTGGCTGGCTTGTTCAACAGTTTTACCCGGATCTTGCCACCAGACCGCCTTTGTGGGCAGTGGGGGCGGCAATTACAACTGCCATTGTTACCGGTCTGGTTTTCAGCCTATTGCCGGCAAGAAGGGCAGCAAAACTTGATCCGATACAATCCCTGGCAAAGCGGTAATTTAACGATATGACAGAGAAATCCTGTTTAATCTGTTTCTTTTGCTTCTCAAATAACAAAGACATCCGCTAGCACAACATGCGAACCCAAGACCTCACATCCCTCACCTTCAGCACCATCCGGGCAAAAAAGCTCCATTCTCTGCTGACCGGTCTGGGTATCGCTGTGGGCATTGCCGCAGTTATCCTGCTAACTTCCCTCGGTGAAGGTTTACAGCGCTTTGTCCTTTCCGAATTTACTCAGTTCGGCACCAACCTTGTCACTATTAAACCGGGCAGGGTCACCACCATGGGCAGCCCGTTGGGGGTTCTGGGTTCGGAGAGATTGTTGACCTTGGAAGACGCTGAATCCCTGCGGGAAATCTCCCAGGTTGAAGCTGTTGTCCCTATGCTATACGGAAATGGAGAGGTGGAATACGAAGGGAAGAGAAGACGTATTACCCTGTACGGCGTGAATCATCAGATGGATCACGCTTTTCGAATGCGGGTCGCTTCAGGCCGTTTCCTGCCGGATGATAACCCGAGAGCTGCAAGACCGTATACCGTTCTTGGCCACAAGACGAAAAATGAATTGTTTGGCAACAGCAATCCGCTGGGAGAACGAATCCGAATCGGTAATATCCCCTGCCGGGTCATCGGTGTAATGGAACCAAAAGGGCAGATTCTCGGTTTTGATATGGACGACACCGTCTATCTTCCCACTGTTCGGCTGCTTGATCTTTTCAATCGGGAAGGATTGATGGAGATCGGAATCCTTTATCGGGAAGATGCCAACGCCGATGAAGTTGTGAATGATATCAAGAGGCTGTTGATCAACCGGCATGGACAGGAAGATTTTACCATCACCACCCAGGCCCAGATGCTGGACGTTCTCGGTTCCCTGCTTGATATGCTCACCGCTGCGGTGGGCACCCTTGGCGGTATTTCATTGCTTGTCGGCTGTGTCGGAATCCTCACTGTAATGACCATTGCGGTTCGGGAACGAACATCTGAAATTGGTCTGTTGAGGGCTCTGGGAGCCACCAAGGGGAACATTCTTACTTTTTTCCTGGCCGAGGCAACCATCCTTGCCGCGCTCGGCGGCGTCGGCGGTCTCTTATTAGGTATCGGAGGGGCCTACCTGCTCCACCTGCTCATCCCTGGCCTGCCGGTTCATACTCCCTGGAGTTATGTGATACTGGCTGAGATACTGGCTGCTATCATCGGTCTTCTGGCAGGGGCCTATCCGGCCCGGCAGGCATCAAAACTTGATCCGGTTGTTGCCCTGCAATCGGAGTAGAGAGAAATCAAGACTCAGCGGCTGATTTTCTGCATCTCCTTTTCTTCCAACTGTTCGAGGACCTTGTGTAGATCCTTTTTGCTTACCGGTTTAGAGACATAATAATCCATCCCTGCATCCAGGCATCGCTGTTCATCTCCGGCCATGGCATGGGCTGTCATGGCAACAATCGGGATATGGGTGTGGCCGCAGAATCGTTCACCCTTGAGTTCTCTTTCCCGGATTTCCCCGGTTGCCTCAATGCCATCCTTCACTGGCATCTGCACATCCATGAAGACAATGTCGATATCATCCTTTGCCAGAAGAGTATCAATGGCCAGCTGTCCGTTTTCGGCACTGAAAATGGTGTGGCCGAAGCTCTTCAGCATGGTTGTTGCAATCTTCCGGTTAACCAGATTATCCTCAACCAGAAGAATCTTGCGTACCTCCGCCATTTGTTGGTTATCCTGCTGTACAGGCGGTTTGCCCTCATCTCCAATGATGTTGGAAAACTGTTTGTTCAGTACAGTTATCATGGAATCAAACAGCTCCGACTGTTTAATCGGTTTGGTTAATATGCCATTGATCAGACCATCCATATCATTTTGCATATCAGCTGAGAAATCAACAGATGTCAGCATGAGTATCGGTGGGGTACGACGTCCCTGAGAATGAAAAAGTTTTCTGGCGAACTGCAGACCGTCGAGTTTCGGCATTTGAAAATCGACCAGTATAAGATCAAAGGGCTTGGTTGCGGATGTGGCGAGCTCAAACCCTTTTTGGCCATCCTCAGCTTCAATGGGGTGCATCCCCCAGTTCTTCACTATTCGGTTGAGGATATGTCGATTTGTTCTGCTGTCGTCAATGATCAGCACATGGCGATCTCTTAACGAGATAAATCGCTTTTCTTCAGACTGATCTATATGATCCCCGGCCTTGCACAGAACCGTAAAAAAGAAGGTTGAGCCTTTTCCGACTTCACTCTCAAGCCAGATTTTTCCACCCATCAACTCGACCAGACGTTTGCAGATTGTCAAACCAAGTCCGGTCCCCCCATATTTCCGGGTTGTTGAGCCATCAGCCTGAGTAAAGCTCTCAAAAATACGGTCTATTTTATCTGCTGGAATGCCACTGCCTGTGTCTTTGACACTGACCAATATTTTATTGTTCCCTTTATTTTCCGGGCCATCCGGAAGACTGGCGCTGATCACAATTTCTCCGTGATCGGTAAACTTTATGGCGTTATTAGTCAGGTTATTGATAACCTGACGGAACCTTACCGGGTCTCCTTTCACCCAAAAACCGATATCGGCATCGATATCGACAATGAGTTCTATTGATTTCTGCTGGGCTTTGAGCAGAACCGGCTCAATGGCCTTATCGATAACTTCATGCAGGTTGAAATCCACTTCCTCAATATCCAGCTTTCCGGCCTCAATCTTGGAAAAATCAAGGATATCGTTAATGATTTTTAACAGGTGCTCGGCTGAGTTGTTGATGATAAGAAGATTGTGATGCTGGTGATGACCAAGCTCCAACTCAAGTGTCAGTTCCGTCATGCCAATAATCCCATTGAGCGGTGTCCGGATCTCATGGCTCATATTGGCCAAAAATTCACTTTTAGCTCGATTTGCCAACTCCGCCGTCAACTTGGCCTGTTTCAATTTCTCTTTGCTCTTCTTCTGGAGATCAATCTGGTCCTGTAAAATTCCCAGTAAAGCGATTAAATCGTCCCGTTGTGAAGGAGACTTTTTTGAAGCGGCATCATCTTCCTGCAAAGAAAAAATGGAGTGCTTCAGTTGGCTCAAGACAATTTTCTGCTGCTCAGCCTCTTCCCTTATTCGGGCATTAGCCTCATTGAGCTCAATTGAACTCAACTCCATTATTCGTTCCAGTCGGCGTCGATCAGTTTCATAATGGAGATACGAATCATTCACAGCAGCAAGAAACGGTTCAAGTTCACTGGGAATTTCCTTATCTTTGAAGGTACGCCTGAGCTGACGACGTAATAATTTAAAATACTTCTCCATTTCTTGTTTACGCTGCATTAGTCTTCAGCCAGTGCGGTTATAGTCATGGTTTGATTATGCAGTTCGCACTTTGTCGATTTCTGAAGTGGAGAAATTTCCCCATATGAATAAAAACCGCTGATAACAGCTCTATCACCAAGAATATCGCGAACAACCTCTATTTCATCATCGATACGCTGTCCCAATATCAATTTGCGTCCAACACAGCTGACACAGAGGACAAAGTCGGGACTGCGGGACTGGAGAATCTCAAAGGAATTCCTGGCTGATTCCTCCGCCCCATCAACAAGGCGGTCAAAGTTGGCTTTCATTAATTGAACCTTGGAGCCAACCGGAATGTCACCGGCAAACGTCATGCTGTTCTGTTCTTCATCAATGGCAAGGATTGTTCTGACAACAGGCTGCTCTTTTCCCTCTATTGTAACAGCCAACGGGAAAAGCAAACCGGTACTCGGCAGACCCGCCGCCTCGTCACCCAGATACTTCTTATAGAGTTCCAATGCGGACTGATCATCCAATTCAAAAAGGACATTCTTGTCCGCTTTGGTTGTTGTCCGAACTGGACCAAATGCATCCCAGCCACCTATAGAACCGTGACCAACTTTTAAATGATTGCCATAAAATCCCAATGCAACAATATTCCCCTGCTCAGGTGGCTCATCAAGACCAACAAGTGTGCGTTCAAAACGGCTGCCATCTCCTGCCAGGCCACCAGTAACCACAATAGTTTCCGGAAGGGTGGAATGAAGGCCGATAACGAGTTCACTGCCATTTACCATCAAGCCATCAGAGAGAACAAAAACATGTGATAATCCTTCAGGATCCAGGCTGGTGGCCAGCTGTTCTCCGGCTTGACGGCTGTCAGCAAAATCTTTGCTATTGACGACAACTGTTTTCAACTCGGTTTTTTCAAAATGAATCGCATTCACAACAAGTGAATCATCAATAACAAAGGTATCGTAGATCTCCCCGGCCGTACTGTTCATCAAAATATGTGCCTGGGGGTACATTTCTCGAATAGTGTGAAAATGGCTTGTATTGCTCAACAGGTCAGTGCTGCCAAAAACAAAGACCAGATGAGCATCATCATCTAAGTTTTCTCCACCTGTTACTTTCCAGCCAGTGGGTTCCGACCAGGTCTGCTGTTCAACTTTCATGGGGTCTCACCTCGTAATTATTGAATAATCAGGGTATCGATTCTGGAAAAAACAACCACCTGTGCGATTGATTACTTCCCAAAATCCCATTTATGCAACTCCACTATTCGGTATGAGCTTTTCAGATCACAGAGAATATGTATGGTTCTCAGGCCACCTTGAAAAACTGGGTTTTCACTCGCTCTCTGTATCACAGCAAAAATTATAACTGCTCACATATGGTAAATATGCTGCGCTTTTTAATTGTTACCGTTCTTGATCTCGAGCGAAAATTCTAATTTTCAAAAGCACCCTTTAGAATATATGATACTGTTCATTTGACAGGCTGTATATGTTTTCTATCATAAAAAAAGGAGTGCTCTCAAGAAATATCTCCTATTGGCTCAAATAATGGGTAGCCCGAATTTCTCATGAACATTTTGCTCAGAACAGATAACATATCTATGTTATTAACAAATAACCTTCTTCTTCAGATTCTGTTCTCAACAGGTAAGCGCAGACTCCGAAATGTTCATGAGAAATCCGGGGTAGGGCTTAAACACTTCTATTGGAAAAAGAACTACGAAGATTTCAACCATTACAGAAAAAGAATCCAGGAATCAATTTCATCGACTCCCTGAATCCATAACTGTTTATTTGGTTGCTTTTATAACTGGGAAACAACGAAATGAAGTGGGTTACTCCATCAGATGGATTCGTTCACAATCCGGGCAGATCCAGGTGGGACCATTGGAAATCCCCCATTTGTTTTCAGAAAAACACTGAGGACAAATTTCAAAACCACAGGTACAGCTCCAGCAGAAAGAGAACTGTTGTTTACAGCAGTGACAGGTGTAATTCTGTTTGCGTCTGCGCCGACGCCTTTTGGGTTGATCAGCTGTCTGACTCATCTGGATAGTTTAGAAGACCTGGATTTCCATGCTGCCACGGCCAGACAGATCCAGCCGAATATAAAGGACACGCCACCCAACGGGGTAATATATCCAAGGTTAATTCCGGTAAGAGCAAGAAGATACAAACTCCCTGAAAAAAGGACGATTCCGGCCAGGAAAAGAAGTCCGGCCGCATGCAGTAACCGGCTGACACCAGGCCATTGCTCCATGGCCAGGGTAACCGCCAGCAAAACCAGACCATGATGCATAGAATAACGAACCGCTTTAGTAAAGGTGACCATCGACGCAGGCTCAAGAAAACTGCTACCTGCGTGAGCCCCCCAGGCGCCCATAGCAACAGCCGATGCTCCTGATAATGCTCCTAAAACAAAATAGATATTCTTCAAAATAAAATTTACTGAACTTGTTTTATCCTTCTTCCAAGAGTTAAGACGATGTCCTTACTCTCACTGGAAAGTCGGAGTTCATACCGGTTGTATCCATGAACACTCCCGGTGGGCATTCACTCAATCGGTTTAACTTTTCAAGGCGGCCAGTTCCTTGCTGAGAATGACGATATGATCCATCTCTTCCTGAATGATGTCGTCAAGCCGATCTGCACCAAACTTCGGTGGAACCATCTTCTTCATGCCAAGATAGAAAACTATTGACTCTTTTTCTGCTGCAACCGCCGACTTCAAGATCTCCTCCATAGAGGTAAGATCCATTTTCTTGTTGAAAAAGACACGGGTATCGGCGAGCGCACGCAGATAATCCCTGGTTTCCTGGCCCGGGTCAAAAGTAGAAGAATCTTTTTCAAGATCGGAGAGTTCTCGGCGCATCTTGGCAAAGATCTTTTCATGATGCACTTCCATTTGAGACAGCCTGTTCAGTAACTCCTTATGGCTGTCATTATCAACACTGTCAGCGGCGTTTTTATAGAATTTCACGCCGTTTCGCTCAATCTGCTCTGCCATTTCAAATATTTCGTCTGCGTTAAAGTCGTATGCCATTACGGTTTCCCCCATTATTCGTTATCTTTACAGAACCTGGAAGCCTGTCCAGTCCGTGATTTTCATGTTTCATCCCTGGATTGTGAGGAATTAGACTGGAACTATTGCATAAAACCCGTTGGTGAGCAATGGTTTTTATCCAGCAGGAAGTGATAAAGAGAAAGGAACAAAGCCCCTTCACGGCCAATCTGTAATGGTATGAAGGGGTTTTGTTTTATTTGGTTGTACCAACAACAAGCTATTCTTTGTTTGGGTCCCATTGGGGATGATGATGATCGGCATACTCCTTGTTGATCCGACCGCCAAACATGGAGGGAATAAGGGGTCTGTGGTTTTTGAGCATCAATGCTCCCACATGGGCCAGAAAAAGCGCCATAAACAGCATACCAAAAACGGTGTGGGCAAGGGTGATCACTTCCAGAAGGATATGATCGACAACGATATTTCCCAGGTTTTTATAGGACTTGACAAGACCGGTCAGTAACAGAGCGAGACTGACACCGCCCATAATCGCGTAAATTACCCGCTGTTTGGCCTGGAACTTCCCATGGGCCGGTTCTTCACCTCTGCCAAGCATGGCCTTGAATCCGGCAATAGCTTCACCGATATCTCCCTTTTTGGGCAGAATACCAAATTCCTTTCTTCTTAAATGATAGATCAGGTGATACAGAATAGCAGCGCCAAACAGGGCCGCTGCCACATAGTGTATCAACAGAGTAATCTCGTAATTGGAGGACCAGGCAAAGCCGGGGATCTTCACAATATTATATCGTTTATACATCGGCATCTGGCCAAAACCCGAAAAGAGCAACAGAATACCACTCATCGCGATGGCCCAATGATTGAGCCGAACTGTAAGAGAATGTCGTTTAACCGTTTCCATTATTTATCACCCTCCTTCTCACCTTTACTGCCGGCGGCAAAAAAAGCGGCCAGGGCGCCAACGGCTGGGGCCGCAAGGGAAGCCTTCGACCAGATTGTCTGTTTGTCCAGCATGTTTTCAGGCTTATGCATGGGTGTTGGTTTTTTATTCTTTGGGCCTTTGGTAGCCAGAATCGCTTTATTGATCTGCTCGAACGGTACTTTAGAGACATAGATCGTCGATGTGCCGCCGTTCTCATCCATACCGTAAAGGTGGCCGTTGTACTGTTTTTTTAATTTCTCCGCTTCGGCAAAGATCTCGGTGCGTTTACCGATTTTCATGGCCCCTTTCGGACAACTTTCCATACAAAAGGGCTTCTCGCTCTTAGCCAGTCTGTCACGGCAGAGGTCACATTTGTACATGACACCACCACCAACGGGCAGAACCTTCTGCCAGTTCGTATACAGACCAACTCCGGCCTGGCGCTGGGGAACCGACCAGGGACAGACTGTTCGACATTTGGCTCCGCCAAAACACATATCGGTATCAATATAGACCGGGCCTTCTGCGGTTTTATGATTTACCCCAAACGGACACAGCTTGGCACACGGCGGATTATCGCAATGCATACACCTGCGAGGTACCGATACTTTTTCCCCGTTTACCTCTATATTCTGGACAAACAGCCAGTTATAGGGAGTAAATCGACTCTTGAGATGCTTCTTTTGGGACCAGTCTTCATGCTTTTTCTGTGGCCAGTAATCGCGCAGCTGATCCTGCTCAGGCTCAGGAAATTTTTCCCTGTTTCCCTCTCCACAGGCCGATACACAATCCGGCACCTTTTTACCCGCACAACCGTCACACTTAGTGATGTCAATCAGAGACGCATAGGAATCATCTCTGATCGCCGCTTCGGCCGACTGCTGGGGTGGCAAAACCAATGCCGAACCCGCCGCTGCCGCTCCCGCCAGAAACGTTCTTCGGTTCATTTTCATGATTGTTTTCCTCTGTAACTATGAATATTCGTATACAATTTTGTTCAGTGGCATTGATCATAATCATTCATCAACAGGCACGCAAGTTTAATTAAATAATTAAATAGATCGTTGTTGACAATTTTACGATTTCCTGAATAATTGGCTGAAAATGGGTGTGGCTGACAGGAAGAAATCTCCAGCGGACAAAAGAGGAATATCTACAAGATGCGAACTCTTCTGCATCACGGATTTAGGAGCAGACAAGCTTCCCCCATAATAAAAAGGACGACCTGTGCTCCTCTTGGTAAATCTGAAGGCCACCTTCAAAAATTAGTATTTTCGTTCAAAATCGAGGCGTGAGATAAATTTTACCACAGGCATATAGTTAATATTCCGGGGATAAAATTTATCTCAGAACGAAGCGTTTGGGCGAGGTAAGCGTAGACTCCGAAAGACAATTTTTCAAGGTGGCCGCGAGAGAACTATCTCTTTTGGGGAAGCTCGAACTGCTCCATCATCCGTACAATCTGATAATAATTTGAATAGAGTGCGGTGATCACGGCAACATGATTGTATTCAGCTCTGGAAAGCGTTGAAACCGCATCAAGCAGTTCAGATTCGGTCTGCAGTCCTTCACTGTATTTCAGCCTGGTAATGCGAAGATTCTCTCTGGCCTGCTCAATATTAGACAGAGCGGCAGTGATATTTTCCCGGCTGACCTCATAGTCCAGGTACAGATTGGCAAGGGTTGTTTTCAGGTTGCTTTTCAACTCTTCGAGATCAAGCCTTGCTGAACGGCTATCAATCTTGGCCTTGGCAATGGTTTCACGGGTGGTAAATCCGCTAAAGAGATTGACAGACAGGACAAGTTGCAGCCTGGTCTCATCTTCAGGGCTATCTCCAGCGCTGTTGATATAATCGTCAGTGTAATTCTGATAGCTGGCTGTGGCATTCAGCTGTGGATAATAGGCTGCCTGCGCCAGCTTTTCCTGGGCATCATAGAAGTCGAGCATCTCACCCATCACTTTGATTTCACTCCGGTTGGCAAGCATATTCTTTTCATAATCCGCCAAAGAGCCCATCATCGGCATTTTTTCAAATTCCAGAAACGTCAACTCATCCAAGCTTACCTGGGTTCCCGACTCCCTCCTGAGCAGATGCAGACTTTTCTTGAGCTCAGCCTGGGCTGTTTTTACCTGGATAGCGGCATAATCAAGATCGACCTTGAATTTAAGAAGAGAATTATTGTCTATCAAGCCAACTTCATTTCGCTTTCTTCCATCCTCGTAAACCCGCTCAAGGGTGGAGTGGGTATCCCTCTTTGCCTTCAGGTTCGCCTTGTGGCCATAAACATTCAGGTAATACAGAGCAACTTTCCCTAAAATATCCTGCTCAATTCCGCGAAGCCTGTATTCCTCAACCCGCCGCAGCATTGCAGCCGATCTGGAGCTGTATCTGTCTTTAAAACCGGAGAAGAGATTGTATGTGAGGCTTGCTGAAAAAACGGAATTTTCCTTTGCCTCAAAAAGCGATGCTTCATCCAGCGAATTGACAACATATGACAGGTTGACTGTTGGATAATATCCACTTTTTGCTATGATCTCGTCTTTTCTCGATTTATCCAGGTTGTTTTGGTATTTCTGAACCAATTGCCTGTTGTTGACGGCCTCACCCTGCAGGCTGGCCAGATCCACCGCATATGCTGCTGCAAACGGAATAAGAAGAAAGACAACAGAAAACACGAGTATGCGTTTCATCGATTCAGCTCCTTTTGACATTTTTTACTATCACCTTGTCATAACGCTCTTTTCAATTTCCACTGCCCGATCTCAAGGTATTATCCTGTATGTTATTGACAGCGTATTTGGATGTCCAGTACTTTATTTCAGTTTCCAGCTAAAATTTACATTTTTGCAACCACACCGATTCAGCAATCTTGCATGCTTTAGAAAAGAGCATGGCAATCGAACTGGTTTCATGGTTTAGTGTCCGCTTTTACTGTTGTAATTCTCATCCCAAACAATTGTAGATCAAAAACATGAACGCATATCACACGTTAAAAAACAGGCTGGCAGAATCGCCAAAAAAATGGCTGGTCACCGGTGTTGCAGGCTTTATAGGCTCCAACCTTCTGGAAACACTGCTTAAACTTGACCAGTCGGTTGTCGGGCTCGACAACTTTTCCACCGGTCATCACCACAATCTCACTGAAGTCCAGTCTCTGGTGACTAAAGAGCAGTGGCAGCGCTTTACGCTTATTGAAGGAGATATTCGAAACCCGGAAGACTGTGAGAGAAGCTGCCAGGGATGCGACTACATCCTTCACCAGGCAGCTCTTGGTTCTGTGCCGCGCTCAATTGATGATCCTCAGCTGACCAACGAAAACAATATCACCGGCTTTCTCAATATACTGGTGGCAGCAAAAAACAACCGGGTTAAACGGTTTGTCTATGCCGCCTCCAGTTCCACCTATGGTGATCATCCCGGACTGCCGAAAATAGAAGATCGGATCGGCAAACCGTTGTCTCCTTATGCAGTAACCAAGTACGTCAATGAACTTTACGGTGATGTATTTGCCAGAACGTACAACATGAAAATCGTCGGCTTACGCTACTTCAATATTTTCGGTAGAAGACAGGATCCCAACGGCGCCTATGCCGCTGTCATGCCGAAATGGTTTGCCGGATTACTGAACAACCAGGAGATCTATATTAACGGAACTGGTGAAACCAGCCGTGATTTCTGCTATATCGATAACTGTATCCAGGCCAATCTGTTGGCCGCCTGCAGTACCAATCCTGATGCGGTCAACCAGGTATATAATGTCGCTTTTGGTGAAAGAACCAATCTCTTACAACTCTTTGAACTCATTCGGGAACAGGTCGCCAGAGTCAATCCGGAAGTGATTAAACGTCAGGCAACCCACCGTGATTTTCGGGCCGGAGACGTCATGCACTCTCTGGCTGATATTTCCAAGGGCAAAGAGTTGCTGGGTTACGAGCCGGAGTTTTCTCTTAAGGATGGAATCCGGGAAGCGGCAGAGTGGTATATAGAGCGATTTAATAGCTAAGCCGAAAATAACTGGGATCGATTGGCTGGATGTTTAGGAGCCGGAAATAAAGAGGACCGATCGACTGATTATTTTTACTGCTCATTATCTGATGAATAGAGCGTCTGGGGCCCCGTTTCAACGGAAATCGTTCAATATTCAAGCGCTCCTGTGACACAAGAAGCAGTTGTCTGCCTTGAAACCGCTCGGGCGGAAACCAGTACTCATACATGAGTGCACCCATCCCGCTTATCACCCGACCGGATGTTTCACTGATCGGATGTGGTCGATTAGGCGCTTCTTCCTGCTCGTACTGGACTGTTCTATAAAAAGCCAGACCACTCGCTGTCTTGTACAGGTCCATTCCAACAACCATCGGCCTTTTACCGTACTTCTTCTCCACTCTATCAACCACCTCTTCAACCTGGGCCGCAAAATTTTTCCAGCCAAACATAGGGCCTTCAGCCGGGTACGGAACACCGGGCAATCCCATGGAAAAATAGTGCAGGCCAATACCGTAGCAGAGCAGAAAAAGAGCAACGGTTGTTTTCCAACCTGAAAAAAAACGGGTCTTTGTTTTCTCTTTCAGCCCTGTTATGCCAAGCGGCAACGTCTGTGCCATATAGGGTAGAATGGCCAGCCAGAGCGGGCTGGTCCAGTTAAACTTAACCTCTTTTGTCAGACTGAAAAAGAAATAGACTGCCAAAGGAACGATCACCATTGTAAAGCCAAAGCGAAAATTCCTCTTTTTCCTTTCATCACTCTTATTTACAAACTTAGCTGGAAAAAGCAGGACAAACAGAGCGCTGACAAAACCCACCGGACCAAGCAGAATAAAAATTGAGCCCAGCAGTTCATGGGTGGAAAATTCCGATGATGAAACCAAACGTCCCTGGGTTTGAAAGAGAAACGAAGCCCAGCCATGCTGCATGTTCCACCAGATAACCGGGGAAAAGATTGCAAAGGCAAGAATAGCAGCCCCATAGGCCTGTGGTTTCAACAGCCAGCGCCTGGCCCGGGAATCAACTATCATATAGGTGAGAAATGCCGGACCGATGAGGACCATGGTATACTTAGAAAAAAGGCCAAGCCCGATACACACACCGGCCCCCAGCCAACTCTTCCCATCCATATCGACCGCTGCCCGTCGTCCAAAATAAAGTGCGCCGGCCCAACAGGCGATAAGAGGTGGGTCGGGAGTCATAATGAACCCGAAAACCACAAAGGCCGGAACAATAGCCATGATGGCAGCTGAACGCAAAGCCGTATCCCGATCCGAGATATCCCGAGAGTACTGAATCACAAAAAAGGTGGCAACAACCCAGCAGAAAATGGCGCCGAATCGGATAGCAAACTCATTGTTACCAAAGAGAAATGTGAAAATTTTGATTAAAACCGCAACCATGGGAGGATGATCAAGGTAGCCGATATCGAGATGCTGAGCGTAGTTCCAATAATAGGCCTCTTCTTTCAACAATTCAAAAGAACCGCCGAAGAGCAGCCTGAGAAAAAAAGAAAGCAGAATGGCGCCAAACAGCATCAAACGGACCCTTACAATCTTGTTCCGTTTCCTTTGACTCTCCTGGGTCATGATAAGCAAAGCAAGACTCATGACAATCGATGATAGAATCGCAATTGGAATAAATAACAGCATTGATTGCAGCCAGGCAGAACTCTGAAACAGCACAAGAAAACCGGATCTGAAAATAATCAGAAATAATGCCAGCAGAATAATATCGACAGACTGTGGAGCACTGCCAACCGAGTCCTGAGCCGCCCATTTCTTCCTTTTTGCCAGGAATATGACCATTCCACTAAGAACCAGTAATCCTGCCAGCTGGGAATACAGTTGCGACACACCCAATGAGGAGAAGAGCCCATAAACAGCAATATCTGCCAGACAACCGGCCACGGCCAAAGTAACAAATCTGCTGCCAAACCCCTCCGGCATGCTCAGGCCCATCAGACTCAACAACTGAAGAACATACATCTTGAGTACTGAGCCGGTCATTTTTGAATCCCCTGAATGTCGGTCAAGAAAAGTGATTGGTACTTCTTTGACATTGGGATTATCGAACTGTCTGACAATCATTTCCAGGCAGATCTTGTAGCCAAGTATTTCATGTTTGACAGCCAGTAACTGCTCTTTTTTTAAGGCAAAAAAACCCGCGAGAGGATCTTCGACCCCTGTTATCAGCTGGGCTGGAAAGGAAGCGACTTTGGAACCGAGTCTTCTAATAAGGGGCCAGCCGGGAGTGGCGCCGCCCGGGGTGTATCTGCTGCCGATTGCAAGATCATGGCTGCCGGACAAAATGGGCTCTGCCAGTTGCGGGAGGACTTCGGGCGGATGGCTCAAATCACCATCCATCACAATAACGACATCATTGCTAACGGAGCTGGCCCCATCAATGACCGCACTGGCCAGACCGCTTTTATGGTCTCTGCAGACAAGCTTCACAGGTAACTTTTGGGCCAGAGCAGTTACCTTCTCCCGAGTTCCATCGGTTGAACCATCATCAACAACGACAACTTCCGTCTTTAATGACGCCCCTGCCATAACCGAAAAAATTCGGGAAATAAGTTTTTCGATATTATCAGACTCATTAAGAGTCGGGATAATTATGGAAACACCGCTCATATTGCCTCGTACTAATTATTTGTCCTTACTCGCCTGTGGCCATTCAACTGATAAGTGGGGCACACTACCATGAAGCCAAAATGAAAACCAGATAATATCAAGTCAATGACCTGAATCTGTGAACTTTTTTGTTTGGCACTACAGGTGGTCTGTTTTATCCAAGATTTCCCAAGGTATATTGAAGAATAGATACTGCAGAAATTGTGGCTGTCTCGGCCCGCAAAATTCGTTTGCCAAGGCTATAACTTCGATATCCATACTGTTGAGCCAGCTCAACCTCCTCTTGAGCAAAACCCCCTTCCGGTCCAAGAAGAATGATTACCCGGTCAACATCTTCCATTGATGGAAGATTATCCAACAAACGACCCTTCTCTTCCTCCCAGAAAATCAGCTTGAGTTCCCGGAGATTTCCATTGCTCGTTTGCTTTAAAAATCGGTCAAAAACAACGGGAAAATCAACCTCCATCAGGTGATTCCGGCCGCTCTGTTTACAGCTGTTCTCAACAATACGCTGCCATCGATTCAGCTTCTTTTCACTTTGCCCGGTCAAAGCTGCTTTACTTCTTGCTGTCTGCAGGGGTGTAAAAGAAAAAACACCAAGTTCGGTGCTTTTCTGAATCACCAGTTCCATTTTTTTTGCTTGCAGCAGCCCCTGGGCAACCAGAAGCTGTTTTTCAGGCGTGTCTTCTTCCTTATACAGCTCCATCACCTTGCCAGTCACCTGAGGAGTCAGACTCCTGATCTTTACACGGGCCGCCAGTCCCCGGCCATCAAAAAGGATAATCTCCGTTCCCGCTGCAAGACGCATGACTGTCTTGATATGATGTGACTCCTCTTCGGGCAGCAGGATCGATTCATCGACTTCAAGTCGGCCTGAATAAAAAAAACGACGCATAGCCTCTTCCTTTTATTCACTTAAACGAGCAAAAAGCAGCCCCGACCACTCTTTTAGCTGCTCATGAACAACCAGGGAAAAACCTCTTTTTTCAAAACAGTCGATAATATTTTCTGTCTGCTCTCCAACAAGAATCCCGGATAGAATAAGATGCCCGTTTTTTTCAGTTAGATGGACAAAATCATCTGCCAGCTCCAGCAGCACATCATGAATAATATTTGCGACAACTAAAGAAAAGGGATGCGCAAGGGTTGCCAGATCAGCATCACTTACTCCCACCACCTTGTCGAGTCTATTTGCCTGTATATTTTTCCAAGCTGCCTCAACAGCTTCCGGATCATTGTCAACACCGACAACCTTCTTTGCCCCCCACAGGGCAGCAGCCATTGCCAGTATACCGGTTCCTGTGCCTACATCCAGCACCGTTGACTCTTGGTTTTTTTTCATCACCTGCTGAATCAAGCGCACAGACAGTGTGGTCGTCGGATGGTGTCCGGTGCCAAATGCCATACCGGGATCCATGGTAATTAGCAGCTCACCATCTCTTGGCTGGTAAGGTTCCCAGCTCGGACCGATAATGAGGCCTGGAATAATCGCAAATGGGTGAAAATGTTTTTTCCAATTCTCCGCCCAATCCTGATTATCAATCATCTCTTTCGTAAGCGACGGCTTGTCGACCAGAAACAGATCAGCAAGCAGTTTCAGGTGGGTATCAAGTTTCCCGAGCTGCTCAGAAAACTCTATCTCTGGTCCATGACAGCTTAAATAGCCGTTCACTACCCGGCTGCCTATTGCGTCCTCCACCGAAACCTCTACTCCCGCATCCAATATACCTACCAAATAGTCTTCCAGAGCGCCGACCAGGCTGGGATCACATTCAATACTGATTTTAAGCCATTTCTTATCCATGGAGATATATGTTATGCTTATTAATTGTTGAGAGTATCTTTGTTGTTTTCAGGAAATTCTCACCAATCTATGTTACATTACGCTTTTTGAAAGAACAACGTGAATGAGAACTATCGTTTCACCGTTTTCGGTAAGCTGTTCACACCGTTGATTAAACTCGCACACTTTTTCCTGACTGTATCTTTGCAGCACTGTATTATTGAATCTTCAGCCCCTGGTTTTCGCTCACTTGATTACCAATAATTACCATGGGATCCGGATAATGGAACAGATTTTTGTAACACCTGACGCTGAGAACTATATCGAAACCAATGGCGGCCACGCAAGGGTATACCCGATGTCAATTTCCGGGTGATGCAGTGATACAGACCTTCCGGCAGTTAGCCTGGACAAACCTGAAGAGAGAAGGCAAAGCCGATTTCTCCAAATAGAGTGGAACAGCAAAACAATCTGGCTGCACAAATGCATCGAATCCGAGTCTGAAAAACCAATTACAATCCTTCTTGGCCATTTTCTCTGGTTTAAACAGCTGCGGCTTGATGGTGCAGCTGTCAAACGGGTATGCGCCAACACATAAATGCTGTATAACTTGTTCTTTAACGTCGCTTATTAGTAATAATTCTTGACAAGGTGACTCTTCCTGTTATTTTTCGCTTCTATCAATTTTCATTAACCCACTAATAAGAGCAATTTATGGAAAAGCACACTATACACTTTCTGCCAGATAACATAACAACTGAAGTTGAATCAGGTGAAAACCTGCTCACCGCTGCCGCTGCAGTTGGCGTTTATATCCATGCTTTCTGTGGTGGAGACGGTGTCTGCGGTAAATGCAAGGTTGAGATGGAAAAAGGTGATGTCGAGTCAGATTCAGCTGCCAGCTTAAAAGCAGACGAATACAAAAAGGGTGTCCGCTTAGCCTGCAAAGCACAGGTGACATCTGATATCACCGTCCGTATCCCCGAAGTGGTTAAATCGGACGGAAAAGCTCTCAAAACAAAACCCAAAACAACCCATTCCATTTCAGCTCGCTCTTTAGACGACCTTGTAGGAGAGTGGAAAGTTGCTCCGCCCGTCCAGAAACTCTTTCTGAAACTGAGCCCTCCAACTCTTGAAGACAACGCCTCTGACATGCAGAGGATTTTGAAGGCAATTGCTCTTGTCATGCCGGACAGTCCTGAACCGAGCTATGACCACCCCGAGCTGATTCAATATCTGGCCCAGGACCTTCGAGAAGCCAACTGGGAAGTAACTGTTATTCTCCTACACGGGCAAACAAAAGATGAGCCAAGCCGAATTATTGCCGTTGAACCGGGTGACACCACCGACAGGCTCTATGGTCTGGCTGTTGATATCGGTACAACAACCCTTTCAGGGGTTCTGATTGACCTGAGTACTGGAGAGATTCTCGCCGATGCTTCCGGGTATAATGCCCAGATCGGCTATGGCGAGGACGTCATCTCCAGGATGATATATGCCGGTCGCCCGGGAGGCTTAAAAACACTCCAGGATAAAGTCGTTTACACCATCAACAACATCATCCAGGATGTTTGTAAAAAGATGATCATCAGCCCCAGCGATATCAGCTATATTATGGCCGCCGGTAATACCGTCATGGCCCATCTGCTGCTGGCCTTTAATCCAAAATATGTTCGAGAGGCCCCCTATGTGCCCACGGTTAGCCGGTTTCCGCTGACAAAAGCCGCCGGGCTCGGGATCATGGCCCACCCCTGTGTGCGGCTCTTCCTCTATCCCTGTATTGCTTCGTATGTGGGCGGAGATATTGTTTCCGGGGTACACGCCTGCCAGATGCATAAAAGTGAAAAGGTGACCCTGTTTATCGATATCGGTACAAACGGTGAAATCGTTATCGGCAACCAGGACTGGATGATGTGTGCTGCCTGTTCCGCTGGGCCGGCCTTTGAGGGCGGCGGCATCAAGTACGGTATGCGAGCCAGTCAGGGAGCCATTGAAAATTTCCACATCCACCCCGAAACGCTCGATCCGATGATCGTCACCATTGGACATACAAAACCGAGAGGGATCTGCGGTTCCGGCCTGATTTCCATTGTTTCGGAACTCATGGAAGCCGGAGTAATCGATCAGCAGGGAAAATTCAAGCGCACCTTGAACCATCCACGTGTGCGGGAAGGGTTAGACGGTTGGGAATACGTCCTTGCCTGGGATCGTGACTCGCTGCTTGCTGAAGATATTGTTATTACCGAAGTTGATCTTGATAATATGATCCGGGCTAAAGGTGCCATGTATGCCGGCTACCAGACACTGCTTGAGTCGGTCGGCATGAGTTTTACTGATCTTGACAGGATCATACTTGCCGGTAATTTCGGCGCCTACATTGATCTTGAACGGGCCATTTCCATCGGACTAATGCCGGATATTGAACGAGACAAGTTCTTCTACCTCGGCAATGCTTCCATGCTCGGCTGTCAGATCAGCCTCACCGATCATGCTCGATTCTGTGAGCGAACAACGGTTCACCAGCTGATGACGAATATGGAACTTTCAGAAAATCCGGATTTTATGAATCACTATATGGCGGCCCTGTTCCTCCCTCACACCGATTTGAGCCTTTTTCCTTCGGTTAAAATTGGTACTTCCTCGTAAATATCGGGTGATTGACAGGAGTAAAAAAAAGCGTTAAATTTCACGGTCTCGGTAAAGTACGATAGGACGTTCACATTTACTAACCATCAAGGAGAATAATATGGCACAGAAGGTAATGGCTATTGCCGAATCAATCAACATTATGGGAAATCGGAGCGGTGCTGCTATGAAACAGAGGGACCCCGGTCCGGTCCAGGAAATGGCCAAAGAGGAAGCTGATGCCGGTTCCTCTTACATCGATTTAAATATCGGACCGGCCAGGAAAGACGGTACTGAGCTGCTGCCATGGGTTGTCGAGACCTGTCAGGCGGTTGTCGATACACCTCTTTGCCTGGACACCACCAACACCGATGCCATGGCAGCCGGTTTTAAGGTCGTCAAAGACAGAGATAATGCAATCATGAACTCCATTTCTGCCCAGCCGGAAAGAATGGAACAACTGATTCCTGTTGCTGCCGAAGCTGGCTGTAATGTTGTTGCCCTTCTCTGGGGACCCGATGGAATGCCCCGTGATTCCGCCGAACGTGCTGCAATGTCTGTTGATCTGATGATGGCGATGACTGAAGCGGGCATCCCCAACGAGAAAATGTTGTTTGACCCCATTGCAACTCCGATCACCCTTGGAGCTGATCAGATTCTATCCGGTCTTGAGTTTTTGATGATGCTGCCGGACATCGCTCCCGGTGCCGGTTCCACCATCGGGCTGTCCAACGTTTCCAATGGTGTATCTGAAGATCTGAGGAAATACCTTGATCGAACTTACCTGATCATGCTGATGAAGTATGGAATTTCCACTGCTATCGTCAACGCTTATGATTCTGAAATAATGGCGATCTGCAATGGAGAACGTCAGGACCACGTGGACATGGTTCATGCTATGATGGACGGCACCGATCCGGATCCATCTGCCCTGGAAGGAGTAGCTCTTCAACATTATAAGTCCTATAAAGCGCTTTCCGGCCAGACTGTCTTCTCAGAATCCTGGCTTGACCTGTAGACTTGGTTCTCAGGTAAAAAAAGAGTTACATAAAGAAGTCTCATGACGATGCCCTGCCTTTTTTGGCAGGGCATCGTTTTTCATGGTCAATACATGACGGAGCATAGGTCTCATCATCTTATATACGGTCATCTCAACGATTATTTGACCGGAGAGAAACTGCTCGACACAGATGATGAGCGGATTCGGCAAAAATTGGCCCGAATGATGATTGAAGAAAAAGGCTATCGAAAAGAGGAGCTTGAAACTCGTCTCACCATTGAAACCCTTTTTAATCGTCATTTTGTCGTCTCAACCATTGATTTGACTGTAAACATTGAATCGAGACGGTTTATGATTCTACGCTACGGCCCCGGCTCGCTCGTCAGTCGTGAACGTTCAGCCATTGCCGCAGCCAGGGTGCTTGAACCTCGTTACCGTATTCCACTGGCTGTTGTGACCAATGGTATTGATGCAGAATTATTAGATACGGCTACGGGTAACACGTTGGGATATGGCCTTGAGGCAATCCCTACTAGAAAATCGGCACAAGAACTCATCGGTGAACTGACGTTTCAACCACCACTTGAAAAAGAGCAAAAACAGCGTGAACTGCGCGTTTTAAACGCCTTTGACCTGGAAAGGTGTTGTTTATAAAAAAAAGGCCATAAACGGTGGTAAAAACCAACGAACTGGCTCTCTGAATTCCTATTATGAGGTCCGAATTATGACATCTCAAACCAACTGGACAAAATCCTCCTGGAGAAAGTACACCGCTCTTCAGCAACCAAACTGGCCTAATCCGACTGAAGTGGAGAAGGTTTTAGATAACCTGTCAACCCTTCCTCCCCTGGTCTTTGCCGGAGAAATCAGATCGCTAAAAAAGATGCTTGCAAAGGCGGTTACCGGTGATGCCTTTCTGCTGCAAGGGGGTGACTGTTCCGAGAGCTTTAATGATGTCACGGCACCCAAAATCAGAGAGAGCCTCAGAGTTCTTTTACAGATGGCCGTTGTTTTAACTTACGCAGGCGGTAAACCGGTTATCAAAGTCGGACGGATTGCCGGTCAATTTGCCAAGCCCAGATCGGCTGACATGGAAACTGTCGGTGATATCGAAATCCCTTCATACCGTGGTGATATGGTTAACAGCATTGATCCCGACGAAGCATCCAGGATTCCCGATCCAGCGAATATGCTGAAAGGCTATAACATGGCCGCCTCTACCCTGAATCTTTTGCGAGCCTTTACCCGTGGCGGCTTTGCCGCCCTTCATCGGGTTCATTCCTGGAACCAGGAATTTGTTGTTCAGTCTCCCATGGGTCGGTCCTATGAACGACTTGCCAAACAGATTGATCAGGCCATGCGCTTTATGGACACCATTGGTATTCCCACCAACACTCCCCAGATTAACCAGGCACAGTTTTTTACCTCCCATGAGGCTTTACTGCTTGGCTATGAAGAGGCCATGACCAGGGAAGACTCGACCAGAGGAGGCTGGTATGACTGTTCAGCTCATATGCTCTGGATTGGCGAGCGTACTCGCCAAGTTGACGGTGCTCATGTTGAATTTTTACGCGGTGTGCTCAATCCTATTGGAGTCAAAGTTGGTCCCGATTACGATCTTGACAACATCAAACAGCTGGTCACCACTCTTAATCCCGACAATGAACCGGGTCGTTTATCGTTGATCACACGACTCGGTATGAAACGTATTGAGAAGGTACTGCCGCCTCTTTTAAAAGAAATGAAACGGGAAGGGTTCAATATTGTCTGGACCTGTGATCCGATGCATGCCAACACCTATACTGCCGAAACTGGTCATAAAACCCGTAATTTCAATGATATCCTCTCCGAGTTGACCTGTTTCTTTGAAGCAAACTGGGCTGAAGGCACCACTCCCGGGGGAGTTCACTTTGAAATGACCGGAGAAGATGTTACCGAGTGTACCGGCGGTGCCAGAAATATCGTCGACAATGAACTGCATAATCGCTACCTCACCACCTGTGATCCGCGCCTTAATGCCGAACAGTCTCTGGAAGTGGCCTTCCAGATTGCCGATATGATTAGAAGCTGACACACAACACTACCCCAGACCGATCAGAGCCGTTTACCCGCAGCATGCGTGTAAACGGCTTTTTTTATCTGCTCCCAACAGGCTTATCCTCTGCCGACTCTTCTTCTCTTTCTGGCCCGTATTTCTCCTGAGGTGAGAAATACAGGCTAATAGTAAAAACCTTACATCTTTGTAATCATTCAGCAAGATTGCTGTAATGTACCTGTGATATAGTTTCCATCACTTACTATGGATTACCAGCTTTAAAAAATACTTCATATATTCACCTACTAATAAGGAGAAAAATAATGACAACCCATCATTCATATGGAAATCAGCTGCGCCTGGTTCCTGTCGTGGCATTCTGTTTCGCCCTTCTGCTCATGCTGCCGGCAGCAGCATATAGTGAGAATGATATATCTCTGCTGGCCAAATCAGGCCGTGCTTTTGCATCAGTTGTAAAAAAAGCAAAACCGTCTGTTGTTCACATCACTGTTGAAAAAGCAATTTCTACTCAAAATTCATTTCATCGTGATGATTTTTTTCACGATGAATTTTTGGAACGATTTTTCGGCCCTCAGTTTCGTAAACAACATCCCCGTAAACAACATCCCCGCAAAAATCCCCATCAATTCAAGCGTAAAAAACAGGGGCAGGGTTCCGGTTTTATCATTTCAAAAGATGGCTACATCCTTACCAACAACCATGTCGTAGAAGATGCTGATACCATTACTGTCATTCTATCCGATAAGAAGAAGCTTAAAGCCAAGGTAATCGGCACCGATCCAATGTCCGATGTAGCTCTTATTAAAATTGAAAACGGCTCCCAACTTCCTTCACTACCACTTGGTGACTCCGATAAACTTGAGGTTGGCGAGTGGGTCATTGCCATTGGAAATCCCTTCGGCCTCAACCAGACCGTAACCGTTGGTGTGGTAAGCGCCAAAGGAAGAAGCCGTGTCGGTATTAATGAATATGAGAACTTTATTCAAACCGATGCTGCTATTAACCCTGGTAACTCCGGGGGCCCTCTGCTCAATATCCATGGAGAGGTTATCGGAATCAATTCGGCTCTGTTTTCCCGAACAGGCGGCTACATGGGTATTGGTTTTGCTATCCCGATCAACATGGTGAAAGCGATTCAGAGTCAACTTCATAAGCACGGAAAGGTGACTCGAGGATGGCTTGGTGTCGCTATCCAGGACGTTAATGATGATCTTGCTAAATCTTTTGGCCTGAAAAAGGCCCAGGGCATTCTGGTCAGTGAAGTTCAACCTGACAGCCCTGCAGAAAAAGCAGGATTGTTAAGAGGTGATGTTATTATCCGCCTGGATGATAGGGACTTGCAGGATGTCAATGAACTGCGAAACCGAATAGCTCTGATCGCTCCGGGAACCAAAACCGGATTGACCATCATTCGTGACTCAAAGCAAATGAGTATAGATGTTATGATCGGCGAACGGCCGGCAGACTTGACCAAAATCTCAAAACGGGCCGATGGTAACAGCTCACTTGAGAAATTCGGTCTCTCTTTTCAGACACTTACTCCTGAACTCGCTGAACAACTGGGCTTCTCTCGTAAAAAGGGCATTGTCATCTCTGATGTAGCCCCGGGCAGTCCTGCCCAAAAAGCTGGGTTGCGCTCTGGCCTGCTGGTGGAAGAGGTCAATAAGCAGACCGTTGAATCCATCCGTGA
The DNA here is from genome assembly GCA_964565605.1 of uncultured Desulfocapsaceae bacterium. Taxonomy (GTDB): domain Bacteria; phylum Desulfobacterota; class Desulfobulbia; order Desulfobulbales; family Desulfocapsaceae; genus CAZLGM01. Next base: position 88,780 of record CAZMFP010000001.1, on the reverse strand, counting down.
CCTTGAAATGGCCCTGAAAAAATCCAAACAGCCCAAGCGGCTCCTTCTCAGGGTACGAAACGGCAACTTCAGCCACTATGTTGTCCTTGTTGCCGAATAACTCACACAGAGCCGGCTCCTTCATCCTGTAAAAGAAAGGAGCCGGCAGTTACGTTTATTTCTGCAATAACAATGATTTTTCCATAAGCCTCCCTCGCTGTCCGTGGTTCTTGTCTCTCTCCTTACCACGGACAGCACCCTTTTTTGCCCCCCTCCTTTTCTCCACCCAATCTCTCCGATTGGTTCTACTGCTCATAAAAATCCCCCGTTTTTCCATTCCCCTGGACAGAATTTTTAAATTTTTTTCAAAAAAAACAAGGATTAATCCATCAGCTTGCAAGGAAGTCAGAAAAATATCAGAAGCGGCTTGTATAGTATGTAGAATCGAGAATTGAATACTAACTGCGTGCATTGGCTAGAAGGAGTAATTCATATGGATCAGTATAAACTTACCGTCTATACATCAACCACCGACAAATTACACCATCCTGAACTGACCTGGATTGAACTGCTCGATACGGGGAAACGATCTTCCCATATCTTCAATTTCATTCCAGGTAAAATACATACCAGTATGTTCGGAAATTGCGGTTTCTTCTGTAAAAAATCAGAGATCCCCAGCAATGTTTGTACCAAAGCGGATATCTCAATTTCAAAATCAACCTTTCATGCAATGGTCAAAGAGGGACAATCACTCCATAATCGCTTTCTTTTTTACGATGATGGTTACAATAGCGTCTCATCCGCTATTTATCACTAGCTTTTCGACCTCCTCGGATACTGCTGTTTTTTTTAAATAGGCCGTATCTTGGTTTTTTCTCTCTCCTTTGCCGGAGCCGTACGTTTCCTCCACGGCTCCGGCAACCTCGCTCCAACAAACGAGAATTACACTGTAATTATCTCTGGTATTCTCTGAAAAGATCACCCTATCATCAAATATTGCCCGATAGTCGTCAGCGGGAAAGCAGTTTATTATAAATCACGGTTGTTTTGGGACCAAATGATGTAAAAAGCACCGTCTTTATTTTTTTATTGGAGAGAACACCTGCCTCAGCACAAGCAACGGTTATTGATGCCGCCCGTTCTTTTGGAAACCCATAGACCCCCGTGCTGATTGCCGGAAAGGCAACCGTCGTCAATGAATATTGTTCAATCAGGCGAAAACAACTATTGTAGCAGGCAGCCAACAGCTCATCCTCTCTGTTATTGCCACCCGACCAGATGGGCCCAACGGTGTGAATAATGTGGCGTGCCGGAAGGTTATACCCTTTAGTTATCCTTGCTTCCCCCGTTGGGCAACCACCGATTGCTTTACATTCCTTCAAGAGTTCCGGCCCTGCTCCCCGATGGATAGCTCCATCCACACCACCTCCCCCCAGCAGTGAGGAATTTGCAGCATTGACGATAACATCCACCTCAAGACTGGTAATATCCGCCTCTATTACCTTCAACCTGCCCATTTCTTAACCTCCCCATTGGTCTGTTGTCCAATGACTCACAGCCATGCTATAAGTCGGTTATAAAGCTCAATTATCAGCATACAGCCGGTGGTACAGATCCCAATAATTGGAATCCACACTGGAACAAGTTGCACTTGTGCCGCTGTACCAGCATCTCTTTTCTTGATGATCAACAATGAACAGTTGATCACAAAGAACAACGTCAAGGTAATCATCGATGTCATATGGGCGAGGGTAACCAGAGGGAACCAGAGTGACATGACAACAATGACCAGGGATATGCTGATGGTTGCCCACATTGGCGTGCCCGTTCTGCTGTTAACCCTGGAAAACACTGCTGGCAGCCATCCCTGGCTCGACAGCCCATAAAGCACCCTGGCACCCATGATGATCTGAACCAGTGCCCCGTTCGTCACAGCAACAATCGAGATGAGGCTGATTACTGTCGGTGCTCCACCTGTTTCATGTTGGTAAATCGAGGCAAGAGGCGCCTTGCTTATCGATAGTTCATCAAGTGGCATAGACAGGACTGCAACAAGAGAAACAGCTAAATAGAGCAATGTGGTCACTATTAGAGCAAGAATTATGGCCAGTGGCAGATTCTTTCTCGGCTGCTTGACCTCTTCAGCGACATTAACCATATCTTCAAAGCCAATGAATGCGTAAAAAGCTAGAATGGCTCCTGCAAATATTCCTGTCCAATTCTCTATTGTTTGCGGCATAAATAGAGTTGAAAAACGCGCAGGCAACTCTGCCAAACTGTCACCGCCAACCCAGATAATCATCAATAAACCACCGATCTCCAATATGGAAATACATGATATTATGATGACTGACTCAACTATACCCCAAACAGCTACACCACAGAGAAGCACCGTCAGCAGGATGATTGCATAACTGTCGCCTATCTGGATAAACACGTTCAGATAGCCGGTAAATCCCCTGATGATCGCTGCAGACGAAATGATGGCAATACTGACAACCGCAAGACCAACTGCCAGGGAAAGGACCTTATTATTGAATGCCTGCTGCACATAGACCGCTTCTCCTGCACTTTTGGGATAACGTGAGCTGAGCTCAGCAAACGAGAATGCCGAAAAGGTGGCAATAATCGAAGCGGCGATGAAGCTAAGAGGAGTAAACAACCCTGCCTTTCCAGCGACTTCTCCGATGAGCACATAAATCCCAGCCCCCAGGATTGTTCCGACACCGTAAAAGGTGATCAGGGGCAAGGTCAGTTTTCTCTTCAGCTCGGAATCCATAGCTCAACTCTAGCCCGATTTTCTCATGAACATTTTGCTTACAATGGATAACATCCCTATATTGTCAATAAATAGTTTTCTTCTTCAGGTTCTGTTCTTAACAAAATGTTCACCAAAGGCAAGCCGACCCGACAGCATCTGCTTTGTCACTGATCCAATAAGCATAGGAAACTATAGCTCATTGGATCGTTTCGCACATATGCAGCCGCCTCGACTCGTGAGAAATGCGGGCTAATCAAATAATTGCTCAAGCAGCTCATGCACAGATGTCACACCGATCAACTCTATATCCGTTTTACCAGGGAGTCTGTTCAGATTGGACTTTGGCAGAAAAAAACGTGTAAAACCTAGACGATACGCTTCATTCACCCGCAACTCCACCTGGCTTACAGCCCGTACTTCTCCGGCGAGACCAACCTCACCGCAAACCACCGTTGAAGAACTGACAACCTTTTCAACCAGGCTTGATGCCAGTGCTGAGATGACTCCCAGATCAAGTGCCGGCTCATCGATCCGTATACCGCCGGCGATGTTGAGGAAAATATCATGACCATACAGATCCATACCTGCCTTCTTCTCCAGTACGGCACACAAAAGAGCCAATCTTTGCGGGTCTGCACCGATGGCTGTGCGTCTTGCTGTACCAAGGTTTGTCGGACTGACCAGGGCCTGTACTTCCACCAGGATCGGCCGTGTTCCTTCCAGGCTTGGCAAAACCACAGAGCCGGGTACATCAAGTGGGCGTTCCGCCAAAAAGATCTCCGAAGGATTATCAACCTGTACAAGCCCTTCTTTTTTCATTTCGAAAACGCCAATCTCATTGGTGGAACCAAATCGGTTTTTCACTGTTCGTATTATTCGAAAAGCATGGCTTCTATCCCCCTCGAAACTGAGGACTGTATCAACCATATGCTCAAGAACTTTCGGACCGGCCAGGTTTCCACCCTTTGTTACATGACCGACAAGAAAAACTGGAATATTTAACTCTTTTGCAATCGTTAATAACCTGGCAGCCGACTCGCGGACCTGGGTGACTGAGCCCGGCGCAGATGGAAACTCTTCACTGCTCAATGTCTGTATTGAATCCACCGCTAGAAGTGCCGGCCTCATCTCCCTGGTCATGGCCGCAATCTGCTCCACATTGGAAAGAGTTGCCAGGTACAGATTGTCATCCATGCAGTCCAACCTTTCAGCCCTCATTTTAATCTGAGAAGCCGACTCCTCACCGGAGACATAGAGAACACTATTTTTTCTAGCCGCTATACCCGCTAAAATATGAAGGATGAGAGTCGATTTACCTATCCCGGGATCACCACCAATAAGAACCACTGAACCCGGAACAATTCCTCCACCAAGAACTCTATCCAGCTCAGAGATTTCCGTCATCAAGCGGTCCAGTGCTGTGTCCGGCGCTAAATGAAGGGGAAGCGGTTTCTGCGTTTCCCCGCCCAGCTCTCCTTTGGTATAAACAGTCTCCTCCACCAGGCTCTCCCACTCCTGGCACTCAGGACACCTGCCAAGCCATTTACTACTGTGATAGCCACACTCTGTGCAGACAAACTCTGTTTTACTCTTTTTCTTTGATTGAAAAACCATTGGAATATTTACTTGATTGAGTTGATTGTCGATTATTGGCCCTTTTACCCATTATCCCTCCCTTAGAGACTATCATTGAGAGCTGTTGCTCTTAGAAAAAATGTCTCTTCTCCTCCAGTTTATTACAGAGATTCTGGGGCCGCAATAGATGCACAGATAAACAGCAAAGCACTAAACACTCTGTCTGGCCGCTTCACTTGATCATTCTCACCAGCATGGTTCACCTTTATTAAGCTCATTTTCCTTGCTTTTAGAACTTGTACAACCCACATCATCCTCACCTTTACTGCAATCAGAGCCACCAGAGCTCCAGCTCAGACAAGGGCCGCCATCACCGTGTTGCCATAGCGTAGACCAAGGTCCGTTAACCTCAAGCAACCACCTGCCAACTCTATGACCTCCAGCTTTTGATATTCCTTTAGCACTTCTCCATAAACGTCCTCAATCTTGACCCCATAGCGCTTCTCCAAGACATCAAGATCTACACCGTCAAGCATACGCAACCCCATGATGACAGATTCTTTGAACGAATCGATGTGTGCCAGCTGTTCATTCTCAACCACAGGTGAGTCGCCCGTTTCTATTTTTTGACAATATAGTTCCGGATCCGGTTCATTTTTCAGTCTCATGCCACCTGTATATGATACTGCAGATGCCCCGACACCGATATAACCCTGGTTTTTCCAGTAGACAATGTTATGTCGGCAATAGTGTTTTGATCTGGCGTAGTTGGATATTTCATATCTCTCAAACCCCAGCTTTTGAGTTATTTCCGCCGTGATTAAGTCCATCTCCTCAATCTCCTCTTCAGGCGGTAGACAAAGGCTGCCTTCCTGAAGGAGATTGAAAAAACGTGCCCCCTTCTCTATAGTCATTTCATAGATTGACAAATGATCTATCGGCAAATCAACAGCCTGGCTCAGGGAATAGCGATGATCTCCTACCGTCTGTTCCGGCAATCCATACATAAGATCCACATTAATGTTGCAAAACCCCGCCTTTTCCGCCCATTTAACAACCTCAACAGCGGTAGCCGCTGAATGAAGACGTCCAAGTTTTTTCAGATGTTCATCAACGAACGACTGGACACCAAAGGAGATTCGGTTCACTCCCATCTCATTGAGGCTCCTTAATTGATTAAGCGTCACACTTTCCGGATTGGCTTCAATGGTAAATTCAAAATCTTTGGTGGATGAAAAACTATTTTGGATGGTTGTGATGATTTTGCTGAGTTTGTTAAAGGAAAGGCACGTCGGGGTACCACCACCGATAAAAAGAGTAGCAAGACTGTTATCAGTAGCTGTAATCCTGCTACTGGACTTTATTTCCCTGATAAGAGCGGCAACATAGCGATCATGAAGCAGCTGCTTGCCGGAATATGAATTAAACGAACAGTAGAGACACTTTGAACGACAGAAGGGGATGTGCACATAGAGTGAACTCATTGTTCCCTGTTGATACTTTTTGTTGTGAGGTGTGAAAAAGACACTAATACTTCACTCAACCTGCCTCATCTTTCACATCTGCCGCAGAATTTTCCTCGACTCGGCACCAATCTGTTCCATCAGACCATGATCTGCAAAACTGTAGCAGCCATCACCTATAATCAAATGGTCAAGCAGCCTCATCTGCATAAGATGACAGAGTATATACAAGTTTTTTGTAAGTTGCAGGTCTTGATCTGAGGGAGAAAGTGCACCCGATGGGTGGTTGTGGGCCACAACCAGGGCCGCGCTTTTTTTCTTCAAAGCCCTGTCCATCACCTCCCGGGGATAAACAGTATTGACATTAATCGTCCCCTGGGCAACAACTTCCGAATCAATTATTCCGTGGGATGAATCGAGATAAATAACGGTGAACACTTCCTTTTTCAGACCACGCATAGAGTGGCGCAGAAAAGCTCGAACTTCTTCAGAAGAATGGAGGTAGTGCTTGCCATTTAACCTCTCCTGTAGATATCTACCGGCCACTGATTGAATAAAACGGATACCGAACCCGTTCTTTGGCCCAATACCCTTAATTTCCATGAGTTGATCATATGAGGCCTCAAGGACTGCCGACAGGGAGCCGAAACGCTCAAGAGCCTCCCTGGCCTGCTCTTTACAATCACTCCTTGGCGTGCCAAAGGTAAGCAGTATTTCCAATACCTCCGCATCAGAAAACCCATCGAGTCCTCGCTCAAGGAAGCGATCACGAAGACGCTGACGGTGCCCTTTTCCTTTGTTCTGCCACGCCTCTTTATCCACTAGATCACTCGTTATCCAGACAGTTCTTTGACAAAAAGCTTGTTTGCCAGTTGGGGGTTGGCTTTTCCTTTGGTCCGCTGCATGAGCTGACCAACAAAGAAACCTATCACTTTAGTTTTCCCGCCACGAAACTCTTCAGCCTGGCTTGGGTTGGCTGCAACAATCACCTGAACCATGGCAAGCAGCTCAGATTCATCTGAAACCTGAAGCAGGTTTTTTTCCTCGACCACAAGCTGCGGATCCTTTCCTGTTTCCAACATCTCAGCAAAAACCGTTTTTGCGATCTTCCCCGATATTTTGCCATCCTCAACCATTTTCATCAGGGAACCAAGCTGAATCGGCTGCACCCGGCAACTTGTTATATCTTCCCCCTTGAGTTCACGGAGCAGTTCGGTCATCATCCAATTTGCCACCTTTTTCGGCTGTTTTACCTCTCCTGCCGCTTCTTCAAAGAAATCAGCCAGCTCTTTGGTGGAAGTCAGAATCGTCGCATCATCGGCTGGCAGGTCATATTCGCTAAGAAACCGAGTTCTTCTGTCATCTGGCAACTCCGGCAGCGTTGCCCGTATAGCCTCTATCCACTCGTCATCTATTTCAATTGGAATCAAATCCGGACAGGGAAAATAGCGATAGTCATGGGCATCTTCTTTACCACGCATGGAGTGTGTTCGGTTTCCATCCGGATCCCACAACAAGGTTTCCTGAATAACCTTCTCCCCATCGAGCAGAATATCACGCTGCCTTCTCACCTCATATTCCAGTGCCTTTTCAACATTTCGAAACGAATTCATATTTTTAAGCTCTGTTCTGGTACCAAATTCTTCCTGGCCAACCGGTCGCAGAGAAATGTTTGCATCACAACGAAAACTGCCCTCCTGCATGTTGCCATCACAGATTTCCAAATATCTTAAAATAGCATGAATTTTTTTCAGGTAGGCATATGCTTCGGCAGGTGAACGAAGATCTGGCTCGGAGACTATTTCAAGCAGTGGTGTGCCTGTACGGTTGAGATCAACGTACGATACCGGATCAACATCGTCATGAACCAACTTGCCTGCATCCTCTTCCATATGCATCCGGGTAATTCCAATCCGTTTCCTCTCCCCCTTAACCACAATTTCAACTTCACCATGTTCAACAATCGGCAGATCAAATTGGGACGTCTGATAGCCTTTCGGTAAATCGGGGTAAAAGTAATTTTTTCGGGCAAATTGATTGGTTCGATTGATTTCTGAATCAGTCGCCAATCCCATTTTGATCGAAAACTCAACAACCTTCCTGTTCAATACCGGTAACACCCCCGGCATACCTAAACAGACAGGACATGTCTGCGAATTCGGCGCCTTGCCAAAGGTGGTTGAGCAACCACAAAAAATCTTCGACTCCGTTTTGAGTTGTGCGTGTATTTCAAGTCCTATGACTGTTTCAAATTCCATTTTTCAGCTCTTATTTCATTTACCGCTAGATTGAACCTTCACTCATCTAGTCATCCTTCAAAATCGCCGGATCAGCCCTTTTCCATATGAATCCAGCCCTGCAAGTTCCTCAATTCTTCTTTCCACTTCTCGGAGGTTCGTAAGATACAAAAATCACGAAACAGATCATTGATTACCTGCACAAGCTGCTCAAAAAGATGGATTCTTTCAAGAACCAACCCTTCTACTTCGTCACTCTTTTCCAGCGAGCCACTTTCTATTTTGCCGGTTTTCGGCAATTTGACATTGCGAAACTCCATCATGGAAGCCACCAGGGTGAAATTCCACTCATAGGAACCCATGGTGAGATGAATTCGTGCCTGTTCAAGCTTCTTCGCCAAACGCAACCCTGTTCTGGCCTCTTTGAGCTCACTCTGAAGTCCCTGGCAAATCAACTTTTCGCAAGTATCTCCTTCACCATACTCAAGGAGCATATGTTTTTCAAAAACCACGGTGGCGTCTCCCCTGCCGGGAACAAGCACCGATCCCCCTCTCTCTTCACTCTTCCACCAGAGCCATGTGAGGAACTCCTGTCCTAAAAACCGTTTCTCGACAATAATGTCTACCAAATCCATCTATCTTAGTTCCCCTTAGTTGAACGACTCTGGTTTAATGAAGGGCAGATTTTCTTGATTTTCTCCTTCCAACAACTGTTCTGCGATTGTGTACGGTATCTGCTGTTTGATCATAAGACCGAAACAATCCTTGAAAAAATCCTCCAAGACTACGTGGGCTTTTTTATTGGTAGTAAAAAACATGATTGTGCCATCGCTCAGGTTCCAGCAGAAATCATACACAGCGGTGCCGGGGATCGATTTTCGTATTAATTCAGTACGAATACGCTCTTTTATTTCAACCCGCATCGCCCTGGAAATCGCAGGAATCTCTTTTACCCGCTTAACCCTTTCTTCTTCTTTGGCCACACATTTTTTCAATATTGCTGGAGACACTTTTCTCTCATCCACCCTGAGAGACGCAACCACATAATCCCCAAAACCCCAGGAACAGTAACGAAAAGAGGCGTCAAACATGTTCATCGCAGAAACCCAGCCGATGGAATACTCATCAAAACCCTCATCTATATCCACAAAAGAGAACGATGCTATACGATCACCAATATATTCCCAACTATTCTCGGGCAATTCCCCATCAACATAAAATCGAACAAACGAAGTTGAACCACTGACTAAACCCATACCTCATTTCCTTTTTTCTTTTATATATTCCATTCGCACCACCGCAATCTACAGGTCTTTTGGACAGACCCAGTACAACGCTCAATTTCTTTCTCTTTGCAAGTAAATGAGAAAACGGTAGAGAATTAGATACCAAACAGAGGTGTTTCTTCTCACGACAACACAGATATATCATTCCCAGGTCCTCACCACAAGCGAATTCAATATCCAAACTGGAGTGTTTTCTCTTTCATCAGTTTTACAAATATCCGCTTTTCGAATTTTTTAGGACAAACAGAACTCTACCTTACTTTTTCCTTGACAGCGTGCTGACTAATTTGTATAAAACTTCTCTTCAAAGGGTCGTTAACTCAGTCGGTAGAGTATCTGCCTTTTAAGCAGAGAGTCGTTGGTTCGAGCCCAACACGACCCACCAAAAAAAACGATATTTGTCCCCATCGTCTAGTCAGGTCCAGGACACCGGCCTTTCACGCCGGCAACACCGGTTCAAATCCGGTTGGGGACGCCATATAAAAAAGGGTGATCAAGCATACTGTTGATCACCCTTTTTTTATTTTCCAAGCGGTTTTCAGTCGCGAGTATCGTTCCACTTTTACCAAATGAGATCTATTTTTCCACGCCTAAACCAAGTTTCTTTTTCTTTCGCTCCAGTCGCAGGATCGCATCCCCCAAACCGTCTCTTTTGTTTTTTTTCGCTTAAAAATCAGCCACTTCTTATATAACGGGTCTTTTTTCGGGTAATCTATCACATAGTGAAGTCCACGCGATTCTTTTCGTTTAAGACAGTTTCGAACTATCATCAATGACACCAGAACGATGTTTCTTAACTCCACCATATTGGGCGTTACAAAAAACTCCTTATAGTGCTGCTCAATTTCATCTGCAATATCCTCCAGCCGACGTTTGGCTAAAAGTAGTCTTTTCTCAGTTCTAACAATACCGACATAATTCCACATGATTCGTCGAACTAAATCCCAGTTATGGTTAATAAGAATTTCTTCATCAAGTGTGCTTGCCTCCCCTGCCTGCCACGGATCAACCTTGTCTATTTGACGTGCCTCTATTTCCTGCCAATTTTCCCGGCAGTAAGAAAAGGCTCTATCTGAAAACACCACAGCCTCAAGTAATGAATTGGACGCCAAACGATTACCACCATGCAAACCGGTACAGGCGGACTCTCCCAGTACAAGCAATCCGTCAACTGAACTTTTCGCCATGCTATCGGTCACCACCCCGCCACACATATAATGAGCTGCTGGAACTACCGGTATGGACTCTTTAGTAATATCAAGGCCAAAACTTAAACACTTCTTATAAATTGCAGGAAAACGATTCTTCACAAATTCGGGATCTTTGGCACTGATATCCAGATAGACACAATTATCGCCACTTTCTTTCAATTCCCGGTCAATTGCCCGTGCAACCGTGTCCCTGGTTGCCAACTCCTTTCTCTCGTCATATTTCTCCATAAACCGATTACCGTCACCATCCAGCAATACCGCTCCTTCACCTCGCACCGCTTCCGATATCAAGAAATTCTTTATTTCAGGGTGATACAAACAGGTGGGATGAAATTGGACAAACTCAACATTAGCCATCTCCGCTCCAGCCCTGAATGCCATGGCAATACCATCCCCCGTTGCTATATCCGGATTTGTTGTATACAGATACACTTTTCCCGCCCCACCTGTACACAACACCGTAACTCTCGCCACATACGGCTCCACCCTGCCACTCTCATCAAGCACATAGGCTCCACCACAAAACTTGTTCTGCTCTTTCTCACCCAGCACTCCGGTCTTCGACTGTTGCATCAAAAGGTCAACGGCTGTATGATTTTCCAGGACCTGGATGTTTACAGTTGATTTGGTTTTCTCCAGCAGCGCCCGCTCAATCTCCCTGCCGGTCAAGTCATAGGCATGGGCCACTCTCCGCCTCGAATGTCCACCCTCCTTCCCAAGGTCTAAACCAGATGAGCTTTCACCGTCCTTAACGAACTTTACCCCGAAATCAATCAGCTCCCGAATTCTGTCCGGACCCCCATCAACAACATGTTTAACAATCTTCCCATCACACAAGCCAGCCCCAGCAATGACTGTGTCCTCCACATGAAGCTTAGAGGAATCGTGTTGATCGAGCACTGCCGCAATCCCGCCCTGGGCAAGATTTGTTGCAGAATCGACTTTATTTTTCTTCGTTACCAACACAACCTTACCCAAGCTCGACGCCTTCAGCGCAAAGGACAAGCCGGCAATCCCAGAGCCAATCACCAGGAAATCAGTCTGTATCAAAACACACCCCCTTTTAATTCACATGACTCCCATCACCGTCGCCGACCAACAACTCGGCAACCGTTACTCAATAGCCGCTTGGCACCCCTCAATTTTTCCACAAAATAGTTTCACGTGAAACATCTAATGAAACACTGTTACTCTATTGGTGAATATACCCTGAAGCAAGAATAATAAATTTTATTTTAAAAAGTGGTAAATAAAAGACTCTTTTTAGATGATCGAAGTTGAATTTGGTTGTGGTTCTTTCGGCGATCGTTTAAAAATAATTTTGCTCGACTATTTTCCGGAGGTCACACTATGGCAAAAAAGCACAAAGGTAAAATCATCGCCTTTGCGAACCAAAAAGGTGGGGTTGGTAAAACCACCACATCTGTTAATCTTGCAGCGGCTCTGGCAGCTAAAGGAAAGAGAGTTCTCGTTGTTGACTCAGATCCGCAGGGCAATGCCTCAAGTGGTGTTGGGCTCAGACCACAGAACAACTCTGCTCATCTCTATCATGCCTTTTCAGGATCAGTCTCTATTTCAGATATTATTTGCAAAACGTCCAACAAATTCCTCCAGGTTGTTCCCTCTGCCATAGATCTTGTTGCAACAGAGATGGAGCTGATCTCTCTGGAAAACCGTGAAAGTTACTTAAAGAACCTTCTCGAACCGGTTCGTTATCATTTCGATTTTCTCTTTGTTGACTGCCCTCCTTCTCTCGGACTGCTGACCGTTAACGCTCTAACCGCTGCTGATTCAGTTCTCATCCCAATGCAGTGTGAGTACTTCGCCCTTGAAGGATTGTCCCAACTGATCAACACCATTCGCTCAGTTAAAAAGTCCTATAACAAAGACCTCTATATTGAAGGGCTCCTTCTGACTATGTATGACAAACGAAACCGCCTGACCTTCCAGGTTGCGGATGAGATAACCAAACATTTTAACAACCAGGTCTACCAGACAGTCATTCCGAGAAATGTTCGTTTGAGCGAGAGCCCGAGTCATGGCAAGACCATTCTTGAATATGATGGTAATTCTATGGGAGCCAAAGCTTACAATAATTTAGCCGAAGAATTTCTAGAAAAACGAGGTAACTAAAGTGGGAAAAACAACAGGTTTAGGACAAGGTGTCAACCTCCTCTTTGGTGACAATGTGGAGGAAGAGCAATTTTTTGAGTGTGATGTCAACCGAATTGTTGGCAACAAGCACCAGCCACGAAGGCACTTTGATGAAAAGGAGTTGGGCAAACTTTCCCGGTCAATCAAAAAAAATGGTGTTTTGCAACCACTGGTTGTCAACAGGCAAAACAGTGACGGTTCATATGAGTTAATTGCGGGTGAAAGACGACTCAGGGCTTCAAAGCTTGCCGGTTTATCGACTGTTCCGGTTGTTTTGTATGAAGTTAAAGATGAAGACTCTTTACTTGAGCTGGCTCTGGTCGAAAACCTTCAGCGTCAGGACCTCAACCCAATTGAAGAAGCCGAGGCCTATCAGAAGCTCACAGATACTTTTGGTTACACTCAAGAACAGACAGCCAGACGGGTTGGAAAAAATCGCTCAACCGTGACAAACATCCTCCGATTACTCAACCTGCCCCAGTTTGTTAAAGATGATCTTATCCGTGGAGCATTGACTGAGGGCCACGCCCGGGTTCTTCTTCGTCTGGTTGACGAACCGGAAACCATTCAGCAGGTTCGTAATGAAATTATTCAGAAAAAACTATCCGTTCGTCAAACGGAACAGTTGGTAAAAAGTCTCACCGCAAGTAAAAAAGCGATTAAAAGACAGGTTGCCACTGTCCAGGATGACGGAATGCCCAAAACATATGCTTCTGCACTATCAAACCAGTTGACCAACAGACTACATTCTAAAGTTATGATTCGGCAGAGCGGCAAACGGGGCAAGATTGAAATAGAATATTACTCAATTGACGACCTTGAACGCCTGATTGCTCTTATTGTTGGAGAAAAGTGAAAGGCTCACCTTCCCGGGCCCCAACACCATGGGTTGGTGGATCACCACCCTTTTGCTTTTCCTCTCAAATGTTTGGCAGGAAAAGGGAATATTTAAAAAACGAATAACACCTTGGGACGTTACTGTTAGTTTACTCAACAAAACAAACAGCGCTTTGGCACCAATAAAAATTTTCGGGTGTTTTACTGATTTTGTGAATCTTAATAAACTCAACCAATAGTCGTTATGCCTCACTTATTTTTTTGTATTGTTTTCTCTCTTGTCGTTACCCTCCCCTTCAGTGCGGCCTCAGCTCGAATGCTCAGCGTTGAAAAGGAAAGTGTTCGGCTACGCACTGGACCTGGCGTTAAGTATAGTATCAAGTGGGAGTATGGAAAGGGTTTTCCTCTCCAGGTTGTTACCCAAAGAAAAGGCTGGGTCAAGGTGAGGGACTTTGAACGGGACATTGGTTGGGTGAAACGTGAACTCCTTTCTCGAAAACCCCATATGATCGTTAAGGTCAACAAAAAAAAGAAACGTAAAATAAATATCCGTTCAGGACCAGGGACCCGCTTTAAGATAATTGGCAAAGCCTATTACGGTGTTGTCTTTGAAACCGTGAAACAAAAAAAGGGCTGGGTGAACATTCGCCATGAGTCCGGGCTTGTTGGCTGGGTGAATCGTTCACTCCTCTGGGGGTTCTGATGGCTCTTTTGGAAGTGGGAGAAGTGATAGGCTTTAATTGGCGGAGAGAGAGGGATTCGAACCCTCGGTGGAGTGTTACCCCCACACTCGCTTAGCAGGCGAGCACCATCAGCCAACTCGGTCATCTCTCCGTAACAGAAGACATATTTCAGTGAACAGAACTAGAACTACCAATGGCTGATATTTTACTCTATTACCAAGGGTTTTTCTGTCGCTATTTTTCTGTAGTATGAAACTGGCGGAGGGAGTAGGATTCGAACCCACGGTACTTTCGTACAACGGTTTTCAAGACCGCCGCCTTAAACCACTCGGCCATCCCTCCACGAGCGTGAGGTTCTTGTACCATCTGAATAAAAATCTGTCAACAAAAGGTGTTATTCCCGACTCATTTGTCTTCTTTTTTTCCATATGAAACTACTTCTCCATATGTGTTGCGGACCTTGTTCCATCTACCCTCTCACCCAATTACTGCAGCGCGGTATTGATGTAACCGGGTTCTTTTATAATCCAAATATTCACCCATACCGTGAGTTTAAACGAAGGATAGAATCGTCACAACAAGTTGCTGATATGTTGAATATCAAGTTGCAGATTGACCGGGACTACGGCCTGAAAGAGTACCTTCGCAAGGTTGTCTTTCAGGAAAACAACCGTTGTTCAATCTGCTACGACATGCGGTTGGAACGAATCGCCAGTTTGGCTGCGGAATCAGGTTTTGACCATTTTTCCACTACTCTTCTCTACAGTCGCTACCAGGACCATGATCGTTTACGAGAAAAAGCGGATGTTTGGGCCAAACAGTTTGGAACTCCCTTTTTCTACGAAGATTTTCGCGTGGGCTGGCAATATGGTATTGACCAATCTATCAAACATGGTGTATATCGTCAGCCGTACTGTGGTTGCATATACAGCGAACAGGAAAGATACGACAATCGCTTGAAAAAGAAATTGAAAAAACAAAAACTAAAAACAACACAATCCAATGATTAAAGTACTTGTGCTGGCTACTACAAATAAAAACAAAGTCAGGGAGTTTCGGGAAATACTTGCCGATTTTGATATTGAGATCCGTTCACTTTCAGATTTTGGCCCAATACCGGAAGTGATTGAGGATGGTGATACCTTTGATGACAATGCCTATAAAAAGGCACACCACACAGCCAAGGTCCTAGGTCTTCCGGCAATTGCCGATGACTCCGGTCTGGTAGTCGACGCACTTGATGGGGCTCCCGGCGTTTATTCTGCCAGATATAGTGGGGAAAATGCCACCGATGATGAGAATTGTGATAAATTACTGCAGGAAATGGAGGGAGTAGAAAACAGAAAGGCCCATTTTTCTTGTGTTATATCCATAGCCGTACCTTCAGGGCCGGCCCTCACTTATGAGGGTAGATGTGATGGTTTGATTGCTGAGAAACGATTCGGTGAAAACGGATTTGGCTACGATCCTGTCTTTTATTTTGAAGAGTACGGAAAAACTTTTGCCCAGCTGGGCGCAGAGGAAAAAAACAAGGTCAGCCACAGAGGAAAGGCTCTAGCGGAAATTAAGTCTGAGGTAAAAAGTGTTATAAAATGGCTTGACCAGCGCCTTTGGGAAGAAAAACCTGAAAAACCTGATCACAGTGAGTTCATGGACAACGACTGGTCCAAGTAGCACCATGGATTGTTTTTCAACTTGCGCTGAAAAACAGGGTCAATCTTTATTGGGTGTTGGGTGTTAACAGAGGAACAGGGGCAAGAGAGGGCTTGTGCCCTACCTACTCCACCCGCAGTTCTCGAGACAACAGGTCTTTCACAGCATCTGAACAGTCTTTGTCTTTATATAATACCTGGTAGACCTGATCCAGAATGGGCATTTCCACATCCATGTTCTTAACCATATCGTAAACGGACTTTGTGGTTTTCACCCCTTCTGCAACCATTTTCATCTCTTCAAGTATCTTGGGCAGCTTCTTCCCCTGCCCTAACTTAAGACCGACCGTTCGGTTTCGGCTTAAATCACCGGTGCATGTGAGCACAAGATCACCCATACCACTCAAACCGTAAAAGGTTGTCTCTTTTCCGCCTAGATGAACACCAAGTCGTTTTATCTCCGCGAGCCCTCGGGTTATCAGGGCGGCTCTTGTATTGAGACCATATCCAAGGCCATCGCAAATACCGGCACCAATGGCAACAATATTCTTCAGGGCAGCACTTATCTCCAACCCTATAAGGTCCTGTGCGGCGTAGACACGAAAAACATCTGTAACAAATAGGCGCTGGAGTTGTTGAGCAATCTCCAGATTTTCACAACCAATAGTGATAGCCGTTGGAACCCGGTCAGCTACCTCCCGAGCAAAAGAAGGTCCAGAGAGCACGGCTAGAGAAATATTGTTCTTGCCAGAACCCTCCAACTCCTGCTGCATAACCTGAGACATGGTCATACAGGTATCGTTCTCTATCCCCTTTACAGCAGAAACCACAGTTGTTCCGTCCTGTAGTAACGGAACGATCTTTTTGAAAACGGCACGAAACCCGTGTGATGGAACAACCATACAAATAGTTTTAAAGTTTTCGATGGTTGTGGAAAAATCTGTTTGAGGGTGGACATGTTCGTTAAAATGGTAACCCGGCAGGTATTTCCTGTTCTCCCTATCTTTTTTAAGATGAGCAATGTGTTCCGCATCAAAATCCCACAGATAGGTGGTTAACCCTTTAGATGATAGAACTGAAGCAATGGCCGTTCCCCAGGAACCGGCGCCAATCACAAAAACACCCTCTTTATCAGCGCTCATGTTTCATCACCCTCTTTTTCAGTATCTACTGGCTGTAAAGAGTCCATGGCCACAACCTTTTCACCTTTTTCAAGGTTAATGAGCTTGACACCCTTGGTGGTTCGGCCAATAACCCTGACGTTTTTCAGATCGATACGTATCATTTTTCCGGAATCTGCTATCAACATGACTTCATCGTCATCGGAAACCAGCATGGCCCCAATCACCTTTCCATTCCTTTCGCTCTTTTTGATAGCAATAATTCCTTTACCGCCCCGACGTTGCAAACGATAGTCTTCAACATGGCTTCTTTTACCGTACCCATATTCAGTAACAGTGAGTATCGAACTTTCTTTTGACGATACAACAATGGCGCCGATAACCAGATCATCATCTGCCAGGCGAATACCAATAACGCCTGAAGCAATACGGCCCATTGCTCGTATATCTGATTCGTGAAAATGAATCGAAATACCGTTCTGGGATATCAGGAAAACTGAATCATCACCTCCGAGGAGATATGCACCTATAATCTCGTCATCCTCCCGGATAGTAAGTGCTTTCTTTCCTTTTCGAAGGGGTCGGTTAAATTCCTGCAAGCTGGTCTTTTTAATCCGTCCAAACTTCGTGACCATACAAACAGTTTTTTTACTCGACTCATCAGTAAAATCAGAAACTGGAAGAATAGCCGCTACTTTTTCGTCCTCATCAAGTTGAAGAAGGTTGATAATCGCTTTACCCCGTGCTGTTCTTCCAACCATGGGTAATTGATAGACCTTTCTCCAGAACACTTTGCCTAAGTTGGTGAAAAAGAGAAAAGTGTCATGGGTTGAGGCAACAAAGAGATTGGAAACAAAATCTTCCTCGACATGGCTAACAACTCCCTTCACCCCTTTTCCGCCTCGTTGTTGAGACCTGTACAGGCTGACTGGATTGCGTTTAATATACCCTTCATGGGTTACGGTTACGGCCATTTCTTCTGGTGTGATAAGGTCTTCCGGTAAAATCTCATCAACGGCATCGATGATTTCGGTCCTTCGCTCATCACCGTATTGATCTTTGATCTGTTCAAACTCCTCCTGAACAATCTGCATGACCAGAGCCTCATCAGACAAAATGGCCCTTAGACGCTTAATCTCGAGAAGAATGGCCTTATAATCTTTGATGATCTTGTCGCGCTCAAGGCCGGTGAGACGCTGCAATCTCATATCCAGTATAGTTTGAGCCTGTTTGTCAGACAGGTCAAAACGCTTAATCAATTCAGCTTTTGCGCTGGCCGGGTTTTTAGACTCTCTGATTAATTGAACGACTTCATCAATATTGAGAATAGCTACTTTCAAGCCTTCAAGGATATGTGCCTTTTCTTCCGCTTTGTTCAACTCAAAGGATGTGCGGCGGTAAACCACCACTTTCCTGTGAAGGATAAAGTGTTCAAGGATTTCTTTTAGATTCAGAACTTCCGGCTTATTATTGACAATTGCAAGAAAGATGATTCCGAAGGATTTCTGCATCGGGGTCATCTTAAACAACTGATTGCTGACCACATCAGCAATCTCATCTTTTTTCAACTCTATAACAATTCTTAACCCATGCCGGTCAGATTCATCCCGAACCTCTGAGATAGCAGTAATTCTTTTATCTTTGACCAGAAGAGCTATTTTTTCCACCAACTGAGCTTTATTCTGCTGGTAAGGGA
Source organism: uncultured Desulfocapsaceae bacterium (assembly GCA_964565605.1). Taxonomy (GTDB): domain Bacteria; phylum Desulfobacterota; class Desulfobulbia; order Desulfobulbales; family Desulfocapsaceae; genus CAZLGM01. Next base: position 70,122 of record CAZMFP010000001.1, on the reverse strand, counting down.
TTTCGGTAACAACAATTGTTTCCCTTTTACCTCCTGCAATTTTTTCAACGTGGGTTTTTGAACGAATAACTATGACACCACGTCCGGTTTCATACGCTTCACGAATTCCGGCCCGGCCATTAATCAAACCGCCAGTTGGGAAATCCGGTCCTGTTATGGTTGAAATAAGTTGGTGAACTGTCATGTTGGGATCTTTAATCAAGCCGATCAGTCCATCAATTATTTCTGTAAGATTGTGAGGTGGAATATTCGTTGCCATACCCACAGCAATACCGGAAGAGCCATTGATAAGCAGATTCGGTATTTTGGATGGCATCACCGCCGGTTCTTTCAACGAGTTGTCGTAGTTGGGGATATATTCAACCGTATCCTTATCGAGATCACCGACAACTTCCCTGTCAATTCGGGTCATGCGTGCTTCGGTATATCGCATGGCTGCAGGAGAATCGCCATCCATTGAACCAAAGTTTCCTTGTCCATCAACCAGGGGATACCTGAGAGAAAAATCCTGGGCCATACGGACAATGGTGTCATAAGCAGCACTATCTCCGTGTGGGTGGTATTTACCGATGACATCACCGACAATACGTGCAGATTTAACATACGGTCTGTTATGAAAAACCCCGAGTTCCCTCATTGCAAAAAGGGCACGACGATGAACAGGTTTGAGACCATCACGAACATCGGGTAACGCCCTTCCAACGATGACACTCATCGCATAATCGATATAGGATTTTTTAAGTTCCTTTTCGATTGAGATTTTTTGGTAGCTTTTTTGATCTGTAATTTCTTCGCTCATAAACTGCTTCCGAATTTTTATTTCTTTCCTGTTACTTAAATATCAAGTTCCGACACTTCAAGCGCATGGTTTTGTATAAATTCTCGCCTGGGTTCAACCTTATCTCCCATGAGTGTTGTGAACATATCATCTGCTCGTTCAGCACTATCTATGGAGACTTGAACCAATGATCGGTTTTGTGGATTCATGGTTGTTTGCCAAAGTTGGTCCGGGTTCATTTCACCTAAACCCTTATATCTCTGCAAGTGACTTCCACGAAACGTTTCGCTCCGAATAACGGTAACCATATCATCCCATTTTTTAGAGGAGATCATCTTTTCTTTTTTCTCTTTACCTTTGGTGACATAGATAGAGAAGGTCGCTTGAAGCAAATCCTTAACTTTTGGGTAAAGAGCAAGAGCTGTTCTGTATTCACGTATAAGTGGGATTTTAGGACCAAGGGTGGTCATTACCTGAACTTTTCCCTTTATCGCAACATCAATTTCATAGCAATCCGGGCGCCAACGGCAAGAGCGGATATTTCCTATAACCAGTTTCTCTTGGGGAAGTTTAGAGACAAGTTCTTTCAAAAAATCTTCTTCAGCAAACTGATCGGCCGATTTAACAGTATTATCCAGGAGAAAAAGGGCGAGGTCTTCCCAAATATTCATTCTATTGAGATAAAGAAGAATTTGCCTGAAAAGTGAAAGCTGTCTTAGTTTTTCGGCAAGTTCAATCTCAGAAAACTCTGTGTCTGTTTCGCCATGAACGATTATTCTTGTTTTTTGAGAGGCTTCCTTAAAAAGATGTTCATTGAGTTCTTCTTCGTCGAGAAAGTACTTTTCTTTTTTCCCTCGACCTAATCTATAAAGTGGTGGTTGGCCAATATAAACAAAACCTCCCTGGACCAAAGGTAACATCTGCCTGTAGAAAAAGGTAAGGAGCAGGGTGCGAATATGGGCACCATCAACATCGGCATCTGTCATGATTATCACTTTATGATATCTGAGTTTTTCCATATCAAACTCATCTTTACCGATACCACAACCTAAAGCACCTATGAGTTGCTTAATCTCCTCACTGCCAAGTATTTTATCGAATCGGGCTTTTTCAACATTCATTATTTTACCCCGCAAAGGGAGTATGGCTTGAACAGAACGATCCCGACCCTGCTTGGCAGAACCACCGGCCGAATCACCCTCAACTATAAATATTTCCCTTTTAACTGGATCTTTTTCCTGACATTCCGCCAGTTTACCGGCCATCAACAGGCTGGTTGATCCTTTCTTTCTTGAAAGATCCCGGGCTCTTCTGGCTGCTTCTCTCGCTCTTGCAGCCTCAACAACCTTTGTTAATATTTTCTTTGCTATTTTGGGGTTTTGTTCAAGAAAAATGGTGAGTTGATTTGTACATATCGATTCAACAATAGACTTAACTTCAGAGTTTCCAAGTTTTGTCTTTGTCTGTCCTTCAAACTGAGGATTGGGAACATGAACTGAAATGACACAGGTTATACCTTCACGTACATCGTCACCGCCCATTTTCTCTTTTAATTTTTTCGGGATGATATCGTCACTGGAATACCTGTTGATACACTTTGTCAGTGAAGATCTGAAACCGGCAACATGTGAACCGCCTTCTCTTGTATTGATATTATTTACAAAAGAGAAAAGCCTTTCTGCATATCCATCAAAATATTGAAAGGCTATTTCCACCTTCACCTTATCTTTTGTACCACTTAAAAAGATAGGGTCAACGTGAACTGCTGTTCTTTTTCTATTGAGATATTCTACATATGATTGAATACCACCTTTGGCATGAAATTTATCTTCAGCTCCACTTCTTTCATCTTTTAGAAAGATACGTACATCTTTGTTGAGGAATGCAAGTTCCCTCAATCTGTTTTTTATAGTTTCATAATTATAGTTCGTTGTTTCAGTGAAAATAGCTGGGTCAGCCTGAAAGGTTATTTTTGTACCTGTTTTTTCACTCTTACCGATGATTTCCAACTCATTTTGCTTTTCACCGCAGCTGTATTTTTGCCTGTATATCTTTCCATCTCTTTTTATTTCCGCCTCAGCCCAAACAGAAAGGGCATTGACAACAGAAACACCTACTCCATGCAATCCACCGGAAACTTTATAGGTGGAGTTATCAAACTTTCCACCGGCGTGCAGGGTAGTCATTACCAATTCAAGAGCGGAAATGTTTTCTTCTGAATGGGTATCTACGGGAATACCTCGACCATCATCTTCAACTGAAACAGAATTGTTTTCATGAACAGTTACATGGATATAGTCGCAATGCCCGGCAAGTGACTCATCGATACTGTTATCAACAACCTCCCAGATAAGATGATGAAGTCCTTCAACGGCGGTATTGCCAATGTACATTGCTGGTCTTTTTCTTACCGCTTCAAGACCATCCAGCACTTTTATCTGGTCGGCACCATATTCTTTTATTTCTTCACTCACTTTGTCCTTCACCTATTCATTAACTTTAGTTGCGTTCTTTACGTCTCTTATTTCTCTTACCCTAATATCTTATAACTATTTGAAATAAGATAACTTTCAGAAGAATTCTTATAACTGCATGGGCATTATAATTGATGAAAAACCGATATCATCTTCAGACTGAATTAAACATGGACTCTCGTTTGAATTGATATATGCCCTTATTTTTTCACAATCCATCACCTGGAGAGTCTCAATAAAATAACGACAATTAAAACCTAAATGCAGCGGGTCCCCTGCATAGGAAATATTCTGCTCATCTTTTGCATTGCCTATATCCGCGTTTTGTGAGGAGAGAATCATCTTATCATTCTCTATGCTGAGTTGTATTGTGTGAAAAAGATCTTCTGTAAAAAGATTTATTCGTTTGAGTGATTCGAGAAAAGGTATCCTATCGATTTCAATTGGTTTTTCTAATTCGACCGCATTAATGATAGCCCTATATTGAGGAAATTCGCCTTGTCTGAGGCGAACGATCATTATTTCCTCTCTGTCTTTTACGACCATCTGTTTCTCTTCGAAACTCAATTTAATTTTATCTTTTTTTTCACAAAATTTTCTTAACTCCTGGACTCCTTTTTTAGGAATAAGTGTAACCTCATTTAAAGAGAGAAGTTCAGTATCAAAAGCGACATCTTTTTCCATTATAGATAGTCTATGACCATCTGAGGAAACCATACGTATATAGTGTTTTTCATCACGAACTTCTTTTTCAAAAAGTACAGAGGTCAACGAGTATATATTTTCCTGGTCTCCAGCAATGGAAAATATTGTTTTATCAATAAGATCCAAAATATTATAACTTTCAAGCTCAACAAGACTTTCCTCATCAAAAACAGGAAATTCTGGAAATTCATCGCTTGTCATTCCAGCTAAATTATAGGTGCTTTTTCCGGAAAGTATCTCAACCCAATTATTTTCCTTCTCCCTCAAACGAATAGTATCTGATCCGGACTCTCTGACTATTTCAAAAAGTTTTTTTGAAGGAAGGGTTATTGAACCTTGTTCATGAACCTGGGCTTCCACTGTCAACCGAATACCTACCTCTAAATCTGTTCCTGTTAAAACAAGAGAATTATTTGTCGATTCAATTAAAACATTGGATAAAATAGCGATGGTTCCTCTTTTGTTGGTAACATTCTGTAAACTGGCCAGACCTTCTAGTATATCCGACTTAGATAGTGTGCAATTGATTCCCATAATGTTTCCTTATCGAATAGTCTTTAGTATATCTTTTTATTATACTTATTATTACTGATGAAATGTTGATTATGTTTCTAACTATATGGAAAAAAAGAAATTTTTTTTAGATTAGTACTGTTTAATAGAGAGTTCTTTTTGTTAAAAATCGTTTTTCAACAAGGTTACAAACATCGTTTCAAAAAAAATGAAACAATAGTTGCTGAAAAGATGTTGAAAAGGCTTGGTTTTCAAGAAATCATTAATATTTTTTTTCGCAAAAACAATTACATACAAAAGATGAATGATATTACTAATCTAGTAAAAATACTGGAAAAAAACAATAGAATAATCCAACAACTTTAGTGCCCTGTATCATAAAAAAATTTTTAAATTTTTTCTTTATTTACAGGTAGTTCAGTGGAGAAAGGAGGGATTAAAAGTGAAGAAAGGTTGGTTTGTTATGAACGGGGTTGTAAATGAAAGGATTGTTGAAGAGGGTTTCTTTTAAATTATCTTTTTTATTGTTTATAAAAAAGCTTTTAAAGTACCAAGACTTCTTGGCATAAATACCAAAAGATACTGTTAGGCTAAACTTCCATGATAATCGGTAAAAGTTTAAATTTTTAGCAGAAGAATGCATGTTCTAAAAGAAAAGATAAAAAGGCAGATTCATCAGGCTTTAGAGATAAATCTCTTCTCAGGTGCAGCCGTAGGCTTTTGTCGTATTAATCAAAAAGGGAAGATATCACGCAAACTCATCTATGGGGGATATACTGAAAAAAATGATCAAAAAAACCCGGTATCGTCAGAAATATTATTTGACTTAGCCTCTCTGACAAAGCCTATTGTCACAGTAAGCTCTATCTTACATCTGCTTTACTCCGGTTTGATTGATTGGCAGGACAATATAGAGTCTTTACTTTCTACTCCTGTTTCTAAAGAGAAGAAAAAGATAACGTTAGAAAAACTACTTTCTCACTGTTCAGGCCTTCCAGCCCACAGACCCTATTATGATATTTTTAATAAAAAGAAAGAGGGTGGTGTTAAGGAAAAGATAACTCAACATATCCTCACCGATAAATTGATAGCGACTCCTGGGTTAAAAACAGAATACAGTGACCTTGGGTATATTCTTCTTGGAAATATAATAGAGAAAAAAACAGAGACGTCTCTTGATGAAATGTGGAAACGGAAAATAGCACCCGGTTATTCCCTTGAAGATAAAATTATTTTTTTAAAGAACAGAGAAATTGGTCCAGAGAAGTGTGTAGCCACAGCTGTTAACGTAAAAACAGGTAAATCGGTGTGCGGAATTGTAAATGATGATAACTGTCGAATAATGGGAGGAGTAGCCGGTCATGCCGGTTTGTTCGGTACTTTGGATGGGGTTCTTCTCTTTTGTGAAAAAGTTATAAAGCAGTACACGGAACAAGAGACCTCAAGTTTGTACTCGTATGATATTTTGCAAAAAGCCTTGAAAAAAGGTGCCTCAACCTGGACCTGTGGTTATGATACCCCATCTTCTTCAGGTTCGGTTACAGGAAAGTATTTTTCAAAGAGTAGTTTTGGACATCTTGGTTTTACAGGAACATCCTTTTGGATGGATATGGCCAAGAGAGTTGCTGTGGTTATTTTAACCAACCGAGTATTGATGGAAACGTCAAAAGATGAAATAAATGACTTTCGAAAAACCATTCATAATAGTGTAATGGGTGGTTTGTTTTCTGTTTGAATCTCTAAAAGAAAAAGTAGTTTGCTGAAACAGGCTTGAGTTTTGTGTGGTTTTGTCTGGAAAATTTTCTTTTTATAACAAAGGGTTGCCATCCCCGGAAAGAAGCAGCTAACACAAACACTATTTGTCTGACAGGCAACAAGCAGTAAAAAAAGGTTTTTTAACCGGAGTTAAAAAACCTTTTTACTATTTACGTGTAGGTTACCACCAGCAAATTGTTTGATCGGCATCAAAAATCTTATCTACCAATTCATCATAATTTGGTGAGTCAACGTTTAAATCAAAACTATCGGCATCTCTGTCTCTGGTAACGATTTCTACCAGTTTTGTTACCGTCTCATCAGGCTCAGATCTATATACATTTAATACTTTCATCACTAATCTCCTGGAAGGTTATTTTATTCCGTAAGGGACAACGATTGACATGTCTCGCAGTTTTTCCCCTAACTCTTCAATGGTGATCGGTTCAAAACTGTTTTTATCCACATTAACCTGTTCTGTGGCAAAAATTTCACCTTCCATATCGCGTAACATCTCAATGGATTCCATATTATGTTCGTCGAGTTGGTCCATTTCGGTATCCATTACAACGCCGTAAGAATACATGTTTTCTACTGCAAGACCGAGAGCAGATCTCATGCCGTCAAGGGCATAATCTTTGTGTCGGTACATAAAACATACTTTTTTATATTCCATGGTATCACTCTCCTTATAAACTGATATAGCAGTCGTAATCTTCGATTATAATTCCGTGTTGGGCCTGGGTTGCCATATCTTTAGCTTCGAGACCTTCAGGAACATCATCAATATCAAAACCCATTTTTTTATAGCTGTCGACACAAATGGATACATCATCCGCCAGAGAACAAAGTTCTGGAAACTCAGGGAGTTTGGCGTTTTTGGTTCCTTCCCAGGTGAAAAAAACTTTTACTTTGGATCCTTTCGCTTTTGCGGCTTTAGTTATTCCCATAACATGTTGCCAGTTATCAGGATTGGTAACAAAAATACCGAGACTTTTAGCCATTTTTTCCTCCATCTATATAATATTATGTTGTTTTCAAAGTGAACTCGTGGTTGGGGCTGTATATGCAAAAAAGGGGAGGATATCCGAAAATACCTCCCCAGACACTTTGAATAAAAAGAGAAGACCCTGTCTAGCCTTTTTTGATGAAAAAGCTGAAGTATCCGGACTCTTCTTTTTCCCCAAGATATTCGTGACCGGAACGAGAACACCAGCCCGGAATATCATTTCGGGAACCGGGGTCGGTTCCATCAACTTGGAGAACGTCTCCCGCGTTGAGTTTGTTCATTTCCTTTTTGGTGCGAAGCAGGGGCATGGGGCAGCTTAATCCTTTCGCATCAAGAACTGTGGTGGGGCTTACACTGTCATCTACTTGTTTGATATCACTCATGAGTTCCTCCAGAATGGTTCAAAGAAAGAAATAGTGACGCTACCGGATAGGGAGCAATCACCAATTTGAAATAACTGTCGTGAATTAACAAGAAATCTATACTTTAGGTGGCACAAACTGTCAAGCTAAAAGAGGTAAAACCTGTGTTTATCAGGTGATTGGAGAGAATATGTTTTTGGTTAAGTTCTTAGAAAACGGCTACAAAACACCACATCGTGGGACAGAGTGTGCTTGACAAAAGAGCGGTAGATGAGGTAATGAGAGTGTGTCAAAGTGCAATTAAGCTGTTTGTTTTTCATATTTTTTGAAAGGAGGAGCAATGAGTGAAGAAAATGTAATGGTGTCGAAGGTGAAGGGTTTATATAAAATCCTTTGTGAAGATGAATGGAATGCTGTTGTTACAGGTATTGTCGTAGCTTTTCTCTCAGTTCTGATCATGGCCTGGTGGAGACCATGGGGTGCTGTTGGCGCTGTTAGAAACTGGGGTGACTGGATCATGTATGGTCTGGCTACACTGTTTAACAGCGATGCCTGGATTTTCGGTTATTATGACGAAGCACCAAAGGGAATATTAAAAGCATCCGGGTCGGTTATTGGCGTTGCTTTTGTTATAGGTGCTTTCATTTCAGCTTGTCTTGGTAACAATTTTGCCTTCAGAATTCCACCATACAGAGAAATGGTTAAGGCCGTTATCGCTGGTGTTCTGATGGGTGCTGGTGCAGCCCTTGCTGGTGGATGTAATGTGGGTGGTTTTTATAACGCGCTTGGTAACCTTTCAGCCCATGGATTTGCCATGTGGCTCGGGCTAGTGATTGGTGTTGTGTTGGGCCTGAAAATGCTCTATCTCGAAATGGAACATGTTATGTGGGGCTCAGGAGGGTCAAAAACAATAGGGCTTCCCAAACCACTCATGTATCTTCTGGGTGTGGGAGGAATTCTATTTATTATTATTGGAGCGTACTGTTATGCCGGAGCTGAGGATTCAGACTATATGAACTCACTTTCCGGAATCATGATTATCTCAGCAGGCCTGGGTTACGCTATGCAGCGAGGACGCTGGTGCATGGTTCAGGGTTTTCGTGAGCCGCATATGACAGGTGATACAACCATGGCAAAATCCGTCATGTTATCCATTATTCTGGTAGCGCTCGGCGCCGCTGTGTTGAAATACTCTGTCCCAATGAGAGGGGAAGGAGACGCGGTCCTTGCTACCGTTAACTATGTAAGGGGTACATTTGGCTGGGGCGGTGTGCTTGGTGGTTTCCTTTTTGGCCTGGGCGCCATGTTTGCAGGAGGATGTGGTACAGGAACTCTGTGGCGTGTCGGAGAAGGGCAGGTCAAGCTGATAATGGTTGTGCCGTTCTTTGCCGTAACAAACTCTATTTTTACCGCCTGGTTTAAAGACAATGACTTTGAGGCAGATGGAGTTTTTGGAAAAGCCATTTATCTTCCTGAGGCGTTGGGCTACGGCCCGACACTGTTTCTCGTAATAGGTGCCATGTTGATCTGGTACCTGGTTATTAGTTGGAATGAGGAAACGAATAAATTACTGGTACCCATGTAATATTTAACAAAACCATGGTATAAAAAACGCAGAATTCCGTTTCGGATTCTGCGTTTTTTTTTGCGGGAGGATTGTATGAAAACGATATCATCAGCAAAAGAGTTGAGAAAGAAAACACTCTCGACCCGAAGTAACCTTGGTCAAGGTGAATGGGCAATAAAAAGTGAGCAGATTAAAGAAAAAATACTGACTCTCAAACAGGTTCAACAGAGCAAGATTCTTTTTTGTTATGTTGACTATAAAAAAGAGGTTGGTACCTGTTCTCTCATAGAGGCCCTTCTTGAGCAAAATAAAAAGGTGGCTGTTCCTTTAACATTGGTAGAAGAAAGAAGGCTGGTTCCCGTTTCTGTTTCATCACTGGAAAAAGATCTTGAAGCTGGTTATTGTGGAATTCCTGAACCCAAGGCAGAGGTAACAGCCGTAAGAACCATCGATCCAAAAACAATTGATGTGGTTGTTTTGCCCGGCTCTGTTTTTGATGAAAGGGGCGGTCGAATGGGGTATGGGGGAGGTTTTTATGACCGTTTTCTGGCCAATAAATCACCCGAAGCCATTCGTATCGGCATCTGTTTTGATCTGCAGCTCCAGAAACAAATAGAACTTGAGCCACATGATGAAATGATGGATTATATTGTCACAGAAACACGACTCATTAAAACAAACCGACTTTAAGAAGAGGAAGAACGATGAGAAAAACAGCGGTTTTCAGAAATGATTTGTTTTTACGCCATGATACAGGACCATCTCACCCTGAGTCACCAGACAGGTTACGGGTCATTTACGATGTGCTTGATTCCGCCAATTTTGAATCTCCTTTAGTTTTCCCCAAGTTTTCCACAGTTTCACATGAAACAATCTCACAGAACCACTCCTCATCCCTGATCGATCGAGTAGCCTCAACGGCGGGATCGAGCTATAACGCTTTAGATGCGGATACAACGACATCTGCGGACTCGTACGATGCGGCCTGTCTTGCTGTTGGGGCTGTTGTGACAGGTGTGGATCTTTTGATGGATAAAGAGATTGATAACGGTTTTGCCATAGTTCGTCCCCCTGGCCACCATGCTGAAAAAGATCGTGCCATGGGGTTTTGCCTTTTTAACAATGTTGCCATTGCGGCCCGTCATGCCATGGCTCACCATGGTCTTGAACGGATAATGATTATTGATTGGGATCTTCACCATGGTAACGGAACGCAAAACAGTTTTTATGAAACAGAAAAGGTGCTCTATCTCTCATCTCATCAATACCCTCATTACCCTGGGACAGGAGGTTTACACGAGGTTGGTCGGGGAGCAGGAGAAGGGTACACTGTTAATATCCCGATGGGTGGAGGCCAGGGTGACTTGGAGTATGCCACGCTCTTCAAAGAGATTGTCGAACCGATTGGTTTGGAGTATAAACCGCAGCTGATCCTGCTGTCTGCCGGTTTTGATATTTATCAAGGTGACCCTTTGGGGGCAATGCGGGTAACCCATGAGGGTTTTGGCTATATGACACGCGTATTAACCAGGCTTGCAGAAACAGTTTGTGATGGTCGGCTGCTGGTTACCCTTGAAGGGGGCTATAATTTAACGGGTATGCGGGATGGGGCTTTGGCTGTTTTGAGTGAGTTGGCCGGGGTCGAGCTGCCGACGGATTTTTCCTCCAGCATCTCGGAAAGAAGTGGCGATCTGTTTCAAACGGAGCGGTCGGACGATGGTGCAATCAATAATGCAAAAAATGTAGCTCAACGATACTGGAATATTTAATTCGATCCAGCTCCATTTATTATAGGTATGGGAATTGACACAGAAGCGAGTTTAAGAAAAGTGATTTCGGAAAAGAAGCCTGCAAAAATAATGGTGGCGGATGATGATACGTTAGTCCGCAGCACAATAAGTAATATACTGAAAGCATTTGGCTATGAAGTTGTTGCTGTGCCCGATGGCACTGATGCGATCCAGACCATTGATGAGTCGTTTGATGTTATTATTCTTGATATCAATATGCCTCAAATGGATGGGTTTGCAACCATTGAGGTTCTCAATAAGCTGGGCCTTGAAATACCGGTGTTGTTTTTAACCGGTGATGGTTCGATGGATTATGCCGTCAGGGCAATCAACTTGGGTGCCTATGACTTCTTGAGTAAACCCATTGAAGATCTTGATCTTTTTAATGTGAAAGTTTCCAGGGCCATTGAAAAGCGAATGTATGTTCTGAATGAACGAAAATACAAAGAAGATCTTGAGAATGATGTTCGCCTCAAAACCACTCAACTGGAAGAGCAGAACAAGTTGTTGATTAAGTACAGCAACGGTCTGGAGACTGCAGCCCTTCAAATTATGCTCAGCCTGCAAAATGCCATGGAGGAAAAGGACCAGAATACTGCCGGCCATTCAAGGCGAGTGACAGAATATGCCGTTGCTTTAGGGAAGGCTGTTGGTATTTCCAAGGAAGAGTTGCTTGTTCTTAAACGTGCGGCCCGGTTCCATGATATCGGCAAGCTGGTCATCGACTTATCATCAATTCGTAAACCGGATAAATTGACCACGGAAGAATGGCAGCTTATGAAGAAACATCCTATCGTGGGTGCAAATATTATTAAACCGCTTGGCTTTATGAAGCGAGAGCAGGTTTTAATTCGACAGCACCATGAGCGGATTGACGGTCAGGGATATCCGGATGGTCTAAGCGGTGATCAACTTGATCCTTTGACAAAGATTCTAACAGTGGCTGATAGCTATGATACGATGATTTCCGGTAGAGAATACAGCAAGAAGTTTAGCGCCCAGGAAACAATTCTGGAGCTGCAGCGATGTGCTGGAACACAGTTTGACCAGGAAACAATAACGGTCCTGACAGAAAATATTGATAAATTTTTAGCCATATCACAGAAAAAAATGGGAAACAACGATGAAAATATCACCTGAAGAAATTCAGTATGTTGCTCATCTTGCAAGGTTGAACCTTGGAGAGGAGGAGCTTGAAAAAATAACCACCCAGATTGATACCATTCTTACGTATGTTGAGAAGCTAGAGGAACTGGATACAGAAGGAGTTGAGCCGACAACACATGCTTTTTCGATCTCCAATGCCTTTCGTGAAGATAAGGTTGTTGACTCTCTCAGCCAACAGGAAGCTTTGGCAAACAGTCCCAACCAGAAGGGCAGTGCGTTTGTGGTCCCGCGAATCATTTAACAAACCCCGGAGTAATTTTTTTAGTTGAGCGCTACCATGGACGGTTTCCTTTTCTGGAAAAACCAATCACTGTTGGTATTCTCTTTATTTTCACTGTTTGATAAACAGATCGTTTGTTTGAGGATGATCTGAATTGTTGAGGTTTTTATGAATCCCTATGAAATGACAATAGCTCAGGCTGCCAAAGAACTGAGATCGGGCAACCTGGGAGCAGCAGAGTTGACGGCCAGTTGCCTGGATCGTATAGAGCAAACCGATGGCAAAATACAATCCTATATATCGCTTTGCGGTGAAGAGACGAAAATGCAGGTCGCAAGAGCTGAGACGCTTCTGGCAGAGGGAAAGGGTGGAGATTTATGCGGTATTCCATTGTCGATAAAAGATTTGATCTGCACTCAAGGAATAAAAACGACATGTGGATCGAAGATTCTGGCTGATTTTGTCCCGCCGTATGACGCAACAGTGATTAACCGCTTAAAAGAGCAGGGGGCGGTTATCCTGGGTAAGGTCGCAATGGACGAGTTTGCTATGGGATCGACCTCGGAAACCTGTGCTTTCAAGGTCCCGCAAAATCCCTGGAAAGAAAAGTACGTCTGTGGGGGATCATCGGGAGGCTCGGCTTCCTCTGTTGCTGCTCAGCAGTGTCTGGGATCTCTGGGTTCAGATACCGGCGGCTCGATCAGGCAGCCTGCATCTCTTTGTGGAGTCGTTGGTTTGAAACCGACCTACGGAGCTGTTTCAAGATATGGACTTGTTGCCTTTGCCTCTTCTCTTGATCAGATTGGACCGCTGGCAAAAGATGTAACCGACTGTTCAATATTAACTCAAGCGATTGCCGGATATGACCCGAAAGACTCGACATCCATCAAGAGGGAATACCCAAACCTCAGGACATCACTTGATGGTGGGGTGAGCGGTTTGAAAATTGGCGTTCCAAAGGAGTACTTCGGTAAAGGGTTGGATCCTGAGGTTGAAAAGGTTGTTCTCGGAGCCATAGAGTGTCTACAGAAAAGTGGGGCCACAATTGTTGATGTAACTCTTCCCCATACAGACTACTGCGTTGCTGTTTATTATCTCATTGCCCCCGCCGAGGCAAGCTCGAACCTGGCCAGGTATGACGGGGTTAAATACGGCTTTCGTGAGGAAGGTGTGGCCGATCTTCTGGATATGTATAAGAAGAGCAGGTCCAATGGTTTTGGGGACGAGGTGAAGCGAAGGATTTTAATCGGGACCTATGCCTTGTCATCCGGCTATTATGATGCCTATTATAAAAAAGCATCCCAAGTCAGAACCCTGATTCTAGGAGACTACAGGACGGCCTTTGAACAGTGTGATCTTCTTGTTTCTCCAGTAACGCCGACACCTGCATGGGAAATCGGTGAGAAATCAGATGATCCGCTTTCGATGTACCTCTCGGATATTTTGACCCTTTCAGCAAACCTTGCAGGCATCCCGGGCTTGTCGGTGCCGGGAGGTTTTTCCTCTGATGGCCTGCCCATCGGCATCCAACTGCAGGGGACTCATTTTTCAGAACCGCTATTACTCCGGGCGGGGTATCATCTCGAAAGAGAGCTTGCTGTGTCGCCTAATTTTGCTGATCTGAATTGAGAAACTGATCAGTGAGCAGATGGGTCTTGAGCGTTTATTGAATAAAACGATACTGATATTTGCAAAATAAAGAAGAGAGATCACGTTGAAAATACAAGCACCAGACAACATTGTGGCAATAACTCCGTACCCTCCAGGCAAACCGATGGAGGAGCTGGAGCGGGAGTATGGAGTAACAAACTCGATTAAACTTGCATCAAATGAAAGTCCCTGGGGACCCTCTCCCAAGGCGGTTGAGGCTGCTCAGCGGGCAAGCACCACTCTTCATCGCTACCCTGATGGTTCTAGCTATAACCTGGTTCAGGCTGTGGCCCAAAAAGAGATGGTGAGCCCCAACCAGGTCGTGATGGGAAACGGTTCCAATGAGGTGATAGAGTTTTTTGTGAAAGCCTTTGTCCAGAAGGATGATGAGGTGATCACCAGTCATCCTTCTTTTCTGATGTACCAGAAGTTTGTCCAGATACGCGGTGGTCGTAATATAGTCGTTGAGCTCAAAGAGATGAATCATGACTTGGCCGCCATCCAAAAACAGGTCACCGAGCGGACAAAACTGATTTTTCTGGATAATCCCAATAACCCGACGGGGACGGCAATTGATAAAGATCACTTTGAGAAATTTTTAACACAATTGCCGGAAACGGTTCTGGTTGTCCTGGACGAGGCCTATGTCGAGTTCATGGAAAAGGACAAATGTATTGATATTGTTTCGCTGCTGACAGGATCACAGGGGAGATGTGGTGTGGCTGCTCTGCGTACATTTTCCAAGGCATATGGATTGGCCGGGCTACGAGTCGGTTATGGACTGATGGCATCTGAGGTGGCTGATTGTTTACACAAGGTTCGTCAACCATTTAATATTAACACTCCAGCCCAGGCGGGGGCTCTGGCAGCGGTGGAGGATGTTGACTATTTTAATGAAATAATAGCCAAAACCAGGCAGGGAAGGGCGTTTCTCCAGCGTGAGGTGACAAAACTCGGCTGCATCAGTTACCCATCCCACACGAATTTTTTCCTCATTGATGTTCATGGTGATGCCACAGCCCTGTATGAGGCCATGTTGTATAAAGGTGTGATTGTTCGATCCATGAAACCGTACGGTTACCCAAATTTCATCCGGATTACAGTGGGAACTGAAGAAGAGAATACCAGATTTTTACGGGCAATGGCTGAGTGCCTACAGGAGTTGGGATATGTCTCCTAAGAAGAAGATTGTTACCATTGATGGCCCATCCGGGGTGGGTAAATCCACAGTCAGCCGCAGGGTCGCTGCTGCCATTGGTTTTACCTACCTGGACACTGGTGCCATGTACCGTGCTGTTGGGCTGGCTTTACAACAAGGCGGGGTTGACCTTGAGGATGAGCACAAGGTGACACGACTTCTTGAAACCATACGGATTGAGCTTTTGCCTCCCAAAAACGAAGATGGAGATGTTGGTGTTCGGTTAGACGGCGAAGATGTCAGCACTCTGATTCGTACACCCGAGGCATCAATGCTGGCCTCCACCTCTTCGGCGATCCCGGCAGTACGCTCTCGTCTGACATCGCTGCAGCAGCAGATTGGAGAAGAAGGAGAGGTTGTTGCCGAAGGCCGTGATACCGGAACAGTTGTGTTTCCGGATGCGGCCTATAAGTTCTATTTGGATGGTGACCCGGAAGAACGGGCAAGGCGGAGGGTAAATCAGCTACGCCAACAGGGAAATGACACCGATGAAAAAGAGGTCCTGCAACTCTTAAAACAGCGGGATGACAATGACACCAGGCGGACAATTGCTCCTTTAAAAAAGGCTGATGATGCGACAACGATTGATACAACCAGCTTAACTGTTGATGAAGTTGTCTCCACAATTGTAGAGAAAATAAAAAAAACAGGCTGAGATAAAATCTCAGCCTGAAAAAAGTTGTTGAAGTTCCCCGCTTACCAAGGGCCGATATGTTTCAGGTCTTTTCTTCTCACTCGGTTTGAGCGGAGGAGGCTTGACGCATTAGCCAAGGTTATTTATTCAGCCACAAAATCAACTCGCCTGTTTTTTGCCCAGGCATTTTCACTATTTGACATATCGACAGGCCGCTCTTCACCATAGCTGACGGTTCGCAGTCTGTTTGTGTGAATTCCCAGGCCGATAAGATATTCCTTGGTATTTAACGCCCGTCGCTCACCAAGAGCCACATTGTATTGTTTGGCTCCACGTTCATCGCAATTTCCTTCAATGACAACATACATATTGGGGTTTTCCTTGATAACGTTGGCATTATGGATAAGGAATTCAATCATTTCCTGTGGAATGGTTGCCTGATCAAAATGAAAATAGATCGGCTGTAAGCCGGGCGATGTTCGTCCATCATTTGTGGCTGGTGTTGCCTCGGCAGTATTCGCAGGATTGTTCATCGCATCATCAAGAGTCCCCTCTTTTGGTAATCCCTCTTCAGAATACGCTGCTGGAGGATAATTAATATCATGACCAGGTAGACTGCTGCTTGAGGCTCCAGCATCGGGAGCATCGACGATTCGTTTTGCGCAGCCACTGGTTATTATTAAGGAGAGGATAATTAGAAGTGCAAGTAGAGTAGTCCTGTTTTTCATAGTAATTCCTCTTGTATAGCGATAAGTGGTGAAGAAGGCGGGCAAAGTGTTTGCAAAATTTTTCCGGCCAGCCTGTATAGGTAAAACATACAACCCTACCAAGAAAAAGGTCAAGATAATTTTCCAACAGCAATGGGAAGATTCTTGAGTTTCCTATTGAGTGTAAATACGATAATATAAAGCAGTTACCCATCTGTTTTATACCACTTTTGTTTGTGGGAGACAGAGCCAACATTCATTTGAGTGCATATAGGCACCCAACGAAGTGGTGGGTCCACATTAAAACACCAATCTCCGCTACAACACAGGAATATGATAATCGATTTTCATACCCATGCCTTTCCTGACTATGTGGCGGCAAAGGCTATTCCCAGTCTGGAAAGTGCTGGAAAGATAAAGGCTTTTACTGCAGGGACCTTGAGCTCACTGCTTGCGTCCATGGATGAAGCTGAAATCGAGACCTCGGTTATCTGCTCCATAGCCACTCACCCATCCCAATTTAAATCGATTCTTGACTGGTCCGCCAGAGTTGTATCCGAACGAATCGTGCCACTCCCGTCGATCCACCCGGCAGACAAATTGCTTGTTGAGCGTGTTCAACAGGTAAAGGATGGGGGATTTTCCGGGATAAAGATGCACCCCTATTACCAGAGTTTTTCATTGGATGAAAAACGGTTGTTTCCGCTGTATGAGGCCCTTGTTGAATATGATTTGATGATTGCTGTTCACTGTGGATTTGATATTGCATTTCCCAGAACACGCGTTGCCGATCCACAAAAAATTTTAGCCATCAAGTCGACTTTTCCAAAACTCAAACTGATTGCCACCCATTTTGGTGGATGGAAAATGTGGGACGAGGTGGCTGAGCACCTTATTGGTAAGGAAATCTATTTAGAAACCTCCTTCGCCTTTCAGTATCTTCCTCGGGAAACGATAAGGAGGATGTTAAACAGCCACCCGGACGAGTTCATTCTGTTTGGCACAGATTCCCCCTGGGATGATCAAAAGAGCTGCGTTCAACAGGTTCGGGACCTTGAACTTTCAAGCCATCTTGAAGAAGCGCTGCTCTTTGGTAACGCCAACCGTTTGCTTGGCATATCGCAATAAAATAGGTGGGGAGTTGCGAAGGATGTTTGGGCTCAGTTATTGATAGTTTTTGTTTTTAAGAAAATGTGAGAATGAAAGGTGAACAAATTAAGAGGGCAAACGGACTAACAATCAAGATAAGAGGTTGAAAAAAGAGTATTTACTGGTCGAAGGTATGGAGGAAGAGGTGATTTGAAAAAGTTCAAACTGCACGCCATCAT
Source organism: uncultured Desulfocapsaceae bacterium (assembly GCA_964565605.1). Classification (GTDB taxonomy): domain Bacteria; phylum Desulfobacterota; class Desulfobulbia; order Desulfobulbales; family Desulfocapsaceae; genus CAZLGM01. Next base: position 52,265 of record CAZMFP010000001.1, on the reverse strand, counting down.
GCTGTTTTTATTAATGTTTTTCCTTTGGTTGCCCGGTGCGGGTGCGGCGCCATATCAAGGTCAACCTCCTCTATCGAATAATAGTGGAGAAGAGAAGAAAACTGAAAAGCAGGAGCAAACGCCAAAAGACGAAAAAGATGTTAAGCAGCAGGATTCAACAGCCAAAAAACAGAGCACCACTAAAAAGAAAGCCAAACAGATTCCTCAGATCAGTAAAAAGAAATCGGAACAAAAAAAAGTACCCAGGATAAAAAAAGCTAAGACGTTTAGAAAAAAGAAAGAGACTAAAGCAGTCAGGTCGCAAAAGATAAAATCAGTCCCTCCCCCAAAGGTATCACTGGGGTACTGCTGTGACAATGGAGCCGTTAAGGTTTTATCGGAGAGGTTCTGTAGCGCAAAAAAGGGACGTTTTTTTTCTATAAAAAGAAGGGCAGAGGCAGAAAAGTATTGCAGACATAATCAGCCACAAGTTGGTTTCTGCTGTATCTCAAATAATAAGGTGGTCAGAGTTGGCCAAAAAAGTTGTCTGGAGAAAAATGGCCGCTATTATTCTCTTCAGAAGAAGCAGGAAGCAATAAAAAACTGCCGTTTCCCCACGGAGCTTCAACCGGTGAACACTGGTGTTTCTCAAATTGAGACAAGGCGTGATACCACACAAGTAACACGTTTAAGCGGCTCTTTCTCCAATACTCCCCAGCCCCAGGCCCGGGTTCGTAATCCTGGAGGCGATGAAAAGCGGTCGTCATCTTTTTCTAACCAACCGAAACAAATTCAGCAAAAAACAACAACCAGACAGCTTCGAAATCAACACTCCTCTGTTGATACGACAACACCTTCTGAGTCGTTGCAGCAAGAGGTGGTTGGTTCGCTGCGGAAACAAATTGTGGTGAGTTTTAATCGCTCTGGAAATGAAAAAGAACGTATCGCCAAGCTGACAAGTCAATTTCGACTGAAACTTGTTGAACATTTTATACTCAAAAGTCTTCAAAAACATATTGCTGTTTTTCTGACCCAGGATGATCCAGTTGCGGTGATGGCACAGATACGACAAAGACAAGGTGTGCTTTCGGTACAGCACAATAACGTTTTTGAGACCCTGGGAGAACCGATGAAAAAGATGCAGAAACTTTTTCAGAAAGTGGACTTGGACAGGGTGCACAATCGCTATCGGGGAAAAACAAAACGGGTTGGGGTGATCGATACCGGAGTGGACCCTGATCATCACGAGTTACAGCAGCGGTTGGTCTATTTTGAAAATTTTTTTCATGATTCAAGCTATGTAGGGGAGGTCCACGGCACTGCTGTTGCCGGTATAATAGGTGCCTCAACAAACGGTAAAGGGATTCAGGGCATTGCTCCCGAAACGGATATATATGGTTTTCGTGGTTGTAAACAGCTGTACAACAGCCCCATGGGACGCTGTTACACATCAACTATCGCCAAGGCCCTGGACAGAGCAATAGACAAACAGGTCCATGTTGTCAGTCTCTGCCTGGGAAGTTCAAACCGGGATATGCTGCTTTCAGCCTTGCTGGAAGCGGGTGCCCAACAAGGTATTCTATTTGTTGCTCCGGCCGGTAACTCTGCTGCCAGTAAGCAGCTTGCCTTTCCAGCTTCCCACAGAGATGTTATCGCTGTTGCGGGCAGTAGCGAAACAGGTGAAGGGGTACCGAATGAACAGGTGGCCTCTTTAGCCAACGTGCGTGCTCCTGCCAGCAACATCCTGGCGCCGGTACCCGGCAACCGTTTCAATTTTATGAATGGTACCTCCATGGCTTCTGCTGCTGTTGCCGGAGTACTGGTCCTTATCCATGAAAAGTATGACTCATTACCCAAAGATATTCTTTTTGGGAGTGGTGGGGATATACAGAAATATATCAAGTTACTGCAACGCGATGGTACTGACTTTGATTAATACCTGAATCCGTGACGAAACATGTTGTTTTCTCAAATAACCTTTTGATATATCGATGAATTATCTAAAAATAATACGCTAACCTAATTAACAACTTGCTCATGGATTCAGGTAATAGTCATAGGTAATGACTGCTTTGATGTGATAAAATGAAGAATATTTATTTTTTATGAACATTTTTATTGGTCGTGGTATCTCATAAATAAACGGACAATAAATGAGGAAACCACAATGAAAAATTTTGACTTGGAAGAGTTACGTAACCTGGCGCCTCTGTATGTTCAGGGGAGTCTTCCGGAATCGCAAAAAAAAGAATTTGAAAAGGGTGTGGAGCTGTATCCAGAGTTGCAGGATGAGCTTGAAGCCTATTCCTCAATAGCTACCCTGTACCAGAACGTGGAGAGACAAGTTGCGCGACCTTCTCCTGAGGCCTTTAATACGATTTTAGAAAAAATAGATTCCGAGGAACGCTCAGAGAAAAAGCATGGCACACCTGTTGAAGCCGCTTTATCCCCATCCTTTATAGAAACAGCCACGGAGTGGTTAAGGGGGATCTTTGCTGCCCCTCAAGTCGGCTGGGGAGTTGCTGCTGTTCAGTGTGCGCTTATTGTTTTTCTTCTTCTTCCAGGACAACAGCAGGCAAATTATGAGACTCTTTCCTCATCCGATTCTCAAACGGCTTATAAGGTAACCCTGCAGCTAGTCTTTGATGATCAGACAACCCAAAAAGAGATAAGAGAAGTGATTGAGGCTTTGGGCGGCCAAATTACCGCAGGTCCATCAAGTGAAGGTATGTATCAGGTGGGTATAGATAAGAGTGAAGATATCGATTCGATCGTGCTTACGTTGCGAAGCAGGCCCAACGTCCTGTTTCTCGAACGCAAACTTTAATTGGCCCGTCAACGTAACAAACGAAAAGGAGAGAATACAGTCCATCGTTGAAAACCATATAAAATAATACGATATAGAAGGGGGAAGAAGATGCAACCTTTTAAAAAAATAGTTGCCGTTACAGGAGTTGTAATCGTTTTACTGGCAACCATTGTAACGGCGGCAGAATCCGCCCCTCAAAAGGACAAGAGTTCATCCTCCGTTAAAAAAATAAAAAAGGTAGAGTCACCTTCTTCCCCCAAAAAGAAACCACCAACGTTCCCACCTTTTTCTGCAAAAACACCAGAGCTGAGAGGCTATTGCTGTGCCCAGGGAATATTTTTCTCCCAGATTACCAAAACAGATTGTCAGCGAAAGAAAGGCAATTATTCCAACAGGAAAGAACCGCTCAAAAGCAATTGCGGCTGGTGCTGTAAAGATGGCCGGGTCAGATCGGTTAGCAGCTCAGAAGAAAAGAAGAAGCGTTGTGTAAGCGGTACCAAACTGTACAGGTCAGAGGGTCTTGCGGACCGGAATTGCGGTTGGTGTTGCACGGGCAAAGGTGTTGTTGTCGCCTCTTTAAAAAGTCAGTGTGATCCGAAAAAATTTCACCAGAAAAAAAGTGATGCCGAGAAGCAGTGCAGGGCGAAAAGAGGTCACTGTACTGTTGGGGACAAAATATTTCCCCGTCTCACCAAAGCCCAGTGTGATCGAAGAAAGGGGGAGTTTTTCAAAACGAGAATGCGGGCTCAGGCCAACCTGCAAAGGGAGAGAAGTCAACGTGTCAGGGTTGGCGCATCTCATGGCATGCGAATGGATATAAGACCACCCAGGATAACCAGTATTGTTCCTGCGGATGGATCAACCGTCTATGCAAATCCTGGTGGAGCAACAGTAACCTTTACCATCGGCGCAAGTGATGATGTAGGCATTCGGGATGTCGGTATGCGGCCATATGATATGGAAACAAGGGCCGCTTTTTCGGTCGCCCGCGTCAATCAACCGATTGCTGATTCAACTGAACCGTATCGGTTCACCTTCAATAACGTTCCCCTGACACGATCGGGTTATTCCCATGAATTTGAAGTAACAGCTACCGATACGGCTGGAAAGAAGGCCCGAAAGCGTACCCATATATATGTGGTGCCACGACCTCTCATGAGACCTTCAGCACTACCGATATCCCAGGAGGAAAGGGGAGGTTCCAAAGATCGCGATAAAAAGAAAAGAATGCGGGTAATAGGGGAAGATGAGATTCGTCAACCCCTGTACGAAAGTGCGCTCCCCGACCTGATCATCACAGGAGTCTGGGTTGACGTGGACCGCCGCTGCCAGATATGGATAAAAGTCAAAAATCAAGGTGATGGTGGAATAAGTGATGCTGATCATGCCAACGCCAAAATTAGTTTTGTCACTGGTTCGGGGACTGAATGGGAAAGACCGTTGCCCCCTGAAAAGCGGTATTTGAGGGTTATTGATCCCGGTGGAGTGTTGAAACATGCAGGGGGAGAAGTTTCATATAATACAGGACTGTCCGCTGTTGTCTCCAAACAGTGGTACAAAGCGATGGTTGATAACACCTTTCAAATATCGGAAAGCAATGAAGGCAATAATGAACGGATCGGCACATTTAAAAAATGTGCCGGAGCAGGGCTGGTAGCTCCTCCTCGTCTCGGTCCGGACACCTCCGAGACACCAGTGGTCTTACCTGATCTGAAAGTGCTCACTCCCTGGACAGACTGGCGATGTAACCTGTGGATTAAAGTTCGAAATAACGGGCTTGGATCCATTGATCCCGATGACCATGGAGCAGCGGAAGTGCATGTGACTGCTTCTGAGCCGTACAGAGAGCTGCCGGGAGAAAAGATGTATCTGCATGTCATTGATCCATCCGGTCAGCTCCTCACTCCCGGTGGAGAAGTTTCCTACAATACCGGAATTGTAATTGATGACTCCGACAATATTTCAGTTTATGTCGATCGCTGGAACACCATTGCTGAAGTTGATGACCGGGGGAATAACCAGTTCTATGGTGCACTCTCCTGCAGCCCGTCAACTCCACCTTTTGGTGTAAAAAAGGCAAAAACGGATGTGAGGAGGATAGGAAAAACCAGTGCTCAATTACCGCTGTCATCTAGACAGAAGGTGGTAGAACCGTCCGCATCAGACAGGTCGGGTGGGGAAAAGAATAAGGCTGAACCCAAAAAAGATGCACGGCTTCTTCAAGATGAGAAGAGATTACATGTAGAACGATTCGAGAGACGAGACGAAGATCGCTCTTCCAGTTATTTCTGGCCGATTATTATTTCTCCACCCAATTCTTCGAGTACATACACAGCGGGAGATACTATCCAGGGCCGCTACAGAATAGAAATTTCAGAAGATTATGCTGAAACAATGGAGGAGCTGGGCGTGGATGTTGAGATAGGTCCCGGTCAGATCCATTTTGGTCTGATGGCCGGTTGGGACCCGACCATCCCTGCGTTTGCCGAAACATCGGTCAGTTACACACCTCCAGGTAAAACCGGCGGTCGATCCATGTCCATCATGGGAATCTTCAGCATTCCTATACCAAGTGACCTCAGCCACAGTTCAAATTACCGTATTATTGGCTACCATGAGGGTTCACACTGGAGTGTCATGGGCGGTAGTTCTTCCTTTACCATCCGTCCACTGATTGGTGAAGAAGGTGGAATCATGAAAAAACCGGGTGGTGGTGCTTCCAGTCGGGGTGAAGAGATGGCCCCTGCTCCGGAAATGTCTGCCGAACGGATCATTCCGTTGCCTGTTGACCATACAACGGTGCAGGCACCTCCCCGTCCGGGGCCCGGATATCCGGCAAGAATTAGTTCGGTGAATTGTCCTGTTATTCCAGGGAATACACTGATTATCGACGGAAATGACTTTGGTGTAAGGCAGGGGATAGTCGATATTGTCCTACCCGATAGAAGCTCTCATTCATGTGCTGTCTCATCATGGAGTGATAGTCAGGTACAATGTGTCGTTCCGAGAGAGATGGGAGATGATGTCGGCCGTTCAGCAGTTGATGCGGTTGTCTGGTTGAAACCAGCATCAATTCTCCGCCCACCAGGAGTACCGGATGATTCTGAAACCTATTATTATAACGGCTCTGAAGGACCTAGCTATGTTTGCGCTTTGAACCCTCTGGAAGCGGATTGCAGGGGTGTTGACCTGGTGCTCAACAAGATTGAAGTTCGCCGTTCCGGCTCTACAGGCTGTGTCGCCAAGGTCTGGATCAGCCAGCGGTGTGAGGGGGAAACAACGGTCGAGTCCTTTTTTGCCATATTCAGTGATCGTGGAGAAATTCCGGCCGGCTGGTCTATCGACCCTGGTTGGAGCGGGCCATCGGGCCGGGCGTACGAGTCAGGCTGGCTGATGCTTCCTTGTGGGACAATCACCGGACAAGCTGATTATAACGGGGTTGAGTCCGAAGTGAATGAAAGAAACAATGAATGTTCAGTAACCATTAGAGGAGAAATGGAGACAGTTTCACGTACCTGTTACCCATTTTAACCTGATGGCACCGAGTTGATCTGTGACAAATTGGAAGGTGTGGTTGTTACAGGAATGAAGATTAAAACTACCATGAATGAGACACCAGAGGTGAGGTTATGAAATCATATCTGAAATTAGTCGTTGCTGCCGGGATTACCGCTATCCTGCTGGTCGGGTTTGGGCAGATCGTGGAAGCTGCATCAAAAAAAGATGCGACGCCATCTGTTGAGAAGATAAAAAAGACAAATCCACTCTCATCACAGCAACCATCTTCTCAAAAAAAGAAAAAGCAAAAGACAAAACCTTCTCCTATTACCAAGCCCCTGAACCTCCAACCTGTTAAGGGGTACTGTTGTGCTCAAGGAACGTTTTATTCCAGAATAACCAGAGCAGAATGTCAACGAAAGAAAGGTCATTATTCCAGTAATAAAGAATCGATCAAGAGCAACTGTGGCTGGTGTTGCAAGGACGGCAAGGTGCGATCTGTCAGCAGTGCGGAAGAAAAGAAGAAGCGTTGCGCAACAGGAGCGAAACTGCACAAAACAGAGGGTCTTGCAGACCGAAATTGCGGCTGGTGCTGCAAGACCAAAGGTATTGTTGTCGCCTCTTTAAGAAGTGAGTGCGACGTGAAAAAGTTTCACCAGGAGAAAAGTGAGGCCGAGAAGCAGTGCAAGCCTCCAAGCGGATACTGTAACGTACGAGGAAAAACCTTAAAAAGAATCAGCCCGGAACGATGTAAGAGACTGGGCGGCACATTCTATAAACGGTTTGCCCTGGCAAACAGGGATCTATTAACGCTTATAAGACAAGAGGCGCTAAACGAAACAAGAGACACAAGAGACACAAGAGATGACAACAAGCAGGAACCGCTTATCTGGTGTTGTGATGATGGTGAGGTGAGTCGTATCACCAAAGAAGAATGTGTCGGTACCGAGAAGAAGCCGCTGAATGGAAAGGTCTTTACTACACAAAGAGGGGCACTTAGAGCGTGTAGAAACCTTGGACTGACAAGGGCACAGAGGTTTGAGCGGTTCAATCCCGCAGGTGTTAAACCGGCTCTTCTTCCCGATCTTGAAATCGTCAAAACATCGACAAATAGACAGTGTTTCATGACTGTACGTGTGAAAAATAATGGCGGTCCGATCAGCAGCAGCAATCACGGAACCTCAACTATTCACCTCTCAGCCGGTCCTGGAAGCATATCAAGCAAAACACAGTTAACTGATATTGATCCCGGGGGCGTTCTCAAATCAGCAGGCGGTGAAATAACCGCCACCACCGAGTTGAGAATTACCAAGGCCAGCCAGGCAACCCTGACCTGGGTTGACACCAACCACCAAATTGTTGAATCAAATGAGACCAATAACGGCGATGATGCTGTGTTGAGTTGTAAAACACCGCTTATCTGGTGTTGCCTTATTAAACAACCGGGCATGATCGGTGGCGGTAATCTGGTTGGTCAGATGACCTTGGGAGAATGCAACAAGGTAGGGGGAAATCCTTATAAAACAGAGGGTGGGGCTAATAAAGCTTGCGGTATTAAATCCACTCCAATGCTGGGAAAAGTTGGTTTTCAAGTGGACAAAAAAGTTGATCAGAAAGAAGGTGTTTTCAAAAAGAAAGGTCCGTCGAAGGATACTCAAAGGATGGAACTCAATAGAGATATAAGAGCTGAAAGAATGCTTCCCAGATTGTCTGAGACAAGGGTTGAGGGGCAAACATGGCCAGGATCTTCCTTTCCGGCAAGAATAACCTCAACCAACTGTCCAAAAGCCGTTGGTTCGGGTTTATCGATTTACGGGCATGATTTTGGATCTGAAGGACGTGTGCTTTTGGCTCCCGGTCCTGGTGGCAGTTTTCCATGTGAAGTGACAGAATGGTCTGAGGACCGTATCCGCTGTATCATTCCAATTTCTATGGCCGATTCCATTGGTCAATCAGCAAAGGATGTTGTTGTTTCTGTATTACCGGCACGGGCTGAACGACCCGATCCGGGAGAAATACGAGCTCCGGGGTCTTCGAGTGGACCAACATATTACTGGAGTGGTGATGAAGGCCCTCAAACAACCTGCTCGGTTCAGCCGTTTGTGCCTGATATTGACAGTCTTTCCCGGTCGGAACTCTCACCCATGCAAGAGCTGACCATACATGGTGATAACTTTGGAGAGTCGAGAGGTGAGGTTGGTTTCAATGTTCCCGGGGAAAGTCATGGATATGTCACCGAGGTTCTCGATTGGTCCAATGAAAGCATCAGGATTCGCCTGATGGATACAACCACTGACTCGTATGGCGATTCCACCGACACCTTGTTCAGGGGAGAGAGTCGTGCAGCACAGGTAGAGGTGACCAACAGTGCTGATAACAGTGACTCGGCGGATATCACCTTTGTTCCTGGAGGTGAAGGTGAATATCCTGATGTGGATTTATTTGTCAATAGAGTTCACATCACTCGCCGGACTGTAGCGGGTCAGCGTCAGCTTCTTATCAATGTGTGGGTCGGCAACAGGGGAAGAGGCGACACTAGCAGACGGATCAGGGTTGATATTCCGGAACTTGGCAAAGCCGCCTGGCTTGATGGAGGTATTGGAGGAAAGACTCATAGTGAACCCGTTGTACGGTTGATTGGTTTTATCTATAACGACTCGCACCGGGGAGATGATCTTGATTTCCGTGTGCTGGTTGACCGGCATGATGATATTCCCGAGTCGGGTAGTGAAACCAATGAGTGTCATGTGACCTGGAGGGGGAGTGATATGGATCGGGAGTACTCCTGTATAACACTCTAATAAGTTGGGTTGTGGTTTCAGAGACACTGTGGCCATTTGAGATTGACTTGATGCTCACATCCGTTGAACAGGCTGGTGTTTACGCATGACTTGCAACTGATGTAAAACCTTAACCCGATCTCATGAACAGTTTGTATGCAACCAGTCATCAACTGTTGCCATAAATAACATATAAAATTCTAGATGTTATCGAGTTGGGCTCAAACTGTTCATGAGAAATTCGGGATAGAGTTGAAAAGCAGTAAAGGAACAAAATGTTCATGAAATATTCAGGTTATTCATTTGATGGGATGAGGTGAAATGGGCTGCTTTAATACGAATGTTTATCTGGATGGACTACCATTTTGATGGAAGGGGGCAGAAAATGAACTGCTTAAAAGTGTTTTTCATCGTCGTTGGAGTTTTCTTACTTCTGTTCTCAGGAACACAGATATCTTATTCAGCATCCCAAAAAGGTGCGACTTCACCTGTCGAGGAGATAATAAAGGCAAGTCCTCTCGCATCACAGCAACCATCTTCTCAAAAAAAGAAAAAGCAAAAGACAAAACCTTCTCCTATTACCAAGCCCCTGAACCTCCAACCTGTTAAGGGGTACTGTTGTGCTCAAGGAACGTTTTATTCCAGAATAACCAGAGCAGAATGTCAACGAAAGAAAGGTCATTATTCCAGTAATAAAGAATCGATCAAGAGCAACTGTGGCTGGTGTTGCAAGGACGGCAAGGTGCGATCTGTCAGCAGTGCGGAAGAAAAGAAGAAGCGTTGCGCAACAGGAGCGAAACTGCACAAAACAGAGGGTCTTGCAGACCGAAATTGCGGCTGGTGCTGCAAGACCAAAGGTATTGTTGTCGCCTCTTTAAGAAGTGAGTGCGACGTGAAAAAGTTTCACCAGGAGAAAAGTGAGGCCGAGAAGCAGTGCAAGCCTCCAAGCGGATACTGTAACGTACGAGGAAAAACCTTAAAAAGAATCAGCCCGGAACGATGTAAGAGACTGGGCGGCACATTCTATAAACGATTTGCCCTGGCAAACAGGGATCTATTAACGTTTATAAGACAAGAGGCGCTTAACGAAACAAGAGACACAAGAGATGCCAACCAGCAGGAACCGCTCATCTGGTGTTGTGATGATGGTAAGGTGAGTCGTATCACCAAAGAAGAATGTGTCGGTACCAAGAATAAGCCTCTGAATGGAAAGATCTTTAAAACACAGAAGGAAGCACTCAACGCCTGTAGAAACCTTGGGCTGATGAGGGCACAGAGGTTTGAGAAGTTCAATCCCACAGGTGTTAAACCGGCTCTTCTCCCCGATCTTGAAATCGTCAAAACATCGACGAATAAACAGTGTTTCATGACTGTACGTGTGAAAAATAATGGCGGTCCGATCAGCAGCAGTAATCACGGAGCCTCAACCATTCACCTCTCAGCCGGTCCCGGCAATATATCAGGAAAAACACAGTTAACTGATATTGATCCCGGGGGTGTTCTCAAATCAGCAGGTGGTGAAATAACCGCCATCACCGATGTGAGAATTACCCAGGCCAGCCAGGCAACCCTCACCTGGGTTGATACCAACCACCAAATTGTTGAATCAAATGAGACCAATAACGGCGATGATGCTGTCTTGAGTTGTAAAACACCGCTTATCTGGTGTTGCCGTAAAAAACAGCCGGGTATGATTGGTGGCGCTAATCAGGTTGGTCAGATGACCCAGGAAGAATGCAAAAAGGCCAATGGTACCACTCATATGAGTGAAGCAAAGGCAAATAAGGCATGTGGCATAAAAGTATCAGCTATAAAAACTGCAAAGTTTATGGCACCCCCAATAACAGTACCCTCAAAAGATTCTGAGGAAAAAACTGAGAGAAGAATTGGGGTCAAACCGGCAGCTTCCGGTATGGACAGGCTGATATCGAAAAGACCTTCTACGGTCTATAGAAGCACATTGGCGTCCAGCCTGCCGATGGAAATAATGATCCCCATGGAGAATCAGGCCTATCAACGTGGTGATACAATGCAGGTTCGGTATAAAATCAACACACCGACAGAGGCAGGAACAGTAACATTCAGGTTGTTTTCTTCAACTGGTGAAGAACTGGCGACAACAACTCATGGGTATAGCCCCCCGGATATCTCTTCAGTTGATTTAAGTGAAGCGGAACTTGAGCCGGTCGGGGGCGGGTTGTTAGGTTCTCTGGACGATGAACCTTCTGACAGACCGATGGGAACAGGTGAGCGTCAATTTTCCTGGCCGCTTCCTGCCGAGCTGGAAACGCCCCTTGGTACGACACTTTATATTACAGGGCAAAAGGAAGGCTTAAGAGGGAGAAGCGGCAATTTTCATGTTCAACCGGAATATTTTGGTGAAATTCGCGTCAGTACACCAAATGGTGGGGAACACTGGGAAGCGTGCGGCAGTCCGGCTATCAGATGGCATTACTTTGATGATCCTGCAACCATGCCTGCAGAGTGGGATGTTGAACTTGTTCGTGGTGCAGCCCGTCAATATCTTGTTCGATCCAGGTGTTCGGAATATGTGGATCACAGTGATTCTTATCCGCCCTATCGGGAATGTATTGAACGCACAGTCCGGCCATGTATGGAAACGGGCACCTATCATGTAAGGGTTACCGGTGGCGGCTTAACCGATCGAAGTGATGCCACGTTCCGGATCGGTATCACTCCGGAATGGCCAATGATCTCGCTGTCTGCCCCCGGGGGTGGACGAGTCTATTCAAGGGGAGGACCGATGCCCATCGGTTTTTATTCAACATCCGAATTCGACGCTGAGATTAAGATCATTAAAGGTGGAGTGCTTATTAAAGACAGTTTCAACCGGGATGGAGTGACAACCCATCATGAGACGTATGTCATTCCTGAGCATTTTCCGGATGGAGACAATTATACTGTACAGGTCTCCGACAGGGACAATCCTTTAAACAGTGTAGAGAGTACACCGTTTACTATTTCCGGCGGCACGGTGGATTTTTCCATCATGGATATCGGAAGTACAGATGGTCGTAACTTGTATGCTGATGTCAGAATAGTGAGTCCGGAATCTGGCACTCCTTTTTCACGTCGGGTTCAGTTTACAGTTTGGCGTCCATATAGAAGTTGGACAGTGATACGTGACCTCAGCGGACCTGGGGGACGAGTGAACCTTGGTGCTTTGAATCTACCAGACGATATGACCGGCCACCCCTGCGGAGTTGACTACACGGTAACAGTGGATGAGCCGAATGTATATATGGAGCTTGATGAAACAAACAACGCAATGAGCAAAGAAGTCGCTTTCACCGGTGACCGGGGATATGTGACTCTTTATCAAACACCAGGCCGTACACATGATGTAAGGACGTTTCGTTGCGGCAAAGAACCGGATGCTTTCAATGGAAACAGACATGGCTTTTTCATCCGAATCAAGAATTGTGGAATAGACACAGCAAGAGGTCGAGTGGAAGTGAGGCAGGTTGGGTCCTGGCCCAATGAACCCCATGGTTTTTCGATTTCACGCGATATTTCTATTTACAGTGATTTTGTGTCTGTAGGGCCGAACGAAACGGAAACAATAGAAATTTGGAATGATGGGTCTCGCTGCTGGGACTCCACTTTGGAATTCCATTTTGAGGGTGATTTTGCCCCATGGGTTTCGGTCAACCCTATACGGGTTGATTTGGATGTCAGCTATATCAGCAGATAGATTGTAAAGATTATCAGGGTAATTGACGATTAAGGCAAAGGTAGACGATGAGTTTCCTGCACTAAGGTCAGTATGACAGCTAAACAGTATTTAGCTTTACCGTCCCTTGATAAATGTTCTGCGGAGATTTTCCAATCAATAGGTGCATGATGTCCTGTGACTGTGAAGTACCAACAAATAGGACGTCAATGAAGGAGATGTCGTTGTTGGGTGCAGAACCTGTAGAGAACATTGTCCAGTGAGTTGAAAAGGGAACAGGAATAAATGGAGCCTGAGTTTGAATATTCAGATGATTCACCTTATGAAAGACGATGCAATGCTCGGATTTACTTAGGATGTGTATCTGGACGGACTACCATTTTGATGGAAGGGGGCAGAAAATGAACTGCTTAAAAGTTTTTTTCATCGTCGTTGGAGTTTTCTTACTTCTGTTCACAGGAACACAGACATCTTATTCAGCATCCCAAAAAGGTGCCACTTCACCTGTTGACAAGATAAAAAAAGAAAGTCCACTCGCATCAGAGCAACCATCTTCTCAAAAAAAGAAAAAGCAAAAGACAAAACCTTCTCCTATTACCAAGCCCCTGAACCTCCAACCTGTTAAGGGGTACTGTTGTGCTCAAGGAACGTTTTATTCCAGAATAACCAGAGCAGAATGTCAACGAAAGAAAGGTCATTATTCCAGTAATAAAGAATCGATCAAGAGCAACTGTGGCTGGTGTTGCAAGGACGGCAAGGTGCGATCTGTCAGCAGTGCGGAAGAAAAGAAGAAGCGTTGCGCAACAGGAGCGAAACTGCACAAAACAGAGGGTCTTGCAGACCGAAATTGCGGCTGGTGCTGCAAGACCAAAGGTATTGTTGTCGCCTCTTTAAGAAGTGAGTGCGACGTGAAAAAGTTTCACCAGGAGAAAAGTGAGGCCGAGAAGCAGTGCAAGCCTCCAAGCGGATACTGTAACGTACGAGGAAAAACCTTAAAAAGAATCAGCCCGGAACGATGTAAGAGACTGGGCGGCACATTCTATAAACGATTTGCCCTGGCAAACAGGGATCTATTAACGCTTATACGACAAGAGGCGCTAAACGAAACAAGAGACACAAGAGATGATAACCAGCAGGAACCGCTTATCTGGTGTTGTGATGATGGTGATGTGAGTCGTATCACCAAAGAAGAATGTGTCGGTACCAAGAAGAAGCCTCTGAATGGAACGATCTTTAAAACACAGAAGGAAGCACTCAACGCCTGTAGAAACCTTGGACTGACGAGGGCACAGAGGTTTGAGCGGTTCAATCCCGCAGGTGTTAAACCGGCTCTTCTTGCCGATCTTGAAATTGTCAAAACATCGACAAATAGACAGTGTTTCATGACTGTACGTGTGAAAAATAAAGGTGGTCCGATCAGCAGCAGCAATCACGGAGCCTCAACCATTCACCTCTCAGCCGGTCCCGGAGCTATATCAGGAAAAACACAGTTAACTGATATTGATCCCGGGGGCGTTCTCAAATCAGCAGGTGGTGAAATAACCGCCACCACCGAGTTGAGAATTACCAAGGCCAGCCAGGCAACCCTCACCTGGGTAGATACCAACCACCAAATTGTTGAATCAAATGAGACCAATAACGGCGATGATGCTGTCTTGAGTTGTAAAACACCGCTTATCTGGTGCTGCCTTAATAAACAGACAGGCATGATCGGTGGCGCTAATCAGGTTGGTCAGATGACCTTGGGAGAGTGTAAAAAGATTGGCGGGATTTCCCATAACAGTGAATCTGCGGCAAATACAGCATGTGGGATAAAACCTCCGTTGCGTCTTAAACTGTCGTCAACACAGGAGCTCAAAGAAAATAAGAAGGATCAGGAACCGGATAAAGGACCCAAAAAAATGATGGGTAAGATGATTCCTGAAGGGTTGCTGACTGGACCGCCTCCCGAGAGCGTGCCCACCAGTCTTGATCGCGGAATTCTCATTACATCTCCCAGCAGCAGGCATCAGTTCTACCCCGGAGAGAGTTTTGGTATTGAGTATATCGTTACCACTGAGGTGGAACCTGGAGATATCAGGTTTTCAATACTCAACAGCAGTGAGGCAAGTATTGGATCGACAACGATATCATATGATCCGGCATCGGGAGGGACAGTTCCAACGTTGACGATACCGACTGATACACCAAGCGGACTCTACAAGATAAGGGCCGACCATTTACCCTCAGATGCCCATGGTGAAGGAGACAGCTTCTTTGTTGCCGGTAGTGCGGCTATTGAGTTCATTGACCCTGGTAGAGGGGATAGAGCCACACCTGGGAGAGACCTGGAGGTATCGATACGGTTGAGCCACCGGGTTGAGCCGGGAACCATAACATTTGAGCTCCATACCATTCGAAACCGTACATCGCTATCAACGGTGACTCTTGATTATACACCGGGTTCAGCTACTTCGGATCCTTCCGACTCTTCTGAATATACGGTAGATCTGCCGATACCGGAAAGCACGCGATGTGAGGATTGTATGATTTCCGCTACTCACCCAAGAGCGCTTGGTACAAGCAGTACCTTTTCGGTTCAAACTCCCACTGTGGACGTTCGCGCACCACTCTCACGTGAGCATTGGGAATCATGTAGTGGTGGGACGGTTGTGTGGCGATATCAAGGAGATCCGTCAACTATACCATCTATCTGGGAGATAGAATTTCTGCGAGAAGGTTCCCGGCAGTTTCTTTATCGGTCCCGCTGCAGTGATTTTTCTGACGGTTATCCGCCCCAGCGTCGTTGTACCGAGCGGGTTGTCACTCCGTGCCTGCCGACCGGGAGTTATACTGTACGGGTTTCCGGGGATGGTCTGGCAGCAGAGAGCGCGACTTTTCGGATAGGCATTACCGATGACTGGCCGATGATCTCCATATCAGAACCGAGGAGCCAGGCTGCCTATTACAGAGAGAATCCTCTTCCTGTCTCTCTGTTCAGTACAGCAGCGGTGGATGTTGAGATCGAAATTCAATCAACACGAGGGGGAGCAGTTGGGCGTATCCTTGTTGATGGTGTTATTTACCATACCGGTTCGTTTCGAATACCAGCCGGTTTCAGGGATGGTCAATACAATTTTCTGGTATATAACAGAAGCAATAGAGATAATTATGCTCAACAATACTTCTTTATCACGGATCGTGAGACCGATTTTTCAATCAGGAATGCAACCGTCAGTGCAGCTGGTCGGATTTCAGCGGAAGTCCATGTGCAAAGCCGGCCCCGTGTGTTTGAGGGAGAGGTGGAGTTTCATGTTGAGACCATACGGCCATACCGGAGCTGGTTTGTCACCCGGAGAATTACAGGACGCGCTTTTCCGAGCGCTCACTGGGAGCGGGTGGATTTGGGCGATTTCGAGACTCGGTCTGGTGATTCGGAACGATATCCATTGGGTATCGAATATAGAATAACCATCGATGGCTCGGATGACACCAGGGAAAGCAATGAAGACAACAATGTGGCAACCGGCAGGTTTGTACCTTAGCAGCTATGATGTCAGGCTTAGGGCCACGGAGTTGTTATACTCTAGCACCAATGACAATCAATTTAAGGAGCATGTGGCAGAATCATCTTCTTGGCGTTCCCATTGAAGGGGCAAGGGAGTGTGTTTTGTCGTAAAGACAACCAGCGCATCGATGTCTGTTGTACCGACAGTCCAGTTCTAAGCCGGAAAGAATATTTGGTATGACGTTTCCGAATTGGGGCTCGTGCTGTCGATTCCCCATATATTTATGATGAAAGAGGTCTCTTTTAGATCAGAGATTCAGTTGATCACGATATGATTCGTTAATAATAACATGTATTAATAGGATAATATGACACGGCAGGAGGGGTAATGAGAAAGAAAAAGAGAGTTACCGTTTGGCTTGGAATCGTTTGTCTATGTATCGTTTCACTGCTGCTTCAGGGTGATGTATCGGCAAAACTGTCATCAAGCAGCAAAGGTCACTGCTGTTTTAACGGCAGGGTGATTTCCAATGTCACCAAAATGGAATGTGATTCGAAAGGCGGTATTTTTTCTACCAGTAAATCGGTTGCCCAGCAGAAATGCGCCCCAAGGATAACATCCCAATCGAAGAAGGAAAAAAAGGTGTTCTGCTGTGTGAACTACAGGGTTCGGGAGATCACCGCTGATCAATGTAAACAGCAAGGTGGCAAGCCGTATAACAGCAACTGGGAGGCCAAAAAGAAATGTAAACCGAAAGATGTTTATTGTTGCATCAAAGGAAAGGCTAAAAAAACTTCCGAGAGAACCTGCAAACGAAACAACAGCAAAATATTTCATACCTCTGCTGAAGCCAACAAGCAGTGTGAAAACGAAACAGTGTATTGCTGTCAGAACGGCAGTGTCTCAGATATGCCTCTGATCAATTGCAAAAGGAGTAGAGGTACACCGTTTTGGAGCAAAAACGAAGCCCATAATAAATGTAAACCACTAAAAAAGTACTGCTGCCTGGATGGTAAGGTTCAAATAATGCCCAAAGATGTTTGTAAGAAACGTGGTGGAAATTCTTACTCAGATAGGTTGGTGGCAAGCAGAAAGTGCAGCTCACAAAGAGTTTACTGCTGTACAGAAGATGGCGAGGTTGAAAGACTTCAAAGAAATGTGTGTGAAAGAAAGAGGGGCAAACCGTTTAATAACAGAGCAGAAGCAAACAGGACGTGCGGTTCACAAGAAGTATCCTGCTGTGTGGACGGCAATGTGCAGAGACTTCAAAGAAATGTGTGTGAAAGAAGGGGTGGTGAGCCGTTCAATACCAGAGCAGAGGCTTACAGGGAGTGCCGACCAACCGAAAGGCCCGTAAGCTACTGTTGCCTGAACGGTCAATTAGAAAGGATTCCCAGCGAGGAATGTTACGAAAAACGCGGCAAGGTGTTCACCAACGAGCAAGAGGCCGAGTACAACTGCGGCGTAAAAGATGTCCATTGCTGTATAAACGGCAAGGTGAGCATGCTCTCTCCCGCCAGATGTAAAGAGAATAACGGCGTTCAATATTCCAGCCGGGCTAAAGCGGCTGAAAAATGCACATCCAACATGAGAACCTTTGATGGCAGTCGTTTCGAAGGAAGAGCTCCAGCTTTGACGGAACAAGAAGTTAACTGCTGCATGAATGGTGAAGTCCATATGTTGCCCAATAGGGAATGTACCGAAAAAGGCGGCACGGTTTACGCCAACAGGGAAGAGGCCAACAATAACTGCGGCGTAAAAGATATCCATTGCTGTATAAACGGCAAGGTGAGCATGCTCTCCCCCGCCAAGTGCGAAGAAGACAATGGCATTCCATTTTCAAGTCGGGATGAAGCAGCGGAAAAATGCACATCTGATATGAAAACCTTTGATGGCGGTCGGTTTGAAGGGACAGTTCAAGCTCTAATGGGATACTGCTGTGATGAAAATTGGTACTTGAGAGAAATAACAAAGCGTGAGTGTACTGAGATTGGCGGACAGTGGTGGCAGTCTTCGACATTATCTTTCACAAAAGAATATTGGGAAAAAACGTGTAGACCGAATTCTTCATTCTTCGACCTGGAATGGACGTTGCCGAGTCAAGACGCCGTCTATTCAGATTCAATCCCCATTGATTTACGGGTAGTTAATGGGAAAGGCAGCCTGGCCGGCGTGTGGCTTTATGATCAACATGGCCACAGACTAAAAGCATGGCGCTGGACTGAGGGAAATGGACCCCAAATGGACTTGACAGGCCGTGTCTCACTCAGTCTCCCAATTCCCAAAGGGTTAGTTGGGGAAAACCTATTTTTGGGAATCACTGCTCATATGTATGGAAATACATATGGCTTTGGAGATTGGTATGAGCGAAGTCCCCGGTTTGAAATCAAGGGCGGCAGCATTGTGGAGAGAGCATTGCATCCATCTGCAAAAAAAGAAGAGCAAGAAGGTGTCAGATCATATGAACAGAGCTTAGATGAGATCAACCAGGATTCAGCAGGACCCATGGCCAGGACCCAGATGGATGTTGGCTCACAAGCTTCTAGCCGAGGGAGTGTTGAGATCGTTTCTCCGGCTGGTGGTGATGCTTATTATAAACCTGCAATACTTCAGGTAAAATACCGTGTTCAGGCATTATCCGAGTCCCGAATGGTAACCTTTATCTTGGTATCGAGCACGAGGGGACAGGTCGCAGTGAAAAGGCACTTATATGAGCCGCCATCACTTGACAACATTGATTTTGAGAATTTAGAGGAAGTCGATCCTACTGGGTTTAATCTTGGCTCCGAGGGTGAATTGGCCGACATCTATAATAACTTATTTGAGTGGCCTTTAGCCAATCAGTCTTCGGGAGAATATTATCTTGAGGCCCGAACCACAACCCCATCAGGATTTAGCCTGCTCGGCAGAAGTGGTTATTTCTCCATTGAAAGTGGAATAGGTGACAGTGGACAGTTTGAGAACGTTGAAACAGGAGTTGGAGAAGGTGGTTTGTTTGAATCAGATGAGCCAGGAGATTATCATGGAGTTGAGGTCCATCTTCGGGGTGGTTCCGCAGTGCGGAGGACTGGTGATAATATTGTTGTTGATTTAAATCTTCTTGGTGAAGGAGGACCGGGTTTTCCACCCACTGCATATCCAATGGGGCAGCCTATGATGCTCTATGTCCATCCTAGAGATGTCGGCAATGCCGCCACACTCGAGGGGGTTGGATTCTGGCACCAGTTTTTAGAAATGGAACTTGTGCGATCGACTGATTATCGCATGGCCACAGTTACTGCCAGGCTGCCTGAATCGTTGGTTCCTGCTGATGACTATATTATTACTTATATTCACGGGTCAGATGTTTATGGTTCATCACGACCCTTTACCGTCACTTCGGAATCTGGTGCAATTAGGGTATTAACCGATCATCGGGACAATGAATATCATTTTCTGGACAATCCATTTTCCATTGATTGGCAAGTCCCTCATGTTGGTGAGTCGTTGCCTGAACGCTGGAATGTTGAACTACTCAAGGAAACAACTGTTGGGAATTTTGAATATCAGCTTCATTTCACAACATCGGCTTACCCTGATGATTCTTTTTTCTCCGGTGGTCTCGATTGGAGCCCTTATAATCATGTGTGGACACCTGGAAACAAGTTAACTCCGGGGAAGTACAAGGTGAAAGTAACAGGAATAGGGAGTGATTTGGAAGGAGTATCTGAAATAACTGTCCGTTTTGGCGAGAGGCAGGGTATCGAAGTTATATCACCGGGAGCCGGGGATGTTCGTACACTCCTGACCCCTCTAACTGCCAGATTCAGAGTTCCCGCCGGTGGACAGGGGCCTTTTGATGTTGAGGTGAATTGTGGAATTGGCTTGTCTTTTAGTTTTTATGATGTTGATTGTCCTGAGTGTCCGGCAACCTATCCTCAGTCTTTTGAAACCACCATCAACAGATCTGGAGCTACACCGGAAATGATCAACGCAGTACCTGCCGATGGCAGCTTGGAATGTAAGCTACAGGTAACAAGTGAAACAGATCCGGACCTGACAGGGGAGGGTGAACCGTTTAATGTTGTTTTACCGGAATTGAGGGTGCTTAGTCCAGCTGCGGGTGTCACTTGGCGAAATGGAGACGAGCATCTGATTACTTGGGAAGTTGACGCTTATACAGGTTCTTCGTTCAATATAAAAGTAAAAAGTGAGCCCCCAGGCGTCCTCCATTCATTGGCCTTTAGGGTGATGCCTACTCCCTCAAGCGACGGGGACCAGGGTCAGTACAACTGGACTGTCGGATATCCTACTGGTGGCGATGCTGTTTACAGAGAGAGAGGGGGTGCTGATCTTGACGGGACTCCAGGTGGTAGCGGCTCTGCCACGTTGGCTGCGTATCTGGATTTACCAGCAGGAGCCTATCGAATATTGATAAAAAATGATGCCAATCATGGTTGGCAAGCCTATAGTGAGGTCTTCAATATTGTGGACGAATAACAAGGAAAAAATACCGGAAGAAGTGCTCTATTGACTAGTAATAAGATACGGGGCTTCATGAGAGCCCCGTATCTTTTTTGTTATTTCTTAACCGTAACCCCCCGTGTTTCACGGCTTTTAGCAAACCCATCCTTGCTCGTACCGGGCAGATACCAGACATTCAACATGTATTTGACCGGAAAGTCGTGGCTACTGTTCCCTTTATCTACATAGGTCTTTTCAACTGTAGCTCCATCTACCGGTTCAAACTGATGGATAGGGGATCTGCCCCTTGTGATTTGAATGATTTTGGCGCCTGAAACCTTGTATTTCAGAGTCACCTTATTGCTGAACCAATCCTTTTTACCGCTAAAGGAGTGAATCTCCGGCTCTTTTACTCCTTGGACTTTATAGAAAGCGGTACCTGTCTTGTCAGATCCTTCACTGCCTGTGACATTAAGCAAACATACACCTGGACGAGTAATTTTATCAAATGAATGCCTGCCTTTTTTTCTGAATCGTGAATGTATAGGCAGTGTTGCTTTTTGTCCCTGGCACGAGAGTGTGGCCTTAGTGGCATTTTCAATATCATACTCAAGGGTTAAAATTCCATTGGAGGTAACGACTTTCCGACGGGGAGAAAAATTGTGAATGGTTGGAACCATCTTTTCAATTTTCACTTCTGCTGTTCCAACTTTTTTCTGCTTGCCGGATCCCTTGACATGGAGGAAACAAAAACCCGGTTTGATATTCCGAGAGTAAGTATACTTACCTTTAATACGTACACTCGGCTTGTATTTAAGAGGTATGTTTTTGCTCGATCCCTGACATTTAATCACCGCGTCGTAGGCGTTTTCAAAATCATAATGGAGCGTTAACAAGCCGTTATAGGGAACAACTTTCGGTTCAGGTTTAAAAGAATGTATAATTGGTTCAGCAACATCTGTGACTTCAATTTTAACCGGTCGAGAGCTGGCAACGTCATTGCTCCGGGCGGGTTTTTTTGAGTAAGCTTTAATACAGTAATTCGTAGTCGATACAGGAGAGAAGTCACGACTGGAAGATGCAATTTTTTTACCGGCTTTTTCAACATTGTATGGTTCCAGATCAATATCTGTTGATTCCCGGCTGTTCGGGTTTTGACAATCATAAAGAATGACACCGTCGGCATTGGCGGTTGTGAAAGAGAGAGTGATCTTCTCCCCCTTTTTGATGGAATGCCTATTTGCCGAAAATGAATCGACTTTTAGTTTTTTCTTTGGATCTTTATAGATCGTGATCTCATAGGTATCATCTTCCCAATCCTTTCCTGGGCGGTCTTTAAATAATGGTTTATCAGCATACAGCTGTAACTCATATTTGCCAAAATAGGGGAACGCTTTTTCAGGGAAGGAAAACTTGCCGGATGTTGGCGCATTCCCCCGAAAAATTTGTTTGTTAAAAGTAGTTTTTTCGGGAGAGTCCTTACCGCCTAAATATTTGGCTGAGACAACTACCTGATCACATCCAGGGACAATCAGGAAGGAGATGTCAACTTTTTCCCCTTCTTTATACAATTGCTTGGAGGGTTGAAAATTGATAATGAGAACAGTGTCGAGATATTGGTGGGTTTTGTCCAACTGGATATTCGACTTTTTTCCATCCTTCTGGAAACTGGATGAATCACCGGTATGTTGTTGAGTACCATCTTTTTTTCCAGCCCCATCTCCAATTGTGACCTGGGAACCAGCTATTTTGGCATGACCATACGCTTTTTCAATTGAGCCTGGAGTCGGTTCTTCAATTTTTGTATAGCCTGTTTTTGAATCGTCCCGCTGTTTTTTCGGGATCGAACCAATTTTGCTCATATTCAATTTCTGGGCATTTACTACCAGTTGGCCAGGACCAAGCCGGAGTTGCTCTTTATTATCCGGCTTGAGGAAATTATCATTCGATGTTGCTGGGGGAAGGTTCGGCATTTGCGGTAAATTCGTCTTCTCCGATCGTGCGACCTCAACGGTTATTTCTTTAGTGGCTAATCCGTTTCTGTTTTCCGCTTTAACCACGTATGTTGTTGTTTTTTCAGGTTTTACAGGAACAGAAATTGAGACGATTTTACCAGCTTTTGGTACAGGCAGTGTTGTCACACGCTTACCCGTGGTCTTGTCGTAAATACCAGCATCGGAAACATGGGTATATTCAACAGCCAGTTGAGCCGTCTCGCCTTGTTTAGTTGTCGCCGGTGAGACAGTAAACTTAGAGATTAACGGTTTGTTTTTTCCCCATGTTCCCTTTGGCTGGTGAACGACAATACGGGCCATCCTGTAGTCGCTTCCTTGTTTATCGGTGGAACCGCTGACCAGCATATGATAGTTTTGGGTTACTTTGGGGGTGAGTTCCAGCACGCCTTCTCCCTGCGGCTTACCGGTAAAGGTGACCAACCCTTTTCCCGGATCATCGGGATCTTCTATATCGCCGTGGCGGTTGCCACCGTTGATATATTTATAATAAAGCTTTGTTTTTTCACCGATAGTGATTTCTGTAGGGTCGAAATAGAAGTAGATAATTTTGGGAACACCAGCAACAGAGGGTTGCGGCTCTTTAACCAGATTGTCTACCGGCAGGGAATCGGTGACCTGTTTGCCTATATCTCCAGCGCCCGGTTGAAACGTTTCGGAAAGAGTTTCTCTTTTGAGTTTCAGCAGCTTTCCGTCAGGTTGGGCTGCCGGCTGTTTGGTTTTGGTAGAGTCCGTTTTGGGCCCAATCTGAAGTTGTTCTCTATCCGGCTTGAAGAAATTATCATTCGATGTTGTCGGGGGAAGGTTCGGCATTTGCGGTAAAGTCGTCTTCTCCGATCTTGCGACCTCAACGGTTATTTCTTTAGTGGCTAATCCGTTTCTGTTTTCCGCTTTAACCACATATGTTGTTGTTTTTTCAGGTTTTACAGAAACAGAGGTTGAGACTATTTTGCCAGCTTTTGGTACAGGTAACAGTTGTATGAGTTTATTGGTGCTCTTATCATAGAGGCCAATGGCGGACACAAAGGTGTAACTAATATCCAGCCGGCTTGTCTGGCCTTGTGTTATTGCATGGGGAGTTGCTGTGAGCAGGCTGATAAACGGCTCTTTTTGGTCCCATAGACCTTCAGGTTGGATGATGGTTACATGGGCCGTTTCTTTGGCTTGCTGCTCCTTGTTTTTACCTTGAATAACTATTTGATAATAAGTGGTTGCTTTAGGTTGAAGCACCATTTTACCTTGAGAACTGGGTGCTTTTAGGGGAACAATGTTCTTACCGGGGCTGATTTCCTTTATATTGCCCGGATTATCCCTATCGCTTGAGTATGACCAATGGAGTGTGGTTTTCTCACCTGGGGCGATTTGGGGAGGATCGAAATAGAATTGAAGGACTTGCGGGCCCGAAATGACAGTTTTAATGACTGATTCGGTAGCCAGGCCAGACTCTACTGTTTCCTGAATACCCAACTGAATTCCGGAAGCAGGGGAAGTGGATTTGCTGTCTGGTTTACCCGGTTCAATCTGCTGACCTTTTCCACTGTCAATGACGTCACGTATTACCCCTGTACGATTCTCGGGTATGGAAGGATCAGCCGACTGCTTTATTTCCGGTTGCGATTTTTTCAGACCTATTTGAAGCTCAGTCTGTTTGGCCAACTCTGTTACACCTTCAATCGATTCAAATTGAGCTGGGCTTTTCGACGCTTTAGGCATCTGCGGTATTGGTTGGCCACCTTTAACACGGATCGCTACACTGTCATCAACTGAGCCGAAAGGATTCGTTAACTTGAGTGTATATTTCGTATCACGACCTGGTCTGAAGCGTATTTCTCCTTTTCTAAAAGTGCCTGGTTTCTGAACTGTTATCGGGACAATTTCGGTCGTTTGAGTCTGAGGATCTTGGTAGGAAATCTCGGCCGTTTCAGCATCTCTAAAATAGTAGGAAAGAATTAAGAGTTCACCGGCTTTAATCTCGGCTTTTTTTGCCTTGAAATAATCAATATATGGTCGATTCTGCCTGTCTGCTTTTTCTTTCTCTTTCCTGGAAGCGCCGGCAGCGGCTTTCACATACCTGTAATGTTCTTTATCACGCTGTACAATAACAGCAGTTTTTTTACTTGTTGTACCTTTAGCATTGGTGGCATTTACTTGATAGACGGTCGAATATTTTGGCTCCAGGGTGATACATTCATTAATTTGCGGTGAATGCATAATGCGTTTGAGCCTTTTGCCGGTATCCTTTTCAAGAATCTTGACATCTGCTGCACGATAAACATCGTAACAAAGATCTGTTGATTCACCCGGCTTGATTATCTTCGATTGCAGCTCAAATTTATAGATTCTAGGTTTATTTTGAAAACGAACAACCTCGATTTTCGTGGTATCAGTAATTATTCCGTACTTATCCTCTACTTCCAGGGTATAGGTAGTGTCTTTTAAAGGAGAGGCAGGATAATAACCAAAATAATAGCCACCAATTTGTGTGTCGGCTAACTTAAGAGTTTTCCACTTATTCCCTGTTGGTCCGTTGGGATCATGAATTCTAGCTTTTTTCGCATACCCTATATTAATAATAATTTGGGTCTTTTCTCCTGGGAGAATCTTCGATTTTGCAGGCCTAAATATAGATATTCTTTTCTCAATAGATTTCCTGGTGTACAGCTTTAGCTCAAAACTTAATTCACGGCGTTTTAGCAGGTTGTAATAATCGTGGTGAAGAAATGAAGGAGGAAACTTATTGTTAAGGTCAGTACTAAAAATGAGGTCATATGTATTCTTATTTGGAGTGATTTTTTCACCAGGTGGAATCGTCACTCTAAAGGAACTTTTCAGATAATGTCCACATTTTAATTTCGGTATGTTTTCGTTTTTTGAATTCCATCCTTTTGGTAAGTTTTTTATGCCTATTTTAAAATTTCTACATTCAGGAATTGCCCAATCATACACATTATGATAGTTGGCAGGATCACCAGCCGTTGTTAACTCAACGTTAAATGTAAATGCTCCTCCTTTTTTCTCATCATAATACAGGTGTCCACTTCTGTGAAAAATACCTTTTTGTGTAATTTCCGGTCCTAATTGCCAATCTTTTATTATTGGAACCATGTCTATATGCTTGTTAAAACTGACGCACTGATCCCAGGAACGTTTTATCTTTTTTGATGACACAAAATAGCTATAATTAACGGTATAACAATGGGTATTATCCCTACCACCATTCTTGAGTACAAGAATACCTTTATCTATAGCGTCGCCATTATATCGAGTTTTGAAAGTATAAATTAATTCTTCTTTACCGGTTTTTAAGTCCTTTCTATATAACTTGGCGTCTCGTATTTTGCTTGTGTGATAAGTTAATGTTGGCTTCTCTCCTGGTTCATAGGCATAGTTAGGATATAATTTAAAATCAGCTATGACCCCTGGAGGCAAGGGAACTTGTGCCAGACTTGGTGGCCTGCCATTGAGTTGGACTTGTCGTGAGGCAAGTGTCTGACCGGACTTGTTTATCAGAATAAACTTAGCATCGACCAGATCCGATGATGGCATTTTTAATAAAACCGATAACGGTTTTGATCCACCTGGAATCACATCAGGCACAGACTTGGAGTCGGCTTGTTTTCCATCGATAGTTGTTTTAAGAGTACAGTTTTCCAAGGTGGCTTTTCCATCATTGGTAACCGCCACATTAAAATATTCTTCTTCATCTTTGCTAATATTAACGGTTGATCCTTTAATAGACCGTTTATTTCCCTGTTTATCTGAAACTGAAAGAAGGAGAATTTTGTGTTTTGGTTTTGGTGTAACAGGCGCTGCCTGAAGTATTGGCTTATCAACAGTGTAGGAGATTTCAGGAATTCTGCTATCCGGTTTCAAGCGCAAAAAACGCAAACTCAGTTTATGGGTACCAATTTTTGTGGTGGGCAGTTTTAGGGGTGTGCGAACAGTTGTTTTTTTCTTTTTGGTGTGATGGAGCCGTAAGTTTTGCATCCCGCCAAAGACCTGGTTGTCGATCAACCATTGATATTGGAGATTTCCTTTCCCTTTATGATAAAAAGTAGCTTGGGCCGATAATGGATCATTGGTTTTAAGATTGGCCGATTTTTTCTGGTTATCAAAACGAAGATCGACTCTGGTAATCGTCAGACCGGTATCCTTAACTTTATCAGCCTTAACCTGAATACGGACACTCTCCGGAGGTGTTGACCGTTTTCCACAATAATCATATGCCTTGACAACATAGTTGCCTTCCTTTGAAAATGAATGAGATGCCTTGGCACCTCCCTTACGTGCGCTTTTGGTGTCAAAGCGCCATAAAACACAGTTTTTATCGACAAAACCTCGTGTGAAAAAATTAACCCTTTGATTAACATCGACTTTAGTCTTATCGGCATGGAGACTTCTTTCGATTTTTCTTACGGAAAAGGTTGTTTTTCCGGAAATATCCTTACCGCAGTCAGCGTACATAGTAACCTTATATTTCCCGGGTTTGCTGAAACGGTGTTTAATCGAAAGGGATTTGGAACGAGTAATTGAACCATTGATATTCCATTTGACACAGGAGGATTTAAAGCCGCTGGCAGTCAATGTGACA
The DNA here is from genome assembly GCA_964565605.1 of uncultured Desulfocapsaceae bacterium. Lineage (GTDB taxonomy): Bacteria > Desulfobacterota > Desulfobulbia > Desulfobulbales > Desulfocapsaceae > CAZLGM01. The sequence goes on along the minus strand of CAZMFP010000001.1, from coordinate 24,971 downwards.
TCGTCACCTTCCTTTGGGTTTTTTGGCCTAAAAGAGATACTGCCCTTTTTTACTCTTGGCAGGACTTTTATCGTTACTTGCGCGGTAGGTGCGCCACCATCATCACACAACATATCCCAGGCTTTGACGCGGTAGGTGCCGGCACTGTTGTATTTATGGGAGACTCTATTGTTATTGTTGATATTTGCTTTTGCACCATCCCCAAAGTGCCAGGCAATACAGGTGGTTGATGTATCAACATTTTCAAAGCGGACTGTCTCGCCGACTTTCGGTTTAGGAGGGCTGTATCGGATGAGGCCGGCTTCTGATAGATTGGGGAGGAGTAAAGCTAAAATAAAAAGGATAATCGGAAAAGACGTGTGTCTGATCTTCATGACATTCCTCCATGTATGCTTTTAAGACCAATGACCGGATCGGACGTAAGCTCATATGGATTGTCAGATCAGGCCTGAATATATCGCATATTTCCAATTTTTAAAAGTACCCGACTTGCGTTCTGACAACCAGTTGTTTTTTGTGATACTGCTGGATTTTTTCCGATAGAATAGTAAGTTGGTAGAGCAATGGTGAGAAGATTGAATATCCATTGAGTTGTTACCGAACTGTGTGTACATTTCATGTTCAATGACTGGAAATGGTAAAGACCCGATTTTTTACAGCCGGATCATGAAAAGAAACCTGATGACCGCTGATTCTCAAAAGAGGTAAGAAACTTGCTTTTTGGACATTTGTTATTTGAAGTCGCTGCGAGGCCGCAGGCCGTGGCAATTACAACTAACCGATTGAGATCGGAGTCTACGCTTACCTGCTTCGTTTTGTTCACAATGACTGTTTTTCATTTCCGTTGAACAGCTGAGTTTCTTTTTAATTTGCTGATTAATAGGGGTAAGCAGATAATAATATGTAATGTTCTTGCTTAGGAGTGATCCTTGACCGAAGACTCGCCGGACAAATTGTCAACAGCTCATTTCAGGTTGAGCTTTTTTGGTACTTAGAAAAGAAAAGCATCTTATGAGTAACACTGAACCATATAGTCAGGATGTGCAGCTTATGAAGGATGTCGCATCCGGTGACAGAGTTGCTTTTCAGAAGCTGTATGAGTCAACCCATGAAAAGGTCTTCTTTTATCTGGTCAGGTTGGTTGGTCAGAACCGGGCAGAAGATATACTCACAGAGACCTATTTGCAGGTGTGGAAGTCAAGCGGCAACTTCCGTGGACGATCGAAAGCATCGACCTGGATCATCAGTATTGCCAGAAACTTGTCCTACAAACAGTTGAAAAAGGACAGCCGCTACCAGCCATATGAGGATATGGATCTGGTCAATAACTCATCATGGGTTACAGATGATGAGATTGAGATGAAAGACAGAAAAGAGGTGGTTAAGCAGGCAATGTCCCAACTTGGCTCCAAGCACCAGGAGGTCCTTGATCTGTTCTTTTTCCATCAGTTCTCCTATCAAGAGATTTCCGAGGTCATGGACATATCGATCAATACGGTGAAAAGCAGGATATTCTATGCCAAGGAACAGCTTCAGGGGATCCTGGGAGGAATGGGTATTGGGCAGAATGAAATTTGATGATGGTGCCCCTGAAAAGCATTCTTTTTTCTCCTTTCCTTGGACAAACGAACTCATTTTAAAGAACTCTTGATTTTGTCCGCTTATTTGTAATTTACCTGTTCGTGCATCAGAGATCAGTTCAAACATTTGAAAAATATGGAAACAATTTTGCGCCTGGAAGATGCTGAGACTCTTTATGAGAGTGATAATACTCTTGTGCAGCGCGTGTTTTCGCAGGAGCAGAAACGAGCTTTGATCGTAAAGAGATTAAGGCCTGGATCTGTTACACTTGAAAATATACAACTCTACCAAAAGGAATTTGATCTTCTTCGGGAACTTGAAGCTGTCGAGGGAGTCGTCACAGCGATTGATCTTGAAAGCTGTGAAAATTCACCATGCCTGGTTTTGGAAGATACCGGCGGCATACCCTTGACTGAACTGGCGTATGAAAACGGTGTCGATCTCGATCAGCTATTAGAGCTTTCCATCAGGATTGCCAAGGCGATTGAAGAAATTCATTTTCAAAAAATCCTCCACAAAAACATCTGTCCATCAAATATTATTTTCAACCCTCGGACCAACGAACTGAGAATTATTGATTTCAGTATAGCCGATCGTTTTAAAGAGCAACAATCCGAGATGCAGGTAGCGGAAATACCAAATGGTTCGTTAGCCTACATTTCACCGGAACAGACTGGCAGAATAGATAGAAGTCCTGATTATCGAAGCGATTTTTATTCACTCGGTGCAACACTTTACTACCTGGCAACAGGGCGTCCTCCTTTTTCAACCGAGGATCCCGTTAAACAGGTGCATGCTCACCTGGCGAAACATCCTGAGCCAATACACACCCTTGTTTCAAAGATTCCGCCGGTTTTTTCCGAAATGGTGTCGAAATTGATGGCCAAGGTTCCTGAAGAACGATATCAGAGCTGCGGATCAATTATTTCAGATTTAAAGAGGTGCACCAACCCCTATCAAACAAGTGGCTCCATTGCCGATTTCATTCTTGATAAAGGTGACCAGACCGGCAGGTTACGGTTTTCCGATGTGGTCTATGGCCGCAAGAGAGAAACGCAGGAGTTGCTTGAAACGTATAAACTGGTACGGCAGGGCTCTCGGAAGGTAACAATGGTATCGGGGCTTGCCGGAATCGGGAAAACGGTCCTTGTTCGGGAAATTGAACCATATGTTGCCAATACCGGTGGCTTTTTTGTTGCGGGAAAGTTTGAGCAATTTCAGCATGATATCCAGTTCGGTGCCCTTGTCACAGCCTTTCGTGGCGTGGTGCGGCAAATATTGACCAGTAATGAGGATCGATTCGAGTCCTTAAAGACTGAAATGATCAAGGCATTGTCGGAAAATGGCCGATTACTGATCGAGTTAATTCCCGAGTTAGAGGTGGTGGCTGGAATAAGTGATTCAGTGCCGAACTTGGAAGCGATCGAAACAAGCAACCGTTTTCAACAGTTTTTCTTATCATTTGTCGAATTGTTCGCCAAACCGGACCATCCCCTGGTTCTGTTTATGGATGATCTCCATTGGGCAGATAAAGCCTCTTTGGATTTAATGTATTTGTTAATCAGTGCAAAAGAAATTTCAGCCATCTGGTTGGTTGGTGCCTTTCGATCCAATGAGGTTCACTCTTCTCATCCGGTATATGAGATGATCAAAGAGCTGCAAAAAGCAGGGACTGGAATAGGTACCATACCCTTAACCCCTCTAAACACTTCAATCATTGATCAGCTGATTTTTGAAACGTTTCATATTTCAGACAAAGAAAATCGGATTCTCGCCGAAATCGTACACAATAAGACAGAAGGTAACCCATTAGTTATTAAAGAGTTTCTCTCATCAATAGTTGCCAACAACTTACTCTCGTACGATTATGGTGAGCGTCAATGGGAGTACGATTCTGCTGGTCTAAACGAGCTGGAGACGGCAGAAAATGTGGTCCCTCTTATTGTTAACAGGATGAAACTCCTTGATTCTAAGATTGGTAATCTTCTACGACTGGCAGCATGTCTCGGCAACCGATTTGAGAGAGGCATGTTGTCGGTGGTTGCAGGAGTTCCCAGCCAACAGGTTATCCTTCTGCTGGAAGAGGCTGTTCGGGAAGGGTTTATTGTACCCCTGCAGCATCAGCATCCTTACGAGCAGGTTGAGTTTGATGTGCTGGATCAGGAAGGCAATGGGCAGCTATTTTATAAGTTTGCCCACGACCGTATCCAGCAGGCAGCGTATTCTCTTGTCAAGCCGGATGAAAGGCCTGTCACCCATTACCGCATCGCAAAGCAGTTGCTCGATTTTTACGAATCAGAGGCTTTGGAACAAGAGGCCCAGATCATTGCTAACCAGTTTAATCTGGGAATTTCATGTATTACGACAGACAAGGAGCGACAGAACCTCGTTGGTCTGAACAGGATGGCAGGTCTCAGGGCGAAATCGGCCTTGGCATTTGAACCGGCAATGACCTACTTTAAAAGCGCCATAGGGATTCTTCACGATATCGGCTCGAGTGAGGCAGATAAAAACAGTGGCGACATGGGCTGGACGACAGACTATGAACTGTGTCTGTCATTATATGGTGAGTACGCTGAAACCGCTTTCATGATGAGCAGGTATGAGGAGTTGTATGATCTGCTTGCTATTGTGATTCCTAAAACACGGGAACCGTTTGATGAGGTAAGATTTGTCAACCTGCAGATCAGGGCACTGAATGGAGAGAAAAGATTACTTGAAGCCATTGACGTTGCTGTTGATCTGTCGAAACGATTGGGTATACCCTTGCCTGAAAGACCTCATAAGCTTCAAGTGGTTCTTTCTTTTTTAAAGACCCGCTGGGCTTTAAGGCCCTGGCAAATTTCTGAACTTGCTCAATTACCACCTAAAAAAGACAAAGGTATCCTCTCAGCTTTAGATATTCTCTCCATAGCTGTTGGTCCTGCCTTTGCCGGGTGGCCCAATCTTGTTCCCCTGATTGTCTTTGTTGGTATTCGTTATTCGCTTGAATATGGGCATTGTCGAAACTCCATCTTTGGCTATGCCGGCTACAGTATGATTATTTATCAACTAACCGGTGATCTGGAGAAGGCGAGTGAATATGCTGATCTTTCTCTGCAGCTTCTGGAGAAATTTAATGCCCGGGAGATAGAGGCCAGAACCATTGCAACCGTCTACGGTTTTGTTAAACACTGGTCTGTTGATAATCGACAACTGGTAGAGCTGTTTCGAGTAACGTTTCATCGAGCGATGAAAATAGGTGATTATGTCTATGGCTCCATGTGCGCCAGGTTTCACGTCAATTATCTTTTTTTCATCGGTGCACCACTTGAGGAGGTTCTCGAACGCTCGACAATGATGTTTGAGAAGCTCAAGCAATTGAGGCAGAGTGTGGAATACAGTTACACAATTCTGGTTGCCCAGGCTTGCCACAATTTACAGGGGAAAAACGAAGATCCCATTTTTATACAAGGCTCTTTAGCCGATATTGAGCTACTGGAACAGGATCCTCAGTTGGCGAATAATGTTGTTTTCCTCTTTCGCAAAGGGATGCTCAACCTGATTATGGCGTATCTATTCGGCGATATCGATCGGGCACTCGAACAATCGGATATCTCTGCGGAACAGTTGTCATCCGTTCGAACAATTCCTGATACTGCCCAGCGGAATTTCTACGATTCGCTTGCCAGACTGCTTAAGGCTGAGCGTAGTAGAGGAAACATTCGAAAAAAGCTCCTTCAACAGGTGACAAAAAACCAAAGAGAGATGAAGAAGTGGGCCGACAACGGGCCCATGAATCACCTGATGAAATTTGAGTTAGTTGAAGCAGAGCGATACAGGGTAACAGGTCAATATGAAGAAGCAGTAGATTTTTACCAGCGGGCGATTTTAAGTGCAAAGAATTACGGTTATATACAGATTGAGGCATTGGCCAATGAGTTGAAAATACAACTTCATCTAGCTGAAAAAGACAACCAGTCAGCAACGGTACATCTCAGGCGGGCAATTTCCTGCTACAGAAAATGGGGTGCAACTGCCAAAATAGCAGAACTGGAAAAACGATACGGTGAACTAACAACCAATTTTGTCGGAGACAGTCTCGTTGCGGGACAACCGGACAACCTTATCAAGCATGGTTTGCCTTCTGATGCGACCTCTCTGAGTCTGGACTGGTTTTCGGTGCTCAAAGCATCCCAGACACTGTCCAAAGAAATTCAGATGGAAAGTCTTTTAAAAGAGATGGTGCAGATTGTTCTGGAGAACTGCGGGGCAGAGTATGGTTGCCTGATTTTACACAAGAGACAGCAACTGGAGGTGGTTTGTGAAATATCAACAGCCGGAAAGGGTGAGCCGGAGTTAGTCTCCATACCGGTTGAGCAAAGCTCCAGATTGCCATTATCCATCATTCATTTTGTCTCAAAATATTGTGAGCCTGTCTTGTGTAAGGATGCGAGAAATGATCAACGGTATCGTAATGATCCCTATGTTCTTGCCAGTCATCCCAGGTCGATCCTGGCGTTACCTGTCGAAATTCAGGCAAAGCTCTTTGGTGTTCTCTATATGGAGAACAATCTGGCAACCGGTATTTTTACAGAGCAGCAGGTCGAATTATTACGCATGTTGTCAACCCAAATGGCAATTTCGCTGGAAAACGCCAGGTTATTTATCGAAAACGAACAGCGTGCCCAGGAACGAATAAAGCAGGAAAAAAGAGTTGCCAGGGAAAAGGAACATATCATCAGGGAGCTGCATGATGGCATTGGTGGCAGTCTGGTTCATATTCGTACCTTGGCTGAAATGGTTAAGGGCAGTGGTGAAATCCCAGCGATTCTCGATAAGTTAAATATGATTTCCGAGCTGTCGGAGGAAAGCCTGGTTGAGCTTCGTGGATTGTTTCACAGTATGGATGTTACAGGCAGCAATTACCAGTCTGTTTTTGAAGATATAGAGCAGTATGCCGGTCGCCTTCTTGAGGCCCATGAAATTCAGTTTACAACTGAAGTGGATATGAGTAATGAACCTGATACCCCACCGGACAGTTTGCTCACCTTGATCCTTTTTAATGTGTGCCGAGAAGGACTGAATAATGTAGTAAAACATGCACAGGCAACCAGGGTGGTTCTCTCAATCCATTGTAACAGTGAACTATTAACACTGACTCTTTCCGATAATGGTAGAGGATTATTGGAAAATGAACCAACTCGGGGCCGGGGTTTAAAGATCATGCGTAAAAGAGCCGAAGAGGTGGGCGGTACAGCAAGAATCTACAGTGATGGCGGCACAACGGTGGAACTGATATTACCGATACAGAAAAATACAATTTCCGGTTAACTGAAATAAAGAAGGCTCACGGATTTAAAATATGAAAATAGCCATTGTAGAAGATGACCAACGATTACTGAACACGTATGACGTTCTCTTTTCGGGAGAATCCGGAATGGAGGTTATCGGTACCTATACCTGTGGAGAAGAGGCTCTGGAAAAACTCAAAACGTCTCAACCAGATGTGATGCTTGTTGACATCGGTCTGCCGGGAATGTCCGGGATTGAGTTGACCGGTCATGTGAAAGAGCAGCTCCCAGAGGTAGAAATTATTGTGCACACAGTTTTTGGTGACCGGGAGAGTGTCTTTTCAGCCATCAAAGCCGGTGCCACTGGTTATATTCAGAAAGGAGCAACACCTCGGGAACTGGTTGACGCCTTGGAGGTACTATATAATGGAGGGGCTCCCATGAGCCCTCAGATTGCCCGAATGGTGATTGGTGAGTTTCAAAATAGCCGCAACGATGATCCTTTTATTCTTACCCCCAGGGAAAAAGAGATTGTCAAAATGATGGAGTCCGGACTGATTTATAAAGAAATCGGTGACAAACTGTTCATCAGCCCCAATACCGTCCATTCCCATATCAAAAAAATCTACGAAAAACTGCATGCCAAGAACAGAAAAGAACTATTTGCCAAAGCGAGGAAAAAAGGAGTGATATAGTTCGTACCCGATCATCAAAGGACCTTCTCCTAACCACTTGTTGCAGATAAAGTGGTGTTCTCTGGGTACCTGCTAAATGCTTCTGGTTAAATGTTATCTTCGCCTCAATTTAGAGAGAAAACCTCATTTCTGTGCAGATACTGGCTCACTTGATTCCTATTTGTGTGTAGTCTTAAGAGTATCCCCCAGAAATACCCCGCCTCCAAACTTGCGCCCCGGAAAACCTACCAGTATCTTGTACCCAATCAGTCTTGTGATGTGTGAATTGTAATAAACCAAAAGAAAAAATGTCCTTATAAAGTGATGTTGCCCTTCAGCCGTCATTCTGTTCATGAAAAGAGAAATGTATACATTGGAAAGCAGATGAGACTAACCACAAGCAGAAGAAATCGTCAGTTAATCATTTTTATTTTGACTTTTGCTTTCTTCATGTTCGGTAATCGTGAAGGCGTTTGCGACGGCATCAGTGTCAGTCCATCCAGCCCGGTTGTCGGTCAGTCAGTGAACTTTTCTTATACCAGCGAAACCGGGCAGCTTGTGTGGGATTTTGGTGATGGATATCAACAGAGTAGAAACTCAAACTCCATCAGCCACACATTTTATGAGGCTTCAAGCTATACGATCAAAGTGTGGGATCAATTTGGCGACTGGGGTGGTCCTCCCAATGGATCGGTAACCATACGGATACGGGAAAGTGGCGGCTCAACCAAACCCATTATCAAGCGACCACGTCCTGCCCGCCGCCCTCTTCGTAAAATTGTTAAAAAGGGAACAATCCAGCTTTCTCCGCAGTCACCAAAGGAAGGTGAAAAGGTATCAATGTGGGTAAAAGGGTTCCGCTCGCATTGTGTTACCTATGACTACGGTGATGGCAAGCGGGAAAAGAGCAGGAGTGCATCCAGAAAAGTCTCCCACCAGTATAAAAAAACCGGCAGCTATACAATAAGGATCTATGCCGATTGTGGAAAGAAAGTATCCGGTTCAGAAAAAATAACTGTCCTCAAAGCAAATAGAAGTCTTACTGCTTCAAAAGTGAAAGTATCGATAGGTGAGCGAGTCAGCTTTAAAACTGCGGGCTATGTTTCTGACTGTGTTGTCTGGGATTTTGGTGATAGAAGGACATTAAGAGGGAAAAAGCAGGCAGCACACAGTTATAAAAAACCGGGTAACTACACTGTCAAGGCATATGACTACTGTGAAAAAAATGGCAGAAATTACGAGACAGTCCACCTGCAAGTCCGGGATCGTGAGTTGAAAATCGCTGAAATCAAGGTCAGCTTGAACGGCAAGCACCATTTTTTGGAAACCAAACTGAACGAACCATTGTCAGCCAAGGCAACTGTTCGCTATCAAGGCACAGGCAGTTTTCGCTACCAATGGTTTGTTGATGGAAAACCTTTCAGCGGTATTCACCTAAAGAAGTTGAGGAACGGTAACAGAGTAACCCTTATACCACCAAAGCAATTGCAGGCGAGCAAGCCTGGTTCCCATGAGATTTCTTTAAAAATTCTTGATTTTAAAAAGAAGAACGCGACGGTCTTTTATAAGATAAAGCAGCCGGTCCATCAGGCTGACATACCTGTTCAGCCAGACATAAAGCCAACATCTTTGGCACAGCTACCATATATTGAACCGAAAATTGAGGTTTTTAAGCAACTGATCGATCCGGGTAACCCCCCGAATGAACTGTGGGTGAAATATCAATTCAAGGGTGCCCAGTGGGCATATATTGAGTTCATTTTTCGATTGAAGCTCCCTCTGCCTAAGTTTATTAAAATTAAGCTGCCTGTACAAAAATCTTCTTTGAAACTAATAAGTAACTACCTGTCAACTTCCGACAGAATAAAGATACCGGTAGGGGGAGGAAAGTCTCTTGTCTCCGTAGAGAAACTGGTTCTTCGTATCGGCGGAGATGTCATCAAGAAAAATGGCCAGAAAAAAACGGTTTTTTTAGAGAAGGAGTTACTCTTTGGGCGAGATTTTCATGACATATTGTCAGTAGATAGATTTGAATTCGTCAGAGATGGACGACCCAGTAAAAAGCAGCCTAGACGAGGGATTGCTCTGGAATATTTTTGGAAATTTAAATACGGGTTTTCTCAACCTGTCGATAAGAAGAATATAGTCCTGAAGCATCTTCAGTCAGGACGAATTGTCGACCCCGACCATGAGTATGATGAACAATCAAGGAATTCCCCTCCATCAGGAATCTATGAAATAACAGGGAAAAACAAGTCCGGCACAGCAACTGCGAGGATTGGGGTGGATTTTCCCTATCCTAATCTTGGCAGTAACCGCAAGTTACAGAACTGGATTGATATGATGATTAAAAGAGGGTGTACTATGAAAGGTAAAGAGCAACGAAAGTTGCACTTTGACCCTGATGTCAGAGTGGGCGGCTTTGGTGCGGCTGACGGATTGACGATAAGCCCTCTTTCAGACCCTTCAAAAGGCTCATGTGATAAGTACAAAAATAGTGCGATGCACAAAGAGTATCTCAAACACCAAGGCAAAGAAAAAAGACCACGAATCGAGATGTTTGCTCCCTTGGGTGGTACCAGTGCCGTAGAGAGTGGAAACAGTACTAAGCTCTTTCTTCATGTCTCTGACTCTCCGTCCGGAAAACTGCATAACCAGACAAAAGTCACCCTGTATGAAGATGGCAAGCCAATTTCTCGGACAGTTTTCAGCGGTTACCACTATAAAGATGGAGATGAACCGAGAGATTCCGATCCGGACACAATTCATAGCGGTGGCGGATATTTTGCCACAACAGAATTTATTGTAAAACCGATATATAAACGAACGACCTATACTGTGCTGGCGGTGGTTAAGGACTCCGGTTTTTCACACTCAGCTGCGGTGGATATTCACGTGAAAGGAGGCAAGCAGAAAAAAACAGGGAAGAAGGCGGCCCCGTTGACGGCTGCTGATTCAAAAGAGGCTCCCTGGGTTAAATTCGATGTGGATCCCTCGCCGCCTGTTGTAACAGTTGGCCAGACGGTAAAACTAACCTGCAAAGTTGCCAATGCAAAATCTGCGGTGGTCTTTCTGGTGGATAATAATAGTGGTGAGCTTAAAACACTCTATCAGATTCCTCGTCACTTGTTGGCAATAACGGATCGAAAAAAAGTGATTCGAGGGAGTTTTACACACAGAATTGAGAAAGACAAACACTATTTGCTGTTAGCATTGAATGAAAACGGCAAATCAAAAATGAGTCTCTACCCCACAGTCAAGAAGCGGGTTAGGGGTGGGCAGTCGGGTGACGTCGCTGCTTCCGGTTTTGATGAAGTAGTCGCTACAGATGGTCTGAACTTGGCCACCCTGCAGGCTGATTTCAAACAGTCATCAGAGAACAAGACGAATCTTTCCACAGCATTTATTGAGTATATTGATCTGAAAGCACTGTCGATTATGACAGGTGAAACCGTCATCGCAGAATATAAGTTCCGGCATGGTACCAAGGCCAATATTATAACACCTTTTGGAACATTTATACCTTTGGCGATTTCACCGGATAAGGATGGCTATACCAAGGGAAGTGTCTCTTTTACATATGCAACACGCAACCAGAGCTTGGAAGGGGATCCTGCCAAAAGCAATGAGTGCAGATTGATTCTGTATGATGCTGCCGGGAAAGTACTCGATTCCAAAAGCGATACCATCTTTATAGGGAAATATTCTAGAAAACCAAAGGGATCCCTTCAATTTAACAAGAAGACATATCAGGCTGGGGAGCAGATCATTCTCTCTTATGATATCGAATTTGCGATTGCTGCATCCATATCGTATTCAACTCCCAGCGGCAGGATCGGGGTCTATGATATTCCACTGAAGCAGGGAGCGGCAAAAGGATCCTTGAAAATGACAGCTGTTTCAGAGGGTGATAGTAGTTTTGCATCGCTCACGTTCCTACTATGGGCAGTTTGAAGACAGAGCAACTGCTCAATCTTCAAACAGGTGAAAAAGCAAAGCAAGAAAGGAAACAGGTCGGAAAAACCGGCAGCCTTCAAAAATATTTTGGAAGGTAAAGCTGATAGCGACCCTCAAATGGAACGAATTAAGTGAACTTCCAGCGAAGGTATATGTATCCTGCGGGATAACGAATAATTCCGGTTCATGAAAAGAGAAATGTATACATAGGAAAGCAGATGAATCTAACTACAGGCAGAAGAAATCGTCATTTAATCATTTTTATTTTGACTCTTGCTCTATTCATGTTCGGTAATCGTGAAGGTATTTGCGGCGGTATCAGTGTCAGTCCGTCCAGCCCGGTTGTCGGTCAGTCGGTGAACTTTTCTTACACCAGCGAAACCGGGCAGCTCGTGTGGGATTTTGGTGATGGATATCAGCAGAGCAGAAGCGGAAACTCCATCAGCCACACATTTTATGAGGCCTCAAGCTACACGATCAAAGTGTGGGATCAATTTGGCGACTGGGGTGGTCCTCCAAATGGATCGGTAACCATTCAAGTACGGGAAGGTGGCGGCTCAAGCAAACCCGGTGTCAAGCGACCACGTCCTGCCCGTCGTCCTCTTCGTAAAATTGTTAAAAAAGGAACAGTACAGGTTTCACCGCAGATGCCGAGGGAAGGTGAGAAAGTTTTTCTGTCAGTCAAAGGGTTCCAGTCGAAGTGCGTTACCTATGACTACGGTGATGGCAAGCGGGAAAAGAGCAGCAGTGTCTCCAGAAAAGTCTCCCACCAGTATAAGAAACCCGGTAGCTATACTGTCAAAGTGTATGCGGATTGCGGCAGGAAAGTATCCGCTTCAAAAAAGATTAAAGTTTTAAAGGTCAATAGAGGATTGTCAGCTTCAAAAAGCAGAGTTTCGGTGGGTGAACAGGTACGTTTCCAAACAAAGGAATTTCTCTCAGATTGCGTAACATGGGATGTTGGAAACAGAAGAAAGGTCAAGGGAAAGGTGTCGATGCAGCACCGCTATAACAAACCTGGGAATTACATCGTGAAGGCCTGGGATTATTGCGGCAAAGGTGTGGCGCAGCCTGTTCAGGTGAAAGTCCGAGTCCTGGATAATGGGCTGAAAATTACAGATATCCAGTTGAAAATCAATAACAGTGTACAGCCGGCTAAAGTGAAGTTGAAGGAGCCGTTAGCTTCAATGGCTGAGCTGTTCTATAAAGGCAAGGGCAACTTGACCTACCAGTGGCTGCTGGACAGTAAACCGATCGGGGCCATTAAGACTCTTCGTTTAGGCAATGGCGGAAGAATAAAGTTGACCGGCCCCCCGACAACGCATTTGACCAGTCGGCTTGGTTCCCATCGCCTGTCACTGAAGTTCTTCAATCTGGATCGGTCTATCAGGATACCATCGGCATCGTTTCTGGTTGCAGAAGCTGCCATAAACCAGTCCACATTAAAGGATAGTATTAAAGAAAAGAAACTCGATTTAGGCAAAGCCCAGGAACCTGATTTTGGTGAATTCAAACTTCACTTCTTTCAAGCGGTGAAACCGGTGGTGATCTATGACCAAAAAAGCCCTAAAAATCCTGTTGTAGATATTTATTTAAGCGCCGAAGGAGCCACTGAAATAGCCCTGAAAGTGCCGGTATCAAAGATTAAGACAACGGATCAGTGGGTTGGGAAGATGGAGGGCTACCTGGAAATTAAAAAAATACCAGCAGCGGGATCGATCAATGAAATCATCCGTCTGCCCCAGACTGGGTCATCTGCAAAACAGTATTATATTCTTCGGAAGGAAGGCAATAACCACTACATTCCGGTGGAGCTCGAGATTGTCCATAAGCGGCCGGGGTATGAAACAGTCACCATAAAAAGAAGTGTGAAACAGTATGTTGCAAAGGGTAACAAAAAATTTACATCTGAGCCGGTGATTAATAAATTTGGGCTTGCGGTCTATAAGAGGCCGCTGCCGGCCAATTATAAGGATATGAGCGAGTATAAACAGTTTCCACCTAAAGGAACTATCTGGATAACAAAGGCTCAGCGTATTCTCATGGAAAGGCGGGTCAACCTTGATTTTGAAGTGAAAGGGGCCGATGTCACGAAGATCATTCATTTAAAGAGTGGCAAAGTAGTCGATATCTATAAGACAGCCCATACCGATATTATCAGTCTGCCACCCGGTACCCCGAACCGACCGGAATTGTTAGATGCCGGCGTCTATCAGCTGCAGGCTCAAAATGTGCATGGAACAACAACAGCAACCTATGAACTGATTCAACAGGACGGTAATTTTGCTGCCTATATGAAAACCAGGTTTAACGAAGGGTGCTGGAAAGAAGTAACTGATGAATCAGGCAAAAAAATAATGTTGCCACGCTACACCGGCAAGGGACACTACAAACCCTCTCCGAGATACGGTGAACCGGGATATGGACAGCCTGTAGAAAAATATGAATGCAAATCACGAATACACAATGAAGAGCATATCAAGAAATTTTATGGCTATCAAAAACCGACCATCAACCTGTTTCAAGTAGAAGGTTCAAATCAGATCGGCCCCGATGAAAGTGCCAAGCTTATCATGTCTGTTTCTGATGCTCTCTACGGTAGAATACAAAACGATATCACTATTGAACTTTTTGAAACGGATAGCAAAAAGAAACTGACCACTCATGTCTTTAAACGGGGTGAGTCCCACTCAATGGAGAAGGGATACTATTTTAAAAGCGGTAAGCAGAGCAGTTATTACGAGTATTTTGTCCGTCCGACCCAACCGACATCATATACTTTGGTGGCAAGAAATAAATATGGCAAGACAACAGGGAAAACAGTCGTCAAGATACACCGTTACTCGCAAAAACCGGTGATCAACCATTTTTATATCAGCCCGAAAACCCAAGCAATCAACATGGGAGAGATGGTACGGGTTCATTATAGGTTTTCCAATGCAGACAAAGCCGAACTGTATAACCTGTCAACGGGGAAAAAGATCACGGAGTTTCGTCCCGAGAAAAGGAGCGGAAACGGTAAAGGTGCAATGAGTTTCAAGCTCCAGGCAATAACCGAGTATGAACTGAGGGTTACCAATATAAAGGGCGACATGGTGAGCAGGCGGGCTGAAATGGTTGTCAGGTTGCCGAATCAGGCAGGTAAACCACCACAGCCCAAGTTTTTTGCTGTCAAAGAAGCAGGGACACAGCGGCAGAGCATAGACCCCAATAAACCTCAAAGGGTCAAGGCGGATGTCTTTTTTAAAGATATTAGCATCGAAGCAGGTGACAAGGTCAGTCTTCACTATCAATTCAGCGGTGCTGATAAAGCGGTGATTATTAACAAAACTACTGGGAGTCAGCTTGCCAATTTAAGCTTTTCTTCCAACCCACCTTATCAAGGAAAAGGAAAACACCGTGTGACACATTCTCCTAGGACAACAACAACCTACCAGTTGAAACTGTCCAATAAGTTTGGTGAAACAATTGTAGAGACAACAGTTAAGGTAAACACGGGACTTTTGAAAATAGGTAAAAAAGCAACAACCAATGATAAGAATATTCCGCAGATCATTATATTTACAGCGGATAAGCAATTACTCCAGCAGGGAGAGCCATGTCGCCTCACTTACAAACTGAAAAATGTGGATAAGGCTGATATTTGGGTCCCAGGGACCAGCGAGACTTATCCCCTCAAAATAGACAGCAATGGTCAGGCAAAGGGGATGGTAACCCTTTATCCAGGTAAACAGAACATGGCCTATGAGCTGAGGGCACAAAAAAAGGCGATCCAGGTCAGCAAAGCACTGGTGATTGTGATGACACCGAAGGCAACCGTCGAAAAACCGGTGATAGTCCAATTTGAACCGGACAAAGTGAGTGTGAATCAGGGGGATCGGGTCAAGTTCTCGTATGAAGTGAGAAATTCGGATAGTGCATTCGTTGAAGGAATTGGAACGACTGAAAAGTATCAAATCAAGATTGGCAATAATGGCGCCGCAAAAAGGACAATAACTGTCTATCCCCGTCAGCAGAACACAGCGTATATGCTGAGCGTAAGAAAGAACTCTATGGTTGTTACCAAATCAAAGGTCATTGTTATGACTCCTGCCGGAAAAAGTGGAGGTAAAGGACTTCCACAACTGCCGGGAGTGGGAAAGCAGGGACAAATGGCAGGTGTGTCACCTGCTGGTGTCGAGTTGAGTCCTCCACAATCAAAGAGTAGAAAAGCCCTTGCCCAGACGAAAATGAATCAAACTGGTAAAAAACAGGGGATAGCTGGTGGGGCAGGAATCTCCTCGGGAGTGGCGATTAAAGGGACACTGCCCAAGATGCGTCAGCCTGGAGAGAAGGACAGTTTGGCTGGCGGAGCGGGTCTGAGACCTGGAGTTGCACTCAAGGGAAAACAGTCAGCTAAGAGCCCATCCAATAAAGAGCTGGAGGCGCTGAAGGAGAAGCTGAAGGAATTGCTCAAACACGATTCCATGTCTAAGACGAAAAGAGGCATGGGCATTGAGTCGGCAAGCAAACTAGAAAGAGATCTTGCCGAGCAGTTGAGGAAACTTTTGGAAAGCTCAGGAGAGTCAATGTCCAAAGCCAGGGACAGGATGAGCCTGAAATCAGCTACTAAAAGCAGCCTGCCTAAAATGCGTCAACCTGGCGACAAGGATGGTTTTGCCGGTGGCTCAGGCATATCACCTGGAGTTGCACTTAAAGGTAGCCCACCTAAAATGCGCCAACCCGGTGATAAGGACAGTTTAGCTGGTGGAGTGGGTCTGAAGTCTGGAGTTGCGCTTAAGGGTAAACAGCCCGCATCTTCCTCTGGAAAGAGCCCGTCCAATAAAGAGCTGGAGGCGCTGAAGGAGAAATTGAAAGAATTGCTCAAACAGGATTCCATGTCTAAGACGAAAAGTGGCATGGGCATTGAGTCTGCAAGCAAAAAAGAAAAGGATCTTGCTGAGCAGTTAAGAAAGCTGCTTGAAAGCTCAGGAGAGTCAATGTCCAAAGCCAGGAACAGGATGAGCCTGAAATCGGCCAACAAAAGCAGTCAGCCGAAAATGGGTCAAGGCGGTAAGGACAGTTTAGCTGGTGCAGGTCTAAAGTCTGGAGTAGCGCTTAAGGGTAAACAGTCCGTATCTTCCTCCGGGCAAAATAGTTCCCAAGGTGCCTCGAAAAAGGTGACAGGAACACCAGTGCCCGGAAGTCAGGCAAGCGTAAGCGATAAGGAATTGAATGTTCTAGCTAAACCGATAAGCAGTAGCAATATCGGCCTGGGTTCTGTCGTTCTGAAAAAGAAAGTAAGTGTTGGTCCTGGCGGTGTGTGGAAAGGCGGCATGCTCCCGGATGATGGCGGTATTCTTACGGGTGCCAAGGTCCTTGGAAAAATTCATCACTTTTACTTTACGCCCAAGGTCATAAATGCTGGTGAAAAGACGACACTTTATTTCAAGTATTCTGGTGCAGACAGTAAGGAACTGGTAGAAATCAAGATGAGAAATAGTAACAACCTTTTCTATCCGCCCTTTAAAACCAGCAATACAGGGACATTTCCTATAACTCCCCAGAAAACATCCAAATATTTGTTTACATTTACTGATGAAAACAAAAATTTCCTTGTTCGCTCTGCAGAGATAATTGTTCAAAAACCTGCAGGCTTCTGGAATGGAAAAAAGCCAACGATACATAAATTTTCAGCCAGCCCTACTTCCATCAAAGCTGGAGAACTGGTGACATTTCAGTATGAGTTTGAAGGGGCAACCTACGTAAACTTAATTCGGAATGGAAAAAGGTTTGCTCTAGATATTCCCGACTCCAAGGTCGGCGAGAAGGTTAAAGATGACTGGTTTTTCTTTCCCACTGAAACAACAAACCTTCAGCTGGAGGCGGGGAATCGCAACGGCTCTGTGTTTTCCCAAGTGATCAATATAGGGATAAAAAATGTTCAAAAGCCAGCGATATTCTGGAATGGAAAAAAGCCTAAAATTCTGAATGCTTGTAAATCCCAGCTCTATCCGTCGCAGAAAAACAAGGGTCCGAAACGGTATATATTCATGTGTGATGTAGAAGGGGCAACCAATATAGACTTGATCCTTTCCACGGACTCTCGTAGCCAAAAGAATGTAAATGTTAGAAATGTTGCTCCCTCCGATCCCAAGGCAGTCGAGAAAGTTCATGTCCAGCAGTATTTTTATCCCGAGGAACCAAAAACCATTCAACTCAAGGCGTGGAATCCCAATGGCACTGTTTTTTCAAGAAAATTTTGGATGGGTTTAGATGGTAAATACGCACCGAAAACTAACGACTCTGGGGCCGGACGAAGGGAGGGGCATGGTTGCAGCAAAAATTACCAATGCGCTTCAGGGTACTGTGCCGATGGCACTCGTTGCGCATCGGATAAGGATGGTATAAAAGGTGCGTACTGTCACCATGGAAATCATTGCAAATCTAGGCGTTGCAAGTGTCCCGAAGGAGTTACCGGAGGATTCTGCAAGAATTATAAAGGAATCAGTGATGCATACTTGGGTGTATCAAGAAGAGGTGGATATTTCACATGTCAAGCAAAGTAAGGGGGCTGTATACCGAAAAATGGAACCGTGAGAAAGGACGAATACTGCCCCCTTCGTGATCATTGCCAGGTAGCATACAGATAAATGTGATGATGGTATTATTACAACAACCAGCTCGGGTAATGTACTGGTACCGATGAGTGGCTTTAAACAATGGAATACATGTGCCAACCCACAACGACTCTGAAAGAGGAAGAAACTCGAATTGTCAGAGTTCCTTTTGGAGGGCATTTCAGTGTGCAACTGCTTGATGTTTAAAATTAATGTGGTATGGAAAAAGTGGACACAGCTGTTGTTCACACAACCGAGTGGTCGGCTGACACAGGAAACCTCATTAGTTGATGTATAAGCATGGGTTCTCTGTATGCCGGAGATATGCCTCTTGTGCACTGTTCTCTGTGCTGCGATTGAGAAGGAAAAATCTCAATTCTGCCCAGATACCGGCTCACTTAATCTCTATCCGTGCACAGTCTGCCGATCATCCCCTGAAAATACCCTGGCAAAATGGTTGCCACTCTCTGAAAAGTAAAATAGAATTTCGTTTTTATATGTTCTCTACATTCTAAATTGCAGCGCATTGGTTAAAGCAGGGTGGGTGCACAGGTGGTTTGAACAGTAGTTTTATGCTACTCGTATTGCAGCATAGTATTGTTTCGACCACTACTCATCTAAAATTAATTGATAGGTGTCTCATCTGGGGAGTTTATATGAAGCGATCCTTTTCAGCAGCTATTCTGACTATCTTCTTTAGTTTATTCTGCGTATCCAACCTGCATGCAATCAGCTATGTGCCGGAAGTGTTAAAAGCTGGCGAGTCAGTCAGGTTTACCTTCCATGGCCATAGCACAGGATGTATCAAGTGGACGTTCGGAGACGGAAGAACACAAAGCGGCGGAACATCAATCAACCACACCTATCGCAATCCCGGGACCTTTAGCATACGAGCTGAGGAACAGAACTGTGATCCTCCTGGTCCGTTAGAAATGCCACGGATAAAAACAACTTCGATAGTTATCGATCCTGCTGGCGATTCAGGTTCCTCCCGTCCATCCTCTGGACGAAAAGCCAAAACCATAGCCAAGGCCAAAAAAGGCACAATATCTATTCAGCCTGGAAAACTACGGGAGGGGGAAACAGCAACCCTGACCGCCAGAGGGTTCAAGTCCTCCTGCATCAACTGGGTGATCAATGGAGTTAAAGTTCAATCCAGATCAACATCCACCTCCCATAAATTTAGAAAACCGGGTCGTTATACTATTAAAATGTACGCCGATTGCGGAAAGATACTTTCCGGTTCGAAGAAGGTGACGGTCTCAAAGGTAAATCGTAGCCTGAAAGCTTCAAAGGCAACGGTCAAAGTCGGTGAAGAGGTCCGCTTTCAAACCGGTGGTTTTCTGTCCAACTGTGTCAAATGGGATTTTAAGGACGGCACAAAGAAGATAGCAAAAAAGACTATTAAACACCGTTTTAAGCGTACCGGAAAATTTGTTGTCAATGCCTGGGATCAGTGCGGTGGTAAAGGGGTACGACCGGAAACGGTGCGGATTACCGTGGTCGATAGTGGTTTAAAAATTACCAGGGTCGATATCAAATTAAAAAATGGTAATTCCAAGAAAACATTTCATCTCAGAGAAGTCCTGCCTGCCCAGGCCGTGATTTACTATAAAAACAGGGGAATGTTGGTCTTTCAGTGGCTGTTGGATAAGAAGCCGATTGGCGGAGTTGGCAGGCATCAGCTCACCAATGGCGGGAAGACAACCCTTAATGCTCCCACCAAACTCTTAACCAATAAGCAGGGGAGCCACAAGCTGTCTCTGAAGATTCTTCAGTATAAAGAGAAGATTAAAATTCCACACCTTACCTATATGGTACAGGGAGAGTTGCTGGCAGGTGCGATACCCGAAGCTGGTCAGAGGCAGGAATCAAGGTCGCTGCCCGAGGCACCAAAGGATACTGCGAAGTTTGGCGGAGTGGATTCGGCTGACGGTAAGTCTCTTATGGACAAGCTCACCCCAGGTGCTGATGGCTCGGTAAAGCGTAAAGGTAAATTTGATACTGCTGGTGGTCCGCAGCTCATGCCAAAAGCCAGGATCATCCATTTTTACTTTTCACCAGACACTATCACCCTCGGTGAAAAGACGACTCTCCACTATAACTATAAAGATACGGCGCCTTACGGAAATAGTATTAGTGGACATGATTTTTTCGGGACTTTACCTTCAGGTAAATCAGATGCCAGTGGAACCTTTGAAGTCACCCCGAAGAAAACCGGTAAAGTTGGATTGGTTGTCTATAACCAGGATGAAACGTGGGGGGATGCGCGAGAGGCGTACATCGTGGTCCGAAAACCCAATGGGTTTTGGAAAGGAGCCAAACCAAAGCTCCATAAATTTTCTGCGAGCCCGCTATCAATCCGGGCCTATGAGAAAGTAGATTTAACCATGGACTTTGAAGGCTGCACAGAGGCCTACCTGCTTGTGAATGGGAGTAAAACTTTAATTAATTGCCCTGAGCCGGGTAAACGGGAAAGCTATGTTTGGAACTATCCAGGTATTAAGGAAACAACAATCTTACAGCTGGAAGTGGGAAACCAAAACGGTTCTGTGTTGTCGAAAAAGTTTACGGTAGCAGTCAATACAGGTACGGGCAAACCGCAAATGCCCAAATTGGCCCAAAAAGATGGAAATAATGCAATGGGATCTTTGCTGGCGAATAAAAAGCCGGTTTTAACTAAAACAGATCCTGGGAAAAAGAAAGAATCTATTCTGAAGATTCAAAGACCCGGGGACAAAGAGCAATTTACTGGAACGTTCAAGCGTGGAACCACCTTTAAACCTTCTGTCAAAAAGAAAGATTCAGATGCTGGAAAAATGTCTGAAGAAGAGAAGGAAAAGATTAGAAAAGCGATCGAAAGCTTGAAAAATCAGGTAGTCGTCAGTGGTCAGCCAGCTACGAAAAAAGACGATAAAAAATTGTCTGATGAGGAGAAGGAGAAACTTAAAAAAGAGATTGAGAAGCTGAACAGGCAACTTGTTGCTGCTAATACTCAAGACAAAGGCAAGACGAAACCGTTGCCGATTGGGCAAAAAAAGGATGATGTTGATGAGAAGGTAATCGCCAAGGCTAAAGGTGGAGTATCAGATGATCCGACAAAACCCAAGGGTAAGGTTGTTGAAAGCAGTTCCAAAGCAGTTCCTGTAAAACCGGACATGAAAATTGGTCAAACCGGTGGCAAGGACGGACTAGCGGGTGGCTCGGGTATATCTTCAGGAGTGGCACTCAAAGGCACTCCACCCAAAATGCGTCAACCCGGCGATAAGGACAGTTTGGCAGGTGGAGCAGGTCTCAAGTCTGGAGTAGCACTAAAGGGTAAACAGTCTCCATCGTCCACCGGCAAAAGCCCTTCCAATAAAGAGTTGGAGGCCTTGAAGGAGAAGCTGAAGGAATTGCTGAAAAACGATTCAATGTCTAAAACGAAAAAAGGCATGGGTATCGAGTCGGCAAGTAAACAGGAAAAGGATCTTGCCGAGCAGTTAAAGAAGCTTCTTGAAAGCTCGGGTGAATCAATGTCCAAAGCCAGGGATAGGATGAGCCTGAAATCAGCTGGCAAGAGCAGCCCGCCGAAAATGCGTCAGCCTGGGGATAAGGACGGTCTCGCCGGTGGTTCAGGCATATCTTCAGGAGTGGCGCTTAAAGGCAAACCACCCCAAATGCGTCAACCCGGCGATAAGGACAGCTTGGCCGGTGGAGCAGGTCTCAAGTCTGGAGTCGCGCTTAAGGGTAAACAGACTCCATCGTCATCCGGCAAAAGCCCTTCCAATAAAGAGCTGGAAGCGCTGAAGGAGAAGCTGAAGGAATTGCTGAAAAACGATTCAATGTCTAAAACGAAAAAAGGTATGGGCATCGAGTCGGCAAGTAAACAGGAAAAGGATCTTGCTGAGCAGTTAAAGAAACTGCTGGAAAGCTTGGGTGAATCAATGTCCAAAGCCAAGGATAGGATGAGCCTGAAATCAGCTGGCAAGAGCAGCCCGCCGAAAATGCGCCAGCCTGGGGATAAGGATGGTCTGGCCGGTGGCTCCGGGATATCGTCTGGAGTGGCGTTCAAAGATAACCAGTCTGAATCTTCCTCTGACAAGAAAGACTCCCAAGACGCTTCCAAAAGTGTTTTTTCACCTCAAGTAAAACAGGTTCCTCTGCCAAAAGTAACTCTACTTAAGAAACCGGATAATCTAGTTGGTCATGATGGCCAGCAACATCTGGAAGAGAGCATAGATACAGGAGGAAATACTCTGCAGCCAGAGGCTTTAGCAGGAAAGAACGATCGATTAACTCCAGAGACAATGAAAAAAAGGGATTGTGAGAAAGCAAATGATGCCTTTGGCTGTAGAAAGCCAGATGCAAGTATTGATTCAATCATCCCCCAAACACCCAAGGCTGGCGAAACGGTGACAGTGTCCGTCACCATCGGTCCTGCTCAGGAAGCAACCTTGAAAGCCACTGACAAGAATACTGGGCAAGAAAAGACTCTCTGGCAATGGAGGGGTGTGGATAAAGGATTTCAATGGGCATATGGTGAGAGAGTTACTTTTCAAATTTATAACAGTGTGGATCTTAAGCTGTGGGTGAAAAACCCTAATGGAGAGACATCTGATACTAAGCAAGTGATAGTAACCAATAGTAAGAATTTACTTGCCAAAGAAGCTCAGCCTGGAGTCTTTATCAAGGAAATTGACATATTTGGGGGTGTGGGGCAGCATCAAGACATTAAAGATCCGAGTAAGTTAACCGATCAGGAGAAGAAGATATATGATCAGATAAAAAAAGGCAGCTGGCCGAGCTCTGAGGCTTGTAAAGCATCTCAACTATCTAAATTTTCCAAAGAATTTATGGAGTACCTTGTTGATACTGTATGCAGACCGCCAAAGGTTGGTTTGGAAGTAAGGGTATTAAAGGGGAACAAAGAAGTTGAGTATAAACTATTTGCCAAACGGGCACGTTCTATTGGGCTCTACAAAAAAGACCTCTCAATGAATACTTGGCAGAAGATTTTGAGTTTTGATGTAAAGCCAGAAAAGACCATCCAATCAGAATATGGAGACAGTTCAATACCGATACTTGGGAAACTACCATCTACGGTAGACATTTCCGGGGTGACACAATTTATCTTGCAAGCGACAAACCCCCATCATGTTACACCGAAGGAACAAAATGGCAGTCAGGTAACACGGACAGTTAATCTGCCGAAATCATGGAGTTCGGATGGGATGGTTGATGCTGGTAGTTTTGGAGGAACATTTCAACCGGGTACAAATCCCGGACCAGTGTGCCTTGGAGATCCATACAACTGTGAGGGGCCGAAAATTGCTGTTTTCAAGGCAGAAAAGTCTATTCTGGCTGAAAATGAAAAAGTGCGATTATTTGTAGCATTGTCAAACTGGGAACAGGCTGTTGTTATTGCTACTGATAAACAAACAAATCTTAAATCTAAGGTTTGGGATTGTCCTAGGGAGGGGCCGGGCGAGAGCGTAACACAATTTATCGTGGGGCCGCTTCAACCATTGCCAGGGGAAACGGTCTATCAGCTTATAGTCTACAATCCATATACCAAACAATTGGTAACTCAAGACCTGGAAGTATCTGTTGAGAAAGCTCACCGACAACTCTCGGTTAATGAACATGGGTCAGATATTAAAGTCAAACCTAACTCTCAGATTGAGGTTAAAGCTATTGTGAGAGGTACGAACAGGTTTAGGATATTCACCAGGGTATATGAGGATGGGTTTCACAATGAAAGTACTTCAGGGAAAGTGCTGTATAAAAGTGGAAATATCATTTTAAGCAAAGAATATACTCAAAAGTTGACTCACCAGGTAGAATCTCCAACGGAGTTTATTTTAGAGACCGAGAATCCGGGAGATGGGAGTAAAGATGTTATCAAAAGAAAAGTGGATACGGGATTGTTGCGTCCAAAGATAGGCAATCCTGCCCTGGTACCGAGAAACGGTTGGGTTCCTTTTGGAGGGCACTTCAGTGTGCAACTGTTTGATGTACAAAATGTTGGTTTAGTTGAAGTACAATCCAATGGAGAAAATGAAAAGAGATACAGTAAGTTAATTAGTAATAGAAAGATATCAGCAAAAAAACATGATTATATTGAGATCAGTTCTAACTTAAGCAACCATAGAGAGATCACAAGAAGAACAGAAATACGGTTTAAAGCGTGCAACACCAATGAAGATGGTGATCGCTGCATTTATTCCAAGAGTACTGAGTTGAGGCCGTATGAGAAGGTGAGCCTTAAATTACCGGTTAATATTTCAATAAAAAAAATACCGAAAGATCGGTTTCCGGTTCGGCTTACTTATATGTGCAATTTTGCTAAAGGAGTGATTCCGTCTCTCAACAATCTTAATACGAACGTACAGGTCTATGCAGATTCTAAATATTATAGAAGAGATGGAAATTATAAAGAAACCTTGGAGTTTAATCCGGTAGTGATGATTGAGAAACAAGTTAAGTATGAATGTCAGGTTCGGAAGGTTAAATTTGGTAAAAATGAACTGGCAGATAGTGGTGATGTAACTGGGGCAACTCTTATGCCTTCAAAGGTCATGTATAAAAGTCCAGTTAGAGGTGGCTTTAGGTATGGCTATATATACGCAGCAGAGCAAGGGAATAATCAGGTTCAAGTAGACACTGCAGAAGCGGTTAATGTGACTGTTGAGGGATATTGGAAATGCCAAGGCATCTGTATAGGTAAAGCCCCAGGAGAAAAATAAGAGCTGCGTTTCTTTCGCTATATTAAAGAGAAAGGTATTTTCAAAAAGAGTTGATTATAAAAAGCAAGAGTTGTACTTTTTATTGTTAAATCTCTAGTTGAATTAGAGGGTGTTCATAATTTTGTGTCAGTAACCCAAAGCTGATATATTCAGCGAGAA